>FR880118.1:212067-249619 GCA_000434555.1 Clostridium sp. CAG:524 | reverse complement strand
TAGACTATTATAAAAATTTAGGAACAAGTACAAATAGTTATAGTGGAGCAATAAAGAAAAACGGAGCTAGTGCTTGGTGGCTTCGTACGCCTAGTTCCAACACTAACAACTATTTCTACATTGTGATCGAAAACGGCGATTGGAGTGACGACCATGCTAATGCTACAAACGTCGTTTCGCCAGCTTTCCGATTGGGATAATATATAAAGTACATGTAAATTAGAGCAAGGCGAAATTAATTAGAGAACTAAAACAAATTTGAATAGAAAATAAAATTTGACAGAGAAATTATAAATGGGATTTTATATTAATTAAAAATTTAAATTAAATATAAAATCTTTTTCTTTAAAGATATTGTATCTTGTGATACAATATCAATAGATACAGAAAGGAGATGATAATATACCTACTGTTACTAAAATAAGTAAAGATATGATATTAAATGCTGCTTTTCAAATAGCTAAAACATCAGGACTTGATAAAGTAAGTAATAGAGAGATTGCCAAAAGATTAAATTGTTCTATAAGACCAATATATTATCAGTTTAGGGATGTTCAAGAAATGAATAGTGAACTTATTAAAAAGATATGGCAATACTTTTATGATTATATTTTTACAAAAAGAGATGAAAAGATACCTGAATATAAAAAGACAGGTATAAATTATATTGATTTTGCTTGTAATGAGAAAGAATTATTTAAAATATTATTTATGACTAATGATAAATATTTACCTGACGATGATGAGAATTTTAAAAAGATTTCTATGTTTATAAAAGAAAGCGGTAAAGTAAAAGATAATGAAATTAAGACATTTCATTACAAGATGTGGATATTTACTCATGGACTTGCATCTTTAATAGCGACTAATGCGATTAAAATATCTAAAAAAGAAATAAGTGATTTATTAACAGAAGAATTTAATGCGTTAATAGAAATAGAAAAGAAAGAAGGAAATATAAATGAATAAGAAAGACATTTTGTGGGGTTCAGCTTTAATACTAGTTGGAGTAGCTCTAATATTAAAATTAACTGGAATATTAACAGTAAATATATTTTTTAAAGGATGGTGGACATTATTTATAATAATACCAAGTATATCAGGAATAATTAGTGAGAAAGATAAGACATGGTCTATTATAATGTTTAGTGTAGGAGTTCTTTTATTACTTTGTAGTAGAGGTATAATGGATTATAATTTATTCTGGAAATTATTATTACCAATAGTGTTAATAGTATTTGGATTTTCAATTATATTTAGAAATAAGATTAGTGAAAAAGTAAGTATGAATACTGTAGGTGAACATGTAGCAGTTTTCAGTGGGCAAAAGGTATCATTTGATAAAGATGAATTTAAAGGAACAACTTTAACTGCTGTATTTGGTGGTGTTGACTGTGATTTAAGAAATGTTAAAATTAAAGATGATGTTCTTATTAATTGTAATGCTGTATTTGGTGGTATAGATATAATCGTACCAGAGGACGTTAAAGTAGTAATAAGTTCTGCTTCATTCTTTGGTGGTGCTGAAAACAAGAGAAAAAATAATGATGGCAAACATACAATATATGTAAATTGTAATTGTGTTTTCGGCGGAGTTGACATTAAGTAGAAAGGAATATATGGAAAAAGTAATTGAAATTAAAAATTTAACAAAGTCATATAAAAACTTAAAAGCAGTAGATGATTTATCATTTGATGTATATAAAGGTGAAATATTAGGACTTTTAGGACCAAATGGAAGTGGCAAATCAACTACAATTAACTCAATATTATCTCTTTTGAAATATGAAAGTGGAACTATTAAGATATTTAATAAAGAAATGAAACCTGATTCATATGATTTAAAAAGAGATATAGGTGTTATATTTCAAGAAGTTGCTGTTTTTAATGAATTAACAGTACTAGAAAATATAGATTATTTTTGTGGACTTTATATAACTGATAAAAATAAGAGAAGTAAATGTGTAGAAGATGCGATAAAGCTAGTAGGACTTGAAAACTATAAAAAATTCTATCCTAAACAATTATCAGGTGGACTTTTAAGACGCCTTAATATAGCATGTGGTATTGCTCATAAACCTAAACTAATATTTTTAGATGAACCAACTGTTGCAGTAGATCCACAAAGTAGAAATAATATACTTGATGGAATTAAAATGTTAAGAGATAAAGGAGCAACTATAGTATATACAACTCATTATATGGAAGAAGCAGAAATATTATGTGATAGAATTATTATACTTGATAAAGGTAAAATTATTGCTGAAGGTACTAAAGAACAACTTAAAGAAATGACTAAAATAGAAGAAAAAATAACATTAGAAATAGATTCATTAAATGAAGAAATAATTAATGAGATAAGAGAATTTAAGAATGTTGATGATGTTACATATGATAGAAATAATTTAGTAGTGATATATAAGAAAGGCAAAAATAACATTAACGAACTTATTGATTATTTAAAAAGTAAAAAAGTTAATTATAATAAAATATTTGTAGAAAGACCTACTTTAAATGATGTATTCTTAGAGTTAACTGGAAAGGATTTAAGAGATTAATGTTCTTACATAATTTAAAATATTCACTTAAGACATTATTTAGAAGTAAAGCATTAATATTTTGGACATTTGCCTTTCCAATAATATTAGGTACATTTTTTAAGATGGCTTTTAGTGATATAGAAAATAGTGAAAAATTAGATATTATTGATATAGCTATTGTTGATAATGATAATTTTAATAATGATATAGTTTTCAAGAATACTTTTCAAGAATTAAGTGATAAAAATAGTGAAAACTATATGTTTAATACTAGATATACTTCTCTTAATGAATGTAAAAAATTACTTGAAGAAGAAAAAGTAAGTGCATGTATTTTGTTTAATGATGATGATATAAGTGTTAGTGTAAATAAGAGTGGTATTAATGAAACTGTTACTAAATATGTGATAGATGAAGTACAAAGTAAGAAAGTAATACTTACGAATATAATAACTAAAGAACTTGAAAATAATAATTATATGGTTAATTATGAAGAAATAGTTTCTTTAGCAAACAACATTATGAATAATTCTAAAGCAAAGTTTAAAGATATATCAAGAAGTAATTTAAGTTATACTATGATAGAATTTTATACATTAATTGCTATGTCATGTTTATATGGTTCTATGTTATCTATGTATATTATTAATTATATTCTTCCTAATATGAATAGTGTTGGTAAGAGAATATCAGTATCTGGTATAAAGAAATCATCATTACTTATAAGTAGTTTAATATCAAGTTATATAATTCAAGTAGTTGGTATATTTATATTATTTATATATACAATATTTGTATTAAAAGTAGATTATGGTAATAATATTGATAAAGTAATATTATTAATGCTTACTGGTTCTTTTGCTGGATTATCATTAGGCGTTCTTGTTTCCTCGTTAATTAAAACAAATGAGAATGCTAAAACTGGTATACTTGTTGGTATAACTATGCTTATGTGTTTTATGTCTGGTATGATGGGTATAACTATGAAATATATTATTGATAAAAATGTAAGAGTGTTAAATCTTATTAATCCAGCGAGTATGATAACAGATGGATTCTATTCATTATATTATTATGATACATTTAATAGATATTATTTTAATGTTATAAGTTTATTAGTGTTTAGTGTGGTAATGTTATTAATTTCTTATAGTAGTTTAAGGAGACAGAGATATGACAGTATTTAGTACATTTTGGAAAGTAATTAATAAGTATAAAGGAACAATTATATTATATACTGTCATGTTAATAGTATTTGGTGGAATTAATATGACTACTAATGACACAGGAGTAGACTTTACTTCAACTAAACCAGACATATTAATTGTAAATAATGATAAAGACAGCGAGATAACAAAGAATCTTGTTAAATATATGAGTGATAATGCTAATATAGTCAGTGTAAATGATAATGAAGAAGCAAGAGATGATGCATTATTCTATAGAGATATTAGTTATATAATATATATACCAAAGAATTATGGAATAGATACTCTAAATGATAAAGATGTTGAACTTGAAATTAAGAAAGTAGATACTTATGATGCAGCCTTAGCAGAAATGATGTTAAGTAGATATGTTGAAACACAAAATATATATTTGAAAACTAATATAAGTGAAAGCGAACTTATAAATAATATAAATGAAAGTTTGAAAGATAAAACTAATGTTGAAATTGTTTCAAAGTTAAATACTGATAAATTAACAAAAGTATCAAGATATTTCAATTTTGCAAGTTATAGTATAATGGCAGTAACTATATATATTATTTGTTTAGTAATAACTAGTTTTCATGAACAATCTGTTAACAAGAGAATTATCATAAGTAGTATGAATTATAAAGAACATAATAGACTATTATTGCTCGCTAGTTCAGTGTATGCTTTAGTAGTATGGCTTCTTTATACGATACTTGGATTTGCAATACTTGGTAGTGAATTATTCACATTAAGAGGACTATTGTTTATTGGAAATGAATTTATATTTACTTTTTGCTGTTTAACTTTATCACTTTTAATAAGTTCTCTATGTTATAGTAAAGTTGCAGTAAGTGGAATAGTTAATGTAGTCGCACTTGGTTCTGCATTCTTATGTGGAGCATTTATACCACCTGAAATGTTACCAAGTTCAGTAATAAAAATTGCTCACATTTTACCAACATATTATTTTATAAATAATAACGAAATATTAAAAAGTTTAGAAGTTATTAACATAAGTAATCTTCATGGGATATTTATTAATACGATTATAATATTATTATTTTCAATATTGTTTATCATAATAAATAATATTGTTACTAAAAAGAAAAGAATTATTGCTTAATATTTGACAAACATATTTATAAATAGTATTATACATCACACAAAGGAAGGTATAATATGTCATATAGTGATGAAATAATGAGAGCTCTTACTATTGCTTTAAAGAATACAGATGGACTTAAATATGCATTGAAAGAGTTTAATGAAAATGCTAAAATACTTGAAAGATTAACACTAGCAATAGAAAAACAAAATGAACTTAAAGAAAGAGAATTAAGACTTTTAGAAGAAGGAAATGGATTGACACTAACGAGAAAAAATTAGTGTCTTTTTATTTTACATGTGCTATTATTAAGGTGGGAAGGTGTGTATGAAAAATAATAAAAAAGAAAGTAGAGAAAGAAAAAATAATAATAAAACTATTAAAAAAATAGAAAAGAATAATAATGTAAAAATATTTATATTTGTTATTGTATTTGTATTAATCATTTCAACAATAATATATTATATACTTATAAATAGAAAAACTGATATTTTTAAAACTAAGTATGGTACTTTTGAATCAAGTGAAATTCAGTATAAGACTGAATATAAGACAAAAGAAGATGGTGTTAAATATATATTATTTACTATACCTAGTGTTGATGATTGTAATGAAAAAATAGAATTTGTTAAAAAAGAAGTAGATAGCAATAATAATTTAAATCTTTATTTTGATTTTAGATATTCTTGTGGTGTATGTGCTCCGCATGATAAAACATTTGAAATACCTGTTAGTGATAATGAAAATATTAATGAAATAAAAGCATACTATAAGGTAGTAAGCACTGAAGAATGTGATTCTGATATAGCTTATAAGCCAATTATGTATGTTTATCCAACTAAAGAAATGGATTTAACAATTAAACTTAAAAATGATAAGTTACTTACACATACTTATCCTAAATATAGTGGTAGTTGGAATATTCATGTTGATACTAATGGTAATATTTATGATTATAAAACAAATAGAAATTATTATGCATTATATTGGGAAGCAATTGATAATAGTGAAATAAATATGAACGAAGGATTTATTGTTGAAGGAAAAGATACAGTTAAATTTCTAGAAGAAAAGTTAGAGTATTTAGGACTAAATGAAAGGGAAATCAATGAATTTATCATTTATTGGATAGATAAACTTGAAAATAATAAATATAATTATATAAGATTTAGATGCTTAGAAGAAGTAAATAAATATATGCCTTTAGAATTTAGTGAAAATCCTGATACATTAATAAGAATTATTATGGATTATAAACCACTTGATAAAAAGGTAAATATCAAAGAACAAAAGTTAGAAAAAGTCCTAAGAAATGGATTTACTATTGTTGAGTGGGGTGGACGTAAGATAGATTAACAACTTATTAACAATTTAAGAGACTTATTGATTTAAGTTTCTTTTTTATTTAAGTAACATTAAAATATAAAAGTTACATTATGCTATTTAAGTAATAAAGATAGCAAATTGCATTTTACTTTTAGGATAAATTATGTTATAATATAGAACAATTTTAAAAAGGGGAATAAAAATTATGAAAAATGTGAGTATAAGATTACCATACATTGATGAGTTAGATGGACCACCATCATTTGTATCAGAACATATTAACGACGTAGAAAGAACATCTTTATCATTATTTTTAGATAAAGATACTTTTAGCAATCCAATAATAATGGCTGTAAATAGGAATCCTGATCAAAAGGACGTAACAAATCAAGGTTATTGTCGTAGTAATATAGTATGTCATCGAGCTACTTGGTATGAATTTCTTTTACCAATAATAAAACTACCTGAAGATGAATTTAATAGTATATGCAAAAACATAGATGAATCTAATATAGTAGAATTAGGTTTTTTTCCAGCTACAGAAATAGAAGACCAAACTATAATAGATTCAATTAAAGAAAAAGATAAAACATACACAGGAAACTCATATACATTGCCAGTAGACAATCATTTTAAATGGGAGGATAGTCCATTTTCAACGGAAAGTAAATATTCAACCCAAAAAGTTCGTGTAGTGGAAACTAAAAAATTTAAAGAATATGAAGTAGAGGGTGAAAAGTATATAACTTATAAAGCAAAAGGGTATGCTGAAAGAATTTATAAAGTTGAACCTTTAAGATGGTATGTAGATACTAAAAACAAAGAACTAATGTGTACAACTTTACCAGTATGTGGAATAATATACAACCCACATCCTCGTAGAAGACCAATATTATACCCAAAAGTAGCTCCTATTAAAAGAGAATTATCATATAATGAAAGCCAAGTTCGCAAGTATTTAGAAAATAACTTTGTTAAAGAAGCAATTCTAAATCAAATACCTAAAAGGATATTGTTTGAAGTAAAACAAGAAGACACGCTAACTGCATTAATAAATGAAATTAGCGTTTATGCTGAATATTATCACGGTACTGAAGATGTAAATCAAGTTATAAAGAACTTAATTGATAAATATAATAAAGACATAGATTCTTTAGAAACTAGTAGTGGTTTACAAGTATATACTGAAGAAGGATTACATTTAAAACTAATATCTGATTTAAATAGAATTCTTGATAAAATAAAAAGAAGTACTGAATCATCTAAAGAATATTACAATATATTAAAATTTATAGATAGTTTAATAGATACTTTAGACGGAAGGCAAATAGAAACAAATAATGAATTATTAAAAGATATACAAAAATTAAGTAATGAAGTATTACCAAAACTAAGTAGTGATCCTAAAAAACAAGAAGAATTTAAACAAAGAATTTTTGAGGAATTAAGAAATGATAGAGATAAAGTAAAATCATACTTAGAATATATGAATACATTAAGTAAAGAAATTACTCTAAGAACTTCTAAAAATTTGGGATTCAAAACATTAAAAGAATATGAAACAAATTTCAGAATAAGACTACATCCAATACTAGAAAGTATACGTAATACTTCATTAGAAGAAGAAAAACTGGCTCTAATTGATAATAAAAATAAATTGCTAAAAGAATTAAGCGGTGGAAAGTTAGATAGAGACTTAGTAAATTTCGAACTTTATAGAATACTAGAATCACTCTATAGAAATGACTTTCAAGAAAGCAGAATAATAAACGTTTTATTAAATGAAATAAACTCTCTAGTAAAAGAATTAAGAAGTTATAGTGTAAGACCAGAACCGGCATTTAGTATTAATATACCAAGTGATAACATTGAAGATATAGTTAATACACTAAATGCTATTATAATAAATCTACATAAAATGATATTAACAACTAAAGAATCAAATGAAAAACACATAAGATTAAGCAAATATAAAATAAGTATTTAGAAATAAATGCTTTTTTATTTTTGTTGAAAAAGCTTATAATTAATGTTATCATATAGACAATTTATTACTGAAGGGAAAATTAAACGACGAAAGTAGAATTTATAGTTGATATACCTAGTTCATTGGAATTAGAAGAAACTGAGAGATTATTTAAACAAATCGAGCAGTTGATACTTATGGCTAGATAGAGGAATAATATTTTTTACTTATGCTTCTAGATGTGTAGAAAATAAAATATTAATGTTTTTACAAAGGAATAAAAAGCATGCTAATAATATAAGTTTAGATGAGACTATATCTAGTTGTGAGGACGATAAAAAATTTTGGATACTCTAGAAGATAAAAATTCTAATTTTATGGAAAAGTATGAAAAGGAAGAATTTAATAGAGTGTTAAGACAAATAATTGATGATTTACCTCCTATTGAAAAAGAAATGATAATGCTAGCTTATGGTTTTGACTCTGAACGTATGAATCAAGAAGCACTTGCTCAAAGATTTGGTGAAGATTTATCGATTATTATTACTTCAGGAACACTTGATAGACGTATGAAAATTATTAGAATTTTTAAGAAATTTAAATATACCTGAATATATGTATGAACTTTCTAATAGGGAGTGTGTTATTTTTTCACTTAAGATGGTTATATAAATGGTAAATATTATAATGTGAAAGATATATCAAGAATTTTAGGAATTAGTGAACTTGAAGTAATAGAATCTATTAGAAAAGTATTAACATTATATAGAAATAAAATTAATAGTTATATTGAGTTATTTGATAATAGTAGTACTTTATCGTTAGAAAAGAAATAATATTTCGCTATTTTGATTGATTTTTAGATATCTGTGCTGTATAATATGCAATTACTAAAGAAGGGGAATTATGGAAAAGAAAAAGGGAGAAGATTTAGAATTAAAAATTTATAATGCACTTGGTGTTAAACATTTTAGAAATTTAGCATTTAAGTTAGAAAAATTAATACATATTAAGGATAAAAAGAAAAATATTAATTATCATATTAATGATTGTAAAGATTTAGTATCTATAGATAAGTTTAAAAAATATTTATATTATAATGGATTTATTCATGTTAAAAATTTAATATTTGGAAGTGTTGGACTTGCACTTATGATTATATTAAATGCATCGGTTGTACCAGTTATAGCTCTTAGTACTTTATTATTAAAGGATGCATATTGTGTAATGTTACAAAGGTATAATTGGATTAGAATAACTAGACATGAAGAAAAATTAAAAGCAAGAGAGAGAAAACGTATAGATAAAGTAAAATCAAATATTGATAAAGAAAAAGTAGAAGAAGTAATAATAAACAATAAAGTAAATAGAGAAGAATTAATAAGAGAAATACAAGCACTTAGAAATTATTTGAAAAGTTGTAATAAAGGTGTAGAAGAAGTTGGTCCATCATTAGATTCAATACAAGAAATGTTAGTTAAAAGTATGAATAAAAGAGAATATATAGAAACTTTAGATCATTATGATTTGGGTGAAGGTGAAAGTCAAGAATCAGAAATGAAATTAGCATTTACAAAAAAGGATAGAAAAGATGAAGAATAAAGATTATTGTAAAAAAGTATTTAGTGAAGAATTAGAAAAAGAAGGATTTGATGGAGTAACTCTTAAAATTATAAATTCTCCAATTGTTAAATCAAATGGATATGTAAAACCTAATATAAAAAATGGTAAATATGAAGTAGTAATAAATTTAAATTTATTTAAAAATTTAAGTAGTGATGATGCAATGTTTTATATGTATGAAACAATTGCTCATGAAATAGAGCATATAAAAACATTTGAAAAAACTAAAGAAGATGGATTTTGTGATTATGAACATTTTGTATCATTACTTGAATATATTTCATATCTTTATGAATTAAGACAACCAGCTATAGATATAAATATGAGTCTTGTAAAAAGAGTAATATTATCAAGAAAAATGTCAAGAAATTATGATGTTTCTACTGGAGAAATAAAAGCATCACTTGAAGGATATAAAAAAGCAAAAGAAAAATCAGGTTATAAAAAAGATGATAAGAAAGTGGATATAATAATTAAATCATTAGAGTTTTTAAATGATAATTTAGAGGTTACATATGATAGAAATAATGTACCTGGTTTAAAATTAAATATATTTTTAAGAAATGCTAGTTCATATTTAAAAAAATATCCAGAATTATTAAGTGAATATAAAATATTAGGAATTGTATTTAATGAAAATGGTATTAAAAGTATTGAAGAATTATATAATGAAAGAAATAGTGAAAATGCTAGACTTATAGATAATGTTATATTAAGTGTGATAAGCGTTGATAATGTACCTGAAAGAGAAGATATAAGAATGTATCTATGTGAATTAATATCAAATTATAATCAGAAAACTATAGATTTTTATAGGAATATGAAGTATGGAAAAGTGTTTATTGATGATGAGATGAAACTTGCTGATAATTTAAGAGTGATGATGAATAAGTCAAAATATTTAAATACAGTTTTAAGAAGTATGGGTATGGAAAATAAGCAAGGAGTAGTATTATAATATATATATAGAAATTGTATTGTTATATTTTAATAAAGATAATATTAAAAGATAATTTGAAATAATAAAGGAGAAAAATGTTATGAATGAAGATGATATGAAAAATAATAAAGAAGAAAAAAGAAAAGAAGTATTAAAAGATAAAGGTGAGAGTGCTTTAGCATATGGTGCTATATTTGGTGGTGTAGCAGGGGTAATATTATTATTTGAAAGTTCACTACATACTACTGCGAATGAAAGCACAGCACCTTTTTCATTAACAAAAGGTACAACTATGTCCACTAGTGGTGTTGGTGAATTAGCTACTGATTTTGGCCCAATTGGTTCTACTGGGGCAATGATAGGTCTTGGATGTTTAACTGGTACAGTAAGGGGTGAACCAGATACATTACATGTTGGTGATGCTGAAATATTTGATTCTTCTGGTAATATTTATACACGTAATAATACTGATGTAGCTAAAGTAGAAAGAAATGCTGAACAAATATATGATACATTTAATAAGAATCATGAAAGACAAGAATCAGTATCAGGGCTAGTTGTTTCTAATATGGAAATTGCTAAAAAATTAGAAGCGATATTAAGAAGTAATGATAAAAAAACATTATATGAAGTGTTGACAGGATTACAAGAAGTGTTAGAAGAGAAAAAAATTGGAGAAGAACAAGTAATTAGATTAAGACTTGAAAGTAAAGATAATGACAAATAATGATGATATAATAACTAAATTAACAATTAATACAGGTACAACTACTACTGCTTGTACTGTGTCTTCCTCATTAGTTGAGATAACAGAGTATTTGATAAAAGGTGCTATAACTTTTTCTACATTAGAAAGTTCAACTGAAGCTTTTAACTTTCTTGGCCCTCTTAAAAGTACACTTGCATTGTCTTCATCAACTACTTCGTTAAATACTTCAAGTGGAACTATATATCCTTATGATTATGCTATGCCTGCTGATACAATTTTAGATGATGGAAATAGTAGTATGTTTCACCTTGATGATAAAAAAGCTTCTTCTGAAATTGAAAAGAATGCTGAAAAGATATATGATATGTTTAATTCAAAGCATGAAAAAACCAGTTTGACTTCAGGATTAGTCGTTCCAAGTGTTGAGACTGCTAAAAAATTAGATAAAATGTTGAAGGGTAATGATAAAAAAACATTATATGAAGCTTTAACTGCTTTACAAGAAGTTTTAGAAGAAATAGAAAAACAAAAAAGTGATCAAGCAAAATTAGAATTCAAACAAAAATAAGCATATCAATTTTATGCTTATTTGTTTTGAAAGAATTTTATAATTATTTATTTATATTTTCTTTAATATATTCTAAATCATAAACTAAAGCTTTCTTATGATAAAATCCCATTCTTTTATTATCGATTGGAAGTTCTTTTCCATAAATTGATGCCCATACATTTATTCTTAATTCACCATTTTCGATATAATATTCAAGATATCTTTTTAAACTAGTGATATTAATATTAAATGCCCAACGTTCTTTATATGCATAAAATACTTTTTTTCCTTTATATGTTTTTTCTTTATAATATAAATACTTAAGTATTTCATTCATTTTATTATTTAATTCACTTTCATTTCCATTCACTTTTATTTTTAATGATGATATACCAGTTGATTTACTTGCAGTTAGAAATACATAAAGATAAGCACCAACTATTGTTAAGATTATAAACATAGAAAATAATGTTTCACTATTGATATTAAACGGAAATCTAGTTGTATCTATATTTTTATTTGTTATAGATATAATATATATTGCAATGCCTATAACAAAACAAAATACTATTGTGATTAATAATGAAGTAATTAACCAGCTTTTAATATTTTCTTTTGATTTTTTTGTAAAATAATTTGATAGATTTTCTATTTCTCCTTCTAAAGAATTAATATTATTGATATTGATATTGTTATTATTATTCATTATTTTCCTCCTACTATAATAATACTATATTATCGCATTAATAAATATAAAAACGAAAATTGGTATGTTAAGTTTACATTATATTATTTTAAATGTTACTGTTCAGTCAAGGAGTCTTAACCATTTTTAGATATTAAAAATTTTTTATTATAAATAATTGATATAGTTACTTTAATAATAAAAAATGCTAAGTGGAATAAAGGAAAAAAGCTAGATTGGTTAAATGAAATATTAATTTGTTATATAAAAATACAATGTATTACTTTACTTTTGAATGTATGTAATGTGAGAACAACTGTATTAAATTTGAACTTGAAAGATGTATTGAATCACACGCTAAATAATAAATTATTTAGTTATTATATTTCTATTATTACTAAAGATATAGAAATGTTAGAAAATGATGTTCCAGTAGTATTACATAATGATTTTTATGATTTAAAAGATGAAATAGAAGAATTAAGAAAAAATGAAATTACTTCATATGAAAAATAGATAAGAAACTATTCAAAATTTAAATTTATAATAATTTTAATATAAATAAAAATTTAAAAATATATAATCGTACTGGTATAAATACAACTGATTTAACAGATATAGTTGATAAATTTTTGGAAAATAGAGTTTAATTAATAGATAAATTTTGTATATTAAGCCCATATAAATTTAATGAAGAAGAATATACAACATTTATGTATCAGGATAGAAAAAGATATTAGTGTTAATATAGATAATATTATTCTATATAATAAATTACTTTATCCAGTTTTACAACTTTTAACTATTTAAAAAATATTTAATATATGATAATTTATTTCAAGTTACTAATATAAAATTAAGTAATGGTGTAATTTCAGTATTAAATTTACTATATTTAACTTTGATTTTTTTTAAATAAGAAGTGAGGTTTTTGTATGTCAAAATTAATTTATAAAGATAAAAGAGAGTCTTTATAAATAAAAATATATTTTATATAATATTTGTTAATAAATAGTTAGGAATAATCAAATAATTATGATACAATGAGAGTGCAGTACAAAAAGCATTTAAATAGGTGGGTTATATATGAAAAAAGAAAAAATAATTGCATTAACATTAGCTGTAAGTAGTATAACTGGAGCACTATCTTTTAAAGCTAAAGCTAAAACAACAGAAACACCATATATTTATGAAGAATACGTATATGGACAAAGTGAATTAGGACGTGATTTAACATGCTTTCATATTGAAAATGAAAAACAATTTACTGAAAGCAAAAAAATATTATTGAATTTCGCCATACATGGTTTTGAAGATGCCTTTGATTATGATGGCAAGGTACTTGTTGATATAGCAAATAGAATTATAGAATATTATAAAGAACATTATGATGAACTTGGAACCTATGAACTTTATGTTGTAAATTGTTCTAATCCAGATGGAACTTATGAAGGAAAAACTAATAATGGTTATGGAAGATGTCAAAGTAATGGCATAGATTTAAATAGAGATTTTGACTATTATCATGTTAATTATTACAATGATAGGAATTATACAACTTCATCATTTAGTGCAGTAGAATCAAGAGCACTTAGAGATTTAACAAAGAAAATTAAACCAACCTATGTAGTAGATTGTCATGGCTGGTTAAATGGATATTATGGAAGTACAGATTTATATTATAAGTTTAGTAAAATATTACCTATGCCATATTGCGGTGGTAATGGAAGTGGATATTATGCTGGATGGGTTACAAAAGAAGGAGCTGAAGGAATGTTACTAGAGTTTCCGTGGCCAACAGGTGACATGAATGAGTACGCAGAAAAATATAGTGAAAAGATGATAGAAGTAATTTCATCAATAACCCAACCAACATTAGCCGAACAAGCCAAACTAGAAAATGAAGAACCTAGCATTGTCATAGATAACAAAGAAATAGAATTAAAAAGAAGTTCCATTAAATTAAATGGAGTAAACAATTATATGATTAAAGACATATGTGAAATATTATCTTTAGACTTAGAATATCAAAATAGAAGAATAACAATAACAGACGGCTCTAATAAATTAGAATTAGTTTTAGATAGCGACATAGCAGTAATAAATGAAGAATCAGTAAAACTCAAAAATAAAGTATTCGTAAATAATAAAAATGCATTTATGCCGATACGAGATTTATGTGATTTGCTTGGCTACACTATTACATGGGAAGCTGAAACAAATACAATAATCATAGATACAAATAATTTATCTAAAAAAATGAAGCAAAATTAAATGATATATATAAGAATTAAGCATTTATGATGAATATTTATATCCATTTATCATAGATGTAAGCGGTCATGGAATGCTAGATGATATAAGTAGTTATGAATTACAAGAAATAATTGAAGATATAGATAAAAAAGGATATCCAGTTCATTCAGTAACACCAGGATATGGAAAAGACGAAATATATGATTATAGAGATTTTGATATAGACGCAAATAATGAAAAGCTAAAAGGGAAAATTTTTCAAATAAAAAATGATTATGAAGTTGAAGACTAATAAAAATATTAAACATGTATTAGCAATTTACATGTTTTTTCATACAATAAATTAGGTGATTTTATGGCTTTAAAAGGCGTTGTTATTGATCCTGGGCATGGAGGAACTGATCCAGGAGCAGTGGCTAATAATTTAAAAGAAAAGGATTATACATTGTTAATAAGTAAATATATGTATGATAGATTTAAAGAACTAGGTATACCTGTTAAAATGACTAGAGATACAGATGTTACATTGTCTCCAAGAGAAAGAGTTAATAAGGTTAAAAGTTTTTATGGAGATGGAAAGGATGTTGTGGTTATTTCTAATCACTTAAACGCAGGAGGGTGTGCGTGTCAGGAATTTGATTAAAACTAATTACCTTTACATATGTAAAAAAATAAAAAAGTTTCAATACTTTCATTGACATCTCTGAAGGTGAATGATAAAATTGAATTATAGGTGATTGTATATGGAGAATAAAATAATTAGTTTTACTACTATTAAGGGTGAATTTGATAAGAAATATGGAAATCAGACTGAATTTGAGTCATTAGTACCAATGCATTTAACTTATAACAAAAAAGTCAAGATTAAGAATATAAAAGGTGAAAAAAATGAGGAATATTATAGGTGTCAATTTATATATTCGTTAATTAATTCTGGAATGTATCCAAAAGATTATATTGGAGAAGAAGTACAATTTCCAAAAGGAAATAAGAATTCTTCACCAATAAAATTTGATGCAGCAATATTCGATAATAAGGATTGGTTTGAAAAATACAAAAATTGGCATCAAAACAATAATCAGGGAGATTTAGATTGGTTAAGAAAACATTTGATTTGCGTAATTGAATTTAAAAATGAAAATTCTAAAGAAACTGAAGTGGTTTATAATCAACAGTTAAAACCTGCATTAAAAGAGATTGAGACCAACTTTGCTATAGGAATTATATATGATGCAGAAAGATTATATCTGTTTAAAAAGAAAAATAATTTGTTCCTAAGATTTGACGAATCATTAAATTTAAAAGGTGATGATAGTGGAATTAAAGAATTATCATTACATTTACCTGATTCTTATAATAAAGTTCCAACATTTGATCAATTACAAAGAAAAATTAATTCATATTATATTGATCGTTCAAGAAGAACTATTGATGATTTGGAAATCATAAGTGGAATTTACAGTAAGCAATTAACAGATGGTATTTCCAATATATTGAGGGTTATCGATAAAGTAGGAATGAAAAATACTAGAGGCTATGAAATATTGATACAGACTTTAGCATTAAAGATATATGATGAGAAAAAAAATCAAAAAGTTAATGCTATATCTAGTAAGAAAGAGTATTTGAAATTCTATAAAAATCAAGAAGAAAAGGAACCTTTAGAACGATTAGGTATGGAAAGTTTGCAATTTTTTATATCAGATTCAGAGAGAACATTTTATACATTAGCTGATGAAAATGTACAAGCATTTATTGAAAGAATGAAAAATCTATATAAAGAAGCTTCTCGTGAATATCATTATATTTTAAATAGAACCATTAGTGAAACAATAATTTGGGAAAAAATTGAACATATTAAAATTATTAGCGAAATAGTAGAACAATTGCAAGATTATAGTTTCGTAAAATCTGAAAAAACAGATTTATATCAATTAGTATTTTATAAGTTTGCCAATGAGTTTTCAAAAACTGATAAAGGACAATTTATTACACCAATACATTTAATTGAATTTTTAGTAAATATAGTAAATCCTAAAAGAAGTGAAACAATAATTGATCCAACATCTGGAATTGCAGATTTCTTATCTGTATCTTATGTTAATTCTCATGGTGAATTAACAGACGATAATTTATATGGCGTTGACAACGATAGTGACATGATTCGTTTAGCACAATTAAATATGTTACTTAATGGAGATGGTAATGCAAAACTTGATTTTAAACCAGATAAAGGATCTATTATATGGAAATTTGATGATCGTGATAAATTAGTTGAATTAAATCCAAAATTGCATAAAAATGGAAATTGGAATAATTGGAAAGATGAAACAAAGCTTAAAGAATTTGATGTGGTGTTAACAAATCCTCCATTTGGTGAAGATAGAAAATATGAGCCTAAAAATGATGCTGATAGGGATATTATAGAAATGTATGAATTATGGAATGTTGCAAGAAGTGGAAATTGGATAGATTTAGGACTTGTTTTTCTTGAAAATGCATATAGAATTTTAAAAGTAAATGGTAGAATGGGTATAATACTATCTAATTCGATTGCTTCTGTTGATAGATGGAATGCAGCAAGAGAATGGCTTTTAAAGCATATGAGAGTTGTTGCTTTGTTTGATTTGCCTCCTGATATTTTTGCTGATACCGGGGTAAATACAACAATGATTGTAGCATATAAGCCAGAACAAAAAGAGTTGGAAAAACTTCAAAATGAAAATTATGAGATTTTTGTAAAAGATATTAAAAATATCGGATATGAAGTTAGAACATCAAAACGAGTTAAATATTTTAATCCTGTTTATAAAATCGATAATAAGACTTTTAATATTGAAGTAGATGAAAACGGAAATCCAAAATTAGACGAAGATTTTACTGATACAATTAGAGACTTTAAAAAATGGTGTTTAGGCCAAGAAGAAAAATTAAAAGATTTATTTTTGGATTAAATGGGTGATTAACTATGATTAAGTATAATGATGTAATTAAAAATAATTTTGTTTTATCACCTCATCAATTGCAGTTGATAGAATATTCAAATAAAAATACTTTTAAATTAGAAAATTTATTATTGAGAAAACTAAATAAAAAGGATAATGGAATAGATATTGGTAGTAATAATTATATGAGAAATTCTAGTTACAAATTTCTTAAAACTAGAGTAGCTAATAGGGATAATTTTATAGTTGATTTATCTTCTAAAGAATCATTTGAATTTATGAATTACAATGCATTTGTCCAACAAAGTTTAAAATGTGGTGATATTCTAATATCAAAAGATTCTAATATAGGAGAATGCTGTATTTTAGATGATGACTATCCAGATTGTATGATTGCTAGTGCTTTTTATAAGCTACCATTGAAAGAAAATAAATATTATATTTTTTCATTTATGAAAACTGATCATTTTAAAAATCAACTTGATTTGATGGTTCCGCGTGGTGCAACTATAAGGCATGCAGGAACTAAGTTTTTGGATTGTTTTATTCCTTTTCCAAATGGTAAAGATGCATCAAAAATTATTTCTATAATAGAAAACATTACAAAAGATATTATTAACAAGGAAAAACAAATTAAATTTAACGAAAATAAAATATTTGAAATAATAGAAAATGAGCTAATGAATAACTCTTATATTTCTAATTACACTTTGCCAAAATATAATGAATTATTTGCTAAAAATAGAACAGATGCAGGGTATTATTGTGAAGAATTTAAAAATATTAATTCTTTGATAAAAAATTATAAAAATGGATTTTCTAATTTGCATGATTTTGGTTATGAAATATCGAGAGGACAAAATTTACAAGTTTCATGTATAGGTAAAAGCATTGAATCTAATAAATATATAAATGGTTTTTATAAAATTGCTAAACCAACTAATTTATCGGATTATGGAACTGTAACATCTTATAATTATTTGGGTAATAAAAATGATTTACTAGTATTAAAAAATGGTGATATTGTTTTTTCTGCTGAAGGTACTATAGGAAAATGTGCAATGTTTTGTAATGTTGACAATGAGAAAGTTATTACTAATATACATGGAATAATTTTAAATAAATTAGATCATAATATCATAGAAAGTGGATTTGTTTGTTGTTTTTTAAGATATCTAAGAAAAATTGGCTATTTTGATTATTTATCAGTTGGTGGACAAGGTGGAAGTTTAGCAATGAAATATTGGGATGATGTAATAATTCCAAAGTTTTCAAAAGACCAAATGAAAAATATTAGTGACTTATACTGTAATACAAATTCAACAAATCAAAATAATATTATTAGTTTATCAAATAAAATTAAGTCATTAAAAGATTCATTAAATGATATATTTGATTTAATTGTTTCTAAGGAAAATATTACATATGAAGAAATAAATACAATAATTAATAAAAAATAATTATTAATCGAGTTTAAGCATACCTTTTAAATAGGAGGTATGTTTTTTTATGCTAGTAAATAAACAATTAAAAATAAAAGAAGAAAATTTTAGTAATAATAGAAACTTTCAAGATATTATTTTAGATTATTTAATTTATACATTAAATATATCTAATGATAATTTGCATAATTTAAAAAATGATGCTAACATCAACATGTCTTAGAAGGAGCCTATTACTGACTAAAAGGAAGGAGGAAAATGTTTAATAGAAATTTTGAAAACAATACAATTTATAAAGTAGGAATATATATAAGACTTTCACAAGAGGATACTGATAAGAAATTTGAATCTGATAGTGAAAGTGTAATTAATCAAAGAAATATTTTAAAAACTTTTGTAGCTAATAATTATTATATTTTAGAAGAAGAATATATAGATGATGGTTATTCTGGAACTAATTTTGATAGACCAGGGTTTAAAAGGATGATTCAAGATATTAGAAATAAGAGAATCAATATGGTAATCGTTAAGGATTTATCAAGATTAGGAAGGGATCATGTAATGACAGGTTATTATATTGAAACTTTTTTTCCAGAAAATAGAATAAGATTTATATCTGTTATGGAAAATTATGATAGTTTTAAAAATCAACCAAGTAATGATTCATCAACATTTATTGTTGCTTGTAATGATTATTATAGTAAACAGAATTCATATAAAGTAAGAGATGTTCTTCGTTCTAAAAAAATGGCAGGTGATTTTATTGGAAGTAGACCATCATATGGTTATATGAGAGATCCAGAAGATAAAGGACATTTAATACTTGATCCAGAAACAGCAGATAATGTAAGGAATATTTTTGAATGGTTTTCAAGTGGTATGAGTATGAGTGATATAGCCGATAAATTAAATGATTCAGGAATACTAACTCCAAGTGCTTACAAAAATCTACCAGTTAAATTAAATAAATGGAATGTTAAGAGTGTTAAAACTATTTTAATTAATCGAATATATACTGGCGATATGGTTCAAAATAAAGAAGCTAAAATAAGTTATAAATCTAAAAAGAAAGTGTATGTTCCAGAAGTTAATTGGATAATTGTTGAAAATACACATGAACCGCTTGTCGATAAAGCTACATTTAATGAAATAAATAATAAAGGTAAATATACAATGCCTAAAATTAGGGCAAATAGAGAAAAAAGATTATTAGAAAACTTATTTATTTGTAAAGAATGTGGTAATGGGTTAACCATTAATTATCGAAATAAATTAGATTACTGGACAATCAATTGTAATAAATTTACTAGAGATACTAAAGATAAACAATGTGTATCACACTTTATGCCATATGATCCACTTGAAGAAGCAATTTTGAAAAGAGTAAAACATACTTTAAAGAAATTTATAGATAATTTAGATATAGATTATTTATCAAATGAAGTTAATAAAAGAATGAATGATTATAAAGATAAAGATGTTGAAAACCTTGAAAGTTTAAAAAAATCACTTGAAGAGAAGAAACAACTTTTAGTAAATCTATTTAGTGATAGATATAAAAAGTTATTAACCGATACTGTTTTTGAAATTGTTCAAAATGGGTATGAAAAAGATATTAAAAAGTTACAAGAAAAAATTAAAAGGCAAGAAAAGAAAGTTGGTAGTATTGTTAGTTATGATGATAAAATATCTGAAATAATTAATAAAATTAAAAAATTATTAGATTTAAAAAATCTTACAAGAGAATTATTGTTAAGTGTAATAGACAAGATAGTTATTGATAAAGATAGAAATGTAGAAATATATTATAAGTTTAAAATTATTGAAAATGATAAGATTAAAAGTTAAGTATTTATTTTTTTAGTCAATTAAACGAGCGCTTGACGGGTTCGCGGTGGTGATGGTGCTGAAGTAATCTACGCTCTTCGAAATAATAGTACTCTTTCAAAAAAAATACTTAATGAATTGGAAAAAGAAGGGCAAAACGTAAGAAAGTATTATCAACAAAGACTTCCAAGTAATCCAATAAAAGATTATTATTTTATGCAGAGAGATACTCCTAACAATGAGACTGTGACTGTTGAATATGGATTTATTGATAGTCCTAAAGATGATGTTGAGCAAATTAAAAACAATTATGAAAATTATGCTGAAGCTGTTATAAGGGCTGTTCTTGATTATAAAAACTTACCATATAAAGCTCCAGTAGGTGAAGGATATTATACTGTTAAAAAAGGTGATAATTTATGGGATATAGCACATAAGTATGGAATGACTGTAAACGAACTTAAAGAATTAAACAAATTATCAACAAATAATCTTAAAATAGGGCAAACATTAAAGATAGCTAAAAATGACGAAAAAAATCCTGATGAATATTTAATATATAAAGTTAAAAATGGAGACAATCTTTGGGACATAGCAAAAAAATATGACACAACTGTTTCAACATTAAAATCTATAAATAATTTAAAATCTGATAAATTAACTATTAATCAGCAATTATTTATACCTAAAACAAATAATTTGGGTACAAAAAATGATAATATTTATACAGTGAAGAAAGGCGACACTTTATATGACATTGCTGAAAAGTATAATGTATCTATTAATGATATAAAAGAGAAAAATAATGTAACATCTAATATATTAAAGATAGGTCAAGTTTTAGAAATACCAAATTCTTCAACTGGTGAGGTAAACTATATTGTTCAAAAGGGCGACAATTTAAATACCATCGCTAATAAATATGGTGTTACTGTTAGTGATATAAAAAAACTTAATAATTTAAAAACAAATACATTACAAATAGGTCAAGTGTTAAAAATACCTGGTTCTACAAATTATAATACATATATAGTAAAATCTGGTGATTCATTATGGAAGATAGCTAATAAGTATAATACAACTGTTAATAAATTGAAAACAATAAATAACTTAGATTCAACAGTACTACAAATAGGTCAAAAATTATTACTTCCTACAACGTAAAAACATGTCGATTATGACATGTTTTGTATTGCTAGAATGTTTTAATTTTAATATAGTTCGTTGCATACTCCAGGGTCAGGAGCATAAAAACAATGACTTTTATATCTACCAGTATTTCTTTGACCAAACCAAGTTCCCTTACATTCTTCTCCTTTTTTTGGACCATAAAACCATAAAGCATTTGTTGCTGGGTAATAATATTCTCCTTTTAATACTCTTTTGGCAAGTTCTTTTTCTTTATTAGTAGCGCTACCATTATTGAATAATTGACTATTAGTACCTACAAATCCTCCAGGTTTTTGATAAACTACATCACTTATACTTCTTATATTTTTAAAATCCAAACAATTTGCGATAGCTCTATTAACGATTACATTTCCCACCATTAGCATAGCAAGTTCTCCTTCAGCAAGAGCTTCAGCTCTCATAAGTCTTGCACATAAATCAAGTTCTTTATTATTATATTTAATAAGCATATTCTTCACCTAATATATTTTATACAAATAAATAGAAATGTTAATAAAAAGTTAATAACATGCATTAATTAAGCATTGCTTAGAAAAAATGTTAATAAAAAGTTGATTTATCTATTTTGTTATTGTATAATTAAATTGCTTTTTATGAAAAGCACACTGATAGGGGTATGGTGTCAGTGGTAGCATGCCGGTCTCCAAAACCGTTGGGGAGGGTTCGAGTCCTTCTACCCCTGCCAATTTTATAAACTAAGTAGCACATAAACATGCTACTTTTATTTTGCAAAATTTTATTGATAAAAATATTATAAATTGTTATACTTTATATAGAATATATAGAGTAGGATGGTAGTAAAATGAAATGTTTTAAAAAGAGTGTTAAAAGAATTGTTTCTGTGTTTATAGTATTGTTAATATTTTTAACTTCATTAACAAATATAAATGCAAGAGTTGTATCAATTAATGAGTTTAATGATGGATTCAATAATTCACCGACAATTAAGGAACTTAATAATATGAGTACATCAAAAATTGAATCTAAAGTAAATGAAGTAGATAAAACAATAGATGTATATGCTGGTACTGAAAAAATTTATTCATTTAAGTATACTGATGAATATTTAGAATATAGCAATAGAGATGTTATTCTTACTAAAGAAAATTGTTCAGATGATTTAAGTACTTTATTTATGCTATCTGGAATACTTGAATCTATGTTTAAATTAAGCGGTCATGAAAATATTACTTTAAGTAATGATGAAAGTATGAAATCATTAACATATGAAAAAGATGGCATTGTACTTGAAGGAGAGCATTATAATTTTGAAGAAGAAAGTGAAAATGGAACGCTTAAATACAGTGGTGATTTTGTAAGATATTTTAAAATATCATTTGATACTGAAAAAATAGATGCTTTTGCGACTAAATATGGTGTTGCGATTAGTGATGATCCTAATAAAGAAATAATAAATGCAATAACACCTACAATAAAGGGTAGTGATGTTACTGAAAATTCTATAACAATATATCCAAATGTATCACTTGATAATTTAAGTAGCGATACAAAAATTAATTGTCATATATATAGATCAGAAAGTATTGATGGAAATTATGAAAAAATAACTAATACACCTATTGATTGTGTAAATTCAACTGGATATACTGATTCTAATTTAAAATCTGGAACTACTTATTATTATAAAACTGTTATTGTTGGTGCTGAAAAATATAGTGATATAATATCTATTTCAACTAATGGAACTATTAATAATGTACCTGAAAATCCTAAAACAGGAGTATCTTTTCCAATTGCTATGTTATTATTAGTATTCACTTGTGGAATAGTATTACAAGTTATTTCAAAAAATAAATCACCAATAAATCAATTATAGTAAAACATGTGGAGTAAAAATAACATTTTACTCTTTTTAAATGCTATAATTGATGTATGATATATAATATAGTTATTTATTTTAATTAATAGAAGGGAATAGTAGACTGTTATGAATAAAATAAATCAAAAAAAAATAAGAGAATTAAAGGAAATAATAAAAGAATCAAATAATATTGTTTTCTTTGGAGGAGCGGGTGTTTCAACTGCTAGTGGACTTAAAGATTTTAGAAGTAAAGATGGATTATATAATGAGAAAAATAATTTATTAAATGTTTCACCTGAATTTATGCTGAGTGTATCATGCTTTTATAGTTTCACTAAAGAATTTTATAAGTATTATAAAGCAAATATGAATTCGTTAAATGTTAAACCAAATATTGTACATGAGTATTTAGCAAAATTAGAACAATTAGGAAAACTAAAAGCAATAATAACTCAAAATATAGATGGACTTCATCAAAAAGCAGGAAGTAAAAATGTATTAGAACTTCACGGAACAATATATAAAAATCATTGCATAAAATGTGGAAAAGAATATTCTGCTGAATATGTTTTTAATAGTGAAGATATTCCAAGATGTGAATGTGGAAGTATTATTAAGCCAAATGTTGTTCTTTATGGAGAAATGTTACCTGAAGATTTTGTTTTGGCAGAAAAATATATAAGTGAATGTGATTTGTTGATAGTTGCTGGTACATCTTTAATAGTAGAACCAGCTGCCAGTTTAATAAATTATTTTAGAGGTAAAAATTTAGTAATAATTAATAATGATGAAACTCCATATGATAAAAGAGCAACCCTCATAATTAATGAAGACTTAACAAGTGTATTTAAACTTCTTTCATAACTCAACTCTAACTTTAGTAATTCAACTATCAAATTATATACTATATTTATTATATGTATTATGATTGAATCAAGAAAGGAGTTAAAAGTAATTATGAGTAAGACAATAAAACTTGTGATAACAATTATATTAAGCATTTTAGTAGGTGGAGTTTTAAGCTATCTTATATTTAATAAGTCATGTGATAATAATAATTCTTCTTTACCAAAGCCTGAAATAACAGAAGGAATAAGAGGTACACAATTTGGAATTGATAAAAATATTTATGAAGAGACAATTGATAATTATTTAGATAGAAGTGATTCTGTATATAGAGATATGAGAATGCTTAAAGATCCAGGAAATTATGAAGCAATAGGTGGAGATGCTTATTTGTCAGGATTTGTTAGGGGATTTGAAGTTGTACCTTATCCATATTTAGTTAATGTTACTGGACTTCCAAAAGAAGTAGGTAAAACTTATGAAGGAGAAACTTTATTTACTGAAAAAGATGGTAAATATACTGCTAACTATGCTGAATCTTTAGAAATACTTGAATATTTATTTCCAAAAGATAAAAATATATTCTTAATGTGTGGTGGTGGTGGATATGCTGGTATGACTAAGAATTTATTAATATCACTTGGATGGGATAAAGATAAAATATATAATGTTGGTGGATTCTGGTATTACAAAGGTAAAAATAAAATTAATGTAAAAAATACTTCAAGAGGAAGCAATACATATGATTTCTATAAGATTGCATACCACGATATAGATTTTGATAATTTAACTAAAATAAAATAATATTACAAAAACAATATGAATATTATTAATAGAAATGTTGATAATGGAGTATTGTTTTTTATTTAAACAAATATACATGAAAACAGTAAATTGTGTATAATAAATTGCAATAATACGATATAAAAATATGCTATAATGATTATATAAGAAAGTGGTGAATAATATGGTTATATTTCTTGATATTGTATTTTTATTTTTTATAGGGTGTACATTTGGATGGATACTTGAACTATTTTATAGAAGACTTGCTCATGGATATTGGGTTAATCCTGGATTTTTAGTTGGACCATATTTACCTATATATGGATTTGGTCTTTGTACTTTGACAGTTATTTATTTAACTTTTTATGAAATGCATTTACCTAGTATATTAGTTATTATATTGATGGGTGCTGCTATGACATTAATAGAGCTTATTGGCGGTCTTTCATTTGTTAATAAACCTGTTAAATTATGGGATTATAGTAATAATTGGGGAAACTATAAAGGAATAATTTGTCCATTATTTTCACTTATATGGACATTTATTAGTGCATTATACTATTTCTTTTTATCTGAATTTATACTTGATAAAGTTATATGGTTCAATAATCATATTATATTTTCGTTTGTACTTGGTATGTTTATGGCAACTATTATTATTGACTATGCTTACTCTACAAAATTATTATCTAAAGTTAGAAAGTATGCTAAAGAAAGCGGAGCAACAATTAGATATGAAGAGTTTAAAAGAACAGTTAAAGAACATCAAAAAAAAGCAAAAGAAAAATATTCATTTATATTTCCACTTAAATCTTCAATGGATTTAAAGCCTTATATACATAATTATAAAAAACATATAAAAAAGTTAACAAGAAATAAAAATAATAAATAAAAAAATATATAATTGTGTTATAATATCTTTCACAAAGGAATAGTATGACAAGGTTGAGAGAAAAAGATGTATATAAAATATGTATTAGTAAAGAAGAATCTAATAAGTTATTAGATTATGAAAATAATAAATCACATTTTAAAAACATTAATTTAAATGAAATTTTATCATGTGTTTTTTTATTAGCTTCAAAAACTTTAAAAAGAAGTATAAGAAAATCTAAATTAATTATTGAAGATGATTTTATAGAAATTATTATAAATATATATAGTAAGTATTTAGTTGGAACTAATAATGATATAAGAGTTACATTAAAGATGTTAAGTGAATATAAGCATAATATAATAGCTTTAAAATTAAATAATGAATTAGATGATGAAAAAGAAAAAGATAAATATAAAGATATTGCTTTAAAACAAATTAAAGCAATAAATGATTTTTTTGATAGTCTTCATTTAAAAGATAAGATGTATGAAGAATTGAAAGAATTTGATAGGCTTATAGAGACAAATATTCCTTTGAATGGTGAAAACTATAAAAAATTAAATGACATATTTAAATATGCTGTATATCCAGTTCCACAAATGTATGTTGATTATTTCTTTAAAGAGTCTATTAGACAAAATATACTTTTATCTAAAGATGTATTACATTCTTTAATTGATAGTTTAGTGTCTAATTATGCATATTCAAATGAAACATTTTGTTATTTTAGGTTTAGAAATATACCAAGTAAATCACTTGGTACTTATGAAAATAATTTGATTTTTGTTGATTATTCACATTATAGAACTATATTTAAAAATGGTAGAGTAGATTATAATGATTTTCTAAATACAGTATTTCATGAATTAAGACATTTGTATCAAATAGAAAGTATAACAAGAGTTAAAAAGTTAACATATGATGAAATGATAATGATGATGGATTATTTATTATATAATGCGTTACCTCCAAATTTTTATGAAGATAATTATGAATTTTTATATACTGAACTTGATGCTAGAATACATGCTAGAATGTATACTGATTGTTACTTAAAAATGCTTGGTGTTAAAAGTGATTTGAGTAAGGAAAATGAAAAAGATATAAAACAGCATAAGATGAGATATAGAAAGTTGAATGGTAAATTTTATATTGTTGATGAATTATTTGAAAGTAAATTAGAAGAAATATATGAAAGTGCTTTAGATAATGGTATTGATATATTTGTAAGACATCCTGTATTAAATTTGATGTATGGAAGAGATTTTAGAAGAAGAACTACATTAGAACTATTTAAAATAAGAGAAGAATTTAAAGAGAGAAGTAAACGTTTTGAAGGTAATGAAAAAGAAAAATTAGAAATTCTTATTCATAATATAAATGAGATATTATATAAACAAGTTTTATCAGTAGATGATACTATCAAGGATTATGAAGAATTAGTTAAAGATGAAACAATTGATAGTGAAGAAAAACAAAAATATTTAGAAAGCATGTTAAAAGTAATTGAAATAAGAAGTAAGAAAGAAGATATAGGAAGTGTAAAGAAATTTATAGAAACAATTAAAAAATTAATATCAAAAAATGATAAAAAAGAAAAAATGTTATCAAAAAAGCAATAAAAATATAAAAATGTATTTAAATATCGTAAATAAAGTGTGTAATTAAGTATAAACATCTATGTAATGTGCTATAATTAAATAGGTGAAAGAATGCAAATGTTTATAAGAAACATAAATATTAATTATGAGTATTATAATAATGATAGTGATACTTCATTAGTTTTTTTGCATGGGTGGGGTCAGAATATACAAATGATGATGCCTATTGCTAAACCATTTATTAAAAAATATAATGTATTAATTGTTGATTTACCTGGCTTTGGAGGTAGTGATGAGCCTAAAGAAATATGGAGTATTTATGATTATGCTGATACTGTTAATGAAATGTTAGGTGAATTAAAAATAAAAAATCCAATATTAATAGGACATTCATTTGGTGGAAAGATATCATTAGCTTATGCTACTAAATATAAAACTAAGAAGTTAGTTTTACTCGCAAGTCCATATAAACAAAATATAACAAAACCAACTTTTAAAATGAAAGTATATAAGGCAGTGAAGAAAATACCTGGACTTAAAGGCTTAGAGAGTTTTGTTAAAAAACATGTTGGTTCAACAGATTATAGAAATGCTAGTGAAACAATGAGAAAAATATTAGTAAATCATGTTAATTTAGATTTAACTGAAGAAGCTAAAAAGATAAAATGTCCTACATTGTTAATATGGGGAACTAATGATGAAGCTGTGTCAATTAATGATGCGATACAACTTGAAAAAATAATACCTAATTGTGGGCTTGTTAAATATGAAGGATGTACTCATTATGCTTATTTAGAAAATTTAGGGCAAACAATAAGAGTACTTGATAATTTTATAGGGAGTGATAAAGAATGAAAACGTATTTTTTAATATCATTGATACCTTATTTTTGGTATGTAATATATAAGGCAAGAAAATCAATGCATATGTTACAACAAAATTGGTATAATGATGGTAATAGATATTTTAAGTGGATACTTGATAATATAACAAGAGTATTTATTACATATGATTTATTATTTATATTTTTTGTGTTATTTAAATATGTTAAATTTAATGCAAGTGTAATAATATTTAGTATATTTTATATAATTGTTTATTTTTTATATAAATCTAAAATTAAGAAAGAGCAATCTAAGAAGCCTCTTGTTATAACTGCTAGGATTAAAAGATTATATGTAACAATGTTAATTCTTTATTTAATAGGAATTTCACCAATGTTTTTCTTATTTAATGAAAATAGTGTATATGGATATTATACTTATATAGGATTAATTGCTTATTTGAATCCATTTATAGTTATGGTTGCTAATATTATAAATAAACCTGTTGAGAAGCTTGTTTATCTACATTATAAAAGACAGGCTAAAACTAAACTTTATAGTATGAAAGATATAAAGAAAATAGGTATAACTGGAAGTTATGGTAAAACAAGTACTAAGAATTTCTTAAATGATATATTAAGTGTTAAATATAATTCATTCGCAACACCTAAGAGTTTTAATACAATGTATGGTCTTATAAATGCAATTAATAATTATATGGATAAATTTAGTGAAGTATTTGTTGCTGAAATGGGTGCTTTCTATAGAGGAGAAATAAAGGAAAAAGCTAACTTTATTAAACCTAAATATGGAATACTTACAACTATTGGAACAGCACATTTAGAAAGTTTTGGAAGTCGTGAAAACATTCAAAAAGCAAAATTTGAACTTATAGATTCACTTCCTGATGATGGTGTTGCAGTTCTTAATATGGATGATCCATATCAAACAAGTTATAAAATAAAAAGTAAATGTAAAGTAATATGGGTATCAACAAAAGATAAGAAGGCAGACGTGTATGCTGAAAATATAAAATTATCTGGAAAAGGTACTGAATTTACTTGTGTATTTAAAAAGTCAAAAGCAAAATATACATTTGAAACTAAATTACTTGGTAATGCTAATGTATATAATGTATTACAGGCTATCGCAATGTCTTATGAACTTGGTCTTACATTTGAACAAATTGCTATAGGCGTAAGAAGAATTAAGCCTATTGAACATAGACTTGAACTTAAGAAAATGGGTAACATTTATATAATAGATGATGCTTATAATTCAAATCCAGTTGGTTCTAAAATGGCTGTTGATGTTCTTAAAATGATGGATGGTAAAAAAATAATAGTAACTCCTGGTATGATAGAATTAGGAGAAGAACAATATAATCTTAATTATGAATTTGGTCGTCAAATAGCAAGTTCAGCAGATGAAGTCATTTTAGTCGGAAAAGAACAAACAAAGCCAATATATGATGGTCTTAAGAAAGAAAAATATAATGAAAAAAATATACATATATTAAACGATGTCAAAGAAGCGTTTCCACTTATGAAAAAGTTATCTGGAAAAGAAACTTATGTATTACTTGAAAATGATTTACCTGACATATTTAATGAATAGGAGAGTGTAGTATGAAAATAAAGATAGGTGTTATTTATGGTGGAGAGACAGTAGAACATGAAGTAAGTGTTATTTCTGCATTACAAGCTATGAATAATTTAAATGAAGATAAATATGATATAGTACCAATTTATATATCTAAAGATAGAATATGGTATACAGGACATATGTTAAGAGATATTGAATTCTATAAAGAATTTGAAGATGAAAAAAAATATGCGACTAAAGTAATGCTATATAAGAAAGGTAAAACATTCTTATTACAAAGAACAACTGGTCTTTTTAGAAAAGATATTACTGATTTAGATGTTATCTTACCAGTAGTGCATGGTAATAATGTTGAAGATGGTTCACTTGCTGGACTTCTTGATTCAATAGGTATTCCATATGTTGGTTCTCATGTTTTAGGTGGGGCTCTTGGTCAAGATAAAGTCGTTATGAAACAAGTTATGGAAAGTGTAAATTTACCAATAGTACCTTATACTTGGTTCTATGATTGTGAATACTTAGATAATAAAGAAAATATATTAAAAGAAATAAAAAAGATAGGTTATCCTGTTATAGTAAAACCTGCTACTCTTGGTAGTAGCATTGGTATAGAAGTTGCTAAAAATGAAAAAGATATTGAGTCAAAAATTGAAGATGCAATGGAATATGATACTAAAATAGTAGTAGAAAAAGTAATTGAAAATTTAACTGAAGTTAATGCTAGTGTACTTGGTAATTATGAATATCAAAAAGTAAGTCCATTAGAAGAAGTAATGGGAGAAGATGAAATATTATCTTTTGCTGATAAATACTTAGGTAATGCTAAGTCAAAAGGAACAGCATCAAAAGGAATGGCTAGTACAAGTAGAATAGTACCAGCAAGAATATCTGAAAAACTTACTAAAGAAATACAAGATACAGCAAAACAAGTATTCAAAGTATTAAATTTAAGTGGAGTATGTAGAGTAGACTTTCTTATTGATAATAAAGAAAATAAATTCTATGTAAATGAACCAAATACATGCCCTGGTAGTTTATCATTCTACTTATGGAAAGAAGCAGGTATGAAATATAGTGAATTACTTGATGAAATGGTATCTATTGCTATAAAAGAATACAAACATAAAAATCAAAAAACTATGTCATTTAAGAGTAGTATATTTGATGGATTCAATGGTTCAAAAGGACTTAAAGGCATGAAAGGACTAAAGAATTAGTTCTTTTTTTCTTACTCAACTTACGCTCTAGATAACTAAACTTCAAAATTATAGTATTTCAAAAAAATACTTGTATAATGTAAAATGAGGTGTAAGTTATGAATAAAAAAATAATAATAATAATTACAATAGTATTAACAATATTAATAGTTGTACCAGCAATAATACTAAATTTAAAACATGAGAAGTTTTATATTAATGATAAATATTACAATAATGGAAAATTCATAAAGATAACTTCTAATGATTTAAATAATTTAATAAATTCAAAAGATAGTTTCTTACTTTATACATATAATGATTATTGTAGTCTTAAAATACCATGTGATGATATATTTAGAAGTGTAATGAATAAATATAAAATAGATATGTATTCTATAAGATATGAAGAATTTGAAAAAACAGATTATATAAACAAAGTAAAATATGCTCCATCAGTACTTATTATTAAGAATGGTAAAATTGTTACATATTTAGATGCTAATAAAAAAGAAGACCTTGATAGATATCAAGATACTTCATCTTTTGAAAGTTGGTTAGATAAGTACATCTATTTAAGTAAGTAGATGTACTTTTTTATTTGTTATAAATTATTTCTTCACTACCTTTTTCTGTTTTATTATTTAAGAGATTCATACTTTTAAGAACTCTTTTAACTTGGTTAGAAACTCCTTTATTTCCATCAATTAGTTTAGCATTTGGAAATAGTTTTTGTATATTCTTTTTAGCATAAGGATAATGTGTACATCCAAGAACTATTGAATCAATTCCTTTATCATAATAACTATGAAGTAAATTATGAAGAACTCTATTAACATCCTTTTTAGTACCAAACTCTATAGTATCAGCAAGTCCTTTACAAGGAAGAAGTTTAATCTTTTGTCCTTTTCTTTTATAATTTTTAACTAGTTCATGAGTTCTTTCTGCTTTAATAGTGCCTGGTGTTGCCATAACAAGAGTATTCTTATAATTATTATCACAAGCAACTTTGATCGCAGGTTCGGTTCCAACAAAAGGTATATCAGGATACATCATTCTTAGTCTTTTAATACATCTAGTAGTTGCAGTATTACAAGCGATAACAATAATTTTAACATCTCTACTTATTAAATAATCTACAATATTAGTAACTATCTTCATAAGTTCAGTATCACTTTTTTCGCCATAAGGATTATTTTTAGAATCAGCATAATAAATATAATCCTCATTAGGTAATAGTTTCTTTAACTCTTTTAATATAGTTAGCCCTCCAATGCCTGAATCAAACATACCAATCTTTTTATTCATACAAATCATCTCTTGTAAATATTTTATCAAAAAATATGTTATATTTAAATAATATTGATAGAAATATGATATAATACACGTAAAGAAATAATAAAATTAATAAGGAGAAATATGGAAAGTATAATAAATTCAATAATAAAATTATTTAGTGGATTAACTGCATTAAAGTTTGGTAAGGAGTTAATAGTATTCATTATATCTATCTTGCCGATATTAGAGTTAAGAGGTGGTCTTATAGCTGCATCACTTCTAAATGTAAGTCCACTTACAGGATATATTGTATCTATAATAGGAAATACTTTACCTGTACCATTTATTTTACTATTTATAAATAAGATACTAGATTGGATGGGAAAATCTAAAATAAAATGGATGAATAAATTATCAAAATGGTTAGATAAAAAAGCAAGAAAACATAAAGATTCAATAGAAAAATATGGATATTTAGGACTTACTTTATTTGTAGGTGTGCCACTTCCAGGAACAGGAGCATGGACGGGATGTTTAGCTGCTTCAGTATTAAATATGGATAAAAAGAAATCATTTATATCAATAATGCTTGGTATAATAATGGCTAGTATAATAATGATGTTAATATCATATGGACTTTTAAAAAGAATAGTAGGTTAAATATGAAAAAGCAGGAATTAAAATATTATAAATATAAACTAAAACTAGGAATAGGTAATATAGTTGCATCATTAATAATGATATTACTTTTACTATTATTATATTTTACATTTGATGATTATTACTTTAATTTTGGATATAAAAAAATATTAATAATGATAGGTTACTTCATGCTACACGAATTACTTCATTATATAGGATATTTAATAAATAAAAATGTCAATAATAAAGACTTATGTTTAGGAATGTGTCTTGAAAAAGGAGTAATGTATTGTAGATGTACAAATGAAATAAGTAGGTCATCTGTTATGATATCACTTCTTACTCCATTTACAGTAATAGGTATTATTACATTAATAATAAGTTATATATTTGATATGCCATTTCTAGCATTTTTATCAGTATCTAATATAGCAGGTTCTTACTTTGACATACTTATGTTTATACAAATATTAAAGATGCCAAAAGATATAAAATTCGCAGAATATGATGAATGTGATGCATATTATATAATAAGTAATAAAGATTTAACTAACATTAAAACAAAAGGAATTTCTTTAGTAAAGACGGAGAGCATTAATAAAGATAAACTAAAATCTAAAAATAATAAAAAGATAGAAATATCAACATTTAGTATAATAATACTTATTATATTAATAGCATTATCTTTTATAATTTAAAATATTAAGAAAGTGTGATATAATCTTCTTGGTGAAGAAGTATGAATATACAAGCAATATTTATAACTTTGTTATCAGGACTTTCTTTTTTTATAGGTTATTTGATAACAAAATTAATTAAAGATGAAAAAAAGTTAATAACATTTTCAGTAGGATTTTCTTTTACTATAATATTAGGTCTTATATTTACTGACCTTTTACCAGAATGTTTAGAATTTACAGATAATAAACTTATCATATTAGGATTTGTTATATTAGGTATATTATTATTAAAAGTATTGGATTTATTTATACCAGATCATGAACATGAACACACTAAAAAGAAAGATCATATGGAACATATAGGTCTTATATCAACACTAGCATTATTCATACATAATGTAATAGAAGGAACAGCTATATATACAGCAACACTTTCATCAATCAGTATAGGATTATTCACGTCTCTTGGAGTATCATTTCATAACATACCACTTGGTATACAAATATCATCTTTAGTAAAAAATAAAAAAGAGAAATTAACACTACTTACAATATTATCATTATCAAGTATATTTGGTGTTATTATGTTAAAATTATTCAAAATTACACTTAGTTCTTACATTTCAGGTGTATTAATTAGTATAACTTTAGGTATGCTTATGTATATTGCTTTTTTTGAACTTCTTTGTGAAGTAAAAGAAAATATAAAAAAGAAAGAATTATTAATTGGGATAATTACAGGTATAGTATTAATACTAGTAAGTCATTTATTTCATTAAAAGGTAGAATATGAAAAAGAGAAAATTAGATATATTATATGAAGATAAACATTTAATAATAGTAAATAAAAATGGTAATATGCCAACTATTAAATGTGATAACTATAAAGATAATTTATATAGTGAAGTATTTGATTATTTACATAAAAAGAATCAAAAAGTATTTGTAGTTCATAGACTTGATAAAGATACTAGTGGGATAGTAGTATTTGCGAAAAGTGAAAGAGTAAAAGAATCACTACAAAATACATGGGATTACACAGAAAGAAATTATATAGCAGTAGTACATGGAATAACTAAAGATAAAGATACTATAAAATCTTATCTAAAAGAAACAAAAACACTTTATACTTATAGTACTAATGATAAAAGTGGTAAATATGCTGAAACAAGTTATGTGAGAGTTAAATCAAATAAACAATACTCATTACTTAAAATAAATATCAAAACAGGTAGAAAGAATCAAATAAGAGTACATATGAAAGATAATAATACTCCAATATTGGGAGACAAAAAATATGGTAAAAAAGATGGCTATAGAAAAATGATGTTACTTGCGAATGAGATAAAATTTATACATCCAGTTACTAAAGAAATGATTCATATTGATTTAAAAATACCTAATGAATATAGCAAAATTGTAGAATAAAAGTTAGAAATTTAGTTTCTAACTTCTTTTTTAATTAACTTAGCATGTAATACAACTTTTTCATCACCAGCACGACAAGTAGATAATGTAAGAATAGTATCATTAACATCAACACTCGCATCAAATTTAAGTTTACTTCTTTTACTAATAGTGTTAATAAATGTTTTAAATTCATCATCATCTCTAAAATCAGTTGTTATATAATAATTTTCTGTTTTAATATGATAAACACTAAATACTTGCCATAAAGTGTTTTCTTTTTCAGTAGATAATTTAATAATATGATTATCAGTATTTTTATACCAATTATTACTTAGTATATTTTTAAGTGAACCAAACATAGTTTTATCAAGTCTTGAATGAGCATAAATAATATTATTACGACTTAAATTATTAATATCATTTCTATAATCAAGAAATACCCATCCAGCTTCATTTTTCTTTTTAGTAAAAGAATGATTTAAATAATAAGCATTATCATTAGATTGAACAAATGGATAATTAATATTAGTACCATTTACTTGTATCCATCCTTTAGTATCACTATTTTGCTTTAATAATTCAGTAAAGTCAACATTAATCATGTTCATCTTTATATAACTCCAATAAATACTTTCTTTCTTTTGAGATTCAGCATTTACATTTTCACCTTCAGTTACTTCTTCAACACTAACTGTCTTATATATTGATTCTACTTCTTTTTCAGTTTCATCATTATCTTTTTTCCAATTTCTAATATTAAGAAGTGAATATATAAAAACACTAGCACTCAAAACTAGTAATATAGATAATATAACATTAGTTTTATTGATTTTCTTTTTCTTCATACCAAAATTATACAATATAAAAAGAAGAAAATAAATATTAAGGTTCTAAAACATCAGGTATCTTTACATCTTCATTTTCTTCTGTAACTTTAGGTTTAACATAAACTGGATATACTTTGGTAGGTTGTGTTCCTTTTTTAAATAAGTGTGTTTGTATTTTAGATGATGGAGTAGTTCTATTAGGTAACATTGGAGGATTACTTCCAACTACTACTTTTGATGCAACTATTCCAGAAGGTCTTTCAAATCTACTATTCTTTTCCATTACATTGTTAACAATCTCTTTTTGAATTTTAGTTCTCTCAGCCCAGGCATGATTTGTTGTATTATAAGTTTTCTTTGTTAAATTATCATATCCATACCATATCGCAACACTATAATCAGGACTAAAAGTAACAGTCCATGCATCTTGAATAACATTTCTTGATAATTTTAATTTCTTTAAAGCAGCTTCATCATAACTACTAGTACCTGTTTTTGTTGATATATCTGTTCCCTTAACTTTAACTGATGAACTAGTTACTTTCTTAAGCATATAAGCAATCATATAAGCAGTTGTGTCACTCATAACATTTTTAGTCTCAAAATTAAATTCATGAACTTCTTCTTTACCATCTGTTTTATATACAATTTTATTTATACTATGTGCTTCAGTATAATTGCCCTCGTTGCCAAAGGCAGAGTAAGCAGAAGCAAGTTGTACAGGACTTACACCAGTAAATCCACCAATAGAATGTGCTTCATTTATATAATTATTGCTACCTAAATATTCAGGAACAATACCAAGTGATGTTACAAATGAGTTAATTTGTTTATTATTTATTTTTTGAAATGCT
>FR880118.1:112031-212012 GCA_000434555.1 Clostridium sp. CAG:524 | reverse complement strand
TATTTCTTGATCTAACTAAACATTGTTCAAGAGTTAAGAATCCTTGATAACGACCATCAACATTTCTCATAACTCCACCACCTGTATAACTAACAGGTTTATCAACAAATGGAGTATATGTTGACCAGTTTTTATATTCCATACCAGGTCCATAATCAAATAATGGCTTTGCAGTACTTCCAGGGTGTCTTTTTATTTGAGTGGCATAATTCAAACTCATTTCACTATTTTTATGTCTACCTGCACCAACAGCAATAATAGCTCCAGTTTTATTATCAACAATACCAATTCCTACTTGGACTTTATCATCTTTAAACTTATGATTCTTATAAAAATCATTTATAACATCTTGTTTACTAGCATTCATCGTAGAATATATATCCATTGATACAAGATATGGATTATCACCAGTTCTATCTATTACTTCTTGAACAACTGTATCAATAAATCCTTGGTATTTGTTAATATTAGTATTATTTTTAACAATTATTTCACTTACATCTTTACGTTTAGCAGCATCCATTTCACTTTCAGTAATATATCCATGTCTATACATTAAATCAATTACTTCGTTTTTTCTTACATTTGTTTTTTCAGGATTAACATATGGGTCATATTCACCAGGTGCTTGAAACATACCAGCAATCATAGCCGCTTCAACAAGTGTTAAATTGCTAATATTTTTATTAAAATATGTTTTAGCAGCAGTAACGACACCATAACTACCTGCACCTAAATATGGAGAATTAACATAAAATTCCATTATTTCTTCTTTTGAATAATCTTTTTCAATATTGAAAATAGACATGTATATATCAGTAAACTTACGAACAAGTCCTTTAAATCCTTCAGCATCTTTACTAGTAAATGTATTTTTAGATATTTGCATTGTTAAAGTAGAAGCCCCACCTTCATTAGTACCAGTTAAATAACCAAGGCCCGCTTTAGTAAATCTATATATATCAACGCCATCATGAGTAAAAAATCTTGAGTCTTCAGTTGCAACAATCGCATCAATAAGTACTTCTGGAAGTTCATCATATTTAACAATTTGTCTTTTCTCACTGCCTATACTAGCAATCAAATCACCTTTATTATCATATATATTAGAAGATTCATTCTTATAAAGTAATGATGTATTAAATTCAGGAGCATTCATATAAATATACATAGAAAATCCAACAAAGATAAGTATACTTGAACATATTAAAACAATTAATACCATAGAGATAACACTAACAATATTAAACTTATTATTATCATTTTTTTTATTATTTATATATTTTTTCTTATTCTTAAACTTCTTCATAATATTATTATAAACCAAAATTGATATTATATGCTTTACATTTTAAACAAAACACAAGTTTACTTATATTTTTAAGGGTGTTATAATAAAATTATACAAAGGAATGATAATATGATGAAATGTGTATTAATTTACAATCCAAATAGTGGTAAATTAACAAACAGAAATGATATTAAGAAGTTATACAAAGTATTTGAAAATTATGGTTATGAAGTAGATATAATTTATACTGAATACAAGGGTCATGCGAAAGAAATAACTAAAAAATTAAAAGATGTAGATTTACTTATATGTGCTGGAGGAGATGGAACTTTAAATGAGGTAATATCTGGTAATATTGAAAGAAGTAAGCCATTATTACTAGGTCATCTTCCACTTGGTAGTGTTAATGATGTAGCACATATGTATGGACTTACTGGGAGTACTACAAGAAATTTAGTTATGCTTTTGAATGGAGCAAGAAAAAATATAGATGTATGCCTTTTAAATGGTAATCCTTTTGTATATGTAGCTTGTATAGGCGCATGGGTAGACATTTCTTATAGTACACCTAGAAAGCTAAAAGAAAAATATGGTAAATTTGCTTATGCTATATATGGTATAAAACAATTAAGGCAAAAATTACAATTTTATAATGTAAAATACACAGTAAATGGTGAAACACATGAGGATAGATTCTCATTTATATTTATAACTAATTCAAATAGAGTTGGTGGTCTTAATAATATATATGATGATGTTAAACTAGATGATAATAAATTTGAAGTATTACTTTGTGATATTAAAAATAAATGGGATATTATAAGAGCAGTTTATTATTTAACACATAGAAAACTTGAAGATATTCCTGTATTTAAATATTATAAGACAGATAATATAAAATTAGAATTTGATGAAGTGCCTCCTTCATGGTGTATAGATGGAGATGAACTTACTCATGAATCTAAAAAATTTGAAATAAAAATTAATAAAGATAACGATATGTTACTTCCAACTAAAAATATAGAAAAACTATTTGAAAATAACATAGAACCAGATGAACTTGAAGAACTAGATGAATAATCTAGTTTTAAATTGTAAAAATATAATTTATATATTATAATAATTATAGAATAGGGGAATAAAGATGGAGATAGTTGTATCAATAATATTATTGTTAATAGGATTTTTTGTGTTAATAAAATGTTCAGATATATTTGTAGATGCAGTTAGTTCAATTGCTACTAGTTTTAAGATGTCTAAAATGATGATTGCTCTTACTGTTGCGGCTTTTGGTACTTGTGCTCCTGAACTTGCTATTTCTTTTCAAAGTATAAGAGGTGGAGCAGGTGATATAGCACTCGCTAATGTACTTGGAAGTAACGTTGTTAATATCTTGTTAATAGTTGGACTAGCGGCTACGATATGTCCGATTAGAGTAAAAAAAGAAGTTACTAAAAAAGAATTACCTATTTTACTTGTTGTAACAACAATGTTTTCTTTATCGATAATTTCACATTATATAGGTAGAACTCCTGATAGCTTTATATTAAGTAGATCAGATGGAGTGCTATTTATATTCTTTTTCTTATTATTTATATTTTACATAGTTTCTGTTGTTAAATCTAAACAAGGATTTTTTGAATATAATAAACCTCAGTTTAATATAATGACATCTATACTTTTAATAGTTGGATGTACATTTGGAATAATACTTGCAAGTGATTTAGTTGTTAATAATGCAAAAGTTTTAGCAGAAGCACTTAATGTTAGTACTAAGTTTATAACTATGACAGTTGTTGTAATTGGAACGTCTCTTCCTGAAATGACTATGACAGTTGTTGCGTCAAAGAAAGGCGAGTTTGATATAGCTCTTGGTAATATAATTGGTACGAATATATTTAATATAGGGATAGTACTTGGACTTCCTCTGTTAATTTATGGTGGATTTTCTTCTGTATCGTTTACTCTTATTGATATTTTAGCAGTACAACTTGCTGCATCTATTTTATATTTGTTTGCTAGAAATGATAAAGTATTGTCAAGAAAAGAAGGAATAATAATGATATTATTATTTTGTTTGTATTATGGATATATGTTGATATTTTGATATGTCCATGATTATATATATTTAGTGAAGTGCAGAGCCTCTGATGGCTAGACATCACAATTTAAAGTTGTTTTTTGCCTAACTTATAGTGTTAGGCGTTTTTTATTAACCAAAAATGATTAATAAAATGATAATTATGTCTTGAATGAAGATTAATAAATCTTTCTTATCCATAATTTCTCTACCTCCATTAAATTTTTTACGATATAAGAGTAGGTAACGCTTAGCCTAAGTACTTCGATAGATAATGTAGCATATATAAAATATTAAATCAAATCACCTAAAACTCAATTTTAGGTTCAAAAGTATATGTCAAAATTAGATAATATAGTCAATAGACTATCCAAAAATACAATTATTACGTATAAAATAGATTAAAATTGAATTATCACTTTTTTAAATAGAATTTTATTTTTTCTATTTTACATAAATTATTAACTTTATTTGCATTATTACCACTTTTTCTTTATAATTAAGTATGTAGAATGAGGTGTATTATGAAAAGAATAGGCGATAGAAAAGATGCTAAAAAGGTAAGAAATCTTGATGGGTTACATAATGTAATGATAGATATTAAGCCTGAAAGATGTGATAGTGATGTCTATATGAATAAAGAAATAGATGTTACTAAATTAATAAAATATGTAGAAAAATATAAGAAAGAACACCCCGATGATAAGATTACATACTTTCATGCTTTTGCAATGGCTTTTGCTAAAACAATATACAATAAACCTCTTTTAAATAGATTTGTAGCAAATAGAACTTTCTATGATAGAAATGATGTTATAATAGCATTCGTAGCTAAAATAGCATTTGAAGAAGACTCTGAAGAAGTAATGATAAATATAAAAGTAGATAAAGATGATAATATATTTACATTAAGAGATAAAATTACAAAAAGAGTTGCTAAAATAAGAAATAGTAAAAAAGGTGAAAAGAAAGAAAATACAAACAATATAGTTGATGTAGTAGGTAAACTTCCTAAATTAATAAGAATGATAGTAACAGGAGCACTTAAATTTTTAGATAAACATGGATGGTTGCCTGAATCTATTACTAAAGATAACTTATATTATAGTAGTGTTATTTTATCAAACTTAGGTAATTTTAAGATTGGCTCTATATATCATAATATTGTTAACTTTGGTACAAGTTCTATAATTGCTACAATGGGTATGATACATAAATCTAAAGTAATTGATAAAGATGGTAAAGAGAAAATAATAGACGTATGTGATTTTGGAGTTAATATGGATGAAAGAATTGCTGATGGATACTATTTCGCTAAATCAATTAAAGTGTTAGAATATATACTTGATAACCCTGAATTACTGGAGGATAGAGCAGATGCAAGAATCGAAATTGATGAGTAAAGAAGAAAAGAAAGAATTAAAAAAACAAGAAAAACTTAAAAAAATTGAAGAGAAAAACTTCAAAAAAGAAATTAAAAAAGAAGAAAAACTTAATAAAAAAAATAATATAAAAACACCATGGCTAAAATATTATAAAGAAGGAGTACCAGCACATTTAAATTATCCTAAAGGTACAATGGTAGGATACTTTTTAGAAGCAGTAGCAAGATATCCTGAAAATATAGCAATAGAATATTATGGAAGAACATATACATATAGAGCATTCTATGAAATGATAAGGGACACAGCAAAATCACTAAAGAGTCAAGGTGTAAAAGAAGGAGATACTATTGCTATATGTATGCCTAATACACCAGAAGCAATACTTATGTTTTATGCAGCTAATATGGTAGGAGCATTAGTTTCATTAATACACCCATTATCAGCAGAAAAAGAAATTCAAAATTATATTAATGGTTCAGGAGCAACATTTCTTTTATCATTAGATTTAGTATATGATAAAGTTCATAATATAGTAGATAATACATGTATTAAAAAAATAGTTATCGCATCAGCTGGAGATAGTTTAAAAACAATAAAAAAATTCTTATATAAATTTAAAAATAGAGGTACTGTTCCTAAAATAGAATTAACTGATGATATAATGACTTGGAATGAATTTATAAATTATGGATACGATTATCAAGGTGAGATAGCATGCCTAAAAGGAGCAAATGATCCGGCTGTTATACTTTATAGTGGAGGAACAAGTGGTGATCCTAAAGGAATATTACTTACTAATATGAATTTTAATGCTTTAGCACTTAGTTGTCATAAAATGATAGAGCAATCAGGTGAAGGTGAATCTATTCTTGCAATACTTCCAATATTTCATGGATTTGGTCTTGGAGTATGTATACATACAACACTAGGTTGTGGTATGAGAGTAGTATTAGTACCAAATTTTAATCCTAAAGATTTTGGAAGGCTACTTCATAAACATAAAATATCAATTGTATGTGGAGTTCCATCATTATTTGAATCACTTACTAAAACATCGATGGGAAAAAATGATTTATCAAAGCTTAAAAGTGCGATAAGTGGTGGAGACTTTATGTCAAAAGACTTAAAAAATAAAGTTGATACATATTTTCGTGAACATGGAAGTAATGCTGAAATAAGAGTTGGTTATGGCCTTACTGAAGCAAGTGCTGCGATATGTGTTACACCTACAGGCGAATATAGAGAAAGTTCAATAGGAGTACCATTTCCTGATACATATATAAAAGTAGTAAGAGTTGGAACTCATGATGAAGTACCATATGGAGAAGACGGAGAAATATGTATAAGCGGACCAACTGTTATGATGGGATACTTAAATAACCTAGAAGAAACTATTCAAACATTACAAATACATGAAGATGGTAGAACTTGGCTTCATACTGGAGATGTAGGCTCTATGGATAAAGATGGATTTGTATATTTTAAACAAAGAGTTAAAAGAATAATAATTTCTAATGGATATAATTTATATCCAAGTTATATAGAAACAATAATAAATAGTCATCCTGATGTGTTTACAAGTACAGTAATAGGTATTCCTCATCCTAAAAAGGTACAGGTAGCAAAAGCATATATTGTGCTTAAAGATGGAGTTAAGCCTAGTAAAGATGTTGAAAAAAGTATAAGACTTCATTGTGAAAAGAATTTAGCAAGATATTCATTACCTGCAGTATATGAATTTAGAGAATCACTTCCTAAAACATTAGTAGGTAAGGTAGCATATAGAGAACTTGAAAAAGAATCAAAGTAAGGAGAATATATGAAAAAATATGATGTAGCAATAATAGGTGCAGGTCCTGGAGGATTATTTTGTGCTTATGAATTAATTCAAAACAATAAGAATTTAAAAGTAGCTTTAATTGATAAAGGACACAAAGCAGAAACAAGAATGTGTCCTATGAAAGTTAATGGCGGAAAATGTGTTAATTGTAAAGTTTGCCAAATATTATCAGGATATGGAGGTGCTGGAACTTTCTCTGATGGAAAACTTAATTTTATTCCTAAATTAGGTAAAAGTGATTTATTTAAATACATGAGTGAAAGTGAAGCATATAACTTAATAGATGATACTGAAAAAATATTTAATAAATTTCATATGGATAGTGAAATATATCCATCTAATCTAGATGAAGCATTTCAATTAAAAAAAGAAGTTGCTAAAACAGGAGCAAGATTACTTCTTATAAAACAAAAACATTTAGGTAGTGATAAATTACCAACATATATTAAAGAATTCACTGATTATTTAGAGAGTCACGGAGTAGAAATATATGAGAATGCTAATGTAGTTGACATACAAAGTGAATCTAAAAATAAACATAAAATAATATTTGAAAAAGGTGAAGAAATAGAATCTTCTAAAGTAGTAGTCGCTCCTGGAAGAACTGGTGCTAAATGGATACAAGAGTTATCTGATAAATACAATATTCCGTATACTAGCCAAAGTATAGAAATAGGAGTAAGAGTAGAAGTACGTAAAGAAATACTTGAAGATATTACTAATGTTATATATGATCCAACTATATTTATTAAAACAGATACTTATAGTGATGAAATAAGAACATTTTGTACTAATCCAGGAGGATTTGTAGCAAAAGAAAATTATTATGGATTCATATGTGTTAATGGACACTCATTAAAAGATATAAAATCTAACAATTCAAACTTTGCATTTATAAGTAAGGTAGGTCTTACAGAACCAGCCACAAATACTAGACTTTATGGAGAAAGTATTGCTAGAATAGCGAATGTTCTAGGTGATGGCAAACCAATTATACAATCATTACGTGATCTTAAAAAAGGTAGAAGAAGTGAATGGAAAAGAATTAATAAAGGATTTATTGAACCAACACTTAAAGATTGCGTAGCAGGAGATCTTGCATTAATACTACCTCATAGAATAATAACAAATATATTAGAAGGATTAGAAAAACTTGATAAAATAATACCAGGTGTTAATAATGATGAAACATTACTTTATGGACCAGAAATAAAATTCTTTAGTAATGAAATAACAACAAATAATAAATTTAAATTAGATGATTATGATATATACTTTATAGGTGATGGTGCTGGTAAAGCAGGTAACATAGTAACAGCTGCCGCAACAGGATTAGTAGCTGCAAGAGATATATTAGATAATGCAAAGAAAACTATGAAAAAATAATTCATAGTTTTTGAATGTAATTTTTCTTTTAAATAAAGTTAATATATGCTAGAATACAAAGTTAATAGAAAGGCAAAAAAGCATATATGAAAAGATTACTTACAAATGTACTTTTATTTCATAAAGATTCTGAAATATTAAAATTACTTTTTAATAATATAGATTATTATAAGAATGTATCACGTATTATATATAGTGAATGTAAAGATTATCAGGATGAATTAGTAGAAAAAAGAAATAAAATAAATTATATGTCACTTAGTGAAACACTTAATATAGTAAAAGATTTCTTAATGAAAATTAATCCAACATATCCAATATTATTAGAAGAACTTATGAATAATGGTGTTGTTAATATATATGATATAACTGATAAAAAAAAGCTTAAAGAATATGGTGATGAAGCTTATTATGCAAGACATAATGGTAATCATACAATAAATATACCACTTTATCATGATATAAATGATGCCTTTATTATAGTACATGAATTTATGCATTATATAGTTTACCTAAATGGAGTTTCAGTAGATGGATTCTTATTTACAGAAGCAATATCAATATCACATGAAATGTTATTTTACGACTATTTAAAACAAAATAAATTATATGAAGAATATTTATCTTCTCCAATAGCACTTAGATTACTTAGTATAAAAGATAAATCAAATGCAATGTTAAATGTAATAAAAGAATATGAAAGTGAAAGAAGTAAATCATTTATGTTAACAACTTTAGAGGAATCTAGTGAAAAAGCATCTAAAAACTTTTATGATTTATCTGCTATAATAATATATTTAACAGGAGAAACACTTGCGATACAAATATATTATTATTATAAATTAGGACTTATTACTATAGAAGACTTACAAGAATTAATTAGACTTATTAATAATAATGAACATTTAGAAAGTTTAAATCTTATATTTAAGAGTATTCCAGCTACTGAAGATATAAGAGAGTCTATAATATATATAAGAAATGAACTATTAAAAAAATGTGAAAAGACTATTAAATTACAAAAATAGTTTTTTTCTTGTTTAAAAAAGTAATATTATATGTTAAAATATTGAATAGATAGAGAGGTAAATAGACGTGGGAAAAGTAATATCATTAGTAAACCAAAAAGGTGGCGTAGGCAAGACAACGACAAGTATTAACTTATCCAGTTCACTAGGACATCTAGGGAAAAAAGTTTTATTAATAGACCTTGATCCTCAAAGTAATAGTACTACAGGACTTGGTATAGATAGATCAAAAATAAAAAAGAGTATATATAATGTAATAGTTGGAGATTGTGAAATAAAAGAAGCTATATATAAAACACCATTTAAAAACTTAAGTATAGTACCATCTGTTATAGATTTAGCAGGTGCTGAAATGGAATTATTTCAAATAGGATTTCAAGATAAAGAATTTATAATAACTGAACAATTAAAACAACAATTAAATACAATAAGAGATAGATATGATTATATTATTATAGATTGTTTACCTAGTTTAGGAACATTAACAGTTAATGCTCTAGCTGCATCTGATTCAGTAATAATACCAATTCAATGTGAATTTTATAGTTTAGATGGAGTTAATCAACTTCTTCATACAATACTTCAAATACAAAAGAAGATTAATCCAGCACTTGATATAGAAGGAGTACTTCTAACAATGCTAGATGGAAGAACATTACTAGGACTAGAAGTAGTAGAAGATGTTCGCAAATTCTTTAATGAAAAAGTATTTAGTACAATTATTCCAAGATTAGTAAAATTAGTAGAAGCTCCATCACATGGAAAACCAATTATAGAATATGATCCAAAAAGTAAAGGAGCACTAGCTTATCTAAATTTAGCTAAAGAGGTGATTGATAGAAATGGAAACAAATAAGAGAAAAGCATTAGGAAAGGGATTAGAACAATTATTTAGTAATGAGTCTCTTTATAGTGGACCAATTGATCCAATTGAGGAAATAGTAGAAAATACACCTAAAGATGACATTGTGGAGGTAAAATTATCAGAACTTCGTAGTAATCCATATCAACCAAGACAAAAGTTCGATCAAGAAAAATTAGTAGAACTTGCTAATTCAATTAAAGAATATGGTGTACTAGAACCTATTATCGTTACTAAAAGTATTAAAGGTTATGAAATTGTCGCTGGAGAAAGAAGGAAGAAAGCAAGTGAACTAGCAGGACTAGAAACAATACCAGCAATTATAAAAGAATTTACTGATAGTGAAATGATGCAAATAGCACTTCTTGAAAATATTCAAAGAGAAAACTTAACAGCAATAGAAGAAGCAGAAGCATATTCTAACTTACTAAAAGTACTTAATGTAACACAAGAAGAACTAGCAAATAAAATAGGAAAAAGTAGAACATATATAACAAATATGGTCGGTCTTTTAAATCTTCCAGAATCAGTAAAAAATGATATACTACATGGATTAATAAGCGCAGGACATGCTAAAATATTAAGTAAACTAGAAAATGAAGAATTAATAACAGAACTTGCTGAAAAAATAAAATTGAATCATTTATCAGTAAGAGAACTAGAAAACTTAGTGCAAAATCCTGACTATAAGAGAAAAAATGCTATAGTAAAAATTAAGAATGAAAATAGTTATAACTATGTAGAAGAAGCATTTACTGATAAAATAGGTAATAGAGTAAGAATTAAAAATAAAAAAATAGTTATACCTTTTAATAGTGAAAAAGATTTAGAAAGAATACTTGAAATATTAAAAGTAGAAGTGAATGTTGATTAATATGAATAAAGAGTATAAAATAGGAAGTAAAGTCATTATGAGAAAACCACATCCATGTGGAACTAACCTTTGGGAAATAACAAGAGTTGGTGTTGATATAAAAATAAAATGTATTAAATGTGGTAGAAGTATAATGATGGATAGAATAGAGTTTGATAAAAAACTTAAGAAAGTAGAGGAATATTAATGTTCAAAACAAAAAAGAAATTAAGTCCTATAGTATCATTTATTATTCTTATATTTGCTACAATATTGATTAGTGGATTCTTACATCTATTAAATATACAATCAGAATATACTTCAGTTAATAAAGTAACTGGTGAACTTGTAAATAATGTAGTAGAAGTAAAGAGTCTATTTAGTACATCAGGTATTAAACATATTGTAACAACAGCAGTAAGTGGATTTGTTAACTTTGAACCATTGGGTGCGTTAATAATAGTATTAATAGGTATAGGTATATTAGAAAAGACAGGATTCTTAAAGACATTTTTTACGATGTTAACAAGAAATTCAAAAAAGAATACAATAACATTTATATTAGTATTCTTATGTTTAATATTTTCATTACTTGGAAATATAGGATTTGTTATAATGTTACCTCTTGGAGCATTATTATTTAAATATGGTAGGCGTAATCCACTTGGAGGAATTATAGCAACATTCGCATCTCTTTCTTTTGGAGCAGGTATTAATGTATTTTTATCAGCAAATGATAGTTCACTTTTAGAACTTACATTAAATGCAGCACATACATTAGATCAAAATTATGCGATTGGAACATTCTTTTCATTATTTATAATGATACTAGCACTTATAATTGTATCGATTGTATTTACTACAGTAACTGAAAAGAAAATTATGCCAAGACTTCCAAGATATGAAAGCACTGAAGAAGAATTAAAAATAACGAATAAAGAACTTAGAGGGTTAATTATAGGACTCGGAGCAGGTATATTATATATATTATTAATAGTTTATATGATAATACCAGGATTACCATTATCAGGAGCATTACTTGACAATGGTGCTACAAAATATATTGATATGCTTTTTGGAGCAAATTCATTATTTAATAAAGGATTTATATTCATAGTAACAATGTTATTTGTAATAGTTGGTTATGGATATGGTCTTATGACAAAAACAATAAAGAATAGTAAAGATGTAACAGAAAGTTTAGGATACTCACTTGATGGTATAGGAAGTATTCTAGTATTATTATTCTTTGCATCATTATTCATAAATGTATTTGAAGAAAGTCAAATTGGTACTGTAATAGTAGCATCTATTTCTAAAATAATAGGTGGACTTAACTTTACAGGAGCACCACTTATATTAATGACAGTTATTTTAGTTGGAATAGGTAATTTATTTTTACCAGGTTCACTAAGTAAGTGGCAAATATTATCAGGATCACTTGTAACATTATTTATGAATGCAAGTATAAGTCCAGAATTTTCACAAGTGACTTTTGTGGCTGCTGAATCATTAACAAATGGACTTACACCATTGTTCTTATATTTTGCAGTCTATATAGCATTTATGGAAAAATATAATACAAATGAAACAACAACAATATCAGGTTGTACGAAATATATGGTACCTTATGCTACATATATTAGTATAATATGGATATTAATTTTAATAGGTTGGTATCTAATTGGTCTTCCAATAGGTATAGGGTCTTACCCAGGGGTGATTTATGGCGCTTAAAGCAGGAATAATAGGATTACCTAATGTAGGAAAAAGTACATTATTTAATGCTATTACAAAGAAAAATATTTTAGCAGCAAACTATCCATTTGCGACAATTGATCCAAATGTTGGAATAGTTACTGTACCAGATAAAAGATTAGAAACATTAAATGAATTATATCAACCAGAAAGGTTAATACCAACACAATATGAATTTATTGATATAGCAGGACTAGTAAAAGGAGCTTCTACTGGTGAAGGGTTAGGTAATAAATTTCTAGCTAACATAAGAGAAGTTGATGCTATAGTACAAGTAGTAAGATGTTTTGAAAATAAAGATATAATTCATGTAGAAGGAACTATCGATCCAAAAAGAGATATAGAAATAGTAAACTATGAACTTATATTAAGTGACTTAGAAATAGTTGAAAATAGACTTAATAAGATTGAAAAGAAAGCTACAACTTCAAATGACAAAGAAGGTCTTTATGAAGTTTCTCTTCTAAAGAAATTAAAAGATATATTAAGTCAAGGAAAAATGTTAAGACTTGAAGAATTTGATGAAAAAGAAACAAAACTTATCAAAACATATAATCTTATAACTAATAAGCCATTTATATATTTAGCAAATGTAAGTGAAGAAGATTTAGTAGGAAATGATAATCCTTATGTAAATTCAGTACGTGAATATGCAGCAAGTGAAAAATCATCAGTAGTACTTATGTCTGCTAAAATAGAAAGTGAACTTACTGAACTTGACGAAGAAGATAAAAAAGAATTCTTAAGAGATTTAGGTATTCAAAATAGTGGTCTTGACCAATTAATTCATAATACATATCATTTACTTGGACTTAAAACTTTCTTCACAGTAGGTAAAGATGAAGTAAGAGCATGGACTTTTAAAGATGGTATGAAAGCTCCAGAATGTGCTGGTCTTATACATACTGATTTTGAAAAAGGATTTATTAAAGCTGAAGTAATGAGTTATGATGATTTAATAAAATATGGAAATGAACAAAGAGTCAAAGAAGCAGGCAGAGCAAGACTAGAAGGAAAAGATTATGTAATGCAAGATGGAGATATTTGCTTGTTTAGATTCAATGTGACAAAGTAAGATATAGGTATAGCTTATATCTTTTGTTTTGCTTTTAAATGTGTTACAATAGTCCTATGAATAGAGTAGTTAATTTCCTCCAAAAATATTTTGCTGTTATTTTAGTACTTATTGTAATAAGTAATCTAGGATACTTTACTGATATTCTGATAAATATATCCCAACCCCTAATTCATTTGCGATAGATTCATGGAAAACAATTAGTGAAGCATTATATGGTGCAACAAAAGATTTAACAAGACAATTGGATTATTATACAGTACATGGAGTAACAACTAGTAATAGAAATGAAGCAAAAAAGAAAAATGGATCTACTGCTAATATTTGGTTTCTCCGTTCGGCCTATTCTAGAACTGATTCTTCTTTCTTTGGCGTCTCCACCAGCGGTAACTATTTTAGCAGCTCTGCGAAAGGTGCTATCGGCGTTTCTCCAGCTTTCCGAATTGGCTAATCCAACAAAAAAAGATACCTCATTTTGAATTGAAGTATCTTTCATATTATTTTAATTATTTATTTTATTGCAATGAATTTCTTTGATTGTTTTTGTTCTTCTTTAGGAAAACTTATTTTTAAGACACCATTATTGAATTTAGCATCTATTTCATTTTCTTTAACGTTACCAACATTAAATTGTCTCTTGAATGAACCAAATGATCTTTCTTTACGATAGTAATTCTTTTCTTTTTCTTCTTTATCTTCATGTTTAGAAGCAGCTATAGTAAGAATACCATCATCAAGGTCTACTTTAACATCTTCTTTGTTAAATCCAGGAACATCAAGTTCAATATGAACTCTACCTCCTTTTTCATAAATATCACATTTCAATTCATTCTTAGGCATTTTTGGCATTGGTACAAAATCATCAAAGAAATCATCTAAATAAAATTTTTCTGGTAATAAACTCATAATTTTCATCTCCTAACAATTATAATTATACTCAATAATTAGCACTTGTCAATAGTAAGTGCTAATATTTTGGATAATTTTTACATTATTATTATATTCAACATTGTAAATAATATTACTAGGAGGTAAAAATAATGAAAGAAATACCAAATATAATAAGCATAAAAGACCTATTATATATAGAAGATATGCTTAATTGGAATCTTATTATGAATAAGAAAATATATTCATATTTAGAATGTGTCTGTGATAGTGAAACAGAAGAAATTCTTACTAAAGCTAAAAAGATGCATGCTAAACATTATAAAGAATTATTAGATTTAATCGGATAGGAGAAATTTTATGAAACAAATTAAAAATGAAGAAACTAAAATACAAAAAGATGAATGTTTAAATGACGAAGATATATTAAATGATATATTATTATGTGAAAAGAATATATCAAATAGTTATAGTGTAGCCATTAATGAAATGAGTAATAAATATCTATATAAAAAGATAATGAGTATATTTGAAGATACAAAAGATATGGCTCGTGATATTTATAATTTTATGTTTACTAAAGGATGGTATACTATAACACCTGAAGAAGATACTAAAATAGAAAAATCTTATACTAAATATTCAAATAAAATGAATGAATTAAGTTAAAAAGGCTTTTTTTAAAGTATAAAAAATGCTAAAATATCATTATGAAGAAAGTAGTAATGATATTTTTATTTTTTTGTTTATTTATAACAAATGTTTATGCAGAAAGAGTTTCAGTTAAATTTGAAGCATGCGTTGATGGAGATACTATTAAAGTAATGCTTGATAATAAAAAAACTACAGTAAGATTTTTAGCAATAGATACTCCTGAAACTGTACATCCTACTAAAGGTGAACAACCATTTGGTAAAGAAGCAAGTAATTATACTTGTGATAAAGTTAAGAATGCTAAAAAATTAGAAATTGAATATGATGAAGGAAGTACTAAAACAGATAAATATAATAGGGCTTTAGGATGGGTATTTACAGATGATACATTACTTCAAAAAGATTTAGTATCACTTGGATATGCTAAGGTGGCTTATCTATATGGAGATTATAAGTATACTGAAGATTTAAAAAAAGAAGAAAGTATTGCTAAAAGTAAAAAACTTGGAGTGTGGAGTTTAGAAGAAGAAACAACAACCAAAAAAATAGAGAAAACTACAAAAAAAGTTACTGAAAGTGAAACAGAAGATTCAATAATAAATGAATTATTAAAAGATATAAGAAAAATATTTAAAAACTTATTTAAAAATATCTTCAATAAAATAAAAAAATCTATAAGTAAACAATTAGATTATATTTTTAATTAGTAAACAATATAATATTTAAAAAGGTGATAATATGAAAAAGGAAAAGAAGTTTCTGAATGATTTAGAAAATAAACTTAGTGGTATTTCTAAAAAAGATAGGAATAAAATAATTGAAAAATATAGAAATATTATTCATGAAGAAAAATCTAATAATAGAAGAATAGTAGATATATTAAAAGAATTAGGTTCAACAGACTTAGTCGCAGAAAAAGAAATACAATCATTAAAATCAAATGGTAAAATAAAAATATTTTTTAATAATGTAAAAGAATTTATCACTAAAGATATTCAATTTACTAAAAAAGAGAAAAAAGAAAAACCTAAAAAAGAAAAGATAAAGAAAGAAAAAATCAAAAAAGAAAAGAAAAATAAAGTTAGAAAAGAAAAAGTTAAAAGAGAAAATATATTCAAAGTATTAAAAAGTAAATTTAATTTTAAAAAGAAAGATAAAGATACTTTAAAAGAAAATATAATTGAAACTAAAGAAGAAGTAAAAGAAGAACTTCCTAATATTGTTGAAAGCATAACTGAAAAGAAAATATTTGAATCTAAAGATAAAAGAATTAGAAGAATTGTTTTTAGAACACTTGGAACATTGTTAATAATTTGTTTATTATTTATATGGTTATGGGTAACTGTATTATTAATGTCTAGTATGTTTGCTATACTTGATGGTATTAAGTATTATGGATTTAATATTGCTTTATTTGGAGTAGATTTATTATTATTGATAATTGTTATATTGGTAAATAAATTGATAATAGGTAAAAAGATAAGTATTAAATGGACGCTAATATCAGTAATATTAACACTTATTATTATCGCATGTGGTATTTCATTATTTATGAAACAAATATCTAAAATAGATATCGTTAAAGATGTTAGTGATAAATATACAATGACAAGAAAATATGAAAAGATAAGTTTACCAAGTAATTTAGATAAAATAACTCGTATATCATTTAATAGTCATTATGATACTAAATATACTATAGAATATGATAATACATTAGATAATAAAATTACTATTGAAACTAAATATTATGAAAGTTATTATGACTATTATATGAAAAAGAATGTGAATGATATATATGTATCATTATCACTTGATTATAGAGATAGATTAAGTGTATATTTAGAAAATCTTAAAGAAAATAAAATATATGATAAGAATGAATTATCAAGATATACAGTTAAGATAACTATGAATGAAAGGGATAAAGATAGAGTTATTATAGAGAATTAAGTAGAATATGTTTCTACTTTTCTTTTGGCTTTTTCTAGGAAAAAATATAGATTTATCCTAAAAAAGGTAAATCATTCACTTTTCTTAAGTTCTTCAATTTTCTTTTGAAGGTCTTTTATCATATCATTTAGTTTGTCTACATCATTACTACTATTAGGATAAACTTGTTTTATTATTTCTTTTATTTTTTTAATATCGTAAACAGGTGGATTATAAATACATTTTACTTCTTTAGAATTTATATTAAATATATTACCACTTATTCTTGATTCAATAATATTTTGAGATGCAGCATTAGTAAGTATTGTTTGACCCATTAAAATAATCCAGTTTCCAAGCATATTTTGTTCAGGAGCAGTTAAACTATCAACTAAAAGAAGTCCTAAAATAAAACTAATAGAAGTAGAATATCTAGGATTAGTATTAAATAAATCATGGAAACTCTTATTCATAGTAAATAATATGATTATTTGTCAAAAAAAGATATTAATTCATATATTACTATAGTTAGGAGGAACTTTATGAATCTAAATGATTTAAATATAAATGATAAAGCGTATATAAAAAATGTAAAACATAGTGGTATAAAGAAAAGAAGATTATATGATTTAGGATTTATAGATGGGGAGATTGTTGAAAAGAAATTCACATCACTATTTAAAGATCCATCTTGTTATAAGATAAAAAATACTTTTATAGCATTAAGAGATAAAGATGCTAGTAAGATAGAGGTATCATATGAATGAGAATATACTTTTATGTGGTAATCCTAATGTAGGAAAATCATCACTATTTAATATACTTACTCATTCACATGAACATACTGGTAACTGGACAGGTAAGACAGTTGAACTTGCAAGTAAAAAGATTAAGAAAACACATTATACTTTAGTAGATTTACCTGGAATATATTCTTTAAGTGATTTAAGTGATGAAGAAAAGATAACTAAAAATACATTATTATTTGATGATTATGAAAAGATAATATATGTATGTGATGCGTCTAGTATAGAAAAGAATCTTAATTTATTATTACAGATATTACAAATCAATAGGAACGTAATACTATGTATAAATATGATAGATGAAGTAGAAGAAAAGGGTATAAATATTGATTATAAAAAATTAGAAAGCATTTTAAATATTAAGATAATTAAGTGTTCAACCAAAAATAAAATTGGTATTAATGAATTAATAAATTCTTTAAGTGAAGACACATATTCTAATTATAATTTTTATTATAGTGAATGTTTAGAAGAAAAGATAAGTAAAGTTGAATCATTATTACCAAAGTATTTTAATAATAGATTTATTGCTATAAAAGTACTTGAAAATGATACATCACTTGTAGATTATATATATGAAAGATATGGAATAAATATTATTGATAAAGAATTATCTTATTATTTAAGAAGTATTAATAGTGAAGAAGTATCTAATGAAATATCTATTAAATTAAATTCAATTTCATCATCTATTTCTAAAGAAACAATAAATGTTAAAGATAAAGAGATGTCTAAACTTGATAAGATATTTTCAAAAAAATTATATTGTATTTTATCTTTATGTTTGATTATGTTTGGTATATTTTTAATAACAATTGTACTTGCGAATTATCCTAGTGATTTACTTAGTAAATTGTTTTCATGGATAGAAGGTATTTTATACAATTTATGTAAGGATAGTATTCCTAAATTTATATATGAACCATTGTTATTTGGAATATATAGAATAGTTACATATATTATATCTGTTATGTTTCCACCTCTTGTTATATTCTTTTTCTTATTTACTTATGCTGAAGAAACAGGTATACTTCCAAGAATAGCATTTAACCTAGATGGAATATGTAAATGTTGTAATTGTCATGGTAAACAATCTTTAACTATGTGTTCTGGATTTGGATGTAATGCTTGTGCGATAGTTGGAAGTAGGATAATTGATTCGAAAAGAGATAGATTACTTGCGATAATAACTAATTCATTCATACCATGCAATGGTAGATTTCCAATGATAATTGCTCTTATATCAATGTTTTTCACAAATAGTAATAATAAATTATTGGTATCATTTTATCTTATGTTATTTGTATTATTTTCAATTATAATATCATTTTTAACATCATTTATACTTTCTAAAACATTATTAAAAGGATATAGTGGATTCTTTATATTAGAACTGCCTGATTATAAAAAAGTAAAATTATCAAGAATACTTAAGAATAGTTTTGTATATAAATCATTATCAATACTAAAAAAAGCAATACTAGTATCTATTCCATCTGGTCTTATTATATGGTTAATGACAAATATTAAAGTTAATAATGTAAGTGTGTTTAGTGGTGTGTCAACTATACTTGAACCATTTGGTAGATTACTTGGTATGGATGGAAATATTATTTTATCATTCTTACTTGGATTACCAGCTAATGAAATAGTACTTCCAATTATGATAATGGGGTACTTGAATACAAGTAGTATTTCGTTACTTACTGAAAGTGTTAATATTAAAAATATATTTATTAATAATGGATGGACGTTTATAACTGCGATAAATGTTATACTATTTTCAATAATGCATTTTCCTTGTGGCACTACACTTTTAACAATAAAAAAAGAAGTAGGAACTAAATGGATGATATATAGTTTTTTAGTACCACTTCTTCTTGGAATAATATTTTTAACAATACTTAATTTATTAATATAATTTTATAAAAGAAAAAACTCAAGTTTAACCTTGAGTTTGATTTGCAAATGGCGCCTGATGCAGGACTCGAACCTGCGACCCAACGGTTAACAGCCGTTTGCTCTACCGACTGAGCTAATCAGGCACTTGCATAAATAATTATAGATTAATAAATTATATTTGTCAATAAAAATATGGACTTTTATTTCAAAAATTGATAAAATTAATATGAAAAAAGAGGATGAAGTATGAATAAAGATATGGAATTTATGGAATTTGAAGAAAAGAAGCCACTTTCAGCAGCAGAAGAAAGAGTTAAAAAGATGAGTATTCTTGATACTTATGGTGAAAACTTAAGTAAAAAAGAATATGTAACTAATCCTGCGATTGGTAGAGAAAAAGAAATAGAGCAAACTATTGAAATACTTTTAACTCCAGAAAAGAGTGCTTTATTAGTAGGTAAAGCTGGTGTAGGTAAAACTGCGATTGTTGAAGGTATAGGATATAGAATGGTAAATGGAAATATTCCAAATGCATTAAAACCATATCAACTTATTAAAGTTAATATCACATCATTACTTGGTGAAACTAAAATGGAAGATGGTCAAACAGAAAACAGACTTCAATTATTAGTTGATGAGCTTAAAACTAAAAAGAATATATTATTATTCATAGATGAAGTTCACTTACTTGTTAATAGAAATACTGCTAATATGAGTATAGACTTTGCCAACATGTTAAAACCAGGTCTTGACCGTGGAGATATCAAAATGATTGGTGCGACTACTTATGAAGAATATGAAGCATATATTTTAAGAGATAGAGCCTTCTTAAGACGTTTTTTAAAAGTTGATGTACTTGAGCCTACTCAAGAACAATGTGTTGATATTTTGATGGGTACTTATCCAAAGTATGAAAAAAGAACAGGAATAAAAATCGGATATACAGACTTTATTCGTGAAAAATTATTTAAATTCATTGTTGATATGACAGATGAATATAAAAGAATATACGAGATAGGTAATAGATATCCAGATATAGCATTAACAATAGTCATGAGTGCATTTTCAATGGCATTATATGAAAATAGTGATACAGTTAAAATAAAACATTTCTATAAAGCAATATGTAGAACAAAAGTTGTTTATGAAGATGCTAAAGTTAAAGCAATAGCGCAATTCAAAGAAATGTTTAAAGATTTAATTGCTGAAGAAAATGTTGATTTAAATGATATGTAAAACTTACTTAATTGTAAGTTTTTTAAATTTCTTGAAAAAAGTGTAAAATTTAAAAATGAGTATAAAAACTATACTGAAAACTTAAAAATCTTCTAGGAAATAATTGAATTTTCACTATAAAAAACTACCTTAAAATTGAATTTTACCGATTTGCATACTATTTTAAAATCATATATACTCCATTTAAACGAAGGAGGGATTTATGAAAAAATCAATAACAGTAAGAAATGTTAGTAAAGAAATAGGAGGTAAAAAGATACTTGATAATATCAGTTTTGATGCTTATGAAGGAGAAATAATTGGTCTTGTTGGTAAAAATGGAGCAGGTAAATCAACTCTACTTAAATTAATGACAGGACTATATACGATTGATGAAGGAAATATTATATATTATGACTATAACCTTAAATATGATTATGAAAAAGCTATGTCAATCGTAGGTACAATAATTGAAACACCTGATATGTATAAAACATTATCTGGTAAAAAGAATTTGGAACTATTTAAAACAATGTTTAAAGGTGTTAATGAAGAAACAATTGAAGAAATAGTAAGAATATTGGAAATGGAAAAATACCTAGGTAAGAAATTTAAAACATATTCACTTGGTATGAAAGAAAGGTTAGCAATCGCATCATCCTTAATTAATAAACCTAAAATATTAATACTTGATGAACCAACTAATGGTCTTGATACAGAAGGCATTAAAAAGGTAATGAACATCTTAAAAGATTTAAAAGATACTACAATAATAATCTCATCACATATGTTAAATGAAATAGAAGACTTATGCAATAAAATAATATTTATTAACAATGGTAAAATACAAAAGATAAAAATGAAACAAAGAAGTGATAAAAAGAATGTGGTATTTGAAGTAGATGATTATTCTAAAGCAACATTACTTTTAAATGATTATTGTATTAATGAAAAATTAGAAGTGTATGAAAATGATAAAATAATAAGCGAGTTAAATAAAAAACTAGTAAATAATGATATAAAAGTATATAGAATAAGTGAAAAGAATAATAAACTTGAAGAAGAATTTTTTGAAATGTTAGGTAATAATGATAAATCTAATTAAAAATGAATTTATAAAACTAGGATTTAAAAAGCAATTTATATCATTTATTGTATTAACAATTATAATCATCATTAACTATTTTATTAACAATGAAAAAATAAGTATGGATAATATGTTTACTCTTATACCTTTTATAGGAATAATTATATCAATATTATTTAGTGGTATCATTAGTGAAGAAATAGATTCTGGTACTTTTAGATTTTATTTAACAAAGCCTGTTAATAGAACTAAAATTTATATATCAAAATTGTTAACAATTATAATTTTTACTTTTGAATTGTTAATATATACATTACTTATCCACATTATATTGAAAGTAGATGTAAAAAATGTTAATAACTTCTTTATAACTAGCATTTCGTTAGTATTTATATCAACAATTATAATGTTATTAAGTACATTTATTAAGAATAGAAGTATTACATCAGGAATAAGTATATTGTTATTAACATTTGGAATTACTATAACTGAACTATTACTTTCTAAAGATATTAACATTGTTAAATATACATTTTTACCATATATAGATTTAAGCTATTATAAGAATAATTTAATAGATACGATAAATCAGTTATATGATATTAATTTGTCATTAAAACTTGGTATACCAATATTATTATTTTATAGTACATTATTTACCATTATTGGAATTAGGATATTTAAGAAAAAGAACATATAAAAACCTCACATAAGTGAAGTTTAATAATAAAAAATTAATATCCTTTTTTCTTGTAATAATCTAGTAATTCTTTAAATCTTGTATAATGAACTACTTCTCTTTGTCTTAAGAATGATAGTGGAGCAAGTAAACTCTCATCATTTGTTAAGTCCATTAAGTTTTCATATGTCGCTCTTGCTTTTTCTTCAGCGGCAAGGTCTTCTTGCAAGTCAACGATTGGGTTACCAGTTGATGCTATATAAGCAGCTGTAAATGGAACACCACTAGCATCCATTGGATAAACGCCTTTATTATGCTGTGTATACCAAGATTCAAGCCCAGCATTTTTAATTTCATCAACAGAAGCACCTTCGATTAATTGATGTATCATTGTACATATCATTTCAACATGTCCAAGTTCTTCACAACCAATATCAGTAAGTAATGCTTTACCTCTATCATCTGGCATACTGAATCTTTGAGTTAAATAACGAAGTGAAGCACCAAGTTCACCATCTGGACCACCAAATTGAGCCACTAAAAGTTTAGCCATTTTTAAATCTTTTTTTCTAACATTAACAGGATACTCCAGTGTCTTTTCATATTTAAACATTAATTGTTACCTCCTTTATCCCATGGCCAAGGATTACTTACCCAGGTCCATTTTTCAGTATTAAGTGTATTACTCATGCATAGCGGACCATATTCACTTTCATATTGTTTTTTAAGTACCTCATACTTCTTTCTATAATCATGAAAACTATTTAAAATATTTTTATCATCAGGATAAATATCTAAATAAAGATTCATATCTTTCATTGCAAAACTATACATTTGAATATTATATAATAACTCATCTTTTTTACTGTTAACTCTTAATTTATATATATGATTTTTATACTTTGAGTATAAATTTTTAAACATGTTACCTTTATTAAATCCTTCCATAGGTGAGTATAAACTATTATCTCTATTAAAATTAATACTATCTATATTAATATCTACATCATTATAACTATTCTTATTAACAACCTTATCTATATCATATTCATAATCATAGATTTCATTATAATCTAAATCATATTTGTTATTTGTTTCATCATATAACATTTTTATCATTTCCTCCTAGACTATTGTATGTAATAAATAAGTCTATTGTATAGACAAATATAATAATAATGTAAAATGACTAAAAACTATTGTATATATTTATTTTTTAATGTTACAATAAATATGGTGATACAAATGCAATATAAAATTACAACTTATTCCGAAGATGAGACAATGGAATTAGCACAAAATATTGAGTCAGAAAAATTTCCTAATATGGTTATTTGTCTTATAGGAGACCTTGGAAGTGGAAAAACTGTTTTCACAAAGGCTTTTGCTTTAGCATTAGGTATTAATGAAAACATAACATCTCCAACATTTAATATCATTAAAGAATATGATAATGCTGAGATGAAATTATTTCACATGGATGTATATCGTTTAAGTGATACTAAACAAGATATAGGAATAGAAGAATATTTCACTAAAAGGGGTGTATGCATCATAGAATGGGCTGATTTAATTGAAGATATTTTACCAAAAAATAGACTTGATATTAAGATAAAGATGGTTGATGAAGATACAAGACAATTCATAATAACACCTCATGGAAGTAAATATGAAGATTTATGCGAAAGAGTATTGTAAAACAAATAACAATATCTTTTTTTTTGACCTTAATTATTGTAAAATATATATAGATAATAGGAGGAAAAATGAAAACACTAAGTGATAGGGAATTAAAAAATATTAATGCATATTTAAGAGCGGCTAATTATCTTTCAGTAGGACAACTTTATTTAAAAGATAATCCACTGTTAAGGGAAAAATTAACACTTGATCAAATTAAACCAAATGTAGTAGGACATTGGGGAACAGCACCAGGTCAAAATTTTGTTTATGTGCATTTAAATAGAATTATTAAAAAATATAATTTAGATATGATATATATTTCAGGACCAGGCCATGGTGGTCAAGCAATGGTTGCGAATACTTATCTTGAAGGAAGTTATAGTGAAATATATCCTAGTATTACGGAAGACATTGACGGAATGAAAAAATTATTCAAACAATTTAGTTTTCCAGGTGGAATTAGTTCACATGTAGCACCAGAAACTCCAGGAAGTATAAACGAGGGTGGAGAACTTGGATATTCTTTATCTCATGCTTTTGGAGCAGTTCTTGATAATCCTGATTTAATTGCTGCTTGTGTAGTAGGAGATGGAGAAGCAGAAACAGGACCACTCGCAGCCTCATGGCACTTAAATAAAATAATAAATCCACTTACTGATGGAATAGTTCTTCCAATATTACATTTAAATGGATATAAAATTGCTAATCCAACTATATATTCAAGAATTCCAGAAGATGAACTTATTAAATATTTTGAAGGATGTGGCTGGAATCCTTATGTAGTAGAGGCATCATCTACTGCTAAAATACATGAATTAATGGCTAGAACATTAGACAGATGTATTGAAGAAATTAAAATTATTAAAAGTAAAACAAGACTTAATAAAAGAGCTACTTTTCCAATGATAATATTAAAAACACCTAAAGGTTGGGGTGGACCTAAATTTGTAAATGATTTACAAGTTGAAGGAACATTTAGAAGTCATCAAGTACCAGTAGTGGTAAATAAAGAACATCCAGAAAACTTAGAAATATTAGAAGCATGGCTTAGAAGTTATAAACCTGAAGAATTATTCGATGAAAATGGAACACTTAAAAAAGAATTAAAAGAACTTGCACCTAAAGGAAATCATCGTATGGGAATGAATCCTCATGCGAATGGTGGACTACTACTTGAAGAATTAAATATTCCTGATTTTAGAGGTTATGGAGTTGAAGTTAAAAATCCAGGTGAAACAATAAGTCAAGATATGATGGAACTTGGATATTTCATAAGAGACATTATTAAATTAAATGAAAATAAAAAGAACTTTAGAATATTTGGTCCAGATGAAGCACTTTCAAATAGACTTAATCATGTATTTGAAGCAACTAATAGACAATGGAATGGAATTAGATATGATAATGATGAATTTATTAGTCCATATGGAAGAGTAATAGATTCAGTATTAAGTGAACACTTATGTGAAGGAATGCTTGAAGGATATTTATTAACAGGTAGACATGGATTTATTCATAGTTATGAAGCATTCATTAGAATAGTTGATTCAATGGCAAGTCAACATGCAAAATGGTTAAAAGTAGCAAAAGATTTACCATGGAGAAGAGATATTTCATCATTAAACTTTATATTAAGTTCATATGTATGGCAGCAAGATCATAATGGATTTACTCATCAAGACCCAGGATTTTTAAATCATATTGTTACTAAAAAAGCAGATATAGTTAGAATATATTTGCCACCTGATACTAATACGTTAATATCTTGTTTTGATCATTGTATTAGAAGTAAAAATTATATTAATGTAATAGTGGCATCAAAACATCCACGCCCTCAATGGTTAAATATGAGTGATGCGATAAAGCATTGTACTAAAGGACTTGGTAGATGGGATTTTGCTAGTAATGATGATGGATGTGAACCTGACCTTGTAATGGCATGTGCTGGAGAAACACCAACTATTGAAGCACTAGCAGCTACTAAAATATTAAGAGAAAACTTTAGTGACTTAAAAATAAGATTTATAAATGTCGTTGATTTAATGAAATTACAGAGTCATGAAAATCATCCTCATGGATTAGAAAATGCTGAATATGATAACTTGTTTACAAAAGATAAACCAATTATATTCGCATTTCATGGATATCCTAATCTAATACACGAACTTACATATAAAAGACATAATCAAAATATGCATGTTCATGGTTACTTAGAAGAGGGAACTATAACAACAACATTTGATATGAAAGTACAAAATAAATTAGATAGATATAATTTAGTAATAGATGCATTAAAATATCTTGATAAATTAGGTGATAAATCTTCTGCATTAAATGAATGGTGTAAAAATAAACTTATAGAACATAAAGAATACATTAAAGAATATGGAGAAGATATGCCTGAAATAAAGAATTGGAAATGGTAAAATAAAAAAGATGTAGAAAAATTTAATCTACATCTTTTAAAATATATTAATTTATATATAATTTATACGTTTAGTCAAAGTAATATCACTAATAATATCATTATTAAAATCTTTTTATAGTTTAATTTCTTCATATATCTACCATCTACAAATAATATATCATATATTTTACGTAAATTATATTAACTTTTCACAATTCTTTAACAAATGAATAGTATCATTAAAGACAGTGAAGGAGGAATGCATATAGATATAAAAAAGATATAAGATATAAGAAAATTAATGTAAAACTAAAAACTTTAAAGATAACATACACATTTCTAAAAACTTTAAGCGGTTAATGATTAATATTAATCGCTTTCTTTTCATATAAAAATAATTATATCTAAAATAATAAAAAGATTGAAAGAATAATATGCTGATACTTATGCACATACTCCTTCAATCATTAAGAAATGTATCTTAAGATTAAATTCTATAAAAGAATTAATTTGATTTGTAATTAAGTACTTCTTCTGCGTCATCCAAATGTATTTTAGTTTTACCAATGATTTGATAATTTTCATGACCTTTACCAAGTATAAGAAGTATATCATTTGGTTTCATTATATCAATACCATGTTTGATTGCTTCACGTCTATCTAAAATAACTTCATAGTTATCTTTTTTAACGCCTTCTAAAATATCTTTCATAATATCTTCTGGATTTTCTGTTCTAGGATTATCATTAGAGAATATTACATAATCAGATAGTTCAGTAGCAATACTTCCCATGATAGGTCTTTTTTTAGGATCTCTATCGCCACCACAGCCAACTATTGTTATGACTTTTCCTTTCTTAAGTTCATTGTATGCAGTTATTACTTTTTCGACCGCATCTGGTGTGTGAGCATAGTCAACAATCGCATAGCCATGATTTACTTTATATGTTTCGCATCTTCCTTTAGGTGCTTTTAGATTTGGTGTTTCTTTAATTATTTTATTAATATCAATTCCATATTCATGAACAATTGATAACATTGTTAAATAATTATATACATTGAATTTACTAGTAAGAGGAATAACTACATCATAATCTTTGTTATCAAAACTGAAATTTAATTTAGTTTCAGCAGCACCAGTATCAAAATTATTTATCTTATAATCACCATTAAATCCAAAAGTAATGAACTTGTGTCCTTCTTTTTTAAATCTATCATGAACAGGATCATCACTATTAACTATTATTTTAGCATCATCTTTTAAATGATCTAGTATAAGCAATTTAGCATTTAAATAGTTTTCCATTGTCTTATGATAATCAAGATGGTCTTCAGTAAGATTAGTAAATCCAATAATAGAATAGTTAATATTAGTAAGTCTATCATAAGATAATGCTTGACTACTTACTTCCATTACAACACTTTTAGCACCACTTTCATAAGCGGTATAAAGTAGTTTATAAATAGTAAGTACATCTGGAGTAGTATTATTAAGTTCTATAAAATCATCTTTATGATAATAACCAAGTGTACCAATATAAGCTGTATCAATACCTAAATTATTAAGCATTTGATATATTAAATAACAACTAGTAGTTTTACCATTAGTACCAGTAACACCTATTAATTTCATTTTATTAATATCATTACCATATTCTTTATTTAATATTTCTCTTAAATAAGTATCTGTATTTTCTACTTTAGTATATGGAACACTTACATCAATATCCTTTTCACATATTATATGACTAGCTCCATTTTTAATCGCACTATCTATAAAATCATGACCATCAACAGTCATACCTTTTAAAGCGACAAAAGTTTGACCTTTAGTTACTTTTCTTGAATCACTTTCATATTTAAACATTATTTCACGTCCTTCTATAACATTATATCATTAATATATAGATAATTAATATATTTTATTCCACAAGTATCCACAAAAAAACAACCATTAAAGTTGTTTTATCATCATTTTATAATTTTGATATGATTCATCACTATTAAACATTTTTAAATGATCTTTACATCCTTGTAAAATAACTGAATCATTAATATCATATTCCATTCTAGTAGATACTGGTATAATAAGTCTTCTTTGACTATCAACTTTAGACACGGATATACATGAAAAATATAGTCTTTCAAGTTTATCATTTAATGACTTAATTAATCTTTCATCACTTTCACTAGACATATTCTTTTCAAGTTCATTAATTCTTCTTTTTAAACAAACTATATTATTAAGTAATATAATACCATTATCATCACTACTTAATACTATTTCATCATCTTTTTCTGAATATGTAAACTTTGGTAAAAGGATTCTTCCTTTAGTATCAACCTTACATTTAGCATTTCCTAAAATAATTTTTTCTCCAAACATAATTATTCCCCTTTTCAAAACTAAAGCATATTATAACACTTTTAAGCATTTTTTTCAAGAATAATATCATAATAATAATGGTGAATAACATGTGGATAATATATGCTTTAGTATCATCAATATTTTCAGGATTAACTTCCATCTTAGCATCATACTCTTCTAAGCTAAATAAAGTAGATTCAATATTAATAACAACTATAAGAACTTTTATAATATTAATTCTTTCTTTTATATCAACAATTTTTTTTGGAAAACTATTACAAATAATAACTTTATCATTAAAAACAATTATATTTTTAATACTATCTGGTGTATCAACAACACTACTTTGGATATTCTATTTTAAAGCACTTGATACAGGTGATGTATCTAAAGTAACACCTATTGATAAGACAAGTATAATATTAACTTTAATATTATCAATGATATTTCTTCATGAAAAGATTACTATTATAAAAATTATATCAATAACACTTATTTTAATTGGAACACTTCTTACGGTTAATAAAAAGACTACTAATGAAAAAGATAACAGGTGGATACTTTATTCAATATTAACTGCTATATTTACAAGTACTACTACTATAATAAGTAAAATAGGACTTAATAATATAGATAGCGTTTTAGCAACATTTATAAGGACAGTTATTGTATTTATTATATTGATGTTTATAGTCATATTTAAAAAGAAATATGTTTATTTAAAAGATATAAGTAAAAAGAGTATGAAATATGTTATATATTCAGGTATCACTAATACCTTATCATGGCTATTTTATTTTGCCTCCTTAAAAGATGGTGAAACAAGTATAGTATTCACGATTGAAAAATTAAGTATTGTTGTTACTATATTATTATCTGTAATATTTTTAAAAGAAAAACTAAATAGAAAACAAATAATAGGTATTATTATTATAGTAATTGCAACTTCATTATTAATGTTTACCTAAAATCTTAAAAATGTTATAATTTTTGTGGGAGAGAAGAGTAGTATGAAAAATAAAAAAGAAATTAAAGAGATTAAAGAATTTGCGACTAAGTCAAAAGGACTATTTGAAGAATTTAAAACCTTTATTAAAAGAGGCAATGTTATTGATTTAGCTGTTGGTGTTGTTATAGGTGGTGCTTTTAGTACAATAGTATCTTCACTAGTAAATGATATAATTATGCCTTTAATAGGTGTATTAATAGGAGGATATGATTTTACAAAATTAACTATTAAAGTAGGAGATTCAACTATTAAATATGGTAACTTCATACAAAATGTCATTAACTTTTTAATAATAGCATTCTGTATATTTATGGTAGTTAAGATTATGAATAAGTTCTTAGATAAACATAAGAAAGAAGAAAAGAAAGAAGAAAAACCTAAAAAGAGTGATGAAGTAGTCTTATTAGAAGAAATAAGAGATGTATTAAAAAATAAGTAGGTGATAAGTGATGGGTCTAAGATTTAGAAAAAGTATTAATTTAGGTAAAGGAGTAAAAGTAAATTTAAGTAAAAATGGTATAGGATATAGTGTTGGCACTAAAGGAGTAAGAGTAAGTAAGACAGCAAAAGGCACAACTAGAAAAACATTAACATTACCAGGAACAGGACTTTCATATGTTACTGAAAGTAAGAGTGATAAAAGTAAAGATAAAACTATAGAAAAAGATAACAAAAATATTAAAGATAAAACATTTGATGAAATAGTAGATGATATAGCAAAATCATTTACAGACAATATAAAATGAAAATATTAAAAAGAATATTAATTACAATACTAATAAGTTTAATACTTTATTCAGTGTTAGTAGTTGGATACATAGTAAAAGATTTTAAAGATTATTCTTTATTAGTAGATATACTTTTACTTTTAATACTTATGTTAATTTATCATATAAAAAGAAATAAAGTGGAATATGATAGAAAGATTATAGTAAATGATGTTATTCTTTTTGTGACTATTATATTATCTTCAATATTATTTAAATATTTATTTAATTATTTAACATATAAATATATACCATGTACTTCTATAGATTTATGTCCTTTGTATGGAGTAGACTATGATATATTGCTTACAATTATAACATTTAGTTCAAATTATATTTTGATAACAAACTTAATAAATTTAATGTTAAAGAAATTTACTAAATTAAAATATACAATTATCAATATAATATCAATAATGATAAGTATAATTATATTTACTTTATTTGTTATTATATTTATGAAATTAATGTAGTTTAAAGACTACATTTTGTTTTTATGTAAGGACGAATATTTGTAAAAATAAAAAGGTATGATATAATTATTATGGTGATTTTATGCTTTTATATGAAAAATTAATAAATAGTAAATTGTATTTGGATACTGTAAAACAAATTGAAAGTTTTAAATTTATAACAAATGGTAAATGGGATTGGGAACATGGCTTAGGACACTATAAGAGAGTGGCTGAATATGTAAAAACAATTTTATTACAATTAAATGCTGATGAAAGAATGGTAGATTTAGGAATGACAGCAGCACTTTTACACGACATTGGTTTATCAAAAGGAGATAAAACTAATCATGCGATAGAGAGCAGCAAAATATTTACTAGATTTATTGATAAAAATGATATCACACAAGATGAAGAAAATACTTTAAGACAAGCTATTCTTGATCATTCTAAAGGAAATAATATTCAATCTTTAATAGGATTAAGCCTAGTTTTAGCAGATAAATTAGATGTAACATATCATAGAACAATAAATTCTAGTATACAAGATAAAATGAATAAAGAAATACAAAAGATTAAAAAAGTTGATGTAAATATTTCAAATAAAGAACTAATAATAAAATACACTACAGATGATACATTTGATGTTGAAATTTTAAAAGATTGGCCTAAAGCAATTACTGTTCCATATAAAGTATCTAAATACTTAAAAATAAATTATAAATTTATGATTAATGATATACAAATTGATATTTCAAATTATATAAATCAAACTATATAATTTTAGTGCTTCTTTTATAAAGAAAAGAATTAACATTTAAATTGAGATAAAGAATTAAAAATAATTGTTTTTAAAGAAATATATTTTATGCCTAGGATTTTGATATTCTAGGTTTTTAATTGTATAGAAAAATCTTTTAAAGTGGGAAAAATTAAAAATAAGTTTTATAAAAAGCGAATATTTGTTTGCATATATAATCTATTTATGTTAAAATGAATTAGAGGTGCATTATGAATATAGAAGAAAAATTATCAATACTTGCTGAAAGTGCTAAATATGATGCTTCTTGTAGTTCAAGTGGTTCTAATAGAAAGAATGAAGGTGGAATGGGTAATGGCCATATAAGTGGTATATGTCATAGTTTTACTAGTGATGGAAGATGTGTATCATTACTTAAAATATTAATGACTAATGCATGTATGTATGATTGTAAATATTGTATAAATAGAAAAAGTAATAATATAAAAAGAGCAATATTAACTCCCGAAGAAATAGCAAATTTAACTATAAATTTCTATAAAAGAAATTATATAGAAGGACTATTCTTAAGTTCAGCAATTATTAAAGATGCAGATTACACTATGAAACTTATGATAGAGGCAATATATTTACTTAGAAAGAAATATAAATTTAATGGATATATTCATACTAAATGTATACCAGGTAGTAGTAAATACTTAATAGATGAACTTGGTAAATTAAGTGATAGAATGAGTGCTAATATAGAATTACCATCAAATAATAATTTAAAATTACTAGCACCTGATAAAAAGAGTAATAATATCTTTGGAGCAATGAGTGAAATTAAAAATGAAAGAGAAAACAATAGAAAGTTTGTACCAGCAGGACAATCAACTCAAATGATAATAGGTGCGAGTGATGATAGTGATTATCAAATAATAAATCTTACTGAAGGACTATATAATAAATTTGATTTAAAAAGAGTATATTATTCAGCATATGTACCAGTTAATGTTGATAGAAATCTTCCAGCAATAAAGACTCCACCATTAAAAAGAGAGAATAGACTATATCAAGCAGATTGGTTACTTCGTTTCTATGGATTTAAGGCAAAAGAATTATTAACGCCAAAGAATCCTAACTTCAACTTACTTATTGATCCTAAAGCTAACTATGCACTTAATAATATTGATAACTATCCAATAGAAATAAATACAGCAGACTATAAAGATATATTAAGAGTTCCAGGTATAGGAGTAACATCTGCTAAAAGAATAATGATGACAAGAAAAGTAGCACACTTAGATTTTGATACACTAAAAAGAATAGGGGTAGTATTAAAAAGAGCAAAATACTTTATTACATGTGATGGTAAATATTATAGTAAGACAGGTGTATTTAAAAAAGATATTATCTATAGACAAATATTATTAGAAGGAAATATTAAACAATTAAGTTTATTTCATGATGAACAATTTTAAACATACTAATGATATATATTTATATGATGGTACAATAGAGGGACTATTTACATTAATATATGCAACATATAAAAGTCATACTTATCCATCAAAAATATATAGTGAAAAAGAATATATAGATAATATAATAGATACACCAATATATATAGAAACTAATTATGAACAAAGTGATATAGTAAAAGAATCAATAATAAATAAAATAAGTGATTTTGTTTATGAAAATATATTAATATCATTTTTATCACATGATAAAGATAAAGCAATAATTATATATGATTACTTATTTAATGCATATAAATATGGTTATAAAATAATTTATCATAATGAACTTGTAGAAGTGACTAAATTTAATAAAATGGTTAAAAATATTAGAAGTGAAGCACATAAATTTAAAGGATTTGTGAGATTTACTAAACTTAAAAATGAAATATATTTTTCAAAAATAAATCCTGATAACGATATAATATATCTTTTAGGAAGTCATTTTAAAAATAGATTGCCTAATGAAAGATGGATTATATTTGATGAAAATAAACATAAAGCAATATTTTACGATAGAAAGATTTTAAAGGTAGTAGAAGATATAGATATGAACTTTCAAAATAGTAATGATGAGTATGAACAAATGTGGAAATCATTTATAAAAGCAGTAACTATTAAAGAAAGAAAAAATTTAAGATGTCAAAGAAACTTTATGCCTAAAAAATATTGGAAAAACTTACTGGAGGTAAATATATGAACAATGTAATATTTAATGATGAAATGAATGATAAGATACTTAGTGGTATTACTAAATTATATGAAGCAGTATCTTGTACTTTAGGACCAAGTGGTAGAAATGTAATAATCTCTAAAGATAATGGTAAACCATTTATAACAAATGATGGTGTAACAATTGCATCTTCCATTGAACTTGATGATGAAATAGAAAATATAGGTGCTTCACTTATAAAAGAAGCTGCTAAGAAAACAAATGATACAGTCGGAGATGGCACTACTACAACAATAGTTTTAACATATGAATTATATAGAAAAGGACTAGAATTAATAAAAAGTGGAGTAAACAATATTACTTTAGCACATGAAATAGAAAGATATAAAAAAGAAATATTAAAAGAGTTAAAGAATCGAAAAAGAAATTGTAATACTAAAAATAAAATAAAGCAAGTATCTATGATAGCTAGTAAAAGTGAAGAAATAGGTAATGTTATATCAAATGTATTTAATGAAATAGGCTTTGATAACTATATAATAGTTGAAGATAAAGTAATAGATAAATGTACTTATGAAATAATTAATGGAATGAAATTAGACTTTGGTTATCATATAGAAGGATCTATTGGTGAAAATATAACTAAATTAAATGTATATAATGCTTATGTATACACTCTTGAATATATAAGTAATATTAATGATTTAGAAATGTTTATGAATAATAATAAAGATATTGTTATATTTTGTGATGATTATGAAAATGAAATATTAAATGATTTAAATGATTATAATAAACTATCTAAATATAAGATATATATAATAAAAACATTACTTAAGAGTGATAGATCAAAAGAAGTATTAACTGATATAAAATACTATGCGAATTCATTTAATAAAAATAATATAGTAAATGAAATTATTATAGAAAAAGATAAAACAATTATAATAAATAATAGTGTAAATAAAGATAAGTTGAATGAAAGAATTAATTATCTAAAAGTAAGACTAAGTGAAGAAGAATTTGAATTTGAAAAAGAATTTATAGAAAAAAGAATATCTGCTTTAAATGGTAAGATGGGTATTATATATAGTTATGGTCTTACTGAACTAGAAAGAATTGATAAGAAATTAAGAATAGAAGATGCTCTTAATACAGCGATTAATTCTTATAAATATGGTGTTGTTAAAGGATGTGGAGTTACTCTTTTAAATATTGCAAATGATATGAAAAGTACAGATAACATTTCAACTTTAATCAAAGAAGTACTTAAAAGTCCATATAATAAAATATTAGAAAATACTGGTAAAAGTGAAATAGATACTACTAACATAATAGATTCATATAAAGTAGTTACGGAAGAAATAAATAATTCATTCTCTATAGCTATGATGTTACTTACCACTAATGCTTTAGTTATTAATAATGTAAATAACTATTCTAAAATAGATATAGATAAAATTATGTAAAAAAATATTCAAATTTGCAAAAATTAATGTATAATAAAACATGAGGTAGTATTATGAGTAGTATAGATGAAGAAAATAAAAGGAAATTAGAATTTTATTTGAAAGGAAATGCATTAAAAAATTCAGTAATTGATAATAATGGTAGAAGTATTGCTGAACATTTATATGGAAGTATGATTTTAGCAAGAGCTATTCAAAGTGAATTTGAACCATCAGAAGATATATCTAAGGTACTTAGAATGATTGCTCTTGAAGGAATTGCACTTACTAATGATGATTTTAAATGTAGTGAATATTTAGCTAATGGAAGTAAATATGATAAAGAATTAGATGAAATAAGAAGGATGGTTACATTTGATTCAATATTTGCGAGCATTTGTAGAGTAAATGATTTAAGATTACATAGCATTATTAATGAAAATCCAGATAAGTGTTTTTATGATTTATATAAAGAAGCAGTAAGAAAAGGTATTTTTAAGCCAAAAAGTTTTGAAGAAAATAAAAAGTATCAAGAAATATTTAGATTCTATTATGATAATATGAATCTTGAAAAAACTGAAAGAACTGGATGGGATAATAAACATTGGGATATTTTTGGTGAAAGAGAAAGTATTGCTGATCATATATATGGCACAATTGTTTTAGCAATGGCTATGTATGATGGAGAAAAAAATGTTAATCTTGATGAAGTATTACAAACATTATTAATACATGAAATAGGTGAAATAGAAATTGGAGATAAAACACCTTTTGATATAACAAAAGAAGAAAAAGCAAGAATTGAACATAAAGCAATGAAACATACTCTTGGAAATTTAACAGATAGAGAATCAATGTTTGAATCATTATTAGATTTTGATGCCGAAGAAAAAGAAAACTCTAAATTTGCTCACTATTGTGATAAATTAGAAGCAGATATTCAATCTAAAATATATCAAGATTCAGGAAGACATAAACCTTTAGATGAACAACAAAATAATGTAGTGTTTAAAAGTCCAAGAGTTCAAAAGATGTTACAAGAAGGAGCAGAAACTGCATTTGATATCTGGTATTTATATGACAAAGATATTTACAAAGACAGTGAAGAATTTAAAAGTATGCTTGAATATGTAAAAGAGCATAACTTAAGAAAAGTAAGACTTTATAGTTTAACAATGCCATCTACGTTAGTAATAATTTAGTGTGTAATAATTGACTTTTCCTTCTATATATGTTTTAATATAATGTACTTAGGTACAATATGGAAAAATATAATTAAAAGGGGGATTATAAAATAGACCTATTGTATAGATAGGTTTTATTTTATATAAAAACGATTATGAAATATACCATAGATATAAGAGTATTAGATGATAAAGATACACACTCATATCCAACACTATATCCAATATATTATGATGAAAAGAATAATGAGTGTATATTAGGTCTAACGGTATTACCAGATACACCAATAGAAGAAGCATTAGAAAAAATAAATGTTAATAAAATGTTAATAAATGAATTAACTGATAATGATATTCCAGGTAGTAATCTATTTAAAGAAAATTCAAAAATAATAGAAAGAATAATATTAGAAAGTCCTGATTTGGTAAAAGATTTAACTTCCATATCTTTTGTAGCAGAACAATCTATAAAAGACTATATTGAAAGAAATCCAATTTTAAAAACCAAAACAATGCATTTAAATGGAAATTACTCTATTGATAGTGAAGTAGGAAATGAGTTATATAACTTATTTGGTGAATATAAAAATGTTTACTTATATTTTGATGGTAATAAAACTGAAAGACATATTGAAGAATATAAGAAAACAATAGATGCGATAGATGAAATAGTAAAAACAATTAGAAAACATAACTTAAGTCCCTTAGAAGAAATAATGTATGCTTATGACTTAGTTAGAGAAAAAGTATATACAAGAGAACTTGATACCGAATCAGATAGAATATCAAGAGATTTATCTTCGGTTTTATTTGGAGATAAAATAGTTTGTGCTGGATATGTTGCTATATTTAATAGTGTACTTAAAAATTTAGGTATAAGTGTAATGGATTATAAACTTATCAAAAAAGAAAATAATAAAAAAGGTCATGTAAGAAGTTTAGTATATGTTAAAGACAAAAAATATCATGTTAATGGTGTATTTATGTTTGATCCTACATGGGATAGTAAGAAATGTGAAGGAGATAAATCATATTTAAAATCATATAAATTCTTTTGTAAATCAAAAGATGAATTTAGATTTTTTGACCAAGAATACAATGATGTAACACTATCATCTTATAGTAAAAATTTATCACCAAGAGTTAAAAAGATAATATTAACAGAAGGATTAGAAAGTGTTCCAGAAGAAATGGCACAATCATTTAATGATTTAGCAATACTTATAGACGGAAAAGCACTTGCTAGTAAAATAATATTTACAAATAAGGCACCAAAAGATTTTAGACATATTTTAGCAACAACAATAGATACTGAAAATTTAATGAATTCATTAGATAGATATCAATCACTATTTTATGGTCAAACATTAGATCCGATGATTTTATTAGAAGTAATGTATAATGTAAGAAAAAGAGAATTTTATAGTGAACCAGATAAATATCCATTTGATACTGAATCAATAAAGAAAGCAGTAATAGGTAGTTCACCATTGGATTCAAAGTTACTACATGTCTTATTTGGAATGCCTGAAAAACTTACTACTGAAGAATTTGATGAATGGAAAGATAAAAATGATATAGATAAAAATATTGAAGGTATTAAACTTACAAGAACATTAAAAACAATATTAGAGAATAAATAATTATAAAGCAGGACCACCTTCAAAAGAATCTTGATTAACTTGAAAATATATTAATAAAATAACACCAACAATTAATAAGAGAGAACCATATACTTTAATACTATATAGTTCTTTTTGATTGGAATTTGCTTTATTATAAAATCTAACATTTCTTCTAAAGAAATATAAATATATAAATAGAGTACATATCAATGTGAATTTAAAAATATTATTTGATTCGTTTTTATATTTATTATTATTAGTTTTGATATAGTTAATATCATCATCATCACCTCTAATATTTAATAGACATAGAAAAGCAAAAAGTATCCATATCTTGTTTTCAAAACGAAGTCTATTTATTTCTTCTTCCATAATAAATTATATTTATTTACAAAAATATTAACACTTTACATTATATTCGTGTGTAAATATTTTGTAGAATAATGTTTTACATAATGATATAATGAATATGGTGAGAAATATGAAAGTATTAAGTATAAAAGAACCATATGCAACTCTTATATGTAATAAGAAAAAGTCTATTGAGACAAGGAGTTATAAGACAAATTATAGAGGAGAATTATATATTCATGCAAGTGTATCTAAGATTGACAAAAAAACTTTAGGCAATAAAGAATTAATGGATATAGTTGATAATGATACCTTTAGTTATGGAAAAATAATATGTAAGTGTAAACTGGTAGATTGTGTTTACATGACAAGTGACTATATCAAAGAGATTGAAAAAAATAAACAAGAATATACTTGTGGATACTATGAAGTTGGTAGATATAGTTGGGTACTTGAAGATATTGAACCATTAGATATAAAGATAGACGCAGTAGGTAATTTAGGTATATGGAATTATTATACTTTAGATGATACAGTTAACATTATGGATAATATTGAATATGGATATATTGATAATGATAATAAAAGGCATACTGAAATAGATAATTTAGTTAATGATAATTATATTTTACAATCACCAAATAGGCTATTAAAAACTAAATTAGGATTATGTTATGACCAAGTAGAGTTAGAGAGATTTTTACTTCAAAAGAATAAATGGAATATTGAAACATATTTTATGATTGGTAAAAGTAGTAAATATCATACTCATACATTCTTAATATTTGAAAAAGATAATAAATATTATTGGTTAGAAAATTCATGGAAAAGATTTAAGGGTATTCATGGATATAATTCTAAAAGTGAATTAATGAATGATGTTAAAAATAAATTTATTAAATATGAATTAGATAATATTAATAATATAGAAATACATAAGTATAATAAGCCAAAATACAATATAACATTAGAACAATATAATAATCATTGTTTAAATGGAGAAATATATGAATAATATTGGTAGAGTAATAAGTGTTAATAAAAATAATTGGAATGTTCTATTCAATAATGAAAATGTTACCGCAACTATTAGAAAAAAGAAAAATCGTGATGAACTTCCAGTAGTTGGTGATTATGTAATAATTAATAAAGATGAATACGATAATTATACTATAGAAGAAATTGTTAATAGAAAGAATACTTTAAAGAAACTATCTATTGATAGAACTACTGAAAAGTATAAGAATGGTAAAGAGCAAATACTTGCTTCTAATGTTGATATAGTGTTTATAGTGACGAGTCTTAATAATGATTTTAATATAGCAAGGCTAGAAAGATTAGTATTACTTGGTAATAAAGCAAATTCTAAAATAGCATTTATCTTAACTAAAAGTGATTTATGTTCTATAAAAGATAGAGAAAATTATAGAAAGATTATAGAAGAAAGATTTAACTATCCTGTATTTATAATTAGTTCATATAATAAAGAAGGTATTAATGATTTAAAAAGTGTATGGAAAGAAAATGAAACAGCAGTCTTTATTGGAAGTAGTGGAGTAGGAAAAAGTACTCTTATAAATACATTACTTGATAATGATGAAATAAAAACTAATGATATAAGACATAAAGATGACAAAGGTAAACACACTACTACTAGTAGAAATCTATATATTTTGAAAGATTCAAGAATCGTTATAGATGAACCTGGTATAAGAAGTGTAGCATCAAATGATATGAGTAGTGATTTAAATGTAGTTTTTAGTAAGATAATAGAATTATCTAAAGAATGTAAGTATACTACTTGTACACATGAAAATATAAAAGTATGTAGAATTTTACAAGCAATAGAAAATGGAGAAATATCACAGGAAGAATTTAATAGATATAAAAAATTACAAAGTAAAGAATATAGAAAAAATAGTAATTTCTTAAGAAAAAATTGATTAAAATTAATTAATCAATCTTTTTAATTGGAAAAAATAAGTAATCTTTTTTAGTAATGGGTGAATAATACTTATTGACTCCACCTATAAGTGGAATATTATTCTCTTCTAAGTAAAATATTGTTTTTATAAATGTATCTTTATTTTCAATTTCAACATAAATATATTCATAACTTGGTATAATCCATTTTGTCCATCCATATGGAGCATCAGCATCAATATTGCATTCAACACCAGCAAGATAAAGTCCTCTTCTATAGTTTTCTTCCCAAGGCTTTAAATTGTGATTAAAGTCAGAAGTAAGTCCCCATCTACCAACAATATTACCATTTATATCCTTTAAAGCTAAATCACTTATTTCATTAAAATGAGAATCAACATCATCCCATAGTTTTTGTATGAAATTTTTACCATCTAAAGTAGAACCTTCACGTCCTATAACAGCGAATGATTCTTTAGTACATCTTTTTATATCCATAAATAAAATACCTCCATACTACTAATATTTTACAATAAATAACGAAATAAAGCATTAAATAAACATTTATTTGACATCTTCTTCATTTATAATATTCTCTAATACTTGAGAAAATTCACTAGCTGTCATTTTTAAAATATAGTCTTCATCTTTAGCACCTTCAATTTCATATTTAAAGAATTCATTATCAGTATTAAATCCTTCTGGGTCTACATATATTATTTTTAGTCCTTGATTTCTTGCTTGTCTTTGTATAAGTCTTCTATCAGCATGAGTACCTATACATAAAAGTGCTTTAACATCCTTATCAAAAATAACTTTAGGAAAGTAATTTTCTATATTATAAACTCTTAATATATTTTCATTAATACCAATTCTTTTACATAACCTATCAAAATTATTGTTAAAAAGATTCATAGTGAATAACTTCTTATCATACATTTTCTTTAAATTATAATGAAAATTAGTTGGTTTTGCTTTTATACATTCAGCAACGATTTCATAGAATTCATCAAATTTAACATTATCTTTTTCTATAATTTGTTTTATAAGTGTATCACTAGTACCAAAATAGAATTTTCCATCACTATGTCTTTGAACTTTATATATTTCGTGTAATTTATATAATGGCATTACACCTGCTTCAATAGAAGGTCCACATCCTAGTTCTACAGCCATTGGAAAGTATTCCTTTAGTTCATTAAAATCATTAATATATTTAGGATTACCACGCGTGTCTCTTTCTCTAATTCCTTTAACTTGTAAATTCCATACTTGATTAAATAACTTATCAGTATTATTTAAATTATCACTTTTAACAATAATATCAACAGTTTTGTAATTATCAATTATTTCATCATAAGGATTTTTATCATACTTGTTAATCATTATATTTAGATTATCTTTTATATATATATATTATTGTTTTTTATGTAATTATTATTTTCTAAAGTATTTATTATGTCGTTTAGATATTTATCGTATTCATTATTATTTAATCTAATGCTTAAATATATGTATGAACTTTTTACCATTAAATAATTGTCTTTAACATAAAACACATGATTATAATGAATTGTTCTTCTATTTCTAGTAGTATTGTCAATATATCCTGATACATTTTTATTTACTTCTTCTTGACTTCTAAACCATATACCTTCAAAAACAAATTCACCTTTAGTAGCAAAGTATTTATTAAAAATATTAACTTCATTATTAGTTAATTTACAAATTTTATAAGGAAATTTCATATGTTGCCTTCTTTCAATTTGATTATATAATACTAATAATACTTATTCAATAATTAACTAAAATAGTAATGTTATTAGATTATTAATTATGATAAAATATAATTAGTGAGTAGTAGGAGGGTAGTATGAATATTAAAGAAAAAGCAAAAGAATTTGCGATTAAAGCACACAAAGGACAAGTAAGAAAAAATGAAAAAGATAAACCAATGATAATGCATCCGATTAGTGTTGCAGAATTATTAGAGGAATATGGTTATGATGATAATGTAGTGGCTGCTGGTTATCTTCATGATGTAGTAGAAGATACTAAATATACTATAGAAGATATTGAAAAAGAATTTGGAAAAGACATAGCTTCTCTAGTAATGGGCGCAAGTGAACCAGATAAATCACTTTCTTGGGAAGAAAGAAAACAACATACTATAGATGAAACAAAAATATTACCACTTAGAAATAAATTAGTGATATGTGCTGACAAAATAAATAATTTAGAAGATATGATGATTAAGTTTGAAAAGAATGGTACTCGTGACTTCAGTGCATTTAAGCGTGGTGAAAAAGAACAAAAATGGTACTATACAAATGTATATAAAAGTTTAATATATAATGAAGATGAAAACTTACCAATATTTAAAAGATTAAAAAATGTATTAGATATAGTTTTTAATGATGTTGAAGATGATTATTTAAAAAATATAATATTTAATGATAATGAAGAATACTATAATGAATTAAAAAAATTAAACGCAATGAAAATGGAACTTCAAAGATTAAAAAAACTATGTCCACTTGAAAAATCATTTGTAATTGAGTTTAGTGGAACACCAAGAACTGGTAAAACTACTACAATAAATAATTTATATGATTTCTTTAAGAAAGGTGGATTTAGTATATCAATAATAGAAGAATTTACTACATCAAAATATTTTAAAGAAGTATTTAAGCAAAAGTATAAAGATTCAAATAAACTAGATTCTAATTTAGCAATAATAGAAGAAACTGTAAAACAATTACAAGATGAAATTAATACTAAAAAGGATATAATTATAGTTGATAGAAGTATTAATGATAGGCAAATATGGAATTATATTAGATATAAGAAAAATGATATGGATACTAAAATGTATAATGAATTACAGTTAAAGTACAAAGAGATATCAAAAGAATTAATAGATGTATTAGTAATTACTTATGCTGATCCAATTACATCATTAAAAAGAGATTACAATTCAAGTTTAGCACTTGAGAAAAGATCATTTTTAAATAATGAAAATATTACTGAATATAATGATAGTGTAAAAGATTTAAAAGAATTATTTGAAAATAGTGTAAACTCTTTAATACTTGTTGATACATCAAATATTAATATGAATGATTTATCAATAAAAGTAGCTTGTGAAGTTATGAATGATATGAGAAGTAAATATATTGAAAGTTTTAAAAAGAAATATAAATTGTAATAAGTGAGGAAATATTATGGATAATGAAACAATAAAAGAAGCTTTATCATATTCATTAGGTTCTGATATGCATGAAGTATGGAGAAATAGTAGAAAAAGAGAAGATGGTACATATGAATCTAGAATTAAAAAATCAAAAGATGAAGAATGGAATTTAGCACATGGCACTGATGAAGTTGATATTGCTAATTGTACATTTGAAGAATTACCCTCTAATTGGCAATATGAAAATTTAGAAGCAGGAAGGGTTGCAATAGGTCTTGTATATGAAAAAGTATTAAATGGTGAACAATTTACAAAAGAAGATATAGATAAAATGGCATCACATATACATGAAGAATGGTTAAAAAGAAACAGTTGGGTATTTGATTCAAATTATGGTGATCCAAAACTTGTTGTACCTTATAATGAATTATCACAAGAAGAAAAAGATAAAGATATAGCACAACTCTTACCAGCTTGTAATAAAGTTGAAGCTTATAAACAAGGTCTAATCAATATGGAAGAACTTTGTGATAAATATGGAATTCAAAGTGGAAAAACGTTATGAACCAAAGCAGTATAAATCAAAATATTGTAAATAACACTCAAGATAGTAATAATCAAAATAATGTGATACAATAAATTTATAAGGAGGTTTTGTATTATGGATAAAATAATTCAAAATGGAACAGAAGTATTAATATTCTATGATTTTAAAGGACAAAGTCGTGGAGCTAATGAAAGAGAATTTGTAAAAGGAGTAATTGTTAATAGTAGAGAATCTAATGATTTATCATATCATGGTAGTGCATGGTATGAACAAATTTATAATGTTATAGATGAAAATGGTAGAAACTATGAAGCAACTTATGGAAATGCTTATGTAGGCTCATTCTTTATTAGAACAATAGAACATCATATGTCTGTGATTAAAAGTAAAATAGCTGATAACAATGAAGAAATATGTGCGTTGAATAAAGAAAATGGTGAATTAAATGCTACATTAGAAGAATTAGCTAGAATGAAAAAAGAAAAAGAAGGCCTAGTAATGGGATTAAAAATGAATAATAAAAAAGATAATTAAATTATTTAATTTCAAAGATTAAAATAAATAGATCGATCGTATTTGGTTGATCTATTTTATATTTTATAAATAAAGTTACTGTTTATATGATATAATCTCTATAGAAATTAAATTAAATGAAAGTAGGAATACAATTATGTTAAAAAGTGCAATATATCTTAATGTTGTTATATTATTTGTAGCATCAATAATTTTTTTAAAGAAAATATCTAAAAATGATACTGATTTAAAGAGTTTAAAAAAACTTATAATATTTTATTTATTACTTGATATTATTGATATTTATTCATTTAGTTTAGTTGATGTAGGATGGAATGGTGTAGTTATATTTCCAACTTTTGTAATATCATGGATTCTATATGTAATAGGTATATGTCGTGTAAATAAAAAGATTGAATTAAAATCAAATACTTCTTATGAAAAACTTAGTACTAAAAAATATACTATTATAATTTTACTGCCAATTTTAGTTTTTACTATTCCTTATATTTATGAATTATATGTACTTAATGTTTGCGATTATTTGTTAGAATATAACTATCAAAATGGATTTATACAATCTGATAACACTTATATTGCAATTATACATAATAGACCTGTAAATATTACTTTACAAAAGAATTTATTTAATAGACAGGGCCTATCAACTCGTATTAAAAATTATGATGTTGTGTATACCAATGGTACTTTAATAACGACGCTTGATTCAAATCGCAATGAAGTGGTTGTGGAAGATGAAAATATAAAAATGGTAGCAGTAGATGCTAAAGAAAGAAGTAAATCCGCTAAAGGTGCATTTATTGAATATTTTAAAGAAGAAAATTATGCAATTATTATGCTTACTTCAAAAGAAAATAGTGGTTCAATATTAGGAGAATATTTTTATTCTAATAATAAGTATGTTAAAAGTATACATACTCATGGTAGTTTAAAATCTATTACATATTATAAATAGTCAAAGATTATATATTGTAAAATAAACATCTAATAATCTAATAGTTTTTTGATTTTATCTATTATCTTTGACTATTATTTTATACATTATAATAATGCTAATGCTATAAAATTAGTTAAGAAAGACAATATTTAGTACGATATTGTCTTTTATTATGACAAGTGACTATAAAAGTATATAAGAATAATGATATAATTAATATAGATTTATAATCAAAATATATTTAATGATGATATATTTAATAGTGAGGAAAATATGGAAAATTACCATAATTTTGATAAAATTAATAATAAAAAATCCCTTAAAATAAGGGATTTTGTTGATTTTATTGGAGCCAATGTCGTAGGTATCTACAACTTTTTTCCAATATACGAATTGATATACAAATATCAATCTCTATAAATATTCTAACATAAATATAGACGATTGTGTCAAAAAAACAATAATATGTGGTAAAATATTATTTAGAGGTGTATACAATGGCAGAATTAAAAATATCTTATGACGAACATTTTGCATTAATAATTGGAATAAATAAATATGACAATTTAAATAATCTTGAATACGCTGTAAATGATGCAAGGTCTATATATGATATATTAATTGATAAATTGGGTTATAAAAAAGAAAATATTAAATTGATTCTTGATGACGATGCAACTAAAACAAATATTATGAATGCTTATTATGAAATCTCTAAAGAAGCATGTAATGATGATTCTGTTTTAATCTTTTATGCAGGACATGGTATAACATATCAAGCAGGATTAAAGGACAAAGGGTATTTAGTTCCCTGTAATGGAACTGAACAAAATCTTAATTCAATGATAAGTTGGGATTCATTAATAAATGATTCCGAATTATTTAGGGCAAAGCATATTTTTTATATAATGGATGCTTGTTATAGTGGCTTGGCATTACAAAGAAATGTTAACGGTTCAAAAAGATTTTTAAAAGATATGTTGAGAAGATATAGTCGTCAAGTTCTTACTGCAGGAAAATCAGATCAAACAGTTAAAGATTCTGGTGGAAAGCATAATAATTCTATATTCACCTCATATTTATTAGATGCTCTTAATGGAGAAGCAAAAACAGAATATGGTGTGTTAAGTGCTTCATCAGTCATGAATTATGTTTATAACAAAGTTTCAAATGATCCAAGATCATATCAAACACCAGGTTGTGGAACTTTTTATGGCGAAGGTGATTTTATATTCAATTTTGAAGAATTGAATGAATTAATTGGTAGAAATACAGAAAAAGATAATGATATTTTAATTGATGTTCCAGAAATAGCGTTAAAAAGATATGACGATAATCAATTTGAAGAAAAATTAAAAATTTTACTATCGGATTCTAAAAATTATATTAAAATTAATGATTTGATAAATGAAGAAATCAAAATTTATTTATCAAAATTTAATATACAGAAAATGGATTTAAGTAAAATTAACGAAGATATTTTCAGGTCTAAAATTATAGAAAGTCTAAATAATATAAAGAATTTATTAGTAGCTGTAATATTATTATCATATTATGGAGATAAAAAATATATTAAATTGATAAAAAAAATAATTTATAAAGTATACCCAACTGGAGTATTTAGTGGGAATACTGCTTTGATATCTTTATTGTATTTTCCAACATTGGTTTTAATTTATGGAATATTTATTACATCATTAGAAGCAGAAAACTATGAAATTATAAAAGAAATTATTAGTATGTCTGATGATAAAATTGATTCATCACATTATTATAGAGATACTGATTCATTAATCACTAATTTATTCAATAGAATAAATGAAATATCTCAGAATTTTAGCTTGTTTTATCCAGAGGAGAAGTATAAATTTCCTATGAATGAATATTTATATAAATATATGCAACCAATAATAGATGATATTCTATTTATAGGTGATGATTATAATGATAAATATACTAATACTGAAATTTTAATTAGTGTTATATATGCAGTAAAAAATTATAGTGAAAAGGATTATGTTTGGGGACCATTTGGAAGATATTTATATATATTAGGGTATGGAAATAAGGAAATTACAAAACTTCCTATAAACGAAATTATAAATAATCTTGGAATATATGATGAACTGTCTAACAAAGATGATTTTATTGCTAAATATAACAATTTTTTATCAAAAAATTTCTTTTGATTTAATTAAATAATAAGCTTTAATGTAATAAAAAAATATTGAGAGTTATACCATGAAAAAAAGCAAAAATATGGTATAATGAATTAGATTTAATATAGATTGGAGGGAATAATTTAAATGAAAAAAAAATTTACTTTTATTGATTTGTTTGCTGGTATTGGTGGCTTTAGATTAGCCCTCGAAAGCATTGGTGGAGAATGTGTATTTAGTTCTGAAATAGATGAACATGCATGCAAAATGTATGAAGAAAATTTTGGGGATAATCCATATTGTGACATAACAAAGTTGGATCCTTCTACTATTCCAGATTTTGATATATTATGTGCTGGTTTCCCATGCCAATCATTTTCTATATGCGGTCGACAAAAGGGATTTATTGATGAAACAAGAGGAACATTATTTTTTGATATTGTTAGAATTTTAAAAGAAAAAAAGCCAAAAGCATTTATTTTAGAGAACGTAAAAAATTTAACTACACATGATAAGGGAAAAACACTTACTGTGATTATAGACACTTTAAATGACTTAGGTTATTCTGTTAATTATAAAGTTTTAAATGCCAAAGACTTTGGTGTTCCACAAAATAGAGAAAGAATTATAATTGTTGGATCGAGAGAAGGAATACATTTCGATTTTGACAAAGTTAAAGGTACTCCATCAAAATCAATGAAGAATTTTTTAGACAAAAATGGAAATTTTGAAATTTTAAAACCTGAACAATATACTATTTTAGAGGATAAATACATTAAGCAGCAAAAAGGTTCTGGTTTGATTTTTACAGGATATCTTAACAAACCAATTAGAAAAGCAGGTGTAAGACCTAACACAGAGCATTTATCTAGAGTTCATAGACAAGTAAATAGAATCTATTCTTCAGAGGGTATGCATCCAACGATAGCTTCTCAAGAAGTCAATGGAAGATTTTATATATATGATAATAAAATTGTTAGAAAAATCACAATTGATGAATGTTATCGCTTTTTTGGCTTCCCTGAAAACTTTAAAAAGATTGGTCCAAGTGCCAAATTATACGAAAGGATTGGGAATAGTGTTTGTGTTCCTGTAATAAAAGCAGTTGCTAAAGAAGTGTATGAACAATTATTTGAAAGAGGTGTGAATATGAATAAAGAATTAAATCCATCACAATTTTTAGAAAATATTTATAATCAGGCAAAGAAAAACAAGAATTTGGATAATTTAAATTTATCTAAAATGCAGAAAAATTTAATAAAAATAATCGTTGAAAATGAACAAAGTAATAAAGGAGTATTTACTGCATTAGTTTCAAGTTTGACGTATAAATGCTTACATCCTGAACAAGATGTAAGATATCATAAAGTAGATTTACCTAACGGATATTCTGGAAGAAGTTTTGATACAAAATATGTTACTCCATTTTTAAAAGAAAAAAGATTTTTAGGGGCTATGAAAGAATCTGGATGGTTAACAAGAAGTATTGAACAATTGCATCCATTTACTAATGATTTCCCTGGTAGAATAAATAAAGCAGATTTAAAAATGGCTTTTTTAACCATATTAGATGAAGTTGAAACAGAAAATGTTTCATCATTAGATTATCTAGTTGGCATTTTTACTCAAAGTATTATTGAAAAGCAGAAAAGAACAGTTAAAGTAATTAACCCTATTGACAAAGAAAGTAATGTTCCAATTAGGGATGTAATTGAAATGTTACATAGTCATTTTTATTACAAATATTCTTCTCGTGGGGCATCAATTTTACCAGTAATTGCATTTTATAGTATATATGAATGCATGATAAAACATTTTGATAGATTTAAAAATATGAAATTAGATGATTTAGGATCTCATAATTCAAGTGATAGAAGTTCAAAAGAAACTGGTGACATTGTCGTTAGAGATAAAATTACAAATGAAATATATGAAGTTGTTGAGATTAAATTTGATATAAAACCCACCCATTTAATGGTGGATTATGCCTATGATAAAATAAAATATAATAAAAATGTACAAAGATATTATATTTTAAGTACATCAAAACCAGACTTTAATGAATTGGATAAAATCAATAAAAAAATTGATGAAATTTATGATGAGTATGGATGTCAAGTAATTGTTAATGGGATATTTGACTCTCTTAAATATTATTTGAGATTGTTAACAAATTCAGATGAATTTTTAGCTTATTATTCTAAAAACTTGCAAGCAAATGAAGAACTTGATTATGAACATAAAATTTCATGGAATAGAATTGTTGAAAATAGAAAAGATGATTAGATTTCAATATCGTAATCATCTTTTTCTTTGCCTAAATCATGTTCTTTACTGGATTTATAAGTATCATTTAATTCTTTAATTGTATTATCCTCAATAACACCATGTTCGTATAAATCTTTTGAAAAATCACGATATTTATCTCTATCTTTTCTATTAAATAATCTGTTTTTTATAAATTGAATAAGTCTTATGAATTTATTTTTAAAATAGTTAAGTTCTGCAAATAAAGAATTATTTTCTTCTTTTAATTCATCAATTTCATTATCTTTTAGCTTATTTTTTTCAGTAAGACTTTTAACTCGTAATTCCAATGCCTCATTATTTTCGGTAAGTATTTTTATTTTGTTATTATTTTCTTTAATATTCGAGTCAACATTGGTAAGTATTGTTGATAATTTTTGAATATTCTTATATTCTTTATTTGTATTTTCTACTTGGCTGATAAAACTATTGATTTTATCTTTGCATTCTTGCGTTATAACATATTTATCTTTTCTACCAAATGCTAATTTTAAATTATTAACAATATCTTTTGCTTCTTTTGTATCATTATCTAATAGGTCAGATTGTTGTTTGGCTATATTTAGACTTTCTTGATTTTTTTCAAGTTGTTCTTTCATTTCTAAATAATTGTCCATTTCAGTGATATGATAATCATGATTTCTACCTTTTTTCTTGCCTTTTAAAGTGCTAGTTAGGTTATATTCTTTATTAAAAGATTCAATACATAAGGTACGCATTTTATCTTGTAATTTTTTTAAACTTTCTTTTGTAAATACATCTGATTTACCAACTTGTTTTTTCATACCATTTTTATTATTAAATTTTATAGGAACACCTACGATATGCAAGTGTGGGCTTGTTTCATCATAATGAATAATTGCACTTGCTATCTTAAAAGTAGGTAATATAATTTCTAAATCTTCAATTTGCTTTTTATAAACATTTGTCATTCTTCTTTTAAACTTATCATCTTTTGTATCCCAATATTTTTTATCTCCAAGTTCAATTATTATTTCACAGGCTAAATCATTTTTCTCATTATTACTTATATGAGTAAAATAATCTTTGATTTTTCTATCGTCCCTTACTTGCTTTAGATTATATTCTTCTTTTGCTTCTTCAAATTCTTTCCTATATAATTTTTTGACATCATCAACTAATGAAGAACTGCCTTTAATAATTTCAATGTCATTTTGATTGTTATCATACTTTCTATAATTATGTTTATCTACTTTCGTTAAACCTGCTGAATTTTGTATAGCATTATTTGATAGAGAAGTAGAACCACTTCTATTAGATTTAGCACTACTTCTTGATGTGTTTCTTTTATTTTTGTCACTACCTAAATGAAAAGAATATGCTAGTTCTATAATAATCACGCTCCTTTATTAAAGTATAATTTGGCTTGATTTAGTGTTTCAAAAAATTCTTGACCCATCATAGTTCCCATATTATCAATATAGGTACAAACAATATAATGTAGTTCACAGTTTTCGGCATACACTAAATATAAGGCTTTTTTCTCATCTAATAATTTACACTTTCCATATTTTAAGTTATAAAATTCTTTCTTCATAAATAATCAACTCCTTTGTTTTTTAGAGATATATTTTGGCTTTGACAAAATATTTAACCCCCTAGGTATTTTGTCATACTAACAAAATAACCTCGTGGGCTAGGGATTCCCTAGAACCCTTTTATGACTTATTCCATAATGTTTTAAAACTTCGTAATAAAATAAAATTACATAAGTCTTATAAAATGCTATCGCCACTTTCATTGCTAAGCAACAAAACGTGCCACGCATTTTATTCTTCTTCATACAACAATTCTTTCTTTATAGGTTTTACTCCAATTTCAATAGGAACAGGTTCTTTCGTATAAATAACACAATCATTAGTTTCATCAGGTATATAATCAAAAGCAGTATTTATATCTTGCATTTGAAACTCATCTTTACCACGAATATAAATAATTCCATATTTGTATTCTTTCATTTTTATATCAGGATCTATTTTTGCATAATCTTCCATAGGGAATACTCTGACTATTGCTCTGTCATCGTGAATGAAATTAAAATAGAATATTCTATCTTCTACATAATAAGTTGCTTCTTCAAAACCAACATCATAATACTGTCTTAATCTCATTATATGTTTACCGACTTCTTTTTCAGGTAAGTAATTACTAAATCTTATTTGACCTACAATATTACCAAAAATAACAGGTGTTTTAACATCAATATAACCTGCATCAAATAATTCATTACAAGGCTTACATATTGATTCTCTAAAATTGATATTATCTACATAAATATAATTGTTAAGAATCCCTAATTTAATATCATCAACATATTTCATAATAAGTTCTGATTTTTCTTCTCTTGTATAATCTTTCCAAGTTTTAGTTCTTTCTTTGTATTCCTTTTCTAATTTAACTTTATTTATATAATCAATATCTCTTTTTAATAAAATATCTTGTGGCGTAAAATTAAGAGTTTCACAAGAGGTTGCTTCATCAAGTTCATTTTGTAATTTTTCAAGAGCAGATTCAACCAACTTTCTTTCATCGTTATATTCTTCTAAACTAAACACACCATTTATATAGGCTCTTTTAATTCTTTCTAGTTTGTCTTTTTGCTTATTGATATCTTTCTTTAATTCTTCTTGTGGTTCATCAAATTTTTGCTTAATCATTGGTAAGAAGAACTGATTTACTACTGAATCGTATTCTACAAGTTCATTTACAAAATCATTAAAATATTCTTCAACTAAACTTTCCTTAAAATTTATCTTACAATCATGGCAGTAATAGTAATAATAAATATTACCATTTTTCTTTTGAGTTGCTTTACCACCTAAAATTCTATTACATTTAGGACACCTTAATTTTTGTAAGAATAGATATGTTAAAGTTCTTTGATAACTTTTAGAATTCTTTTTCTTTTGAACTTGGCATTCTTCCCACATTTCTTTACTAACAATAGGTTCAACAACATTTTCATAATAGGTAGGATGTTTCGTCCTTTTACCATGAACAAAATCACCTTTGTATATTTCATTTTTTAAAATTGCAACAATAGAGGAATCTCTCCAATTTGTTTTGCCCAATACTTGTTCTTTATTAAATAGTGTACTTATCTTTTGATATGACATTCCTTTATGATAAAGTTCAAATATTCTTATGACAACATCTTTTGTTAAATGGTCTATAACTAATTTTTTGTTTTCATGTTTATAACCAAGTGGTGCTTGATGTGGTATGTGTCCTTGTTTAATAGCACCTGCTAAACCGACCTTAGTTCTTTCGCTTGTTCTTTCTATTTCTTGTTGTGATACACTCATTAGTATTCTTGAAACCATTTTGCCATTAGCATTAGTAGTATTAATATCATCATTAACACAATCAAGATAAGCGTCATTTTCCTCAAGAAATCTCATAAGTTCTTCCCAGTCAAAAATACTTCTTGTTATTCTATCTTGTTTTAAAGCAATTATAGTGTTTATTTTCTTTGATTTAATATCTTCTTTAAGTCTTTCAAATTCAGGTCTATAATTGCCTGTTTTAGCACTTATACCAGCATCAGTATAATAGTCTTTAATAACAAAACCTTTGAATTTACAATATGCTTCTAACCTTTCTTTTTGTTCTGGTAAACTAAAACCTTCTTGTGCTTGATCTTCAGTTGATACTCTCATATAAAGACCACAAACTTTTTTTACATCATCCAATTATCATCATCTCCTTTACTAAAAAAGAGCGAAGCAGTACAACTAGGCTTATTTGTACTACTTCACCCATAAATAAATCAGATATAAGTTTTTCTAATTTAATTATAAACTATTTTCGACAAATTTACTAGTTGGTACGCTTTAAATAATTTTCTAATTCATTAATTTTAATTTTATTACCAAAGTTTTTGATATAAACATCATTAGAATAATTAAAAACAAGAAATATTATATTATTGATAATTACTTTGTGAGGTTCAACATAAGCCAAATTAGATTTATCAATTTTTCTAATACTTCCATTTATAAATGTAGGAGTAGTATTACAAAAATCACAAATAAACTCTAATTTCTTTTTAAGCGATTCATCAATAGGTATTTCTTGTTTGATAATATTAATCATAAACACCATCCTTTCTTTAGGATGATTTCTTTGTAAGACACAAAAAAATCAATCTTTCGATTGATTCTATATATTAAGTTCAAACTAAATAGTTCGAACAGATTCGTCAATGGAGCAGGTGATGGGAATCGGACCCACGTTATTAGCTTGGAAGGCTAGAGTTCTACCATTAAACTACACCTGCATCGCTAAATGCAAGATTCATTTTACTAGAAATGGGTCCGATTGTCAATATCTTTGAAGAAAAAAGTTTAAAATATTAAATAAATTCTAAATAATTATAAATGGTTTAATTTTCTAGACTACTTTTTCTTTATAATAAATATTAATTGTTATATAATATTAATAGGTGATTAGAAATGGACAGAATGAATGAAATAATTGAACTTTTAAATAAATACTCATATGAATATTATACATTAGATAAGCCAACTGTTGATGATGCAGAATACGATAGATTAATGCAAGAATTAATAAGAATAGAGTCTTCACATCCAGAATGGGTAAGAGATGATTCACCAACTAGAAAAATAGGTGGAGAAATAATTTCTGAATTTAAAAAAGTTACTCATGCTGTGCCTATGATGAGTTTAGGAAATGTATTTAATGAAGAAGAAATAAGAGATTTTGATAGAAAAATATCAGAAGTATTTCCAAATCATGAATATGTATGTGAACTTAAAATAGATGGCCTTGCGGTTAGTCTCGAATATAAAAATGGCAAATTCACAAGAGCGGCTACTCGTGGAGATGGAATTACTGGTGAAGATATAACTCACAATGTTAAAACAATCAAAACAATACCACATAAATTAAGAGAGGCAGTAGATTTAGATATTCGTGGTGAAATATACATGCCAAAGAAAAGTTTTGAAAAACTTAATAAATATTGTGAAGAACATGGAGAAAATAAATTTCAAAATCCAAGAAATGCTGCGGCTGGATCAATAAGGCAACTTGATTCAAATATAGCTGCACATAGAGGACTTGATGCGTTTTTATATCATTATCCATTAACTCCATTCAAAACTCATTATGAAACATTAATGTATATGAAAAAATTAGGATTTGTAGTAAATCCTAACATAAAATTATGTAAGAATATTGATGAAGTTTTAAAATATATAGAAGAATGGACTATTAAAAGAAATACACTTCCTTATGAAATAGATGGTATCGTAATAAAAGTAAATGATATTGAAATGCAAAGGGAACTTGGATTTACAGCAAAAGTACCAAAATGGGCTACTGCATATAAGTTTCCACCAGAACATGTTCTTACAAAACTAACTGATATAATTTTTACAGTTGGAAGAACAGGCCAAATAACACCAAATGCTGTTTTAGAACCAGTAAGGGTTATGGGAAGTACTATTTCAAGAGCTACACTTCATAATGCCGACTATTGCATTGAAAAAGATATACGAATTGGAGATTATGTGTATATTTATAAAGCAGGAGATGTAATACCGGCGGTTGATAGAGTGGAATTATCAAGAAGAAATGGAAGTGAAAAGCCGTTTAGTATGATCGAAAGCTGTCCAATGTGTGGAAGCAAACTAGTACAAAAAGATAAAATGGTAGATTATTTTTGCACAAATATTCATTGTCCTGCTAGAAAAATAGAAAGTCTAATTCATTATGTAAGTAGAAATGCTATGAATATAGATGGTCTTGGAGATAAAATAATTGAAGATTTTTATAACTATGGATATATTAGAAAATTTAGTGACATATATAAACTAGATACTAAGAGAGAGGAATTAATAGAACTAGAAGGATTTGGAAATAAAAGTGTCGATTCTATACTTGAAAGTATAGAAAAATCTAAGTCTAATGAATTAGATAGATTACTATTTGCTCTTGGTATAAATGGAATAGGTGCTAAAACAGCTAAATTGTTGTGTAAATATTATACGAATATAGATTCATTAATGGATGCAACTGAAGAAGAACTTGCTACTATTAGAGATATAGGGGAAACATTATCAGTAAATATAGTTAACTATTTTAAAGATGAAAAGAATCTTGAAGAGATAAATGAACTTAAAAAACTAGGTGTAAATATGACATATAATGGTAAAACTATTACTGAAAGTGAAGAATTTAAAAATAAAAAGTTTGTTATAACAGGAACATTTGATGGAATGACTCGTGAAGAAATAAAAGAATATATTGAATTACATGGCGGTCTTACAAGTGAATCAGTTAGTAAAAAAACAGATGTTGTATTAGTTGGAGAGAATCCTGGAAGCAAAAGAGATAGAGCAATAGAATTAAATATTCCTATATGGAATCAAGAAAAATTATATGAAATAATAGGGGATACTGGAAATAAAGAATAAAATATTGTATAATATAAAAAAACCAAGGAAGGTGTTTAATTAAATATGGGAAAAAACAAAAAAATAAGAAATAATAAAGTTTTATTAGTATTGTTAGGTATTTTATTAGTATGTATCATAGCAATAGGAATATTATTTTATAAATTCTTTTATGCTGGTGCAGGTGGAACTAAATATGGAAATAGATTAAATGGAATAGAAAATTATCCGTTAAGTTCAAACTTACAAGATGAAATAAAATCATTATATAGTGATAATTCAAAAGTAGGAACTGTAAAAGTGAATACTGAGGGAAGAGTTATTTATGTTGATATAGACTTTAAAGAATCATTAAAAGTTAATGAAGCTAAGTCTTTAGCAGAAAAGGCACTAGAAAAGATAGGAGAAAATAATTTGACATATTATGATGTTCATTTTATACTTACTTATTCTGGTGAAGAAGAAAATGAAAATTTTCCATTGTTTGGAGCTAAAAGTTCTAATAGTTTAAAGGTAGTATGGTAGTATGAAAAATAATAAAAAGAAAAAGAAGAGTATAATAATAGTATTCGCGATAATAATTATATTAGTATCAGGATTTCTTGGTACATTATATTATATAACGAGTACTGTAAATAATTATTCTTATAGTGAGAAAAAATGGATAAGTGAAAATACTGATACAACATACGATGTATATGTAGAGCCATCGCTTCCAATATTTTCTAATAATGGTAAAGGTGTATATTATGAATATTTAAATGCATTAAAAGAGGATACTGGTCTTAATTTAAATATTGTAACTACAGATACATCAAATATAAAACTTGTAAATAAAAATTATGTTGGTAATGATGATATTGTTATATATAAAGATCATTTTATTGTAGTTGGTGAAAAAGATACTGTAAATAAATTAACTGATTTAGGTGGAAAGACTGTTGGTGTTCTTGAAAGTGACAGTGAAACTATTTCATTGTATTTAACAGCATATAAAAATATAAATATAAAAAGTTTTAATTCATATAATGAACTTTCAACTGAATTTGATAATAAATCAATTAGTTATATGATAGTGCCAATGTATAAATATATAAATGATATTGTTACTAATGATTATGAAATAGTATATCATTTAGATGGACTTTATTCTTATTATTGTTTAGAACTTAATGAAGAAGATAATGCTGATTTAGTTAGTATTATGAAGAAGTTCTATTATAGATGGGAAAATAAAGCTAAAAGTAATATAAATGAATATTTTTTAGATATATATTATACAGCTAAAAATTATACTGAAATTGAAAAAGAATCTATAACTAATGAGGACTTTATAGTTGGATATATAGAAAATCTTCCATATGAAGGTAAAATAAGAAGTAATTTTACAGGACTTACTAATACATATTTAAGTAAGTTTGCTGATATGACTGGTGTTACATATAAATATATAGAATATAAAGATACTAAAGAACTAAATGATGCTTTATCTAATAAGAAAATTGATTTAGCTTTAAATTATTATTCTCTTAGTAATGATAATTATACAAGTAGTAGAACACTTGGCCCTACAGAATATGTAGTACTTGCTCATGTAGATAATAATATAGTAGTAAATTCATTATATAGTTTAGTTAATATGAAAGTATCTATGCTTTCAAATATGAATCTTAAATATAATATGGCTAGTAAAAACTTATTTGAAATAAAAGATTTTGCTACTGTAAAAACTATGATTAAAAATATTGATAAAGATTCAATAGTTATAATAGAAAAAGAAGTATATGATTATTATAAAGATTCTTCACTTAAAAATTATAGTATAAGATTAATAGAAAGTGTTAAATTAAATAATTCATTCTTACTTAATAAATCTAATACAGCATTTAATAAATTATTTGATTTCTATTTAAGTACTCTTAGTTCAAATGAAATGAAAAATGAAAGTGTAGTAGGAGTAATTGAAACACTTAAAAATAATAGATTATTTAATTTTATAATAAGTAATTTATTATATATTGTAATTGGTGCTTTAATAGTTGGATTTATAATATATACTTTAGTGAAGAAATCACTTTACGTTAAAAAAATTAAAAAAGAAGATAGACTTTATTATTTTGATGCGATGACTAATTTAAAAAATAGAAATTATTTAAATGATAATATTGATTTTTGGTCAGGTACTAAAGTTTATCCACAAGCTATCGTTGTAATTGATATTAATAAATTAAAATTATTAAATGATAGAAAAGGTCATGAAGCTGGAGATAATCAAATTAAAGCTGTAGCAAATGTTCTTATTAAAACACAAAGAGATAATTCAGAAATAATGAGAACTGATGGAGATGAATTTATGATTTATCTAGTAGGATATGATGAAAAGAAAATAGGATCTTATATTCATAAGTTAAATCGTGAATTATTATCTAGTTTACCTCATAAAGATTATGGTGTATCTATTGGATATAGTATGATTACTAATGAGCAAACAACAATAGATGATGCGATCAATGATTCACTGTTAATGATTAAAAAATCAAAGGGTAATGCCTAATGAAAGATAAGTTTATTGAATTGTATAATTTAATATTTGGAAAAGAATTGAGTATATTGCCAGGAAATTTAGCATACTCATTCTTTTTATCAATGATACCTATATTGACACTGATAGTTTACATTTTAGCAACATTTAATTTACCTATGGATACTGTTAATAATTTCTTAACAAGTACATTTCCAAATAGTGTTGTTGAATTATTACAACCAATATTTACATCACAGTTAACTGCTGATTCATTAATGACAATTATATTAGGATTAGTTGTTGTTATAAATGGATGTAATGCGATTATAATAGCAAGTAATACAATATTTAATATAGAGAATGCTTCTTTAATTAAAAGAATAGTTAAATCAATAATATTAGCAATATGTATTATTTCACTATTTGCGTTTATTGTAATAGTTCCACTTCTTGGTAAATCTATATTAACTGTAATAGGTATGTTTACTGATATATTTACTACTCATGATAAGCTAGTTGGGGCACTTTATATTATTTTACAAGTTCCTGTATCTTTACTTGTTGTATATTTTATTATTAAAGTTGTGTATACAATTGCTCCTGATGAGAGAATACCAAGTAAATACACAAGTAAAGGTGCTTTGTTTACAGCAATATCATGGTTGATAGTAACAGCTATTTATTCATACTATATAAATAATGTAGCAAGATATGATATAGTGTATGGTAATCTTGCTAATATAGTTATGTTACTTTTATGGTTTTATATACTAGCATATATATTTGTTATTGGGCTTTGTTTAAATAAAAAGAAAACTGATAAAGGTATAGAACAAACTAATACTATAATACTTGATGAAATAAGAAAAAGAGTTCAAGAAGAAAAAAAGAAAAAATAATGTTAATTCGACATTATTTTTTTGTTCGTTATTATAAAATATGAGTGGTGAATAAAATGAAGGTTAAAATAATTGATGAAAGTCATGAAAAAGATTTAGAAAGGAGCGTAAATGAATTTTTAGAATCGACTTTGAATGAGATAATCGAAATACAATTTAGAACTGCTGTGTCGATATTTGGAGAAGAACAAGTATATTGTTTTTCGGCAATGATAGTATATCAAGAGAAAAAGAGTTAATTTTTTATTAACTCTTTTTAATGTAATATTTTAAATATTGCTGCGCCTAATATTATTCCAATACATATTGTCATTATTATTATGTAAGCTACAAAGTATTTATTAGTGTAACCTGCATATCTTTTATCACCACTATTCATTCTAAGAACAGGTCCTGCTTCTTCTAGCGAATCGATTCTTTTTTCTTCAATTTCTTGTGTTCCGACATTATCTTTAGGTGCATTTCCATATTCTTTCATGTACATTTCTTCGTATTTCTTAAGTGCTCTTAATTCTTCTAATGTTAAGTTTTTACCACTTTTGAAACTTTCACATAGTTCTTCATATTTTTCAGGACTTAATATGATATCGCTGTTATCTTCTGCTTTTTGTGGTGAAGTCATTGAAAAACTATCAGAAATGCCATTATTGTTACTTGCTACTACTTGTGATTTAACTGTATCATTATATCCGATGTCAGTTACTACTACGTCATTACTTCCTTCAAGAACATGTATACTAGCATCATCACTATGAGTTACTTTATCTTTTTTAATATCATCTCTATAAGGTGAAGCACTATGTATAAATGATATCATATTTACTTCTTCATGATTAACATATTCAGGTTCTACATCTTTTGTAGCAGTTAAGTTTATTTCTGGTGTTATTGAAGTTAATTCTTTAAAGAAATCTTCTGGATTAATTCTATTACCAATACCAACTGCTTTTATTTTTTCTTTATATAGCTTGGAAACTTTTTTCTCATTTTCAGTTTCAACTAAATGAACTACATCATTACTATCAACATATTTAACGTATTGTTTTCCTTTTAAATATATTATGTTTATTTGACCTTTTTTTTCAAAACTATTTTGTAGTTTTTCATTAACATTTGTATTTTTATCATTTATACTATCTGCTTCTTTTAACATATCTATATGTCTTTTGATAGCATCTTCATCTGCTTTAGCAATTAGTTCAGGGCTACCAGCAATTGCAAGTAACGTATTAGCATCGTTATTTAAAACTAATTTATCAAAGTCTTGACCTAATTTTTCTTTTAATACTTGTACTGCTTTTAATTGTTCTTCCATGTCTGGTTTTATATCAATACCAAACTTATACATTTGTGAAAAATATCTAGCATAATCTTCAACTAAAGCCTCTTCTAAATATTCTCCATAATCTATTTCTTCTAATTTACCTTCAACTTTTAAACTCTTTTTACATTTAACATCAACAATATTATCAAGTAGAGTTCTAAGTACTGCTCCTCTTAATTTGTTATCGTCATCACCACATTGTTTAATCATTTCTTCATCAACAAAAGATTGAAAGTTTAATATTGCTATTTTATTTTCAGGTAAAAATTTTCCAAATTTAACAGTTAGACACTTTTTTATAAGAGATTCAAATTGTTTTAGTTTATTTAATGTTTCAGTATTATCCATAAAAATCCTCCTTAGTATCCATAATAAGTATATAATATTTTTTAACGATTTACAACTTCTTTTTTACTTTTCTCTGTGGTATAATATTTTTACATTAAATGTTGGAGGTGAATTTTATGAAAGTTATTTTTATTAAAGATGTTAAGAAACAAGCAAAAAAGGATGAAATTAAAGATGTTAAAGATGGATATGCTAAGTTCTTAATAGCTGAAGGGTTAGCAGTACCTTATACTGATAAGGGAGCTAGCATTTTAAAGAGTGAAATTAAAGAAAGAGAAGATAATGAACAAGCTCTTATTGATGAATGCAATAAAATTAAAAATAAACTTCAAAATAAAGAGATAGAATTCAAAGTTAAAACAGGAAATAATGGAAAAGTATTTGGAAGTATTACTTCTAAGAATATAAGTGAAGAACTTGAGAAGATGGGTTATCAAATAGATAAAAAGAAAGTGATTATTAGTAATGATATTAATACTCTTGGAGTACATAGTGTAACAATAGTATTACATAAAGAAGTATCATTCAATATTAATGTAAAATTATCAAGCCTATAGGGAGGTATTTATGGCTAGAAACGAACTTAGAAAGACACCACAAAATGTAGAAGCTGAAATATCTGTTTTAGGATGTGGTTTTTTAGATAGAACTGCGCTTGATAAAATTATGGATGAAGTTAGTGAAGAAATGTTCTATGATCCAAAAAATAGAACTATATATAAAGCAATGAGAACATTACATCAAAACAATATACCTGTTGATGTTAATACAATATGTAATGAACTTGATAAAGATAAATTATTATCTGATGTTGGTGGGGTAGAATATATTACTGAAATAATAAATTCAGTACCATCAACAGCTAACTTAAATTATTATATTAAAATAATATTTGAAAAAAGTGTTTTACGTAATTTAATAGAGAAGGCTGACAGAATACAAGAAGAGTGTTATAATGAAGATGATAGTATAGAGAATATTGTTGAAAGTGCTGAAAGAAATATCTTAGGTGTTTATAATGATAAACTAGGTAGAGATATGCAGAAGATACAAGATATATTACCTGAAGTACAAAAGAATCTTGAACTTTTAGCTCAAACAAAATCAGACTATACTGGAATTAGAACTGGTTATTATGACTTTGATGAAATGACTAGAGGACTTCAAAAGAAACAAGTTATTATTATCGCAGGAAGACCAGGTTGTGGAAAAAGTGCATTTTCATTAAATGTAGCATTAAACGCAGCAATAAATAACAAAAATTCAGTAGCATTATTCTCACTAGAAATGGGTGCTGATGAAATTGCAAAAAGAATGTTTGGATGTGTTGGTAGAATTGATGGAGATGTATTAAAAACAGGAAGACTTAAACAAAATGATAGACAAAAATTTAATGAAGCAATGAGTGAACTATCTGATATTAAATTTTATATTGATGACTCAGGTGGTCTTACAGTAAGTGAAATAAGAAGAAAATGTAGAAAACTTAAAAATTCAGATGATGGTCTTGATTTAGTTATAATAGATTACTTACAATTATTATCAAGTTCATCAAAATATGCTGGTCAAAGAGTACAAGAAGTTAGTGAAATAAGCCGTGACATAAAGAAAATGGCCATGGAATTAGATGTACCAATAATCGCCCTTGCTCAATTATCAAGAAGCGTTGAGCAAAGAAAAGGTAACGATAGTAAGCCAAAATTATCAGACTTAAGAGAATCAGGTTCTATAGAACAAGATGCCGATATAGTACTATTCCTTCACAGTGAAGAATATGGTAAATATGATGGTAATATAAGAAGACCAATTGAACTTTTAGTAGCAAAACACAGAGCTGGTTCAACTGGAAGTGTTAATTTAATATTTCAACTAAATACAGGTACATTTGAAAATGCCAGTAGAAATAAGGAAGTAGAGAATGAATAATAAAATATCAATATCTGAAATTATATTTGGACTATTTGTGTCATTATTAGTAATATATATGACACTTACTTTTGAACCTAAAAAAGATAAGATAAATGAATTCTATCAAGTATATTTAGGTGGTCAAAAGATAGGATTAATCAATTCAAAAGATGATCTTTATAATTTAATTGATAAAGAACAAGAAGGTATTAAAAAGAAATATAATGTTGATAAAGTATATCCTCCAGAAGGACTTGAAGTTGAGAAAATTTTAACATATAAAACTAATCTTAAAACTTCTGAACAAATATATGATGAAATAAATGATATTGATCCTTTTACAATAGAAGGATATGAAGTAACAGTAAAAAAAGGCGATAAAAAGACTAAGTTTTATATACTTCATAAAGAAGATCTTGATGAAGCTGTTAAAAATACTGTATTATCATTTGTAAAAGAAGATGAATATAATAATTATTTAAATGGTGTTGAGAAAGATAGTAATGAAGAGGGTAGAAGTATTACTGATATTTATTTTGAGAGTGATTTAAGTATTAAGAAAACATATATTTCTACAGAAGAAAATATAATAACTGATAAAGATACTTTAAAAATGTATTTCTTATTTGGAACTACTAATTTAACTGGAACATATAAGGTTAAAGCAAGTGATACAATTGAATCAATTGCTTATAATAATAAACTTGGTGTAGAAGATTTTTTAGTAGCAAATCCAGATATCAAAGGTGAAAATGCTTTACTAGCTGTTGGACAAGAAGTAACAGTCGCAGCTATTGAACCAGTATCAAATATAATAGTTGAATCATTTGAAACAGAAATGCAAAAAGTAGAATATGATACTGAAATACAATATGATAATAAATTATCAGTAGAAGAAACATATGTTAAACAAGAGGGTTCAAATGGACTTTCAAAAGTAGTTTATGCGACTAAAGAATCAAATGGAGTTATCTTAGATTCACAAATGGTTAGTGAAGATGTTATAACAGAGCCAACTAAAAAAATAGTAGTCGCTGGAGCTAAAGGTGTTTATTATGTTGGTAACTCTACATATTGGGTATGGCCAACAAGTAAGCCATATAGAATTAGTTCATGTTATCAATATAGAAACCATCCAATAAGAGGACAATATCATTTCCATGCAGCACTTGATATAACTGGTACTAAGAGTAAAAATATATATGCTATACAAAGTGGTACAGTTATTTCTGCATTTAATGATAATGGATATCACCAAGGAGCAGGTAATAATATTAAGATAGAACATGCTAATAATTATGTTTCACAATATATGCATTTAGCAAAATCACTTGTTAAAGTTGGTGACCATGTAGAAAAAGGACAATTAATAGGTATCATGGGACGTACAGGTTCAGCAACAGGAGTGCACCTTGACTTTAGAGTATTTAAAAATGGTAACAATATAAATCCATTCTCAATATACTATAAAACTGCCTATCCTTGTTATGGTAAATAATATGATAAAAATAATATGTGTTGGTAAAATAAAAGAAAAATATTTAAATCATTTAATAAATGATTATAAAACTAGAATATCAAAATATCATAAAATAGAAATAATAGAACTTAAAGATAGAGGTATAGATAGTGAATCAAATGAAATATTAAGTCATTTAAACGATAAAGATTATAATATATGTATGGATATAAATGGAAAAGAATATACATCGGTAGAATTATCTAATTTAATAAATAATACATTTATAAATGGATATGGCACTATTACATTTATTATAGGTGGAAGTGATGGTATAAAAGACATTGTTAAAGATAAATGTAACATGAAATTATCATTTTCACACCTTACATTTCCTCATGGATTATTTAGAGGTATATTATTAGAACAAATATATAGAAGTTTCAAAATAATAAATAATGAAACTTATCATAAATAAAATAAATATAAAATATTATTAGTATGTGGACAATATTAATAATATTTTTATTTTGTTTTTCAGTTTATTTATCAGTAAAATTAAAGTTTCAAAATTATAAAATTAACATTAAAGAATTATTTAGAAATGATAAAACATCTTTATATTTAACACTTGGTACTAAAGTAGGAGTAGGTTCAATAATAGGTACTACATCATCAATAATAATAGGTGGATTTTCATCTGTGATATGGATAATATTATTTTCTATTTTAACCACATCAATTATTTATTATGAAGCATATCTTGGAAGAAAAAATAGAGTTAAACTTAATAATGATTATATAGGTGGGCCAAACTTTATCGTTAAAAACAAGTTACTTAGTTTTATATCACTTATACTTTTATTATTAATTTACACATTTATGTTTCAAATGATACAAATGAATACAATAAGTAATATGATATTATTAAATGTTAACATAAGTAAAAAGTTAATATTGATAGTTTTTCTAATTATTCTTTTAGTGACAATTAATCTAAAAATAAAAGAAATATTAAATATTATGAATAAGATAGTACCAATAATGTGTTTATTCTTTATAATTATTTGTCTTTATGGAATTATTAGTAATTATGATATATTGTTTTCATCTATAGAAGTTTATCTAAAAGACATATTCAGTATTAAATCGATATTATGCGGTATGATTATTGGTATAAAGAGAAGCATATTTATGAATGAATTATTGATAGGTACTACATCTCTTAGCGCATCAACTGATAAAAATGATATAAATATAAGTATTAAATATCAAATATTGTCAATTTTTTTTATAACAATAACAATGACTCTTCTAATAAGTTCTCTTATATTAATATATATTTATAATAATCCTATCATAAATGATTATAATTTACTTATAAATAATATATTTCATACGACTTATGGAAGTATTGGAACATTATTTTTAATAATAATTATTATCTTATTTGGATTTACTACTATATTAAGTGGATTTTATATAGGTAAAACTAATATTGAATATTTAACTAAATCTAAATTGATTCTTAATATATTTAAATTACTATTTATAGTTGTAACACTATCTGGAATAATAATTAATAATTTCTTTATATGGAAATATTTAGATAATTTAATATTTATAATGATTATAATTAATTCTTATAGTATAATTAAGTCACTAGGAAGTGATTAATGTGATAGGTAATGATTGGGATACTGTTTTAGAACCTGTATGGAAGAGTCCAGGATTTCATAAATTTATGAATATTGTAAAAGAAGAATATAAAACACATACATGTTATCCAGAATATAACAATATATTTAATGCATTAAAACTAACACCATATAATAATGTTAAAATAGTTATATTAGGTCAAGATCCATATCATGGAGAAGGTGAAGCACATGGACTTTCTTTTAGTGTACAAGAAGGTGTAAAGTTACCACCAAGTTTACAAAATATATTTAAAGAACTTTATGATGACTTAGGGATTAAGAATGATAGTAGTGGAGATTTAACACCATGGGCTAAAGAAGGTGTACTTTTATTAAACTCAGTATTAACAGTTAGAAAAGATATGCCAGCATCACATAAAGACCTTGGATGGAACCTACTTACAGACCATATAATAAAACTATTAAATGAAAGAAATACACCAACAGTATTTATATTGTGGGGTAACTTTGCTCGTGCTAAAAAAGCATTCATAACAAATAAAAATCATCTTGTAATAGAAAGTACTCATCCAAGTCCTTTTTCTGCTAGAAACGGATTTTTTGGAAGTAAACCATTTAGTAAAGCAAATAATTTTTTAAAAGCACACAATATAAAAGAAGTGAATTTTACACTTCCAAATCATTATTAAAATTAATATCTAATTCTTTTCCTTCAATAATATTTCTAATTTTCAATTTCCTAATTTTAGAAATAATATTGTAAGGAAATTTTTTAATCATATTATTATATTGTAAAGTATATTTATTATAATAAGTTCTAATAGAAACTATTTTTAAATCATTATTTTCATATTTCTTAACATAATCTTTTAAAGTTTTAAGATCTTTAGATTTAGGATTATCTTCTATAACATGAACTAATTCTTCGTAGCACTTAATTAATTTCTTTTCATCTTTAAATGAATCTAAATTATCTATTTCTAAATCCTTAACTTCATCAAAAGCAGTACTTTCACATTTAAATTTACTAGTCGCAACTTTTATCATTTTAGATATTATTTCATTTTTACGTTTAAGTTCATCTATGCATTCTTTTTCACTATCATCAAGTAAATCTTTAATATTATTTAATTTTTCAGCATGATATTTAAATAATATAATAGTTAACATTACAAGAACTATTAGTATTACAAGTATTAATGCTATTACATTTAATGTATTCATTATTATCACATCCTACGTAATATTATATCAAAAATTGATGTTATTTAAAAGACTATTTTGCATATGTAATTTTTTCATCAAATTCTACAAAGTCAACATATATCATTAGAATTAAATAACTTTTATTATTTTCTACGTCATTGATAATTAAGTTATCACGTCCTGCGTGTTCAATTAAACCTACAAATATTCTATCTCTCCATTCAACAGAATCTGAAAATGATGCATGCACTCTTACTTTTTTTCCAATATTGTTTCTAAGAATGTTTTCTATATAGCTTTGTTCAATAGGCTCATTAGAATTATTAAAATTATCAATAATTGGATTATTAGTATCTCTTTCTATATCATTAATAAATACTGGTGTTTGATAATAACTACCATTCATATAGTCATCTCCTTTACTAGTATTATTTAATGATTAAAATAAGTAATTGTGATTATTTTTTATTAGTTTTATATAAATATGTAATAGCAAAGTTAAATAAAAGAATAGAGACCATTACAAATGGATTAATCATTACTTTAAATATCTTGTACATTGATTTTAAACTGAATTTAGCTTTTCCAACTATAGCGCCATAATTTATATTGTGAACTAGATTATCATTATTACCTTTAGTAGTGTATTTAAGTCCTTCTATATTATCTATCTTTTTGACTACATATTTATTACCATATTTATAGCATATAATATCGCCAATATTATAAGTGCCATCTTTAGTATATATAAGAGCAATATCACCTGTTTTATAAATTGGACTCATACCATCATCATATATAGGAAAGTATGAATAATCAAGAACAGTAGCATAGTCTTTATGATAGATATATTTATTTATATATGTAAAAGCTACCGCGCTTAAAATAATTATGTACGATACTATAATAATAGCTTGAATTGTTCTCATAACTCTCATATATATTTTCATATGAATATTATAGCATAACTCTTTAAAAAAGTTTATAAATAATTTATAATGAAAGTGGAGGTTAACAATGAAAATTAAAATAGGGGTATCTAATCATCATGTACATTTAACACATGAAGCATTGGAAGTATTATTTGGTAAAGATTATGAACTTACTAAAAAAAGAGATTTAATTCAAAAAGGACAATATGCATGTGAAGAAACAGTAACTCTTAAAAAAGATGATAAAATACTTGAACATGTAAGAATAATAGGACCTTGTAGAAAATATACTCAAGTTGAATTATTAGATAGGGATAATGATTACTTTTGTATTAATGCGCCAACTAGAAAAAGTGGAGACTTAAATAATAGTGGAACATTAACTATTGTTGGACCAAAAGGTGAGTATGAAGCTAAAAGTATGGTTGTTGTTTCTAATACACATATTCATATGAGTAGTGAAGACTTAATTAATTTTAATGTTTCTAATGATGAAATTGTAAAAGTTAAAACAGATAGTGGTCTTATTATTGAAGACGTACATATTAAAAGTGATGAAACATGTGTACTTGAAATGCATATTAATAAAGATGTAGCAGAATCTCTTAATATAGAAACAGGAGATGAGGTAGAAATATGTTAAAACTTGAACACGTAACAAAATATTACGATGATTTTAGAGCAGTAAATGATTTATCATTTGAAATACATGAAGGAGAAATATTTGGACTTCTTGGTGTTAATGGTGCTGGTAAAACAACAACATTTAGAATGATAATGGGTCTTCTTGATATAACAGAAGGTAAAATAACACTTAATGATAAAAAGATAGATTATAGTGTTACAGATGAAATTGGATTCTTAACAGAAGAAAGAAGTTTACTTCCATCAAAGACAGTTTTAGAGCAGGCAATATATTATGGAGTACTAAAAGGTCTTACTGAAAAAGAAGTAGAAAAAAGACTAGATAAATATTTAGAAGAATTCAATATTACAGAATATAAAAATAAAAAAATAAAAGAATTATCAAAGGGAAATCAACAAAAAATACAATTTATAATAAGTATATTACATGAACCAAAATTACTTATATTAGATGAACCATTTAGTGGATTAGATCCAATAAACGTAGAAATGTTTAAGAAAGTAATACTAAGACTTAAAAAACAAAAAACTATGATAATATTCTCTTCACATATGATGGAACATATAGAATACTTTTGTGATTCATTAATAATACTTGTTCATGGTAATACTGTTTTAAAAGGAAAACTTACTAAAATAAAAGAAGATTTTAGAAAGAAAAATATAAAAGTTATTGCTGATTTGGATGTAGATGATATTAAGAAAATAGATGGCGTAGAAGACATAGAAGTTAATAAAAATGAATACACTATTAAAATATCTGATATAAAATACGTAGAAAGTGTATTTAAAAAAGTATCTAAATGTAATAATGTAACTAAATTTGTAGTTGAAGAACCAACTTTAAATGAAATATTTATAAGTAAAGTAGGTGAAGCATATGAAAAATAAGTTTAGATTTTTGACAAAAGACAGTATTAAAAAGAAAGTATGTACTAAATCATTTAGAATAATAAATATAGTTCTTCTTATAATAATAGTTGGTCTTGTAAATTTAGATTCAATTGTTAAATTATTTGGAGGAGATTTTGAAGATAAAATAAATGTATATGTTATTGATAATGTTGGTATTTATAATGAACTTGAAACGACATTAAATAGTGGTTATAAGGATATATTAGATAGTTATAATACTGAAATTAAAGCATCAGATAAATCTATTGATGAACTTAAAGAGGATATTATCAAAGATGAAACAAAAGATGTAATAATAAATATTAAAAAAGTAAATAATGTATCTCTTGATAAAATGTTTGATGCTGAAGTAATATCATATGAAAAAATAGATAAACTGTTATATCAAGATATCATAAATGCATTAAATACTACTAAAGCAAATATGGCTTTAAAAGAAGCAAATATCAGTTCTGAATTACTTAATAGTATTTATAATCCAGTAGAAATAGATAGAATATATCTTAATGAAGATATGAATGATAATCAAGAATTAATAGAAATGATAGGTACAGTATTAATAATAGTATTTATATTACCATTCTTTATCTTAATATTATTGATAGTTCAAATGATAGGTGCTGAAATTAATGAAGAAAAGAGTACCAAGAGTATGGAAGTTATTATATCAAGCGTATCACCACAAGTACATTTTATGTCTAAATTAATATCAGCGAATGTATTTGCAATATTACAAGGAATATTATTAATTTTATATTCAGTAATAGGTATAGTTATAAGACTTTTAACAACAGGTACAAGTGGTGTTGGAAGTGTAGTAGGTGCTTCTGAAGTAGGAAAAATAAGTGAGTATATAAATATGTTTACATCAAGTGAACTCGCAACAAGATTAGTAAGTGGTATACCATTCTTTATAATATTAATATTACTTAGTTTCTTTGCTTATTCATTATTTATTGGAGTACTTGCTAGTATGACAACTAATATGGAAGACTATAATCAAATACAAACACCAGTAATGATATTTCTTATGATAGGTTATTATTTAGCAATATTTGCATCAGTTTATCAAGGTTCAATATTTATAAAAGTAGCAGCATTTATACCATTTATATCAGGTATACTTGCTCCAGTACTTTATACACTTGGTGAAATGAGTATATTAGATTTAATAATTTCTATAGGATTACTTGCAGGTACATGTGCATTACTTTATAAATATGGACTTAGAATATATAAGGCAGGAATACTTAATTATTCTTCAAGTAAATTATGGAATAAAATATTTAAATCGTTAAAGGAAAAATAATATGGATAATAATAATTTAAAAAGCAAATTAAATTTTAAAGTAATATTGTTAATTATTGGTATCTTATTTGTACTTTTAGTACCAATTAAGAAAACATATAGAGATGGTGGAACTAGAGAATATAGTGCGATTCTTTATAAAGTAATTAAATGGCATACATTTGATGATGATTATGAAAGTGGATATAAAGATACAACTGAAATACATATTTTCCCAACTAATTTTCATAGTCTAGATTATTATAGAGAGGTTAAACCAACTAGTTTATACATAATGAATAATAATAAGACTAAAAGAGTTAAAGCAAATACAGGTTCATTTAATTGGTGTAGTTTGAATAGTAATGATAGTTTAACAAAATCTTGTGTTACTTCTGATTCACTTGGTCCGACTGATATGAAGTATAAAGAGACTTTAACTGTAAAAAGAAATGATAAAATATATCATAATAATGATATGAAAGTAAGTAAGGTTGAAGTGTATAGTAATGGTAAACTAAATAGATTACTGGACTATATAGAATATGAAAAAGCTATAAGAGTTAATTTAGAAAAAGGTGAATATATTATAGTTATACATAGTGAATATGCTGAGGGGAAAGCATGGTACTCATTAAAAATAAATGTAGAATAATGTTAACAATTTGTTAACATTTTCTTTTACATAAATAGTTTACAATGAATAAATTATATGTTAGAATAATCGAACACAAAAGAGGTAGAAATGAAAAAGAAAAATATAATTGTTGATAAAATACCTGAAGAATATATGATAAAAAGTTTAGGCTCTGGAGTAAGTGCTGAATGTTTTTTAACGAGTGAAGGAAAAGTATTTAAAAAATACCATGATGAGAATAATAGATGGATTTATAGTTCACATAAGAATAAAGAACATTATGATAGTAGAATATTTGTATTTCCTGAAGTGTATGTATTTAAAGGAAGTGTGTCTCCTGAAAACTTTATAGGTTATATGATGGAATATGTTCAAGGATTTAAATATAGTGAACTTGAAAATAGTATTCTTATAAGAGATTTAATAAATGCTGTTAGAATGATAGAAAGAGAAATAAAAAGTCTTACATTTCAAGGTCTTATGTTTACTGATCTGAATAAAGACAATATTATGTTTAAAACAATAAATGAACCTAAAGTTATAGATACTGATTTATATGAAGCAACTTATAATGATATGTTTGGAGATATGTTCAAAGAAAATATAAAAGAACTTGCTGAAACAATCATTAGTGATATATTGAGTAGTGGATTATTAGAATCACTTAAAATGAATAGGTATATTTTAGATTGCGGTTGTTATGGTATGGTGTTACCTTCAGTAATGATGGAGGAATTATTAAATTATGCTGAACAAAGACTAGAAACTAGTATAATTTCATATGGTGAATATAAGAATGGATTAAAAATGCTTAAAAGGAAACAAAGTTGATAAGAAGCATATAATTTGATATAATCACGTAAGATAAAAAGGAGTGATATATTGAGAATAGGTATAGATATAGATGATACACTAATAGATTCATGTGATGTAGTAGAAGAATATGCATATAAACATAGTAAAGAATATGGGGATGGAAGTGTCATATTAAATAATATAGATAAAATATTAAGAGGCAACTTTACTGAAAAAGAAATGACTGATTTCTTTAATGATTATGCATGTGAGATGGGGCGTAAACAAAAAGTAAAAAAGAATGCTAAAGAAATAATAGATAGATTAAAAGATGAAGAAAATTCTATTTATATAATTACCGCTAGAAGTGATAAATTTTATAAAGATGTAAATAAATATGTAAAAGAATTTTTGGATGAAAATAATATTAAATATGACAAAATAATAACATCATGTTTTTATAAAGTTGATGTGTGTAAAAATGAAAAAATAGATATTATGTTTGATGATGCCATAGATACATGTGAATCATTATGTAATAATGGGATAGATGCAGTAGTGTTTAATTCAAAATTAAATATATCTAAAGATACAAAATGTAAGAGGGTAAATAGTTGGGATGAAGTTTATAATTATATAAAAAATTGTAAAATAAAAAATTAATAGAAAATTTAATTGACAAAATACTAATTATTATTGTATTATTAAATTGACATAGAAATATGTCATGTCACTTTTACGAATATAAGAGTAAAAGTGTTCAACCAAAACCCCCTGAAGAGGCCGAAAGGCCTCATTTTTGTTTGCTTTAAAGGATTTGAAGCCTATTAAATATTTTTAGGTATTAAGCTAGGTACGTAAATTAAAAAAATACATAAAAATTGATGATTTTAGTGTATTGGAAATAAATTTCCAAAAGTAGGTAAAAATACTAGGTTCTAGAAAAATATTTCCGATTCTTTTTAATATTATTTGACAAAACTAATGATAAATGTTATAATTTCATTAGATTTGTCAAGGAGGAATATTTATGGAAAGGATGACAATTAAGGAATTTAAAGATCAAAGTAATATTGAAATTATAGAATCTATTATGAAAATGAATAATGGATATGTTACTTCAAAAGAACTATCTAATCTTGGAATTCATAGAATGTATCTTAATATTATGAAAGAAAAAGGTATGATAGAAAAAGTTGGCAATGGTATTTATATTGATTCAAGTAAAATAGAAGATAGCTATTTTGTTTTTGGATTAGAACTTCCTAATATTATATATTCACATATGACAGCACTTTATTTTCATGGACTTTCTATTAAAGCTCCAAATGATAAATATGATATAACTGTCCCAAATAATTATTTTAATTATAAAATTAAAAATCATAATGTCTTTTATGTTAATAAAGATATTTATGAACTTGGACTAATTCAAATTGATACTCCAATGGGTAATAAAGTAAAAGCATATGATATGGAAAGATGTATCTGTGATATTATCAGATCTAAAAATAGAATGGATTCAGAGCATGTTAAACATAGTATTAGAGAATATGTTAAAAGAAAAGATAAAGATCTAGTTAAACTATCAAAATATGCTGAAAAACTTGGCGTTAAAAAAGAAGTAATGGATTATGTGGAGGCATTTTATGAATAGCATGCAATTAAAAGATAAACTAAGAAATATTTCTAAAGAAAAGAATGTTGATTTTAATACATTACTTAGACTTTATATGTATGATAGATTTGTTGAAAGATTATCAAAAAGCAAATATAGAGAAAACTTTATCATAAAAGGTGGATTTTATTTAAGCACACTATTTGGAGTAGAAAATAGAACTACTATGGATATAGATACTGCTTTTAGAAATGCAAATTTTAATGAAGATACAATAGTTAAAATGATAAAAGAAATAATATCAATAAAAATAGATGATAATGCTAAACTATCATATTTAGGAATAGCACCGATAAGAGATGAAGATGAATATGGTGGATTTAGAGTAGATATACAAGTTGAACTTGAAAATGTTAAAGAAAAATTTCATGTTGATATAGCCACAGGAGATCCAATTACACCAAAAGAGATAAGATATAAATATATTCCATTATTAGGAGATAACTATATAGATTTATATGCTTATAATATTGAAACAGTATTAGCTGAAAAGATAGAAACAATTCTTAGTAGATCAGAGTTAAATGGTAGAATGAGAGATTTCTATGATGTCTATTTAATTTATACAAAGGATTGGAAGAATATTAATATTGATAATTTTAGAAGAGCTATTGATAAAACATTTGCTAAAAGAGAATATGTTGGGGAACCTTTGATAACAATAGATATATTAAGAGAAAGTGAATTAATAAGAACAAGATGGAAAATATATCAAAGAAAATATGAATATGCAAAAGATATAGATTTTGATGATATATTAGATTGTATAGTAAAAATGGTAGAACAAATGGATCCTGTAGTGGTTTAATTAAATTTGTAAAATGACAGATAAGAGTGCCAAAATGTGGTATAATAATAATCGATAAATCAAGGAGGTTTTAAATGAATTATTTAAATGAATATATGTCAAGACACATGAGTCATTTTGATTTAGAAAATGAATTGACAAAATTAATAAGAGAATATAATGAATTAAGAAATTGTACAATGCTTGTGTATGCTGCAACTACTGAATCACCAATACCTGATGTTGCACTTAATCAAAAGGACTTTTATTTTATTAAAGATTTATTAGATAGTTGTGACACAAAATCAGATAAACTTGAAATATATCTTGAAACGCCAGGTGGTAGAGGCGAAACAGCAGAAGAAATTGTTAAATACGTTAGAAAAAAATACAAAAACGTTTCCTTTGTTATATGCGGAGAAGCAAAAAGTGCTGGAACTATTTTAACTATGTCAGGTGATGAAATATTAATGACCGATACTGGAAGTCTTGGACCAATAGATGCTCAGATGGTAATTGGAAGGAGCCAAGTTTCTGCATATGATTATACAAGTTGGGTTGATGAAAAGAGATTAGAGGCTACTAAAGGGCCTTTAAATCAAGTGGATATAGCTATTCTTGCGCAAATCAGTCCAGGTGAAATAAAAGGTGCAATTAATGCACAAGAATATGCAGTTGATATGGTTGAAGAGTGGCTTGTAAAATATAAATTTAAAAATTGGAATGAGACTGAAACACATCATGAAAAAGTAACAGAAGATAAAAAGAAAAAGAGAGCTAGAGAGATTGCAAATGATTTAAATAACCATAACAAATGGAAAACTCATGGACGTTCACTAAAAAGAGAAGATTTAGAAAGATTAAAACTAAAAATAATTAATGTTGAAGAAGATGAAAAATTAAAAGAAATAGTATATAGAATTCATACTATATGTAGATTGATATATATGACGGGTAATACATATAAGGTAATAGCAACAAGTAATAATAAAATATCATTTACAGCAAATCCACTACCACCAGTCAATAATCAACCTAAGCCTGAAATTGTTGAACTAGATGTTGATTGCCCTAAATGTGGTAAAAAACATAACTTATATTTAAAATTGATAAATAATGATAATTTAGATATTCAAACTCAGCAAAAAGGAAGAATAAAATTCCCTAAAGATAATATATTAAAATGTGATTGTGGATATGAAATGAATTTAGTTGACATTAGAAACAATGTTGAATCACAAATTGGTGTTAAAACAATTGAATAAAAAAATAAAATAAAATATAATAATAATAGGAGGAATTTAAATGAAGAATAAAAATAATAATGAAGATGTAAAAAATGTAAAGAAAACTCCTGAAAAGAAAGAAGCAGTAAAATTTATATATAAAGTAAAGAATTCAGCAAAAAAGAATAATATTTCTTACGACTTAAGAGTAACAAGCTATAATGTTTCTAATAATAATCCATATTCATATGGTATTAGATAAAACAAATAAAAAGATGACCTAGTCCACTAAAGGACTAGGTCATCTTCTTTTTTATTATCTAAATCTTCATTATAATCATAATATTCAGCTTCGTCATAATCAACAACTGTTTCTTTGGGTTTAGGTAATTCTTTTTGTTTGCTTTCTAATAACTTAGTATTTTGAACCTCAATTATTTGAACTATATTCTCAAGTCTATTCTGATACATATGAGAGTAGGTATTAAGCGTTTCATCAATTTTAGAATGCCCTAAATATTTAGCTACTAATGTTATATTAGCGCCACTATCAATTAATAACGATGCACAACTATGTCTAAAGTCATGTATTCTAATATTTTTGACACCAGCTTTAAAAGCATTTTTAGTTTTTCTATCTCTTAATGTGGTTTCTGGTAATGGATCAATATCTCCAAAAACATACCAGTTATCATTAAAATTATAAAATCTACTACTATCATCATATAAGTCTTTTATATAATTTAATAAGAAATTTGGAATAGGTGTTGTTCTATAACTAGACATTGTCTTAGGACTAGATACAGAGTAGGGTTTACCAGTATTAGGATCGGGTGTTTTAGTAATATTTTTATTTACCGATAAACAACCTTTTCTAAAATTAATATCATTCCATGTTAATCCACGAAGTTCACCATTTCTTAATCCACAATAGAATAATACTTGAAATGCACATACAAATTTAGGATCATCTTTAGCAGATAAGAATTTTTGAGATTCTTCTGGTGTATAGAATAACATTTCTCTTTTCCTTTCATTTGGATTAGTAAAATTAGTCATCTTATTATAAACTTTAATAAAGTTAATATCATACCATTTGGTTCCAAAATTCATTATTGTTTTTAAATACTTATAAATACCATTTTTATATCTAGTAGATATCTTTTGCTTATTTATATATTGTCTCCACATTTCATAGTGCCTAATATTAAATGATTCTAGTTTTATATTTAATAAAGGTTCTGAATAAACCATCATATTTTTATAATTATAAAGAGTAGTGGGTTTGACTTTATCTTCCTGATATTTATAATGTTCTTCGATTAACTCTTTAAAAGTTAAATCACTAAATTCAGTAATATTTTTAATGTTAATTTTAAATTCTGCTTCATGATCTTTAGCTTCACGTCTAATAGCAAACTTTTTAGAGTGATATCTTCTAGGTCTTCCTAAATAATCTCTATAAGTTAAATCAACCATCCATGTACGATCATCTTTTGTAGCTTCTTTAGTTTTAACTTGTCTTATAGCCATAAATCTCCTCCTTTATTATTTGCTTCATCAAATTCTCTTTGCGCTTCCTCATCCATTTGCTTTAGCCTTACATCTGCCATAACAGATTCTGCAAAAGATACATAATTACGTACATATGGCATAGGCCTTCTCTTTGTAATAATATCTAAAGCACTAGTAACTTTTCTAAAAGCATCTTTATAGTATTTAATCTCTTCATCTTTTTGAGACATTTCGTTATAATGCTCATGTCTTTCTCTTTCTAATTCATTAAGTCTCTTGTTGTTTTTATAAAAGCTATTTTCTATAGATAAAGAAGTTATTTTTCTATCTTTGTCTTTAGATTGATATTTATTTATATTATTAAGTTTATCTAGTTTATTGAAATCATCCATAAGCTTTTCAACTTACTTTTTACTATAACCAATAATATTCTTTTTCAAATCTGAATTAGTATCCTTTAAAGACTTTTCTAGCACATTTTTAGCCTCTTTAATTTTATCTTTATAATCTTTCAAGTTTTTAGATAATTCTTTTTCTTCAACTTTTAATTCACTTATATGATACTCTAATTTGGTTTGATGCTTTTTGTTAGCGCCAATTTCACCTCTATCAAGATTAAAACTTTTTTCTTTCATATATTCATTAAACTTATCTTGCATATTTGAAAAAGAATTTCTACCACCTAAATCTTTCCAAAATTGATCATTATTTAGAAAATTACCTTTGACTGTTTCATATACCATCTCACCATTTTTATCTCTGAGTAGAATAGGGACTTCTTTATCATTTCCATTTTTATCTTTTCTTATCTCTTTTATCAAATTCCCATCTTTATCTCTTTGATAGCATTTTCTTTTTACTTCATTAACTACTGGTAAAAAGTATGCTTGTAGGTGAGGTGTATCTTCATCAAAATGTATTTGAGCCATAACAATATTTTCTTCACTAACCATATTTTTTAAAAATTCATAACTTTCAACAAAAAAGCTACATACTTTAGCTGGAATATCATTTTTACTTTTTATATCTGGAACTAGAATATTTTGTCCTTCTTTTTTACCAGATTTATATTTCCTATCAGTTTCTTTAAATGGTAAACCCAGAGTCATAAAAAACTCTGAGCCACTAGATATTGTTACACCATTTAATATATTTGTTTTAGATTTATGAAGATATTCTATATTTCTACTTTCTAATTTATATTTAACATCTTGATATAAGTTTTCTTTTTCAAGATCTTTAAATGTAATATTGAATTTAGTTCTTTCTGAATCATAATTACCTGTTCCAATTCTATTTTTCATTTCGTTTCCTATAAGATATAAATCTTTGCTTTTGTAATTATTTTCGAATCTTAATACTTGATATCCATCATACATTTAAAACCTCCTTTAAAAAAGAAAAACAACCATTATTAGTTGTTAATTGACTCTATTATTTCTTTTATTACTTTCCATTTCCATACATAACCTAAGTCGCTTTCTTTATCGATTCGTCCAGAATAAATACCAATTTCTTTAGTAAATGGACTTCCCCATATTGCTTGTCCATCTTTATAATGTAAATCTAAACCTGCTTCACTATGGTAAATAACGGGTGATCCAGATTGACCTTGTCTAGTTCTACTATCTATTAAAAAAGCCGGAACTGATTCATTATTAATTACAATGTCTAAATCTGGATCAGTTGCAACAGATCCAGATGTCCAAATTGCATGAGGTTCTTCTTTGCTTTTTACAATATATCCAAGAGGAAAACCAACTACATATATTGGTTCTGTAACATTTAAAGTATAATTTGTATTTAATTCAAATCTTTCTTTATAATGTTGATACTGTGGATACTTTTCTAATGGTAAAGCTACAACATCAATTTTGTGCCCATATTTTGGATGTTCATACCATATTGGATTTCCATCAGAATCATATAAATTAACTTCTTCTTTTACCCATTCATATTTATCACCATCGACATATTTTTTATATGTAACTATTAATTTATCTGGAATTGCACAATTAGCATCTAGGCATTCATTAGTTATAAAATTCCGACCAGATACAACATGCCAATTGGTAATTAAATATTTGTGACCATGATGTATTTGAAAACCTGTTGCTTTGCTAATTAAAATGCCGTTACAATATATTTCTATATAACATGGTTTTGTACTTATTTCATTGATTATCATAAGATTTCACCTCAATTCCATTATACCATGGAAAGAAGTCATTTTATGACTTATCTTACTGGATCATAAACCAAATGTGAGTTAGGATAAATCCTAAAACCTTATTCTTCTAAAACAAGAGGATCTATAAACTTAACTTTGTAATTTCTAGAAGTAGCAGTTCTATTTAACTCAACATATATGCCTTCTTTTTCTAATCTTTTAATATTACTATTTAGTAATCTTCCAAAGCGAGAAGGGGTAATTAGTAGATTTAATTCTGCTATCATTTCTGCTGGAGTAAATATTACTTCTTTTTTCTTAATTACATATCTCATAAATACACTAAGATTAAAATCTAATTCAGTATTATCTTCATTAATAAATTCAAATTCAAGTTTATCATTTCTTATAAGATTAAGATTTTGTTCTTCAAAGTCTCTATTGATTATTTTTAAAGTATAAGTGTTATCTTTATTATTGATTAACGTTAATATACCATTCATATTACCATCAATACCTGTGCTACCTAATGTTTTAACTTCTTTATTTAAATGATGTATTAAAAGAAAAGTTAAGTTATATTTCTTAGATAATTCTCTATATTTATCGAACATATTTTTCATGACATCATTATAATTATTAATATCTAAATCATAGCCATAATCAATGCCACACATAATATCAATTATTACTAGTTTTCCATTATATTTAGTAGCAAATTCTTTTATATCAAGTAATAGATCATCTCTTAAACATAATTTATGTTCTTCATCTCTTTCAAGAAAGAAAAACGAGTTAAGGGAAACTCATAATCTGTTATTTCCAATCTTTCTTTAAGTTGTAAACCAGATAGTTTTGTGGTAATATATAAAACAGGAGTTGGATTTACTTTAAATCCTAGAAACTCTTTATTGTTAATTAATGAATTGGCAAGTTGTAATGCAAGTTTAGGCTTTGCAACTAAACAATATAATCCATTAGACTTCATTTCCTATAACATTTAACTTTAAATCTGATGGATATAAAATTGATAATTATGATGTACTTAATAGTATTATGAAACAAAATGGAGGATATGCATTTGTAGTTAGGGGATTTGAATATTATGAAGATACCAAAACTCTTAACTTTATAACATTTTTAATTGGTCCCACTGGAATTCCTTTATCAACTGTTTTTAGAAGACAAAAAGGTGTTGGACAAAAATTGATGATAGATCCTAATAAAGTAGTTGACAATGATTATGTTGTAGTAGTTGAACAAAATCCTGAACTTGCTGGAGCCACAAATGTTTCATATGAATTAATTAATAAGTCAAGAGCAGAAAATGGTAAATTAGGTGAAAAGTTTGTTTATGAATTGTTATTAGAAAAGTTAACTGATGATTCTGAATTATATCACACAAGTTTAGATTTTCCACAATCACCATATGACATGGAATATATTGAAAGTGGCGAGAAAAAGTATATTGAGGTAAAGTCTACATCTGGAAATAAACCTATCTTTAATATGTCTAGTGGTGAATTAAAATTCATAGAAAAATACAAAGACCCTTATACTCTATATATGGTAACGGATGTGAAAGCTGATTTTCCTAAATATAAGCAATACACCTATTATGATATTACGAAAATAGAATATCCAAGTGTAAGATTTTATGCTTAATAAGCAAAAATAAATATTTTAATTATAGTATAATATTAACTAAATTTTGGGGGGAATATGTATAAAGATATAGAAAAAATATATAAAAAGAAAAGTCCATATAATATAATTATGAAAAAAACTTTTTTGATATATGTTCTATTTATTTTAACTTCATTAATTTTCAACTTTTTCAATAAAGTAATACCAATGATATTAGTATTTGTTGCAATGATTTTAGTTTTAAAAAAAGTTAGTGAAAAGGTTCTGAATACAAAACTGCATTTTAGTTTTGAAAAAAATAAAGCAAATGAGGAAACATTGTCAGCAATTATTAAGAACGCTGATAAAAATTTATTTAAAAGGTATTCTGTAGAAAATAACTTTTACAATGAAAAATCATTAATATGTATTATTAACCATTATAGAAATTTGATAAAACCTAAAATAGTTGGGGGAAATTTATTAGCAATATTATCAATTATTATACCAACTATATTATCATTTCTTACAAAAGATGGTTTTGATTTCAATAGCTTAACAAATACCATACCTTACCTTGTAACTTTCACTATTATGATAATAATATTATATTTTTTATATAACCAGTTTATTTCAATGAAGAATCTTTTAAAAGGGGAAGACGGAATGATAGAAAGATTAGAAGAAATATTCAGTGAATTATACGTAGAATGTGTAAGTGAATCTAGTATAGCGAATAAAGAAAAAGTTAAGAAGACTAATAAGAAGAAAACAAAAACATCAAAGAAATAATTATGAATTTCTAGGTACACTTTTAGGTACACAAACCTATAAATTTCATTAAATTTAAGTAAATTTTAATAAACTTAAAAGTACATAAACCCTTATTTTATAAGGGTTTTAATGTTTCATAAAACTAGCCAAATTAGAACCAAGTCGCCCCCCTGAAGTGGCCATGAATCAAAGTGGTCACATTTTTTGCCCTAAAATAGGGAGATTGCAAGGATTAGTATATTTGGTAAAATATCTTTGGGTGACATTTTAATTCTAAGGTGGATTTCAAATTGAATGCAAAATGAATAATTAAGAGTAGTATTTTTATATGTTTTTAGCAAAAATAGTTGCGATTGGTGTAATTTGGGTACTCCATTTAATAAATAAAAATCAGTTAATTCATTAGATGTGTTTAGCAATATTATTGTTTATTAAAAAAATACTAAACTTAATGTTAAGACAGGACTCGATTTTTCTATATTTGATTCATATACTGGTAAAGAACGTGATGTAGCATCATTATCAGGTGGAGAGAAGTTTAAAGCATCACTTGCTTTAGCATTAGGATTAAGTGATACCATTAGTAATACTCATGGAGGTATAAGAATAGATTCATTATTTATAGATGAAGGATTTGGTTCATTAGATACTGAATCATTAAATCAAGCACTAAATATCTTAACTGACTTATCTAGTAATGATAAATTAATAGGTGTAATATCACATGTTACAGAACTTATTAGTAGAATTGATAATAAAATAATTGTTAGTAAAACAAGTACTGGTAGTAAGTTAAGTATTGAATCATAATGATATATTAAGTACACGAATGTGTGCTTTTTATTTGACTTTTTTAATATTTTGTATATAATATATTTCAACTTAATTAGGGGTGTTAAAAGTGAAAAAATATAGTAGAGAATTAATAAATAGATATATCAATAGTGAAGATATAACTATATATGATATTGATGAACTTGAAAATGATAAAGATTTTATGATGCAGGTTATTAGTGTATCAGGGGACAATAATTTCTATAATTTATGTTCTGATAATGTTAAATGTGATTATGAATTTGTTAAATATTTAATAATAAAATTTAAGCATAAAATAGATTTTGTATGTGATGTTGCTGATTATTTTTTAAGTCATGTTGGAAAAGAACTTGAAACAACTGAAATTTATACAATAATGTTTGAGATAACAAAAGGAAACAAATTATTAAATAAAAAATATTTTCTTGTGCCTTTGGCTAAATATGATAAAGAAAAATTAATAATTGAATTATATAAGAAAAGTGAAGAAGATAAAGAAATTTTAGAATATTTTGGTATGGGATTTTGCTATATTTACGCGGAATATAAAGGATACGAGGAGACTTTAAATTACTTTGCTAAAAGAATGATAAATGATATAATTCATGAAAACAATAAGAGTTTAGAAGATATGTTACATAAACAATTTAAAACTAAGGATGAAGTAAGTAGAACTAAATTAAATAGTTTTTATATTAGTTTTATTGAAAAATATGATTCATCTTTAGCAAGTTATACATGTGTACATTTAAATATTTTAGATGAAATAAAAGAGGAAACAAAAAGAATTATTGATAACTTTGAAAAACATAATGAGAGAATAGAAAAAGAAAAATATGAAAGAGCTATAAATGAATCATATGATTATATTTTATCAACTGATACTATTTTAGGATCTGACTGTCTTTTATATTTTGTAGCAAGAGAACTTAATATACTTGATAAAGTTATTAAATATGATGATTCACCACAAGCTTTAAAAGATATTGCTATAGAGCAAATGGATGAAGTTTTTGATGAAAAAACTGGTGAAAGTTTTACAACATATGTATTAAATACAGATATAAATGAAAAAAGAATATATCTTAATGTTAAAAGAATATTAAATGGTATTATATTTGGCGATGGAACATATCAGTTAATTGAAGCATCACAAGATACAAATAGAAAAGATAAAGGAATAGTGTTAGAAGTAAAGTTTAGAAAAAAGATAAATAATTTATAGATAATGAGAGTAGTATTGATATTTACTCTCATTTTTATTGTTTTAAAATAAATATTTGTATTATAATGTTAGTAAAGTTAAAATGTGATTATAAGTTTGTATGTAAAATATATTATTGTTAAAGGTGTAATACTATGAAGAAAATATTAAATATTTTTAAGAGAAAAAATATTGTTAATCTTGATTATGAAGAAACGTTGTATGATGGAACTAATGTTGATATGTTAGATGGAAAAATTAAATTATTAGTAATAAGTGATACTCATGGAGATTTATCATTAAATACAAAATTGCAAAGTTTTCTTAAAAGTATAAAAGAATATGATTTGTGTTGCATACTTGGTGATATAAGTGATAATGATTATAAAATAATACTTGAAGTGGTTCCTAAAAATAAAATAGTAGCACTCTTAGGTAATCATGACAAATATGGACTTATTGAAGAAAAAGAATTATATAATTTGAATGGTAAAACAGTAAAGGTCAATGGATTAATGATTGGTGGAATAGAAGGAAGTTTTAAATATAAAGATGAACATTTTCCATCATTTACTCATGAAAAAAGTATTTCATATATAAAAGGACTACCTAAAGTAGATATATTATTATCTCATGATAAGCCATATACATATAATAATTATGATCCAGTTCATGATGGATTAAAAGGAATAACCAAATATATTTATGAAAATAAAGTACCAATAAATATACATGGTCATATTCATGAAAGCTATCAGAGAAAATTAAAAAATGGAACAATAGAGAAAAGTACATATTTAATAGAATTAATAGAAATTAAAAATGATAAATTACTTGAAAAGAAATATTAATTAATATATAATGAATTTACAATTTAAATATTTATATGAAATTTCCTTATGAATTAAGAAAATGTTTTGATGGAATAATTTGAATTTTATGATTCAAAATAGGAGGAAATTGTATGAATACTAAAATAGTAGAATATTTAAATTGTTGTAAATTAATGAATTTTAATGAATTACTTTTTTCATATATTGATAAAAGTGGTTATAAAGATTCAAAAATTTATAAAAAAGGTGATATAGATAGAAAGTTGTTTTCTAAAATAAGATGTAATAGTAATTATGTTCCAAGAAAGAATGTAATTATAAAATTATGTTTTGCTTTAGGACTTAAAAGAAATGATTTTAATAAATTGTTAAATTCTGCTGGATATTCCTTAAGCAGTAGCAAATTTGATCAAGTTATTTCTTATTGCTTAGATAACAATATCTATGATTTAGTAGAGATAAATAACTATTTGTATTCCTTTTGTAGCACCTCATTGTAGGTGTTTTTTTTGTCGCTTTTTTCGCGACCATTTATTATAAAAAGTATTATAAAATTAAATTACAAATGAAGACACACACAGCAAATAATATGGAAAATGATTTTGAAAATATTTGTCTTGTAAAAGCCATATACAGCAATAAATATAAATTGATTAAATATGAATGTGGCTTGTTATATATTTTATGGAGGTAATACTTATGAATCTAATTGATGAATTAAAATGCAATAGTACAATTTTAAATACAAAGGGATCAAAATACTATGCGTCTACATATAATAGTAATTTAGATGTTTTTACTATGTTAACGAGATATGCTAGTGAAAGTGAAATTATAAGATTATTTAATAATGCACTTAATGAAAATACTATTTTAGCATTGTCAAATTTATTATATATATTAGATATAAGAAATGGTAAAGGTGAAAGAAGACTATTTAAAATAATATTCAAATATTTATGTTTAAATCATAAAGACCTTGCATTACAAGTATTACCATATATTAGTAAATTAGGTAGATATGATTATATTTTAGTTGGATTAGATACACCAATTAATAATGAAGTTATATCTTTAATAAAAGAACAACTTAATGAAGATTTAGTTTCTAACAACCCATCATTACTTGCTAAATGGCTTCCTAGTCATAGAACACATAACATGAATAATAAAGTAGCTAAAAAAATAATGAATAGTCTAAATATGACAGAAAAAGAATATAGAAAAACATTATCTATATTAAGAAGTAAAATAAATATTATTGAAAAGAATCTTACTAATAAAGAATATGATAATATTGATTTTAATGAAATTCCAACTAAGGCTATGCTTAAATATATAAATACTTTTATGGATAAAATGTCAAAAGAGTATCAAAAATATAAAGAAGAATTAAAAAATAATAATGCTAAAATAAATACTAATGGATTATATGTATATGAAATAATTAAGAGGATATTAAATGGAAAAGGAGATAGTGAAATTTTTGATTTAATGTGGAAAAATCAAAGAGATGTATTAAATGGTTGCAAAACTAATGTTTTAGTAATGGCAGATACATCTGGTTCTATGACATATCCTAATAATATACCATATGCAACTTCTATAGGATTAGCATTATACACTGCTGAAAGGAATAATGGTATATTCAAGAATCATTTTATGACATTTTCAGATGAACCATATTTTCAAGAAATAAAAGGTAACACTATAGAAGAAAAGGTAAATAATATACCATGTTATGTTGCAAATACTGATATTGACAAAGCATTTGAATTACTATTAAATACAGCAAAAGAAAATAATATTAATGAAAGTGAAATGCCTAGTCATTTATTAATAATATCAGATATGGAGTTTGATGCTGGAGTCTATTCTAAAACTGGTACTAACTTTAAAGGCTGGAAAAAAGCGTTTAAAGATGTGGGTTACAAATTACCTAAAATAGTATTTTGGAATGTGGCTGGTTCTACACATGGAGTACCAATTACTAAATATGATAAAGATGCTGTGTTAATAAGTGGATTTTCAACGAATGTACTTGATAATATATTAACAATTGAAAAATATGATCCATATGGTGTAATGTTAAATAAATTATCAGTATATATAGAAATGCTAACAAAAAGAGATTAATTTTACATTATTGACTTATTCAATTTTGTAAATACAGTATCCTCTTTTTAATGGAAAATTTAGTCATTATTGAAAATTACATATATTTATAGTATAATATAGTCAATAAATTTGGTAGGTGTGTGTATGAAAAAAGAAAAAGGTATTTTAGATAAAAGGATAACTTTTGAATGGATAATATTTATAATTATAGTCGGAATGATTATTGTGTTAATAGTAAATGATGATGGTTCTTCTAGTAATAGTAATAGAAATGCTAATAATGATATGGTTTGTTATGATGATGAAGATGGAAGAATTGTATGTGATGAATATTATAATCCGGCTAATGATAGGGAATATGAAATAAGAACAGGATATGATGGATAAATATATTCTGTTTTTTGTTATCTATGTAAATTAAATGTTAATAACTTGTTTATAGGTAATATCATATTTATTATGTATTGTGTATGTTTTTATTAAAAATGTTGATGTAAAGTATATTGTAAATAAAAATGTTAATAAAAAGCACAAGTAAATTAATAATTATGTGATAATATGTAATTAGGGAGGAAGAAATATGTATGATATAGATAGATTTATTAAAATGCAGGAACTTTATTATGAAATAGCGCTTTCTGAAATAAAAGATGGATATAAAAGAACTCACTGGATATGGTATATATTCCCACAATTAAAAGGTTTAGGTCAGAGTTATAATTCAGAATATTATGGACTTGATAGTGTTGATGAAGTGATTGAATATATGAAGAATCCATATTTAAGAAACAATATGATAGAAATATGTAATGAATTATATAAATTAGATGATAGTATAGAAAATATATTTGGTTATCCAGACTATCTTAAGTTAAATTCATGTATGACATTATTTGAATATTCTATTCAAGGAGAAAAAATATTTGGTAAAATAATAGATAAGTTTTATAATGGTAAGAGAGATAGAGTTACTTTAGAGATGTTAGAAAAAAGTTGAGAATGTTTTGAAATATTTAATAAGTAATTGAGTACTAAGCATATATCAACTCATTTATTCAAAATAAAAACTTAGGAAAAGTAAAATTCAGGAGGTATGGTCAAAATGAGTAAATTTATGTTAATGTTAGACGAGTCAGGAAATTTTGATTCTAAGGATGAAAAATATATAATTATTGGTGGTGTATTATTTGAAAAGAAATATCAAGAAAAACTAGAAAAAATTTTTGTTCCATTGCATAGACATTTGTGCAAAGTCTTGAACTGTAATGAATTACATGCTACGGATAACAAAAAAAATTTTTACTATTTATCACCAATAATTGGTTCAAATGATTACATAACGCCAATTGTGTTAATAATTGATAAGAAAGAATGTTTTATTTTTAAAAAATATAATAAAAAAAGTTTTAAATATAATAAGGCTATTCAACATTTAATTGTTAAAATGATTGATGATGATTTGATTACAAAACATGATGATTTATACATAAAAATAGATAACATTAATTTACCAAATGATGAAATTGAAAATTTAGAAATGTGGTTACCTAATAATTTGAATATTGTTAAAAAAGTAGAACAGGCTGATTCAAAAAATATAATTTGTTTACAACTAGCTGATATTATAGTAAATAAATTTAGTAAAAAAAGTATATGTAGAAGAAATTCATTGGAAATAAAAATGTTGAATCCCAAGATTTATTGTTTCTTGAATTCTACCATTAATGATTATATTAAATAATAAAATTTTTATGTTATTATATATAAGGAGGTTGATAAAATGAATAAAAGAGATTTAGGCAAAGGAGTTATAATTTATTATGATGTGGAAAATAAAATTATTGGAAGAAAGCCAACAAATTCGAATTTAATTGAACATGGTTCAGACAACAGTATATATTTGGGCCTTGTTGGGAATTCGTTTAATGAAGTTATTTGTTCTATTTTTAATTTAGATGACATAAATGATTTTACAAATAAAAATTATATCATGAGTTTCTATGGTGATGATGTGCAAGTTAATTGTAATATAAATGATAATAAACAATTGCAGTTAAAAGTTGTTGGAGATGGTCATATATTTAAATTACTTTCTAAATATGAAAAAAATATTAATAAAATAACAAATTTTGATAAACTTTTAATATTTTTTGATTTTTTAAATATGGAAATTTTTTTTGAAGAATTAAATGATACATCATCAAATTGTGAATCATCTAATGTATCACATGAGAAACAAGATATTGAAAGAATTGTTAATAATTCTAAACAAATCATCAAAGAAAATGAATGTGTTGATATAAATGGATATATTGAAACTATTATTAATGTTAGAAATACTTTTGTTCAAAAGAAATTTAGAAATGACTTGATGATTGAATTTGATGGTAAATGTGCTCTTTGCAATATTAATAGAAAGGAATTACTAAGGGCTAGTCATATAAAATCTTATAGTGAATGTTCTACAGTAAATGAAATGATAGACTACAATAATGGTTTGTTACTTTGTGTGAATCATGATGCTTTGTTTGACAAAGGATTTATTAGTTTTGATTGTAATAATGGAAAAATTAAAATAGTTGACGAATCAATATTAAGTAAAGAGCTTTATGATTTGCTAAATATTAATGAAAATATGAAATTAGATAAAAAATTTATTACTAGCAAAAGAAAAAAATATTTGGCTACACATAAATTAAAAAATAATTGTTAAAATATCAATAATTTATAAAGACAATACGAGAAATTAAGTAGTCAATAAAAATTAATGACTACTTTTTTAATTTTAGGTCTGTTCAAAAATAATTTTATTTGTTAAAATATTATAGCAGACAAAGAAATGTAAAAATGGTAGAATATACAGTAGGAGGATTAAAATGATAAAATTAGCAACTATTTTTAGTGGAATTGGTGCTGTAGAGCAAGCATTTGAAAAAGATAAAATAGATCATGAAATTATCTTTGCATGTGATAATGGTGAAAGAGAATTAAAAGAAACTAAAGAAGAAATTTTAAAAGATACAAAAAATTTTACTCCGGAAAAAAGGGAAGAATATGTTAATGAACTATATAATAAATTGAACAAATTAAATTATATGGAAATGTCTTATAAAAAAAATTACAAAATTGCTGATAAAGATTTTCATCAAGATGTAAGATTTATTAATGGTAAAAAATATGAGGGAAAAGTAGATTTATTGGTTGGTGGAAGTCCTTGTCAGTCGTTTTCTATTATAGGCAAACGAGGTGGATTTAAAGATACACGTGGGACTCTATTTTATGAATATGCAAGATTAGTTAATGAAATTAGGCCTAAAGTCTTTATATTTGAAAATGTTAAAGGAATGTTAAATCATGATAAAGGAAAAACATGGGAAGTAGTTCAAAACACTTTTAAAGAATTAAATTATAAAATATATATTAAAAATAATCCAATTTTAAATGCAAAAAACTATGGTATTCCACAAAATAGGCCAAGATTATTTGTAATTGGCATTAGAAATGATATAAATTGTAGAGAGTTTAAATTTCCTGAAGAAAAAGAATTAAAAAAAACTGTAAAAGATTTTTTAGATAATGATATAGAAGTAAATTCAAAGTATTATTTAGGACAAAAGGGATTCGAATTTGTTACAAATCCTAAATATAGAAATAGAGCACAAGTTAATTCTGATATTATGCAATGTCAAAAAGCTAATCAACAATTTAATTGGAATGGTGAATTTGTATTTGTTCCATTAGAAAAGATAAACAATAATAAACAAATTTTAGAAAGAGCATATATATCAAAATACAATAATGTTGATGGAGTTATTAGAAAACTTACGCCTTTGGAATGTGTTAGACTTATGGGTTTTTCATCAAAATTTGAATTTCCAAATATTCCTGACCAATGGAAATATAGACAATCAGGTAATAGCATTGTGGTAAATATTTTTGAGGAGATACTGAAAGAATTAGAAAAAACAGGAGTATGGGAGGAAAAAAATGATTAGATTAGCTACATTGTTTAGTGGAATTGGTTCAGTAGAACAGGCGTTAGAAAGAGCAAATATATCACATAAAATAATTTTTGCTTGTGATAATGGTGATATAAATATTGAATATAATCACGAACTAGAATTTAATAAAATTAAAAATATGACTTCTAAACTTGAAAAGAAAAAATATGTTGATAAACTATATGCTAGCAAAAGTAAAAAACAAAATTATGTAAAAATGACTTATTTAGCAAATTATGGTGATAAAATATTAGAGGATGATTTTCATTTGGATATAAATTTATTGGATGGAACTGATTATAAAAATCAAGTTGATTTGTTGGTTGGAGGGAGTCCTTGTCAATCATTTTCTAGTGTTGGCTTTAAAGGCGGCTTGGAAGATGCTCGTGGAACTTTATTTTACGAATATGCAAGAATTATAAAAGAGGTAAATCCTAAAGTATTTATTTATGAAAATGTTAGAGGTTTAACAACTCATGATCATGGAAAAACGTGGAAAATTATAAAAGGCATATTTAATTCGTTAAATTATACAATTACTGAACCTAAAATATTAAATGCTGCTGATTATGGAATTCCACAAAATAGGAGAAGAGTATTTGTTGTGGGTATAAGAAATGATGTAAAAGTGAATAAACAATTTCAATATCCTGATCCCATAGAATTAAAATATAGTATGAAACAATTTTTAGAGTCAAGATGTGAATTTGGAAATTTTCGTTATGATAAAGAAGGTAATCTTGAAATTAAGGAATCAAATTTTGATGCGACTAGAATTGATGATAAATATGTACTATCGGATTTAGTTAGAAAATATGTACTAACACCTGGAACCAAAACATTTAAAACATCTATTAAATATGATTTAGATATAGCTAGAACCATATTATCGACTATGGGAAATAGACATAGGGCTGGTGTCGACAATTATATGACAGATAAGGGTGGTGAAGAAAAATTAAGAATGCTTACTGAAAGAGAAGCATTAAGACTTATGGGTTATAGTGATGATTTTAAAATTGTTGTATCTAGAGCACAAATGTATAAACAAGCAGGCAACAGTATAGTTGTTGATGTTATGCTTGCAGTTTTAAATGAAATAATCAAAACTGGGGTGTTTGATGAATCGTAATATTATCGATTCTTTTTTTTGACTTTTATGATATAATTATAGTTAAGAAAGTATCTTATGAGGTGATAATAATATGAGTATGACATTAAATAAAGAAAAAAACTACATTAGAGTTTTAATTCCAAATAGTGAAGCAACTATCAGCGCTCAAATTAAAAATATAAAAGATAGTGAAGTAACAGGATATTATACAAATGATAAAGAGGAAGTAAAAAAAGAGATTGTTACTTTTTTGGATAATGATTATGATTATATTATTTGCGTTAATGATGTATTAAATATGGTAAGTAAATTAAATGAATATATCACTGATTTTAGTTCTATTTATAAAGATTCAATGTCATCTATTAATGATAGTTATGAATATTTTAAAGTAAATGCTAATAAATATTTGAGAATTCCTCGTATGCATTATTCTGGAGTTGAAAATAGATATCTTAAATTTGAAAATCAAGATCCTGTTGTAAAAAAATTAAGAGCTATTTTGTATGGAGACATTACTGGCTTTGATATCATAAAAGATGAAAATGACAAATATTATATAATTTCACCATTTGTTAAAGATAATGCTATGGATATTTTAATAAGTAAAAAGGATAAATTAGAAAATGAATCTAACAAAGATATAGAAATGAGTGATTTAAGAAAATTTTATTTAGAAAATTTAAATAATAATAAGCACATTGAAGATGAGATATTAAATCAAGAAAAATTTATTGTAGAATATCCTATAGAAAAGATTAGAAATTTAACTTTAGATGAATATTGTTTAGGCTTAGAAGATTTTAAGCAGTCATTTTGTTATAAACTTGAGTTTGGCGATTATAAAACAACTGGCTTTGGAATTGGTGGTAGTGTAGCGGCAAAGTTTGGAATATATTTTTCAGGAATTGATAATAAGTATCATGGAAAGAATAATAAAGTTATAAATGATGAAGATGTTAATACATATTTCGAAGAATATAAAAAACAATTGGTTGAATTTCTTATTGATATGAGTACTAACATTCCTGAATTTAATGTAGATGATAAGTATCCTATGCTTGGTGGTAGCGGAAATTATATGGTTTTAACTAAATTATTAGCATTATATTATCCTGATAGATTCATTGCAATATCCAAACTAGATACTTATAAAAAATTATGCGAATATTTGAAAATAAAATTTGAAAATGATGCTATTAAAAATTCATATTATTGCAATATTTCTTTTAGAAAAGAAGTACCTGAGGCAAATGATAACCATGGATTTTATGTATCTGATTGTATATGGAAATTTTTTAATGAACAAAAAGAAGAAACTGAGGGAGAAAAAAATAAATCTATGAAAGAAATGTTTAAACAATGGTTACTAGAAAATGGATTAAAAATAGGAACTGTTAATGGTTATATTAGTACAATTAATTTAACTACAAAAGATGCATTAGAAGATAATTTAATTGATAATGATATTTTTGAAATTAGTAATGTTGACGAGCTAGATAAAGTTGTTGATATATTATCTTCTAGCGAAAAATTTTTAAAAAGGAAAGAGAGCAATCATAATCAAAATACCGCAGCCTTAAATCATTATAGAAATTTTTTAAGTGATGAAAAAAATAGCAAAATTGTTGCTGATAAGTATGATAAAAATGATTTTTTAAATGAAGTATTTATTGATGAAAAGAAATATGATTCGATTGTATCAATATTGAATAAAAAGAAAAATATTATATTAGAAGGTGCTCCTGGTGTTGGTAAAACATTTATGGCTAAAAGACTCGCATATTCAATTGTTGGTACAAAAGATACTAACAAAGTAGAATTGATTCAATTTCATCAAAGCTATTCATATGAGGATTTTATTGAAGGTTATAGACCAAACGAAGATGGTTTTGAATTGCATAGAGGAATTTTCTATAAATTATGTAAAAAAGCTTATAATGATAAATCTAATAATTATTATTTAATAATTGATGAGATAAATAGAGGAAATTTAAGTAAAATATTTGGAGAACTATTAATGCTTATTGAATGTGATAAAAGAGAGAATTCTTTAAAGTTAGCATATTCCGAAGAAGAATTTTCAGTGCCTGATAATTTATATATTATAGGATTAATGAATACCGCTGACAGATCTTTAGCTTTAATTGATTATGCATTAAGAAGAAGATTTTCATTTATTAGAATTGAACCAGCATTTGATAGTGAAAAATTCCTAAAAAGTTTTAGAGATAAATTTGATAGTGATTATACAAATATTATTGATACTATAAAGAAAATTAATGAGGCTATTGAAGATGACAAATCTTTGGGCTCTGGTTTTAAGATTGGACATAGTTATTTTTGCCCTAATATAGTTGATAGAAAAGGAAATAAAAAAGATTTAGAAGATATTATAAGATATGAGATAATCCCATTGTTAGAAGAATACTGGTATGATGATGAAGATACATTAATTCAATGGGAAAGCACATTGAATGGTGTTATAAATGATTAATGTTGATAACAAAGTTAGAAATATATATTACATGTTATGTTATTCATTTTATGGTGAACAATTAAATAAAAAAAGTGAGTCAATGTTAGGCGAGGAAGCTTTTGAAAATATATATAATTTATTTTCAATGCTATTATGCTTAATATTAAAAAATCAATTAAAAAAAGGAATATACAAAGAATATGTAAACATAGAAGATGAAATGTTAAAAATTAGGGGTAAGATAAACATTGATAAAACTCTTAATAACAATTTGCTAATTAGAAAAAAAATATATTGTAGTTTTGATGATTTTAATGAAAATTGCTTACTAAATAAAGTTATAAAAACAACATTGTATTATTTATTAAAATCAAATAAGATTGGAGTAATAACTAAATTAAATATAAAAAAAACAATAAAGTATTTTAGTGAGGTTGATATTATTGAAATTAAACAAATTAATTGGAATCAAATTCAATATACAAGAAATAATATATCTTATAAATTTGTGATTGATTTATGTAAGCTTATTCTCAATGGATTAATTGTCAGCGATAAAAAAGGAAATAGTAAATTTATGGAATTTCTTGATGACATTAGGGTAAGTACAATTTATGAAAATTTTGTGAGAGCATATTTTAGAAAGCATTTTCCTGAATTAAATGCGTGTTCAAAAAAATTATATTTAAATAGTTCATCAACGTCTAATTTTATACCTATCATGAAAACTGATATCACATTGAAATATAATGATAGAACTCTAATAATAGATACTAAATTTTATAGCAGTATATTAAGAAATAACTATCTTAACGAAAATTGCAAAACAATTTCTAATAGTAATATATATCAAATTCTAGCTTATGTTGATAGTCAAGACCCATATAAAAATGGAAATGTTTATGGAATGTTATTATATGCTCAAACAATTAATGAACCAGTCATTAATATTAAACAAGAATTAAATAAACATTTGATAATGATTAGAACATTAGACATGAATGATTCATGGGAAAATATAAAATCATCATTAAATAATATTGCAATTAAATTTGAGCAAGATGAATTTCAAAATGATGCATTAAATATTTAAAAATATATAAATTTATTTTTATTCAAAATAATTAAAAAGAGTTATATTTAAATATAATATATATTGTGTTGATAATTTACTTTCTTTTAAAAGTGATTGTTAGTAATAATAATTATTAGAGGTTATATATTAGTATTAATAATAAATCAAGTTTTCTTGATTGTTTCGAATATAAAATGTTAAATTTAGAAATAGAAAATCTAGCAAATATCTAAAGTTAATTGTTATTGTTTAGTATAGTTAATATTAAATTTAATTAATAGGCTTATAAAAGTCTATTTTAATTTGAATGAATATAGTTCTAATAAATTGATTATATAGAAAGGTACTTTTAAATTTGTTATACTATTACTAGGTGATTTGATTGAGAAGAATGATATTTCTAGATGGTAAAATGATTTCAACTAAAGTAAGAAGTTATAATTATAATAGTTCTAAAAATGTTTATTACATTCAATATAACAATAATTATAAATTTTATCCATATGAAGCAAGAAGAATAAAAATTTTAGATGATTTTAATAAAGTGGATTTAAGTAAAAATTTATTTTATTTGAACGGTGTTATTTTAAATGATATAAAAGAAGTATATGAAAATACTAGATATAGAATAAAATATTATCAAGTAGTTTTTAGTAATCATTGGGATGAATATGATAGCACTCAACTTAAAAAAGTTCCTAATAATACAAGTGTTATAAATTATATGAAAAAAATATCAGAAATAATTTCATTAAGTACAGAAACTGGTAAAAAGTTATTATGTGAACAAATGAAAAAAGTAAATATTGATAGTTTAGATTCAGCTCTTTCTAATTATTTAAAAATGAATACTGAAATTAAAAGAAATGATAATATAAATGATTTAATATTTCCATTTGGATGTAATAGCAGTCAATATATTGCGGTAGAAAATGCTATCAATAATAAAATAAGCGTAATTGAAGGTCCACCTGGTACAGGCAAAACACAAACTATTTTGAATATAATAGCTAATATAATTATAAGAAATATGAATTGTCAAGTTGTATCAAATAACAATACAGCTATAGAAAATATAGAAGAAAAATTAACAAAATACAATCTGGAGTTTATAACAGCATTACTTGGAAAAGCTTCAAATAAAGAAATATTTATTCAAAATCAGAAAATAGAAATCCCATCTTTTACAGAATACGAGAATATAGAAATAAAAGATATAAAAGAAAAGTTAGATAACAATAGAGAAATAGTAAAAAGAATTTATAATAGTAAACAATTTATTGCTACAATGGTTCAAAGAAAAAATGAATTACTTTTAGAATATGATCATTTTAAAGATAATTTAAAGTTTCAAACTAAAAAAATTCTTGATATAAAAAGAATAAATTATAAAAAATTACATGTTATATGGAATGAATTATTAAATTTAGAAGAAATATCATTTCTAAATAAAATGAAATATGTTTTTATATATCGAATAGGTACTTTTGAATTTTATAATAATAATATAGAAATAATTATAAATAGTATTCAAAATGAATTATACAAAAATGAGATAAAAGTATTAGAAGAGAAAATAAATAATGAAAAACATTTTGTAGAAGAAAATAAAAATGTTGAACAAGAATTCATATCTTTATCTATGGATTATTTAAAAAAATCTTTATCTATAAAATATAAAAATAAAAGAAAAGTATATACTAAAAATGAAATTTCTAAAAATTACAATTTATTTTTAAAAGATTATCCAGTTATATTAAGTACTACATATTCTTCAAGAAATACTTTTGATGATAATATGAAATTTGATTATATAATAATGGATGAAGCCAGTCAAATAGATGTTGTAACTGGAACTTTAGCGTTGTCTTCATCTAAATATGCTGTTGTAATTGGCGATGAAAAACAATTACCAAATGTTATACCAAATGATATAGCAATAAAAACTAATCAAATATTCAAAGAATATAATATTGATGAAAATTATAATTATAGTATAAATAGTTTTTTAAGTAGCATTAAAAAAACTGTTATTGATGTACCTAAAGTAATATTAAAAGAACATTATAGATGTCATCCTAAAATAATTAATTTTTGTAATAAGAAATTTTATAATAATGAATTAATTATTATGACTGAAGATATGAATGAAGAAGATGTAATTAAAGTTATAAAAACAAATAAAGGTAATCATTCCAGAGAAAAAACTAATCAAAGACAAATAGATATAATTAAAGATGAATTAGTTAATCAAGATACAATTGATATTGGTATAATAGCACCTTACAATAACCAAGTTAATTTGATTAAAAAAGATATCAAAAATATAGAAGTAAGTACAGTACATAAATTTCAAGGTAGAGAAAAAGATGTAATAATTATATCTACAGTAGATGATAATATATCTGATTTTGTAGGTAATCCTAATATTTTAAATGTAGCTATATCAAGAGCTAAAAAGAAGCTTGTTTTTATAGTAACTGGAAATGAGATAACTAATACAAATATATTAGACTTTATTGAATATACAAAATATATTAATATGGATGTAGAGGAAAGTAAGATAAGTTCTGTATTTGATTTACTATATAAACAATATGAAAATGAAAGAATAGAATATTTTAAAAAGCATAAAAGAGTATCAAAATTTGATTCAGAAAATATTATTTACAATTTACTAAAAGATATAATAGCAGAATATGAGAATTTAGATTTTATGTTTATACAACCAATGAATACATTAATAAAGGATAAATCATTATTAACAGATGAAGAAAAAAGATATGCATCTAATAATAATACTCACATTGATTTTCTTATATATAACGAGATAAGTAAGAAGCCAGTTTTAGCAATAGAAGTTGATGGATATAAATATCATAAAGAAGGTACGCAACAATATGAAAGAGATAAATTAAAAAGAAATATATTATCTAAATATAATATTCCATTATTAAGACTTAAAACAAATAGTAGTGGTGAAAAAGATAGAATTAAACATAAATTAAATACAATAAATAAAATTAGAATATTT
>FR880118.1:74706-111981 GCA_000434555.1 Clostridium sp. CAG:524 | reverse complement strand
AGTGGTAAAATAGAGTAGAGTTATAATATTGAAGAATGTTTCCACTAGAAAAGCGAAAAGATTAATTTACATTAACTAAACACACATTTACATTCACTATGTAAATAACAATTAAAAGTAATATAATATATGATAAAATAATATAAATAAGAGAGGTATATTTATGAAGTTATTTAGAAAAGCAATATTAGTAATTCATGGGTTTGCAGGAGGAGTATATGATCAAGAATATCTAACACATAGATTAGAACTTATTAGTAATTATGATGTATATACTTTTACATTACCTGGACATGATGGAGATTTTAAACATAAGATTACATATAAAGATTGGATTAAAAAAGTTGATCATGAAATGGAATTTTTAATTAATAATGGTTATAGTACGATATATGTTATAGGGCATTCCATGGGAGGAGTTTTAGCGTCTTATGCTGCTAGTAAATATAAAGAAGTAAAGAAACTTGTTTTAGTTGCTCCTGCTTTTAGAATATCTGGTTATGAACAAGAAAAAATAAATCTTAATACAGCACTTAACGCAACACCAAAAATATTTGAAGAATATGGTGCTAAATTAGTAGCAAATAGATTACTTAAATTACCTGCAAATTGTTATTTAGAATTCTTTAAATTAATAAAAGAATTACAAAACACACCAAAAGATATAAAAATACCAACATTAATATTTAGAGGTAATAAAGACTTTATAGTTCCACAAGAATCAGTAGAACATGTATATAATGAAATACAAAATCCACATAAGAAAATAGTATTACTTGATAAAACAACACATGATGTATTTAGAGAAAAATTAAAAGAAGAAGCAACTGATATAATAATTGGATTCTTTAAAAATAGTTATCCAATAGAGATATTAAATGATTTAATAAAGGATACGTATACAGATGAATAGTATGGAATATGATTACGAAAATGATATTATTAAAAATAATGAATATGAATTTAATGATACAATAATTAAAAGAGGTAAAGGTTATTATGAAAATGGTATGGTCTTATCAGTAATAAAATCAAATAATAAGTATACAGCTAAAGTTGCTGGTAGTACGAATGAATCTTATACAGTAAATGTTGAATATGATAAAGATGAAGACTATTATGATTATGACTGTACTTGTCCTTGTGAATATCCATGTAAACATATATATGCAGTTTTAATGTCAATAAAAAATAAAAATTATATAAAAGCAACTCTTAAAAAAGAAATAGATAAGACAGGAATAGATATGCATACATTAATATCAAAAATACCTGCTAAAGAGTTAAAAGATTATTTGTTAAATGCTAAATATAAAGATAGTGTTGCATTTGAGATGGAAGCATTTAATGATTACTTTAAGAAATATTTACCACTTGTACAATATGAATACTATTATAATAATATATATAATTCATTAATTATGAATGATGATTATGCATTTAAGAAAATAATAACAGAATCAATAAATGATATAAAAGAAAATATAAGAGCATCACTATTTAGTGAATCATATAAGATAGTTAAAGCAATAATAGAAGCATATCATGATAGTAAGATTCTAAATGAAGAAAAAACTATTATAGATCTAATGCCATCACTTGCTATGTATTTAAGAGTTACATATAGAAAATCTAATGATAATATAAAAGAAAACATAGATAAATGGATAAAGCATTTAGAAGATAATAATTATTATGATAACTTTTATTTAGAAGATATGATACTTTTAATAAAATAAGGGGTGCCTTATTTCTTACTTGAATAAAAGTATAAAAACATATAAAATAATAATATAGGATATGTTTAAATCATAATAAGATTTTAAATTAGAAGGAAGAGATGATAATGAACAATTATATATGTAAAATAGCCGACTTAAATGAAATGAATACAAAATGGGATTATGAGATAAGTATACATCCTGGTGATATATCATGGAGTCTTTACAAAAAAAAATTTATTGAAAGTGCTAAAAAGGGTAATAGAGTTTCATATTATGGAATATTAAATGGTAAAATAATATGCGAAGCAACAGCTATTTTCAATAAAGAAGATGTTGAAGGATTAGATGAAATATTTGATGGTAAAACTGCATATTTATGTGCTTTTAGAACTAATAAAGAAGAAGAAAATAAAGGATATTTTGGTAAATTATATAGATATATGGAACAAGATTTAAAATCTAAAGGATTTAATAGATTAGTTTTAGGAGTTGAACCTGTTGAAGTTAGAAACATACAAATATACTTTAAGATGGGATTTATAAATTATTTAAAATCAGATTATGAAGAATATGCTAAAAGAAGTGCTGATGGAGAAACTGAAAAAATACTTGTAAATTATTATTATAAAAATATATAGAATAAACATAATAAATATGTTAGAATATACCTCATTAAAGAGGTGTATTTTTTTATGACGAATGTGGATTATAAAGTAAGAATTCCTTCAATAGAAGACTTTGATGAAGAAAAAGGATTATTCGTATTAAAAGAACATATAAATGATATAGAATGCACATCTTTATCATATGAAATAAAAAATATTTTAATATTTGAAAGAAAAATAGCATTAATGGAATTAAAATCACAACATTCAAATAAACTTGGATATGGTTATTTTTCAAACAGTACTTATTATCAAAATTATTATTATCATCAAGGCCAAATAAGTTATGATGGTGATTTATTAAGTAGTTTATATATATTACCAATAATAGAATTATCAGAAAATGCTTTTGATGAACTAATGAAAGATATAGGTGAATCAGAAATAGAAATAACTTTAGGTAAATATCCAACAGAAAGAATATATAATATTGATTTAAAAAATAGTGAAGCAATTTATACAAGGAAATCTTATACATTACCAATAGACTCTATTCCAAAAGGCTCATTTAAGAATATGCAGATATCAATGAAAAACTTTAAAGAAATAGAAATTGATGGTCAAAGTTATATAAGCTATAAATATAAAAATAAAAAAGAAAGAACAGTATATAAAGTAGAACCTATAACTTGGTATATAGATAGGGAACATAAATTATTAATATGTAAAAAATTATTATTGTCAGGTATATTATATGATTCTGATTATTATGCTAAAAAGCCTTTTGAAGATAGTAATATATATAATTTTTTAAATAGTACGTTTTTAAATGAACTTATATTTCAGCATCAAGAAAAGAAAGTTGAAAATACAAGTGAAGCATTAATGAAAATGCCTAGCGATGAAATAACTTCTTTATTGAATGAAATAAGATTATATGCTATGTATTATCATGGAAAAGAAGATATAGAAGAAATTATATCAACATTACTTGATAAATATAATAATGATTTAAATAACTTAATTAATAATGATGGATTAGTACTTTATACTGAAGAGGGACTACATAATAATTTAATATTAAGTTTAAATACATTACTAGATAAATTAAAAAGAAATGCAGATAATAATTTAGAGTATAATCGTATAATTGATTATATTGATAAATGTATAGATGGATTAAATGGTAAAATAAGTGATTCACCTAGTGAACTTTATCGTGACTTATGTAGAATAAATCATGATATATTACTTAATTTAAGTAGTAACACTAATAAAAGTGAAGAAATAAGAAGTAAAATAATAAGCTTATTAAGTGAAGATAAAAAGAAAATAGAAGAATATTTATCATATATTAGTACCCTTACACAAGGTATTAATTTAAGTCTTGATACTAAAACACTACCATATAAAAATATAAGTGAATATGAAAATTATTTTAGAATGAGATTACATCCAATATTAGAAAATATATTAAACATTTCAAAAAGTGAAGAGCATGATATACTTATTAAATCAAGAGAAGAAATGCTAAATAGAATAAGTGATGATAGATGTAATAAAGATTATATAAATGATGTATTAAGAGCAATTTATAAGAAAATAGGTAATTGTAACAACAATAATGAAATAGATTTAATTAAAAGTAATAATAAACATATAAATACATTATTAAAAGAAATATCTAATGAAATATTAACTATAATGGATATGGATAGTGGAATAACTGAAGAATTAAAAAGAATAGTAGATATTTATATACGTACAGATGATTTAAATGAAATAGTTAATATTTTAAATAATATATTGATAGAATTATATAAACTTCATGATAAATTAAATGCTAAACAAGAGAAAGTTATGAGAATAAGCAAATATTTTGTACAAAAATAGTTTGACAAGCTTATTATTAAGATGTATAATTTAATCAGTTTTGTTAGCAATGAAGTTAACAAGTAGTAATATAGAATTCTATACAGGAAATAGTAATCATTGACTGAGAGTTACTTTAGAGAGTCTATCTTATGAATTTCAATAATGGAGCTAAATCGTGATGAGCGTTATTCTATAGAGTGCTAATATTAGAACAAAGGTGGTACCGCGGATTTAATAGTGATTCGTCCTTTATGGATGAACACTATTTTTTATTTAAGAAAGGGAGCAAAAATGAAAGAAAAATTAGAACAAATTAAAGAAAATAGTTTAAGAAAAATTAATGAATCTAAAACTATAAATGAGCTACAAGAAGTAATGAAAGAACTTACAAGTAAAAAGAGTGAACTTACTGAAATAATGAAAACACTTGGTTCTTTAAGTCCTGAAGAAAGAAAAGAAATAGGAATGATTACTACTGAAATAAAAAGAGTAGTCGCAGATGCAAATAAACTAAAAGAAGAAGAACTTATTTCATTACAAAGTGTTCTTGATAGTCCAATTGATTTAACATTACCAGGGGTTGAAGTAAGTAGTGGTGTTCTTCATCCAATTACACAAATGTGTTATGACTTAAATGATGCATTCGCATCACTTGGATTTGAAGTATTTAGTGAAGATGATATCAGTAGTGAAAAATATGCATTTGATAATTTAAACTTTCCAGAAGATCATCCTGCTAGACAAACGATGGATACATTTTGGATAGATGGAACTGAAGATAAAAGTGGAACTGAAAGATTATGTTTAAGACCACACTTAACAGGTGGAAGTGTTAGATATTTACTTAAACATGGTGCACCAGCTAGATTTGTATATCCTGGTAGAGTTTATAGAAATGAAAATACAGATGCTAGACATGAACGTGCATTCTTCCAATATGAAGCATTAATTGTTGATAAAAATATATCATTCTCACAAGGTATGGTAATGATTCAAACAATACTTGAGAAAGTGTTTGGTAGAAAAATAAATGTACGTATGAGAGAAGGATTCTTCCCATTTACTGAACCTGGATATGAAATTGATATGGAATGTCTAGTATGTGGTGGTAAAGGATGTAAAGTATGTAATCATAATGGATGGATAGAAGTTATGCCAGGTGGTGTAATTCATCCAAATGTACTAAAAAGTGCAGGACTAGATCCTGAAGAATGGACAGGATTCTATATAAATATTGGTCTTGATAGATTAGTTATGATGAGATATGGAGTAGACGATGTAAGATTATTCCATAGTGCTGATTTAAGATTCTTAAAACAATTTAAGTAGGAGGAAAAGAAAAATGAAAGTATCATTAAATTGGGTAAAAAAATATGTAAAATTACCTGAAAATATAAATACAAAAGAAATGACTAATGATTTAACACTTCGTACAGTAGAAGTAGAAGATGCTACTAATGAAAGTGATAAATTTCATGATATAATTGTTGGTAAAATTTTAGAAATAAATGACCATCCAAATGCTGATAAGTTAAGAGTATGTAAAGTTGACATTGGAGAAAGTGAACCTAAACAAATTGTATGTGGTGGAACTAATTTATATGTAGGAGAACTTGTAGTTGTATCTAAACCAGGTGCTGAAGTTTATTGGCATGGTGAAAGTGAACTTATGAAAATTAAAGATTCAAAGGTGCGTGGAGTAGACTCTTATGGTATGATTTGTGGAGCAGAAGAAGTATATTTAGAAGGACTATTTCCACCAAAAACTGAAGCAGAAATAGTAGATTTATCAAATATAGAATGTACAGTAGGTGAAAACATAAGTGATGTTATTGATATGAACGATACAGTTCTTGAAATAGATAATAAATCACTTACTAATAGACCAGATTTGTGGGGCCACTATGGTATTGCTCGTGAATTATCAGCAATCTATAATACTGAACTCATTCCTTTAGAAAAAGTATCTATTGATAAAAATTTACCAAAATATAATGTTGAAATAGAAGATACCACTAAATGTCAAAGATATGTAGCAGTAGAAATAGAAAATGTATATGAAAAATCTTCTCCAATATGGATGCAATCATCACTTATAAAAGCAGGTATGAGACCAATTAATGCAATAGTTGATATAACAAATTATGTTATGTTAGCAGTAGGTCAACCATTACATGCTTTTGATAGAACTCACGTTGATGGAAATAAAATAATCGTAAGAAATGCAGAAGTAAATGAAGAACTATTATTACTAGATAACAATAGTATTAAACTTACAACTGATGATTTAGTAATATGTGATGAAAATAGTCCAATGGCACTAGCTGGCATTCGTGGTGGTAAAAAAGATTCAATACTTCCTGAAACAACAGGTATAGTACTTGAAATAGCTAACTTTACTGCTAAAACTATAAGAAAAACAGGTAAAAGATTTGATGAAAAAACTGATGCATCAATACGTTATGAAAAGAATATTGATACAGAAAGAGTAGATGATGGACTAAATCTTGCATTAAAACTATTTAAAGAAATATTCCCTGAATCTAAGATAGTTGCATTTAATGATGTATATCCAGTTAAAACTGAAAATGAAAAAATAGATGTAAGTGAAAAATTCTTAAATGAAAGATTAGGTAAAGTTTTACCACGTGAAACTATTACAAATATATTAACTCATTTAGGTTATGAAGTAGAATATAAAGATGGAATATATCATACAGTAGTTCCTACATGGAGAAGTACTGGAGATGTATCTTTAAAAGATGATGTAATGGGTGATATCGCAAGACTTCTATCATTTGAAAGTTTTGAAAAACAACCACTTACTATTAAGTTTGATAAAGCAGTTCGTCAAAATAATGTTATTTTAGAGAGAAGAATTAAAGAATATTTATCAGTAAGATGTGGATTTAACGAAATATTTACTTATCCATGGGTAGATATTAAATATATAAATGCAGCTTCAATTGATACAAATAATCTAGTTAAACTAGCAACACCACCATCACCAGAAGAAGCATATTTAAGAAGTTCACTTGTTCCTGGTATGTTAGAATCTATATCTAAAAACTTAAGATACTTTGATTCATTTAAGATGTATGAAATGGCTCAAGTATTTGAAAAAGGTGTTTATCATGAGTCAAGTGAAGATGAAACATTACCAATTCATAAGAAACTTTTAACAGGATGTATAGTAGGTAAAGATGCTAAAGAAATATTCTACGAGTTAAAAGGTGTACTTGAACATATATGTGAATATACTCATATGGAAAAAATTAGTTTCAAAGAAGGAACTAAACCATCATGGGCAGATATTAATGCTCATTTAGATATAATACTTAATGATGAAATTATTGGTAATATTTGTTTATTAAGTGTAAAAGCAATGAATGATTCAAAAATCAAAAGAACAAATGTAGCAATATTTGAAATAAATGTAGATAAGTTAATACCTTATCCATCAAGAACAAATGAATTTAAACATATACCAGTTCTTCCATCTATAGAAAAAGATTTATCATTAATAGTAGATGAAAATGTTACTTGGGAAGAACTTACTAAATATATTAAATCAAAAGTAAGCAGTATTAAATTTATAGAAGAATATAGAGGTAATCAAATACCTGAAGGTAAAAAATCTATTATGTTAAGAGTTACATTCGACTCAGAAAATACAACTCTTACAAGTGAAGAGATTAATTCTAAATTAGAAGCAATTGTTAGAACTTTAAATAGAATGTGTGGAGCAGAACTTCGTGAATTATAATATTGATTTTGACTTACTTAGAAATGATTTACTTAATTATTTCTATTCACTAGCATTCACTGTTAATATGGCAGCAGTACTAGAATCAGATAGAGTAAAGAAAGCAAATAACGAAGAACTTATAATAATCGCACAAGAAAACAATTTTAATTTAGAAAATTATTTAATAAAAAAATTAACATATTAAAAGTCTATTTCAAATTTAAATAGACTTTTTCTTTTAGAACAAATTTTAAATATGTATATTATATATAATAGGTATTATTTTTATTATTACAATGCCAATCATAAATAATAAAAATATAACAGGTAAACTATAATTCTTATTTTTAAACTGATCACTCAAGTTATAAAATACAGTCATAAGAATTGCTACTACTATTGCTATAAAAGCAATCACTAATATACTCATTATATTATTATTTGCTAAATCACTCATAAGGGGACTTTTAAAAATGTTTATTATGGTTGGAACTAACATTATGCCAATACCAGTACCACCATGACTAAGTAAGAATATTAATCCAACTCCTTTAATATTTAATCCTATAAATAAACCAGCTAAATAGAATATTGCTCCAAAATAGTAAGTACCATCAAAACTATTATTAAGTATATCAACTAATCCAATTGCTAAAACAATAATTACAAATGCAACTCTATATATCCAAACTATATCAATATCTAAAATTTTTTTAGGACCAATACTACTATTTTTTGTAAGAACGTTATACTCAATATTATATATAGTTTTTTCAAGTTCATTTGTAGTGATATCAGGATTACTTTTATAATATTTATCTATTTTATTTAAACATTCTTTATATTTATTATCATTCATAAAAAACCTCTATCATAATTCAATTATAATATAAATCAATATCAAAATAAATAAAAAGATTGTTAAAAACATTAACAATCTTAATATCTTAACTACCAGCAGAAGTATATTTAGATATTCCTATCTTAAATGATAATAAGGCTGGTATTACATAAAGTAAAACAATTATTGGACAAAAAGCATAAAATACGTTATTACTTTTATCTAAAAAATATAATAGAGGATAGTAATTAACAAGAGAGTAAGGTATTATAAAAGTAAAAAACATAAGAACGCCTTTTTTAAAGATTCCCATGGGATATTGTGCTATATGTTTACCACCATCAGTAAATAAATTTCTAACTTCTAAACCTTGTACTGTTATGAAACAGTATGAAGCCATAAGTAAGAAGACAGAAAAGAATACAATAATTGATGCGATACACATAAGTATTAATGAAATAACTTTAATGATATTCCATTTTATATCTAAATTAGATAAAGCAATTATAAATATAATAATAGACTGAAATACTCTTGAAAACTTAACAAAATCAAATTTACTACATAATACTTGTAATAATATATTTTGTGGTCTTAAAAGTAATCTATCAAAACTACCATCAATTATTAATTTATCAAAAGAATCAATACCACGAGCAAATAATTCATTCATAGAGAACCCAAACTGTATAATAGAAAAAGTAAGCAATACTTCATACATTGTAAATCCCTTAATATTATCAAACTTATTAAATAAAGCTATTATTATAAAATAATATGTAAAATAAACTAAGAATTGAGAAAAGAAACCAATTATAAATGATGTTTTATATTCTAAAGTACTTTTAAGATGCATTTTTAATGATTCGATATATAGTTTCATATTAACCACCTTGTACACTAGCACATTTTAGTGCTTTTTTAGATAATATGTATCCAACTGATATTAGAACTATACACCATAATATACCTATACCAAAGTTTTTAATAAAGTATGTGTATCCATAATTATATGTATTAAATGGAGTATCACATAAAAACTTAAATGGGAGAATATTTGCGATATTTCTTAACCAATTAGGAAAGAATGCTAAAGGTACAGTTCCACCTGCGAATATTTCACCAAAAACCATTAAAAATGTTATGATACCTTTTTCATCTAAAGTAAAGAATACAATTAAATGAATTATCATTGTTACAGATACAACAATAATACTAGAAATAAATAATGAAATAATAAATAATATAATGTTTAAAAAACTACTCGGTAAAGTTAAATTATATGGACTAGGTAAGAAATATGATATTAATAAAACAGGTAAAAATCTAAGAGTAACATTAGCAATTCTTGTTCCATATATTGTAAAAAACCATTTGAAATAGAAGTTTACAGGTCTACAAAGTTCATATGCTACATTACCATTTTTAATCATAGAAAGTAAATCATCATTTCTCATCCATATATATGTTAATGCAAAGAATGCTTGATTAAGCCATAAATAATTTACTAAATATTTCATATCCATTGGAACACTTGCTGTATTATTAGATTCATAAAATGCAACATAAACCATAATAAATACAACTCCAAAGAATAATTGAGTAGAGATACCAGCTAAAGCAGCAGTTCTATATTGTAAAGCACTTATAAACTTAATCCTAAATAATGATAAATATGTTTTAAATTTCATATTCCTTATACATACGAACTATTATATTATCAATATTTTCACTATTAATTTCAATATCATTAATATTTACTTTAGAAGATAAGTAACTTAAGAAACTAGATACACTTATCATACTAACATCAATCATAAAATTATAATAATTATCAACTTTTTCATAAGAAATAATACCATTCTTTTTACATGACTTAATCTTATCATTTGTTTTAACACTTATCTTTTTAATATGACCATATTTGTTTTTTAAATGATTAAGAGTTCCATCATATAATATTTGTCCTTTTCCAATTAGTATAATTCTTTTAGCAAGTGCTTCGATATCACTCATATCGTGCGTTGTTAATATTACTGTAGTTTTCTTTTCCTTATTTAGTTTTTTGATAAAGTCTCTTACTATTTCTTTAGATACAGCATCTAATCCTATAGTAGGTTCATCTAAAAATAATATGGATGGATTATGAATTAATGAAGCAGCAATTTCACAGCGCATCCTTTGACCTAAACTAAGTTGTCTTACTGGAATTCCCATAATATCTTTAATGTTAAGTAGGGTAGTAAGTTCTTCCTTATTCTTTTGAAATTCTTCATCACTTATATTATAAATATCTTTAAGTAAATCGAATGTATCTTCTGCTGGTATATCCCACCATAATTGACTTCTTTGACCAAAGACAACTCCAATATCTTTAACATATTTTTGTCTATCTTTGTATGGAACAAGTCCATTAATAGTACATTTACCACTATCAGGAACTAATATTCCACTAAGTATTTTAATAGTAGTACTTTTACCAGCACCGTTAGGTCCAATGTAACCAACAATTTCACCTTTTTCAATTTGAAATGATATATCTTTAACGGCTTCAACATAGATATAATTTCTCTTGAAAAATGATTTTAAAGTTGCTTTTAGACCACTTCTTCTTTTAGCAACCTTAAAAGTTTTACTTATGTCTTGAACATTGATGAATGACATTTTATTTTTCACTTCCTTTCTTACGCAAAAAAACACACATTTCTTTTAAATGTGTAAAATAACGAGTATAAAAATTTGAGTACATAAAAACGCATGTAATTTCACAAATGTCAACAACAATATAACATATAGAATATATAAAATCAATAGAGATTTATAAATTAAATATAAAAGGCAATAATTCAAGAGTAATAAATGGTATCATATATAATAAAAATACAATAAGAAGTGAATATTTATATGATTTAAATTTTTGATTATCGGCATAATTTCCACAAACGCAAAATGCAACAAAAAGAGTAATAATACATGCCCAGGTAATAATGTTAACAATATAACCATTATTGTCAGTTAAAGCAGGACTACCAAATATTTTTAAAAGATTATGTATTATCATTACACCAGTACCATATATTTGACCTAATATAAAAAAAATATTATTTTTTTCTTTAATTAGTAAAGAATAAGCAAATCCCTCTAAAAACCATATTAGAAATATTAAATAATATCCCATATTTCCAATCCTAAATTCGCCAATTATCAAATTAAATATACCTTTTATTAACAATATAATAAACATTACAATAATACATATATCAACTTTAGTAATTTCCTTATCATGAATTTCATGAAATAAATTAGATTTTAATAAATATACATTTCCAACAGAGAATGTTATAACAATTAAAAACCAATATAGATCGATTTCAGGGTTTAATATAAACGCAATTAATGAAATTATATATATGATAGCTGTATATATTTTTGTTTTAGAAAAAGTAAACTTATTGTTATCAAGTTTATTTATTTTTTTATTTTCTAATTCTTCTAATCTAATTACAGACATCTGCATATTATTAAGCATAATATTATGACTTTTTTCATTAGTATCATATATATCTTTAAGATATTTTATTTTATTATCAAATTCTTTATTTTCCATAACTTAACTCCTATATCATATTTATAAACATTATCATTAATCTAAGTAAAAAGATAGGTAATATATATAAAAATAAGATTGTCATATAATTAGTGCTATTAATTTTATACTTATCATTTTTATTATATATACAAGTAATTATAAATATAACCGCAGTAATTATTATAGTAATTATAGAAAATGCTTTTATTAAACCACCATATATAATATTATCAAATTGTAGTAAATTACCAACTTCCATATATTCATATAAAGATATAACTATACAAATACAAGATATAAAAATACCAGTTTCAGTGTCTCTAAGTCCAAATAATATTCCTATATAAAAAACAATATAGAACATCATAAAAACAACAAAATCATCAAAAACATAACTACTTCCTTTAGAACTATTAGTTGTTATTAAAAATATTATGACTGATATTATAAAAAATACTACATTAATGATTTTTGAATTAAAGCAATTATCCATTTTATTAACAATAATGTTTAATTCATCCATAGTTTCTTTAGGATTCTTATCATAATGTTTCTTTAACTGAACAGCAAGTTCATTAAATAATTTATCATCTTTATTTTTCTTCTTCATTATATAACCTCACTACAAATTAAATATAAATGGTAAAAATTCAATAACTAAAAATGGAATCATATATAATAAAAATATAATGAGAATTGAATATTTATATGCTTTAAATTTCTCATTTGTACAATAAATTCTACTTGCAACACAAGCAATTATAAATAAAATAGCACATATATAAATAGTAGTTAAAGCACCATTTCCAGCATTATCACTCATAACAGGACTTTTAAATATATTTATAAGTCTTGGACCAATCATCAAACCCATACCAGCTATAGTGAAAAGATATAGCATAGCAAAATATTCCTTTTCTGTTTTAAATAAGCAAGCGTAACTAAGAAAAAACCAAACAAGCCCAAAAAAATATGTATCAGATTTAAAATCGTTCCAAAATAAATTAAGTATACCAACTATTATTAATATAATAAGTACAACTAGATCATATTTTTCATCTTTAGTAGGCTCGACAATCTCTCTTTTCTTTTTAACATTACCATTCTTAAGTTTATTTAATTTAATTATAGACTTATGCATATTATTAAGAACCATCTGATGACCATTAGTATTATATAATTTTTCGAGTTCATTAATTTTATTATTAAATTCTTTATCTTTCATGTAAACTCCTATAACATATTTATTATTACACTTAATACTCTAAATAGAATAATAGGTATAATATATGAAAATAATATTATTATGAAATTATTCTTATTTAATTTAAATTTATCATTTAAATTATATATACATGTAATTATGATTAATACTATGATAGATACTAAAGCAATAATAGGTAGTATTGTAATTAAATTACTGTATAAATAATTATCCATAAGATGATAGTTAAATAATTTAATAGGTATCATCATATAAAATCCTATTAAAAGAAGTGTAATTAAGAAGAAAATTCCACTATTTTTATTTCTAAGTCCCATTAAAATACCAACATATATAAAGACACTTGAAAACATATAAAGAATAAAATCACTTTCTAAAGAATCTAAACTTTTATAATAATTAGAAGTAACTAAAAATATAATAAAAACAATAATGAAGAAAAATAAACTGATTTTACGTAATTTAGAAGTAATCTCTATATTGTTAGTAAGAATATCTAATTCATTCATAGTTTCTTTAGGTCTTTCATTGTAATGTTCTTTAAATTGTACTACAAATTCATCAAATGTTCTTTTATCCATTTTATCTTTATTATTCATAACACCCTCTTTATTTTATATAAATTATATCATGTTTATGTTATAATACCAATAGAGGTTAGTATGAAAATAAAATGTAATAAGAAAGAATTTAAATTAGAAATATTTATTATTGTATTATCTATTGTATCAATATTAATACATTTATATAAGATTATATTTATGCATGATAAATTAAATACTGAATTAATAATTACTTTAATATTTTTGATTTTAGTAATAGTAGCAATAATATTTTTATTGAATAGAATCTATATTAAAGTTAATAGAGGTAAATTATATGTTTCCTCTTTAGATTTAGTAAATAAAAGGATATTAAAAGATAGTATAAATATAAAAGATATAGAAAAGTATGGATTTTCAACTGATTTAAAATTAAATTATAATAAATATGATATAGTACTTCAAAGTAAAAATAAGAAGTTAATAATACCAGTAAATCAATTTAAAAATAAAGATATATTAAGGTTATTAGAGTTAATAGAAGATAAGACTAATATAAAGCCAACTGGTCTTGCTAAATATTTAAGAGAGACAAAAAAATAATGAAAACGAATGTAATGAGAATACTTGATCAAAAGAAGATAAGGTATGTTATTCATACTTATCAGAATGCTGTTAGTGGTATAGAAGTAGCAGATACTTTAAATGAAAGTTATGATAAAGTTTTTAAGACTTTAGTTACTGTATCTAATACAAATAATCATTATGTTTTTGTTGTGCCTGTTAATAAGGAATTAGATTTAAAAAAAGCAGCTAAAGTAGTAGGTGAAAAGAGTATAGAAATGTTAAAGTCAGCACTTTTGCTTCCACTTACAGGATATATTCATGGAGGGTGTTCACCAGTTGGAATGAAAAAACAATTTAGGACTATTGTTGATAAATCCGCTTCAAATAAAGATAGAATATTTGTTAGTGGTGGTAAAATAGGTTATCAAATTGAAATAGAATTAAGTGAACTTAAAAAAGTTGTTGATTTTGAATTTGAAGATATAACTAAAGATAATTGATTATGTTTTTTACTTGTAGTTGTAATGTAATATTGTTATAATTATAGTATGAATAGAATAGTTAATTTCTTACAACACTATTTAGTAATAATAGCTGTACTTATAGGAATAAGTATTCTTTTAAGTGTTACTTTTTCTAGTTATATCGTTACATCAAACAATCATAAAGCAGCAGAAATGTATATTGGTACTTTAAAATACTCAATGACTATTGATGGAACAACTACTAACACTTTATCAGTACCAGTAGGTGAAACAATAGTAGATGTAGCTATCACAAATGAAAACCCAATAGATACATACTATAAACTTATATATCAAAATAATTCAAATGTATCAATAAAATATTATGAATCAACAAAAGATACAAATGATAATGTAACAAATTATAGTTCACCTAATAGTAAAATAACTTCAAATAATAAAAATACAATTAAATTAAAGATAACAAATAGCAGTACTTCATCACAAAAAGTAACATTCAAAATAGTAGGGGGTTTCGCAACGAATACATTAAATGATGTAATAGTACCAAGCGGTTATACAACAATAAATACTATTGAAACACCAAGTACAAATACATATTTTTGTAAGACAAATGATATATATTATACTAACGGACAATACACTTATGCTTATAAACAAGAAGGAACATACGATAGTTCAAGAATTGCATGGTGTGATATAAATAATGATGGCTGGGGAGTACAACTTACTGATAAAACAAGTACAGATGCAGTAACAAGTAAAATATGTACATATATCAATAATAAACCAATAACTTCAATGGCATATATGTTTTTTCAAAGTCAGACGACAACCATTGATATGAGCAATTTCAACACTTCTAATGTAACAAATATGGTTGATATGTTTTATGGTAGTCAAGCTACAGCATTAGATTTAAGCCATTTTGATACATCTAAAGTAACGAGTATGGCATATATGTTTTATATAAGTCAAGCCACAACCATAGATGTAAGTAATTTTGATAATTCAAAAGTAACTGATATGGATGGTATGTTTGCAGATAGTAAAGCTTCAGTAATAAATTTGAGTAATTTTAATACCAGTAGTGTTACAGATATGTCATATATGTTTCAAAATAGTCAAGCTACAACCTTAGATTTAAGTAACTTTGATACTTCAAACGTAACAAATATGAATTACATGTTTCAAAATTCAACTAAGTTAACAACAATATATGTAAGTGATAAGTTTAATACTGATAATGTTACAACTAGCACTAATATGTTTCTTAGTAGCACTAAACTAATGGGTGGAGCAGGAACAAAATATAATAGTTCTTATGTTGATAAAACATATGCTAGAATAGATGGTGGAACAAGCAATCCTGGATATTTTACTGATGCTGCTGATAAAAATATTCCAGCACCTAATTCATTTGCGACTGATTCATGGATTTAAAAAAATTAGCACTCATGTATTGACAATGCTAAAAATAGTGATATAATTATCTTAGCACTGAAAGAAGAGGAGTGCTAAAGGAGGTATATGATGATAGATACAAGACAAAGAGATTTATTAAGAGCAATTGTTGAAGAATATGTTAAGACTGCAAGACCTGTTGGTAGTAAATCTTTATGTAAAAAATTTAAATGTTCGAGTGCTACTATACGTAATGATATGGCTGAACTTGAAAGTTTAGGTTATCTTGAAAAAACACATATATCTTCAGGAAGAATTCCATCTGAAATGGGTTATAGATATTATGTAGATAATTTGATGGAACCTAAAAAAATAAGCGGTGAAGATATGCTTAAACTTCAAACTATATTTAATAATCGTGATTTAGAACTTAATGACGCGATTAGTAAAAGTTTAGAAATAATAAGTGATATTACAAACTATACTTCAGTTGTTTTAGGTAAAGAATCAAGTGATAATAAATTATCTAAAGTAGAAGTAATTCCAGTTGGTGAGAAAGGACTTGTAGCTATTGTAATCACTGATAAAGGTCATGTTGAAAATAAGAATTTATCTATTGATGAAAACATACCATTAAGTGAGGTTGCTAAGACTACAGAGTTATTAAATAAAATGCTTGTTGGAACACCTATTGATGATGTACCTAGTAAACTAGAATTTGAAATAAAACCAATAATCAAAAATTATATTGAAAATTATGAAGTTTTATATAATGCATTTTATAATGCACTATCAAATTTCACTAGTGAAAGGGATGTCAAGTTCAGTGGGAAGACTAATATATTAAAACAACCAGAATTCAGTACAGTCGATGATGTTAAAAATATCATAAGTAAATTTGAAAGCAAAGATATGGTGAATAAAATTGAAGAGGCTAATGATGAGGTTAAAGTATATATTGGTAGTGAGAGTGAAATTGATGACAATGTAACAATAGTTAAAACTAAATATAAGGCTAACAATGGAACCGAAGGAACTATTGCTGTTATAGGACCTAAAAGAATGGAATATGATAGAGTCGTAAATATGCTTGAATATTTAAAAGAACATATAGAGAGGAAGAAATGATGTCAAAGAAACATACAGAAGAAAAAAATAATAAAATAAATGAAGAAATAAAAAAAGAAGTAAATGAACAAACTTCTAATGAAAGCACATGTGAATGTGAAACAAATGAAGATAGTTGTTGTTCAGGATCATGTGGTGGATGTTCTGGATGCGGAAGCATAGACCCTGAAACAATGATTCAAATACTCGGAAGTAGAAATAAGGAACTTGAAGAAAAATATATGAGACTTCAAGCAGAATTTTTAAACTTTAAGACAAGAACTCAAAGTGAAATAAGTAAAATGCTTCAATACGAAGGAGAAGATTTCATTAAAGAAATACTTGTTATTAAAGATAATTTTGAAAGAGCTGTTTCTATGGACGATAATGATTTAAGTGATGAAGTAAGTAAATTCTTAAGTGGATTTAAAATGATACTTGGAAATTTAACTGCATTACTTGATAAATATGATGTACATGAAATTGAATGTCTAGGACTTGAATTTGATCCTCATGTAGCTGAAGCAGTACTAACTGAACATGATGAAAATAAACCTGAGAATGTAGTACTTGAAGTTCTTACTAAAGGATATAAATACAAAGATAAAGTTATTAGACATGCTATGGTAAAAGTAAATAAATAAATTAAAAAAGGAGAGATAAATTATGGCAAAAATAAATAAAGTTATAGGTATAGATTTAGGAACAACTAATAGTTGTGTTGCTGTTTTAGAAGGTGGCGAACCAAAGGTTATTCCTAATGCTGAAGGAAATAGAACTACTCCTTCAGTAGTAAGTTTTAAAAATGGAGAAGTTAGAGTTGGAGATGTAGCAAAAAGAGAAGCTCAAACTTCTACTAATGTTATTAGTTCTATTAAGAGATTAATGGGAACAAATGAAAAAGTTGAAGCAGAAGGTAAGAAATATACACCAGAAGAAATTAGTGCTAAAATTCTTATGAATTTAAAAGAAACTGCTGAAGCATATTTAGGTGGAGAAGTAAGTAAAGCTGTTATTACAGTTCCTGCATACTTTAACGATGCTCAAAGACAAGCAACTAAAAATGCTGGTAAAATTGCTGGACTTGAAGTTGAAAGAATTATAAATGAACCAACAGCAGCAGCACTAGCTTATGGTCTTGATAAACAAGAAAATGCTCATACAATACTTGTTTATGACTTAGGTGGTGGAACATTTGATGTTTCAATATTAGAACTTGGTGATGGTGTATTTGAAGTTAAAGCTACTAGTGGTAATAATCACTTAGGTGGAGATGACTTTGATAATGCTATTATTGATTACATTGTAAAAGAATTCAAAAAAGAAAATGGTGTAGATTTATCTAAAGATAAACTTGCTATGCAAAGACTTAAAGAAGGTGCTGAAAAGGCTAAAAAAGATTTAAGTGGTGTTAAGACTACTCAAATTAGTTTACCATTCATTACTCAAGGTGAAAATGGACCTTTACATGTTGATATGACTCTTACAAGAGCTAAATTTGAAGAATTAATTAGTGATTTAGTTGAATCAACAAGAAAACCAGTTAGAGATGCATTAAAAGAAGCTAAATTAACTAAAAATGATATAGATAAAGTATTACTTGTTGGTGGTTCTACAAGAGTTCCATGTGTTCAAGAACTTGTTAAAGAAGAACTTGGAAAAGATGGAAGTAAAGAAGTTAACCCAGATGAAGTAGTTGCCATGGGAGCCGCTATTCAAGGTGGTGTTTTAACTGGTGAAGTAAATGATTTAGTACTTCTTGATGTTACACCATTATCACTAGGTATTGAAACTTTAGGTGGAGTAATGACAGTGTTAATTCCAAGAAATACAACTATTCCAACTACTAAGAGTCAAGTATTTAGTACTGCTGCTGATAATCAACCTGCTGTTGATATTCATATCTTACAAGGTGAAAGACCAATGGCTCAAGATAATAAAACTTTAGGACACTTCCAACTTGCTAATATCCCACCAGCTCCAAGAGGAGTACCTCAAATTGAAGTTTCATTTGATATAGATGCTAATGGTATTGTTAATGTTAAGGCTAAAGACTTAGGAACTAACAAAGAACAAGCTATTACAATAACTGCTTCTTCTAACTTAAGTGATGAAGAAATTGATAAGATGATGAAAGAAGCTGAAGCTAATAAAGAAGCAGATAAGAAGAGAAAAGAAGAAGCTGAAATTAAAAATGATGCTGAACAAATGATCTTTGGTGCTGAAAAAGCAATGAAAGACTTTGGTGATAAAGTAAGCGATTCTGAAAAAGAAGAAGTTGAAAAACTTATTAAAGAAACTAAAGATGCTTTAGAAAAAGATGATACTGATGAAATTAAGAAAGCTAGTGAAAAACTAAGTGAAAAAGTAATGGAAGTATCAAGTAAAGTATATCAATCACAAGCAGAGGCATCTCAAAAAGAAGCTGAAAATACTGAATCTAAAGAAGATGAAAAATCTGATAAAAAAGATAATGTAAAAGATGCTGAATTTGAAGAAAAATAATTAATATGAGTTGGGGCTCAAGAAATTGGGCCCTTAATTCTTATATAGAATTTTAAGTAATAAGGAGACGTTATGGATAAATACAAATGGGATTTAACCAAGATATTTAAAAGTGATAAAGAATTTAATGATACTATAGAAGAGGTAAATCAATTATTAGATGAAATAATCAAGTATAAAGGAAGAATATTTGAAAGTACTGATACATTACTTGAATTTCTAAAACTTGATACAAAGATAGATATGCTTACTGAGAGAGTATATATTTATGCTTATTTAGGTCATTATGATGATATGAGTGATAATGAATTCTTACATAAGAAAGAAAAAGCAAGTAATTTAATTAATAAAAGTTCTAGTGTAAGAGCATTCATAAATCCTGAAATATTAAGTAAAGATTATGATGAAGTAAAAGAAATGTTATCTTTAAATTCTGAACTTAGTAAATATAGTTTTACATTTGAAAAGATATTTAGATGTAAAAAATATGTTTTAAGTGAAAAAGAAGAAACTATACTTTCTAATGTTAATGAGGCTTTAAGAACTTCTATAGATGCATTTAACGCTCTTAATAATGTTGATATCTCACTTGGATTTATTAAAGATGAAGATGGTAAAAGAGTAGAACTAACGAATTCTAATTATGGTAAATACATTACTTCTAATAATAGAAATGTTAGAAAAAGTGTATTTAAAAAAGACAATAAATATTATGAAAATCATATAAATACATTAAGTGCTTTATATATAGGTAAAGTTAAAACTAATGCATTTTCTGCTAAAACTAGAAAATATGATAGTATTTTAGATATGTATTTATATCCTGATAAAATTAGTACTAAATTATATGAAAATTTAATTAAGATTACTAATAAAAATACTAAATATTTAAAAGATTATTATAAATTAAAAGGTAGTATGCTTGGATATAAATTACATATGTATGATTTATATGTTAACACATCTTTAGTACCTAAAAAAGATATTCCATATGAAGAAGGTATTAAGATAGTTAATAAAGCACTTACTCCACTTGGAGAAGATTATCTAAAAGTATTTAATAAACTCTTAAATAATAATTGTGTTTCAGTATATCCAAGTAAGGCTAAAAGAAGTGGTGCTTTTGAATGGTGTACGTATGGTATAGAACCTTATGTATCATTAAATTATGAAAATGATATAGATTCAGTAAGTACTCTTGCTCATGAGATGGGGCACGCTATGCATAGTTATTATAGTAATAAAAATCAAGATTACATTAGTGCAGATTATCCTATCTTTTTAGCAGAAATCGCATCAACTGTAAATGAAGTATTACTATCAAACTATTTAATTGATAATACAAATGATGTTAATGAAAAAATATATTATATTGTTGAATTTTTAGATAAGTTTAAAGGTACTGTTTATAGACAAATGATGTTTGCTGAATTTGAAGATATAATTCATAAGAAATATGAAAATGGAGAAGTAATTACTAAAGATTTATTATGTAAAACATATTATGATTTAAATCGTAAACAATTTAGTGGCGCAGTTATTGTTGATAAAGATATTCAATATGAATGGTCAAAGATACCTCATTTCTATACTTCATTTTATGTTTATAAATATGCAACTGGATTTATTAGTGCACTTCTTATTGCTGATAAATTAATTCATGAAAAAGATTTTAAAGATAGATATATAGAATTTTTAAGTAGTGGTTGTAGTGATTATCCACAAGAGTTATTAAATAAACTTGGTATTGATTTAAATGATGAGAATACTTTAAATAATGCTTTCTTATTATTTGATGATAAAGTAAAATTACTAAATAAATATGTGAATGGAGAGTAGTTATGGAAAAAAGAGATTATTATGAAGTTCTTGGTGTATCTAAAGATGCAACTGATGCTGAAATTAAGTCTGCTTTTAGAAAGAAAGCTAAAGAATTTCATCCAGATTTAAATAAGAGTCCTGATGCTCCTGAAAAGTTTAAAGAAGCTCAAGAAGCATATGCTTGTTTAAGTGATAAAGATAAACGTGCTGCCTACGATAAATATGGTCATGCTGCATTTGATAATCCTTATGGTGGAGCAGGCGGTGGTGCTTCATATAGTGGTAATCCATTTGGTGGCACTGCTGGATTTGACTTTAGTGATATATTTGATGATTTATTTTCAGGTGGATTCGGTGGTTCATTTGGAAGTTCTTTTGGTGGTAGTAGTAGAAGCTCTTCTCGTGCTAGAAAAGGTAGTGATACCCTATATGGTATGAAAATTGACTTTATGGAAGCAGTATATGGATGTAAAAAAGATATAGACCTTGAATACTATGAAACATGTAGTGACTGTGATGGTAAAGGTGGACATGGTGAAGAAACATGTGAAGATTGTGGAGGACGTGGATACGTTATTAAACAAACTAATACTATTTTAGGAACAATACAATCAAAAACAACATGTCCTACTTGTGGTGGAACTGGTAAATCATTTAAATCTAAATGTAGTAGTTGTAAAGGAACAGGTAAAGTAAAAGTAAATAAAACAATTACAATAGATATACCAGCAGGTATTGATACTGGAGAACAATTAAGACTTAGTGGAAAAGGTGAAGCAGGTATAAATGGTGGACCTAATGGAGACTTATATATTGAAATTAAAGTTACACCACACGAACTATATAGGCGTGAAGGAAATGATGTTTATATAGATTTACCTGTATCAATAACAGACTTATGTCTTGGATGTAAAAAGAATATTAAGACAATGGATGGTACTGTTGAACTTAAAATAAAAGAAGGAAGTCAACCAGGAGATATACTTAGAATTAAAGGAAAAGGTATAAATAATCCAGATTCATGGAAAAAAGGAGACTTCTATTGTGTCCTTAAACTTATTATTCCAAGAAATCTAACTAGAAGTCAAAAGAATATATTAAATGAACTAGATGATACAGATGTAAGTGATGAACCAGAATTTACTAAATTTAATAGATTAAATAAATAAGTCAGTAAAAAATAATACTGACTTTTTTGATGACATTTAATCATAAAAATGCTATCATTATAATAGTGGTGAGTATGAATATAAATGAACTTCCATTAATAATGCTTATATGCCTTATTTCTACAATTGTGATAGAACATATTATGTCATTATTACTTGGAATAAGAAATAAAAAAGATATATTAAATGTAATACTTGTTAACATAATGACTAATCCATTGGTAGTATCTATCCTTATGTATATCACATATAATAGATTATTTAACACTACGATATCAATAATCATATTAGAAATACTAGTTATTCTAACAGAAGGATTTGCATATAAAAAAGTACTTACATTTGATAAGATTAACCCATATGTTTTATCACTTATATTAAATATTTCATCATATTTTATAGGTGGATTATTAAATAATATTATATATTAAAGGAGAGATTTATGAAAAAGAAATTATTAGTTACTACAGGATTATTACTTACATTAGTACCTAGTTTAATTAGGGCAGATAATGTGTTCCCATCTACATTAAGCTATAAAGCAGTTATAACAAATAAGAATGGATTTAAATGTGATACTTATGATAATAAGAATATTACTATACCTTTTGGTTCAATAGTAAGCGTACGTGAATCTTATTATGATAGTAATTTAGAATTAGAAATAGTTGATTATGCTGATACTAGATGTAATAATAAAATTAGTTTAAATGATATTAAAATTTATAATGATGAATTTAATATTAATGACTATTTAAATGCTGGAGAATATGATAGCGTTAGTAAATTTGATAAAGTAAATAATGCAGTTATTCTATCTAAAAATGGTGTTAAAATGTATAAAGGCCCATCACTTACATATTCAACTATTACTACTATACCTTATAATACAAGTGTTAAAACAGAGTATTACATTGATCCATTTAATACATTAGTATCATGGATAAGCGTTACATATAATGGTAAAAAAGGATGGATAAATACTACTAATTATGAAGTGATGTATAATAAAACAAATGAAAAAGCCATAGTAATATCTAAAAATAGTGGTATAAATGAAAATACTATAGTAAATGAATATTATAATTCAGCTAAAAAATATTATGTTAAATATAATGATAAATATATATTAGTTGATAAAATAGCAAAGTCAAATAATGGTAACATAACTATTAAATCTAATAAAAAGATATATGACAGTGTTAATTCTTCTAAAGAAATAGATAGTGTTTCTAAAGGAACTAAATTAAGTACTGAATTCTTTTATAGCGATAGTGATAATGAGTGCTACTACTATTATGTAAAACATGATAATAAAAGTGGATGGATTAAGATAAGTTATGGTGAACAATATGACTTTGAAAAAGTAAAGACAGTTGATTATAGTGATAAAATAAGTATAGAAAGTATTAAATTCAATAATGAAATTAAATTAAATGATAAACTAAATATTGATTTTAAATTAAATAATGATAGTGATGTAAAAGTATTAAAAGTAACATTAATATTTAAAGACAAAGATAATCAAATTAAAGAAACATATCTAAACGATATTGATAGTAAACCATATATAAATATAGATACAGATGTATTTAATGAAGGAGAATATACTTTAGATAGTATTGATATAGTACTTGATAATAATGATAAAACTAAGTTAACATATAGTGTAGATGATGTTAAAACTAAAAATGATTATAAAGTAAATGTTCTTAAAAATGATAAAATAGATAAAGATAATAAAGACAATATTAATAAGTATAACAATAAATCATTATTAATTGGACTTCTTGGTGGAGTATGTTTAACAGTACTAGCGGTATTACTTATAGTATTCGTTAATAATAAAGTAAAATCTAGAAAAAATTAAAAGTTTCTAGTTTTTTCTTGTCTTTTGACTTTTTAAATGTTATATTAGAAGTCCTAGTTGAAAGAGGTGTATGGATGAAAGATAAAATATATTTAGATGAAAAGGGTTATTATGATTATTTAGCTGAAATAGAAACATTAAAAGAACAACTTGTGACTATGAAAGCTGCTAGATTTGGATTAAAGAGTATTTATACTGATCCTGATTCATTAAGTGAAGCTTTAGAAGAACATAAAAGAGAAGAAATTAGACTAAGTGAAAAAATTGCTGCTAGAAAAAGTGATTTAAAAAGAATAGTTATTGTGGCAAGAGATTTAGGAAGTTCAGAAGTTATTGATATTAATGATACAGTTAATGTACTTTTAGATGGAGATGAAATGACATTTACATTAGTAACAGGTACTCCTGATTTTGATGCTGAAATACCTAAAATAACAGTAAATAGTCCACTTGGTAAAGCAGTATATTTAAAAGAAGTAGGTTATGTTGGTTCTTATACGGTTGGAAATAGAACTAACAATGTTGAAATAGTTTCAAAAGAAAAAGAAGTTAAACTTGAATTAAAGTAATGATTTAATTGATTTATTAATTGTGGGGAAATATAATGGGAGAAAAATGTACTTTTATTGATTTTGATGGAGTTATACTTGATTCTGAAGAAAGAATGTTAGAAAGAAAATATGATTCTGGTTTTCATAACCATAAAGATAGTAGTGAATATGATAAATATTTTGAATATACAAATATGCATCCAGAAGAATGGGATTATATAATAAGAGAAGCTAATTCAATTAATGATTCAGTTGAAATAATTAGAGAATTAGAACATTTAAAAAGAAGAATTGCTATTCTAACAAAAATACATACTTTATATGAAATGAGAGTTAAGATAGAAGATTTAAGAAATAATAGAAAAATAAATAGTCCAGTTATTTTTGTTCCACCTAAAATTAATAAATATGAAGTAGTATTACCAAATGGGCAATTACTTATAGATGATTCTAAAAGGAATATATATGGATGGATAGAACATGGTGGTACTGGTTTTATATTTGATAAAACATTATCTGAAGATACTGCTGATAAAGTTAAAAGTTTAGAATTTTTATTAAAAAAGTAGTTTAAATTTTATTCATGATTTATAGACAAAAATGCGCTTATATGATATAATATGAGCGTTTTTTATATAAAATTCATAAAAAAAGTAGTGTTTTTAAAATTTATTTCGTATATAACTATTAGGAGGGCAAAAAAGATGGCATTTATTGATAAATCTATTATTGATGAAATTAAATCTAAAAATGATATTGTAGATGTTATCGGAAGTTATATAAGTCTTAATGACAAGAATAAGGCTTTATGTCCTTTTCACGATGATCATAGTCCATCATTTAGTGTTCAAAAAGATAAACAAATATATAAATGCTTTAGTTGTGGAGAAAGTGGTAATGTTATAACATTCGTTCAAAAATATAATGGTATAACATTTACTGAAGCACTTAAGATGCTAGCAGATAGAGCGGGTATTCCACTTAATGTAAGCACAACACGTAAAATAAATACGAAATATGAAAAACTATATGAGATAAATGATACAGTTAATAAATATTTTAAAGCAAATCTACTTTCAAATGAAGGAATTAAAGCAATAAAATATTTAGAAGATAGAAAGATTTCTAAAGACATTATTAATGAATTTAATATAGGACTTTCTACTAGTAATAAATTATCAAATATATTATCTAAGAAATATTCATATGATGAACTTGTTAAATTAGATATATGTAAAGATATAAATGGTAGATATTATGATACATTTCAAGATAGAATAATATTTCCAATAATAGATGAAAATAATAATGTAATAGCGTTTAGTGGTAGAAAGTATACAAATGAAGACTTAAATAATAATACACTTCCTAAATATTCTAATACTAAAGAAACAGATATATTTAAAAAAAGTGAAGTATTTTATAATATAAATAATGCTATAAATGAAATAAAAAAGAAAAGAGAAATAGTTATCACTGAAGGATTTATGGATACTATAAGAATGTCATCTATAGGATATAAAAATGTAGTTGCAATAATGGGAACAGCTTTCACTGAAAAACATCTTGAAAAGATAAAAAAATGGAAATGCAAAGTAATACTTAATCTTGATCAAGATGATGCTGGTGTTAAAGGTACAATAGAAGCAGGAGAAACATTACTTAAAAATAATATAGATACAGAAGTAATAGTGTTTGATGATTATAAAGATAGTGATGAATTTATTAAAAATAAGGGAAGTGAAGCATTTAAGATTGCTTATGATAATAGAGTATCTTTTATAGATTTTAAACTTAAATATCTAAAACGTAAAAGAAATATGAAAGATGCTGTAGAAAAAGCAAAATATATAAAAGAAGCAGTACTTGCATTAAATGATTTAGATAGTCAAATACTTATAGATTTAAAAATAAAAGATATCGCAGAAGAATTTGGTATAAGTGAAAGTGATATAAGAAATGAAATAAAGCTTAATAAGAAAATGGCTATTAAAAATGTAGAAGAGCCAAAAAAAGTAACAAGATATGATAAATATGATAAAAGTGAACTTAGAATACTTTATCTAATGCTTAATTATGAAGATGTAATATTGTATTTTGAAAATACACTTGGTTACTTAATACAAGATGATAGAGCCTTACTTGCATATAAAATAATTGAATTTAGAAATGATTATGGTTATTATAACTATAGTGATTTTGTAGATTATATATCAGATAATGAGAAACTCATGAATGTACTTAAAGAAGTAATGAAATATCATAATAATGAAGACTATACAATGGAAGAATTAGATGATTATATTAATACTATAAAAATGTATTCAATAAAGAAAAGAATAGATACATTAAAGATAGAAATGAGTGAAACATTTGATGTTAATAAAAAAATAGAAATAGCAAAGAAAATAGAAAATATAAATAAGGAAGTGTTGAAATGGTAAATAATATTAAAACTTTTGAAGAAAGAGTAAAAGAATTAGTTGAAGAAGGTAAGAAACAAGGCTTTCTAACTTATGAACAAATCGCAAAGAAAACAATTGATTTAGATTTAGATGCGAATGCTTTAGATGAACTTTATAATGCTTTAAGTGAAAATCAAATTGAAGTAAGAGCTGAAGATGAAGAAGATGGTGGAAACATTGATTTAAAGAATGATATTATTATTGATGATGTTCCTGATGAAAGTAAGGATATGAGTGTTAATGATAATGTTAGAATGTATTTAAAAGAAATAGGTAAAATAAGTTTGTTATCATTAGAAGAAGAACAAGAATTATCAAGAAGAGTTGCTGAAGGTGATGAACAAGCTAAAAATATACTTGCTGAATCTAACCTTAGACTTGTTGTTTCAATTGCTAAAAGATATGTAGGACGTGGACTATTATTCTTAGATTTAATTCAAGAAGGTAATATTGGACTTATGAAAGCAGTTGAAAAGTTTGATTATGATAAAGGATATAAATTTAGTACTTATGCTACTTGGTGGATAAGACAAGCAATTACAAGAGCACTAGCAGATCAAGCAAGAACAATAAGAGTTCCTGTTCATATGGTAGAAACAATAAATAAAATGGCTCGTATAGAAAGACAAATGACATTAGAACTTAATCGTGAACCAACAGACGCAGAACTTGCTAAAAAGATGGGACTTTCAGTAGATAAAATAGTTGAAATAAGAAAAATTAGTCAAGATCCAGTAAGTTTAGAAACACCAATAGGTGAAGAAGATGATTCACATTTAGGAGACTTCCTTGCTGATGAAAGAACTATGTCTCCAGAAGAATTCGCAACATATGAGATACTTAAAGATGAATTAAGAGAAGTACTTGATACACTTACAGTACGTGAAAAAGAAGTATTAGAACTTAGATTTGGTTTATTTGATGGATCTAGTCATACATTAGAAGAAGTAGGTAAACAATTCAAAGTTACAAGAGAAAGAATTAGACAAATAGAAGCAAAAGCTCTTAGAAAATTAAGACACCCATCAAGAGCTAAAAAACTAAAGGATTTCTTAATTGAATAGAATAGAAACTATATATTCATTAATAGATAAAAATGATAAAGTAGTAGATGTAGGGTGTGATCAAGCAAAACTAGGTATAATGCTTGCTAAAACTAATATAAAATCTATTGCTAGTGATATAAGTATTAATGTAATAAATAGAGCAAAAGAAGATATAAATAAACTAGGATTAAGTGAATATATAGATTTAAGAGTATCAAATGGACTATCTAATATAAAGAATGGTGAAGCAGATACATTAGTACTTTCAGGTATGGGAACACATACTATATTAGAAATACTAAATAATACAAATTTAAGATTTAAAAAAATAATAACAATATCTAATAATTATCATGATATATTAAGAACTAAAATGAATGATTTAAATTATAAAATAGATAAAGAAATTATCATAAAAGAAAATAATAAATATTATAATTTAATAGAATTTATTGAAGGAAATAATAATCTTACAAGAAAAGAAATATTACTTGGTAAAGATCATGAAGACACTTCTTTATATAATGAATATTTAGATTATTTAAGAAATAAATATATAAATATAAAAAAGCAATCACAAGATAAGAATGATAAAATAGATGAAATGTTAGAATATATAAATAAAGAATAGATACTAGAAATAGTGTCTTTTTTACTAAGATAAAATGAAATAAATATTTAATTGTATGAGAGAAAGTTTTGTGCTATACTTTTTATTATAAGGAAGGTAAGAGATATGAAAGACAATAAAATATTATTTGGTACATTTATAGCATTACTTTTATTATTAACAACAGGACTATCTTATGCATATTTTAGTGCAAGTATAAGTGGTAATGAAAATGCTAAAAATGTAGTAGTGGAGGCTGGAACACTAAAACTTACATATACTGATGGACCAGCAATTAATGCACAGTATATAAAGCCAGGATGGTCAACAACAAAAGGAAGGAAATATTTATTGTAAGAGTGAAACAGACAGTAAGAATCCACTTGATATGGATATAGGAAATACTTATTATTACATTGAAAAAGATAGTACAGGAAAAACAATTAAATTTGTTGCATGGAATAGTAGTGGATATGTAACAAAAGTAGTTGGTGATAATGTTATGCTTAATGATGTTACAGGAAATAATGTATCAGAAAGTAGTGCTAAAGATATTACATGTAACAATGTGCTTACTAATTTAGAAGTTGAACCAAAGTTAACTAAGACTTATACAATTAATGCTAATGCTTCAGCAGAAACTTCTAATAAAGGTAAGTTAACTATAAGTATTGCTTCATCAAATACAACTGATGAATTTAATAAAGTTAAATACATCATTTATAAAAAGAATAATACTGAATATGTAAAGATACACGAAACTGTCTTAACAAATAAATCTAATAATTTTACTTTAAATTATTATGATGAATCATTTAGTAATAGTAAAGATATGTATTATAAAGTTGAAGCATATACTGAAAATAATCTTAAGATAGGTGAAAAAGAATTTACACATTTGTTCTTTTGCTTTGTTGCAGGAACAAAGGTTAAAACAGAAAATGGTTTTAAAAACATTGAAGATATAAAAATAGGAGAAAAGGTTTATTCATTTAATTTAGATAATAATGAAATAGAACTTAAAGAAGTACTTGAATTAATACATAGTTCAGCAAAAGATACATATAAATTGACAATTGGTGGAAAAACAGTTGAAATGACATCAAAGCATCAAGTATATATTGTAGATAAAGGATGGACTCGTGCTTATAATATAAAAATAGGTGATATGATGTTATCTGCGAGTGGAGATAAAGTTAAGATTACTAATATTGAACATATTAAATATGATGAACCAATTGATACTTATAATTTAGCAGTTGAAGATAACAGTAATTATTTTGTAACTGATATTCAGGTGTTGGTACATAATGTTACACCATCTAAGGTATCATAGAAGGGAAAAATATAATATGAATAAAAGAGGATTTACATTAGTAGAGTTACTCGCAGTAATAGCAATCTTAGCATTATTAGTTATTATTGCTTTACCAAATGTTTTAAGTATGTTTAATAAAGCAAAGAAAGATACTTTCTTAACAGAAGCAAAAAGTATTTTTAAAGAAAGCACTAATAAGTACATAAGTGATAATATGCATAATTCAAATGAAGGAAATATTTATTGTAAGAGTGAAACAGACAGTAAGAATCCACTTGATATGAATATAGGAAATACTTATTATTACATTGAAAAAGATGGTACAGGAAAAACTATCAAATTTGTTGCATGGAATAGTAGTGGATATGTAACAAAAATAGTTGGTGATAATGTTATGCTTAATGATGTTACAGGCAATAATGTATCAGAAAGTAGTGCTAAAGATATTACATGTAACAATGTGCTTACTAATTTAGAAGTTGAACCAAAGTTAACTAGAACTTATACGATTAGTGCATCAGCGTCTTATCCATCTACTTATTCAACAATTACTATTTCAATTGATTCTTCAAGTACAACAGATGAATTTAACAAAGTTAGATATGTTTTATATAGAAAAAATAGTAGTGAAAATTTTGTAAAAGTTAATGAATTTGTTCAAACAAATAAGAGTGAAAATTTCAAATTAAGTTATGATGATTATGATTATGAAGATGTTTCTCTTTGGCATCTTTATTATAAAATTGAAGCTTATACAGAAAATAACCTTAAAATAGGTGAAAAAGAATTTGAGAAGAGTTATTGTTTTGTTGCAGGAACAAAAGTTAAGACAGAAAGTGGCTATAAAAATATAGAAGATATTAAAATAGGAGAAAAAGTATATTCATATAATTTAGATACTAATGAGTTAGAACTTAAAGAAGTAACACATTTAATTAGAAGTACAACAATTGATACATTTAAAATGACTATAGGAAATAAAACAATCGAAATGTCTCCTAGACATCAAATATATATTATAGATAAAGGGTGGACTCGTGCTTATGATGTTAAGAGTGGAGATATGATGCTTTCAATAAATGGGGAAAAGATAAAAATAACAAATATTGAATATAAAAAATATGATAAACCAATTCAAACATATAATTTAACAGTTGAAGGAAATAGCAATTATTTTGTTACGGATATACAAGTTCTTGTACATAATGCAGCATCTATATCTGGATAAAAATAAGTATTGATATTTCTATAATAATTAAGGTATAATATAACTAGTTTACGGAGGAAAAATGATAGACGAAAATGAAATTAAAAATAAGATGAATAAAGTCATTGAAACTTTAGAAAGTAGATATACTACTATTAGAGCAGGAAGAGCTAATCCAAATATATTAAATGGTATTATGGTTGAATATTATGGAGCACCAACACCAATTCAATCTTTAGCTACAATATCAATACCAGAAGCAAGAGTATTATCTATTAAACCATTTGATAAATCATCTTTAAAAAATATTGAAAAAGCTATATATGAAGCAAATCTTGGAATAGCACCTACTAATAATGGAGAAGTTATAATGCTTACAGTTCCAGAATTAACAGGAGAAACAAGAAAAAATTATGTACGTCAAGCATCAACAATGGCAGAAGAAGCAAAAGTTGCTCTTAGAAATATAAGACAAGACGAAAATAATAAAATTAAAAAAAGTGATGAACTTACAGAAGATGAAAGAGATATGTGCTTAGATATAGTACAAGAAATGATAGATAAATATAACAAAATAGTTGATGAAAAATTCAAAGAAAAAGAAACTGAACTTACTAGTATATAGTAAGTTCTTTTAATTTCTACTTTTAAATAAAAAATATGTGTGTTATAATATTTAATAGACAATAGGAGTGATATTTATGTTTGATATTAATTCATATAAGAAAGCTATGAAGAATTTCATTGATTATTTAAATGGTTATTCTAATTCATTACTTACTAAAATAGGAGAGTGTGATAAAAACATTGCATTATGTGATGTTTTAGAAGAAATAAAACAAACACATGATGTTAGAACTATATTAAATAATAGAGAATTTATTGCTTCTTTAAATCCTGTTGTACTTGATTATTTTAAAATAATTGAGTTCTTTAAAGACAATGACGCTCTTGATGCTGATCAAGTACAAAATGCGGCGAATAAAATATTAAGTATAGATGAAATAAAAAACTTTGATGTAACTAAAAAGAGTATATATGAAAGTAAATCAACATATGAAAGTGAATTATCTAAAGTAAGAAGTATAATTAAAGGAAAAGACTATGATATAGATTACTTTAATAAATTACTTACAGAAAGTACATTAAGTGATAAAGATAAACTATTAATATTATCAGGTATAGCATATGAAAGTACTATTAAACATGATAAAGAAGAAGCAAAAGAAGCTAAAAAAGAAGAAACAAAAGAATCTAAAAAAGATAGTAAATTTAAAAAAGCAGATAACTTATATTCAATATCAGCATTACTAGATAAATATCATAAATTAAATGAACTTACTAATTTATATAAAGTAGAATTAGAATCATTATGGAAAGATAAATCAGATAAGCAATTAGGATATGCAATTAATCTTGCTGCACTATTTAATAATGGTGAAATAGACATGAAAAATATATTTAATAGAAGCTTTATAAATGAAAGAATGCTTGTATTACTTTTATGTTGTAAAGAATATCAAGAAGTAATAGATATATCAATATCAAATATAAAAGGAGATAAAACATCTAAAGAATTATATGATGAATTAGAGTATTATATAAATTCATTAGAAGAAAGACTCACATTACTAGGTAAATATAGAACACTAAATAAAGAAGAAGAAAAAGAGTTAGATGTTGATTATGAAACATCAAGAACATTATTCTTATTAAATGAAGATGGAACAAGTACTATTGACTTTAGTGCATTTACAGAAGAAGAAATAGATAAAGTAAATTCATTAATAGATAAAAGCGAAAAGAAAGGTAAAAATGAAAGAACAATATTACTACATAAAATAAAAAATGTTGATTTCGATATCTTAATAAGTAAATTCTCTTCATATATATGTTCATATGTACCACTTAGTGATGGAACAATATTAATACTAGATATAGCACATAAGAAAAAAGGATATGATGAAACAACAACTATCTTAAATAAGAAAAAAAATACAATAAAAGACATAATAGAAGAATCAAAACAACATGGAACAGAAAATTTATTTGAAAGTCAAAAAGAATATAGAACAATGTTAAGAGATACATATGGAATTAATGCTACTAAAGCAGAAGAGGTGAAATTATGAAATTAGGAACAGCTGATGAATTATTTTATTCAATTAGAAATGATTGTTTAAGACTAATATCTTCTAAAAATGTTAATTTAGATGATTTATCATTTAATATTGGATGTAGTACTGAAAAACTAATATCATTATTTGATAAAAGAGATGATGATATGATTATATATTTCAAAATATATAATACTTTAGTAGAATGGTAGGTGCATATATGTTAACTGAAATTATACGTATAAAATTAGATAAACTATATAGTGAATTAGATAAATTAAGTAGAGAAAATGATGTTTCAGACTTAGATACTTTAGAAGAAATATCTATTAAATGCGAAGATTTCTTATCAATACTTGCTGAAAGTAGAAGTAATATTACCACTTTAAATACAGATGACATGACTGATATACTTATTAAATATGGAAATAATCCTTATGATAAAAAAGAAGTAAGTGATAAATTTAAATATATAAAATTAGTATATTTAGGTATAGATAGGGGTCTTGACATAAGTATAAGTGATACACAAGAGGCTTTCTTAGAAAGCTATATTACTAATGTAATGCAAGTAGTTAAAAACATAAGAAGTACTATCAATGAAAAAAATGATAAAAAGAATGAATTACAAAGTAAAATAGATGAAATAAGAGACTTTATTATTGAATTAGAAGCTCTATTAGATAAAATTAATGATCAAAATAATGAAGAAGTATTAGATGCAAATGACTTTAATACATTTTATAAAATAGTAGAAGATGATGAAATATCTAATGATATAAAAATGCAAGGTCTTATAGAATTTAGAAGATATAATATAATGAGAGCTAATAAAGAAAAGAAAACTATATCTAAAGTAAGTATAGAAGATATAAGAAATTGCTTTATAGAACATGGATTTTCTGAAAAACAACTTAGAATAGTAGATAAATTTAAAGATGAAATAGAAAGAAATGCTAAAATAGACAATATAAGAAATATACTTAATTATATGGAAAGTAAAAATATATTACGTAGATTTGCATTTTCAGATTTATTAACTATTACTTTATATGGAACATTAGATTCTGTAAAAAATAGATATGAAATATTAGAAAATGATGATAAATTATATCCTATATTTTTTGATACAGCATTTGTATGGATAAATAATGTAAGTAGTAGTAAAAAACGTACTTATAATAAAAGTAAAGATAAAACAAGTAGTAATAACAAGAACTATATTAAATCACTTAAATGTACAGCACATACAGCATCTTATGAAGATTTAATTCAAAATGAAAGATTCTTAAGAAGTAAAGGATTAAATGTATCATTAAGTGATCAAAATGGATGTAGTAAAATACTTAGAATGCCACATAAACAATTACTTGAAAATTTTGATGCAGTATGTAAATATGGAATATGCGATGGTAAAAAAATAGATTTTCCATTGACTATATTATCAAGTGTAAGTGGTCTTACAGATAAATTAGATAGTTTTATTGAAGTAGGACTTTTAGGCGATTCAGAGAAACAAGGAGAAGAATTTGGAAATTATATTAAAATACATGGTGGAAGTATAAATCATATTAATAGTAGATTATATCCAGTGCTTTATAAAATGAGAAGAGATATGGATACAAGAGATTATTATAATTTATTATTCTCTAGTAGTAGATATGGTTGCTTAAAGAAAGAATTTACAAGTGATATGTTTGGACTTGGTATTGAAAATGATGAAGTATTTAGTAAATATTTAAAAGATAATTTTATAGCTCCATCTAGTTATTTAGGAGACACTACTATGTATGATAGTATAATTAATTCAGATATTGAACCAAGTAGACAAGTAATAAAAGATTTAGATAATAGATTTATGGATAAAGATAATCCTCTTATATATAGAATAGGTAACAATGTAATATCAAGAAACAAAGTAATTAGAAACTATGGTAAACTTGTAAGTAGTAAGATAGAACTTAATAATGATGCTTTAATGTATTCAATAGTAAGAGGTAGTTATCTAAATATGGATGAAGTAAAAGCTATCGCAAGTGATATAGGATATACTTTAGAAGGAGAAATGAATTTATGAAATATTTAAAAAAATATGGCTTATCTCTTAATGATATAAAAGAAATAGAAGAATCACTTGATGATATGGATTTAAATTTATTATATGTTAATGAAGATAAAGTAATAAGTATTCTTGATTATCTTGTATCTATAGGATTTACTAATATAAAAGAATTACTTATGTATAAATCTAATCTATTTTATATTAAATTAGATGTTATTATTGATAGAATAAGTAAAGATAAAGAGAATATTATTAAAGAAATAAATGAAGATGTATCTTATTTAGATAAGGTAGGGTTATAATATGATAGATAAAGATAAAATGACTTTATTTGTTACTGGTATGTTTTTATTATTAATTATGACTACTGGACTATCTTATGCATATTTTAGTGCTTCTGTAAAAGGAAATGAAAATGCTAAAAATGTAGTAGTAGAAGCAGGTACATTAAGTTTAGTTTATACTGATGGACCGGAAATAAAAGTACAAAATATTAAGCCAGGTTGGAGTACAACAAAAGAAGTATCAGTAAAGAATAATGGTACACTAGGTGCATATTACAACGTTATATGGCAATCTCTAACAAATGAAGTTGCTAATAATGAAATGGTAATATCAGCAACATGTCAAAGACTTAATGCATCAGGAACAGTAGAAGGAACATGTGAATCTATATCACAAGCATCAATAAGTGATATGACTATAGCAAAGAAAATTAATATAGAAAGTGGATTTACTCATAAATATACTTTCACAATATTATTCAAAGAAACAAATGCAGATCAAAATTATAATCAAGGAAAGGAATTTAATGGTGTACTA
>FR880118.1:73613-74668 GCA_000434555.1 Clostridium sp. CAG:524 | reverse complement strand
TTAGGAATAGAAGAATATAAAGCACCTGATTTTGCAACTGATTCATGGTCAACAATTATAGCAAATGTAAAAGCAGGAAATGGAAGCGAGTATAAAGTTGGAAGTACAAAAGAAATTAATCTTGGAACAACATATGGAACACATACATTACGTATAGCAAACACTTCAACACCAAGTGAATGTTCATATCACAAGCAGCAATAAGTGATATGACTATAGCAAAAAGGGTATCAATAGAAGCAGGCATCACACATAAATATACTTTTACAATTCTTTTCAAAGAAACAAATGCTGATCAAAATACTAATCAAGGCAAAAAGTTTAATGGAGTTTTAGGAATAGAAGAGTATAAAGCACCTAATTTTGCTACTGATTCATGGGAGGCAATAATAGCAAAAGTAAAAGCAGGAAATGGAAGTGAATATGCAGTTGGAAGTACAAAAGAAGTAGATTTAGGAACAACATATGGAACACATACGCTTCGTGTAGCAAATACATCAACTCCAAGCGAGTGTAGTACAACTGGTTTCTCACAAACAGCATGTGGATTTGTTCTTGAATTTGCTGATATAATAACAAACTATAAAATGAATGATACAAATACAAACGCAGGAGGATGGCCATCAACAAGCATGAGAACATTTGTAAACAATGATATATATAATGCATTGTCAGACGAAATAAAGAATGCAATAATAGATACAACAGTAGTATCAGGATTTGGTCCTGACGATACAGCAAACTTCACATCAATAGATAAGTTATATTTATTAGCACCAGGAGAAGTATATAGTGACTGGAAAACAATTACAATTAATGGGGAACCATTATATGATACAGCAAAAAATTTAACAAGAACATTAGATTATTATAAAAATTTAGGAGTTACAACTATTAATTCAAGTGGAGCTGGAAAGAAAAATGGAACTTATGATTCTTATTGGTGGCTCCGTACGGCCACAGCTATTACCGGCAGTTATTTCTACGATGTGAGCAACAACGGCGATTGGTCTAACTACGATGCTAATTATACAGGCGGCGCTGCTCCAGCTTTC
>FR880118.1:32779-73590 GCA_000434555.1 Clostridium sp. CAG:524 | reverse complement strand
TGCTCCAGCTTTCCGATTGGGATAATTAAAAAATCATAAGGTACTAGAAATAGTACTTTTTATGTTGTATAATTTAAGTAGGATAAGGAAGTGTGGTATGAAGAATAAAGGATTCACGTTAGTTGAGCTTTTAGCAGTAATAGCGATATTAGCATTACTTGTTATAATAGCATTACCAAATGTATTAAAAATGTTTAATCAAGCAAAGAAAGATACGTTTTTAACAGAAGCAAAAACAATATACAAAGAGATATCTAAGAAATATATTAGTGAAACAATGAGAGGTAATAAGATTAGTATTGTTTCAAATGATAATAATAAATTAGAACTAGAATCTAATGATCTAAAATATAAAGTTAAATTAAATAATGATGGAAGCATTAAGAAATTTGAAGTTAGTAATGGAAATTATTGTATAAGTGGTAAATTTAATAATTTAAGTGATCTCACAACTGATAAAATAATAGAAGGAAAATGTGAAGAAACATCTCCTAAAAATTTTTCTACAGACGACTGGGAGACAATTATAGATGCAATAAGAGAAGAAAATGATGGAGTATATAATGTAGGTGATACAAAAGAAATAGATTTAGGCAGTTATGGAAAACATACATTGCGTATAGCTAATAAATCTACACCAAGTGAATGTTCAAATACAAATTTTTCACAAAGTGCATGTGGATTTGTACTAGAGTTTGTTGATATAATAACACTACATAAAATGAATGATACTGCAATAAATGTAGGAGGATGGCCAGCGTCAAGTATGTATACATTTGTAAATAATGATATATATAATGCAATACCAGATGAAATAAAAAAAGTAATAATAGATACGACAACAATGTCAGGGCACGGAAGTACAACTAAGGAAACAAATTTTATATCAACTGATAAATTATATTTTTTATCGGGAAAAGAGATATATAGTGATTTTAATAGCGAATATGATACAGCAAAAACATTAACAAGACAATTAGACTATTATGCTAATAATGGAATTACAACAAGTAATTCTGCTGGTACAATAAAAAAATATCAAACTACTGCAAAGTGCTGGTGGCTACGTACTGCTAGTTCCACGACAAATTTTAGTTTTCATGTAATGCTTAATATTGGTGGATGGAATTATGCGGCGAGTGGTGATAATAATTGTGGTGTTAGTCCAGCATTCAGAATAGGCTAAACAAAACAATAAGGTACTAGAAATAGTACTTTTTCTATTGTAAAAGATTACTAAATATTATATAATCTTAATAGTTTTTGGAGGAGTTTATGAAATTAAATAGAACTGAAGCAAGAGAGAAGATAATGATTATCTTATATCAAATAGATCTATATGATAAAGATAAAATACCATATGATTTAGAAAGTGTATTTCATGAGAATTTAGAAATAGATAATAAATTCGTTCGTGATATAGTAGATGGAGTACTAGAGAAGAAAGATAGTATTGATAAAATAATAAGCAAATATTTAGAAAATTGGGATTTAGATAGACTTGGTAAAACAGATAGAGCAATACTTAGATTATCTACATATGAAATGTTATATTATAATACTCCTAAAGTAGTTGTTATAAATGAAGCAGTTGAACTTGCTAAAAAGTATAGTGATGAAAAGATTGTTAAACTAATAAATGCTGTACTTGATAAGATTCGTGATAATGAGGAAGTAGATGAATAAAGAATATATTACTATTAGTGATATTAATCGTATTATAAAGTTTACTATTGAATCTAATTCTGTACTTAAGAATGTATATATTAAAGGTGAAATAAGTAATCTTAAGTTTCATAGTAGAGGACATTTATATTTCTCATTAAAAGATGAAAACAGTAAGATAAATGCTGTCATGTTTAATTATAAGAGTGTACTTAAATTTATTCCTAAAGATGGAGATTCTGTTTTAGTACATGGTAGAGTGTCTGTATATGAGGCAACAGGTAGTTATCAAATATATGTTGATTCTATGGATATGGATGGTACTGGTAACTTATATATATTATTTGAAGAACTTAAGAAGAAGTTATCTAGTGAAGGATTATTTGATCAAAGTCATAAGAAGAAGATTAAAAGAATACCTCGTAAAATAGGCGTTATAACAGCGCCAACAGGAGCAGCTATTAAAGATATAATATCAACTATTAATAAGAGATATCCTCTTGTGACTATATATGTGTTTCCAACCCTTGTTCAAGGAGAATTTGCAAGTAAAAACATTGTTCGTATGATAGAATATGCAAATACATTTGACGACATTGATACTATTATTTTAGGACGTGGTGGAGGAGCTATAGAAGACTTATGGCCATTTAATGAAGAAATAGTAGCAAGAGCGATATATAATAGTAGAATACCTATAATAAGTGGTGTAGGGCATGAAATAGATTTTACAATAAGTGATTTTGTAGCAGACTTTAGAGCACCAACACCAACAGGAGCAGCAGTAGCCGCAACACCTGATTTAAGTGAAATAAAAAGATACTTTAGTAATACTTTTGATAAGATAAATAATTCAATTAACAATAGAATGTATAGCTATAGAGAACTTATAAATAAATATAAATCTAATTATTTACTTAATAATCCAATGAGATTATATGAAATGAAAGAACAAAAATTAGATATTCTATATGATAAATGTAATAATGCTATATATAATATACTAAATAACTATAAAAATAAAATAGATAGTTTTAAGAAAAATTATATCTTAAATAATCCTAAAGTATTATATGAAAAAGAAATTAAAAATATAGAAATATTAAAAGATAATCTTAATGATGAAATAAATAATATCATTAAAAATAATACTAAACATATTGATACTTTAAAGATAAAGTTAGATTTATTAAATCCAGAGAATATACTTGATAAAGGTTATTCTATAGTATATAAAGACAATAAAATAATTAAAGATATTAAAGATATAAATATAAGTGATAATATTAATATAGTGGTAAAAACTGGTAAAATCAATGCGAATGTTAAAGGAGTAAGTAATAATGAGTGAAAAGAAAGAAATGAAATTTGAAGATCAAGTAAGAGCATTAGAAAAGATAGTAAGTGAACTTGAAAGTGGTGAACTTGGACTAGATGATGCGATAGTTAAATATACTGAAGCCATGAAATTAATTGACTTTTGTGAAAAGAAATTAAATAGTGCGACTGAAACTATAAATAAACTTGTGGAAGAAAATGGAAAGATTACTGATTTTAAAATAAATGAGTAATCTTTTTTCTATATATTACCACTTTATATAATAAATAATTGTTAATACTAGTACTAGAGGTGTAAGTATGAAGAAAATTATAGTATTATTTATTATGATTTTAATGCCAATAAGTATCTATGCTTATTCCAAAAATATAATACCAGGAGGAGAAAGTATAGGTATAAAGATAGAACCTAATGGCTTAATAGTAGTTGGATTCTATAAAGTAGATGGTGTTTATATTGCTAAAAATAATATTAAAATAGGAGATGCGATTACTAAAATAAATGGTAAAAGTGTTACTTCTATTAATGAATTAAATAACTTAATTAAAAATGAAAATATTAGTAATATGAGTATACCTATTGAAATAGTAAGAAATGGTAAAACATATAATATAGATTTAAAGATAGGAGAAGAAAATAATATATATAAAACAGGTCTTTATGTTAAAGATTCAGTAGTAGGTCTTGGTACTTTAACATATATAGATCCAATAAGTAAAATATATGGTGCTTTAGGACATGAAATTATATTAAATGAAACTAAAAGTATTGTAGAAGTTAAGAATGGTAATATTCTTATGAGTAAAGTTAAATCTATTAATAAAAGTAGAAATGGTCATGTTGGTAGTAAAGAAGCAACTATACTTTATGATAAAGAAATAGGTACTATACGTAAAAATACTAATAAAGGTATATATGGAATGTGGAATAGCGAATTATTAAATAAAGATACTATGGAAATAGCTTCATTTAATGAAATTAAGAGTGGGGACGCGTACATATACACTGTACTTAAAAATAATGATGTTAAAAAATATAAAATAAATATTGTAGATAAATATAGTGCACGTAAAGATACTCAAAAAGCATTTAGTTTTGAAATAGTTGATAATGAGCTACTTTCTAAAACAGGTGGTATAGTTCAAGGAATGAGTGGTTCACCAATAATACAAGATAATAAAATAATAGGTGCGGTTACTAATGTTTTAATTGACAATACTTATCTTGGATATGGTATATCAATAGTAACAATGCTTAGTGAAGGAGAGAAAAGTTAGAAATAACTTTTTTTTCATTTAAATGTATGCTATAATTTTAATATACTAGGAGGATATGATATGGAGGATAATATTTTAAAAGTAAGTGTTGAAGATGGAAGTATTGTTGATGTTAATGTACTTGATATAATTGATTCAGCTAGATTTAATAAAACATTTATTATTTATACTGTTAATGGTGATAAAAGTAATATTTTCGCTTCAATTTTAAATGAAAAGGAAGAAAGCTATTCTCTTGACACTATTAGAAATCAAGAAGAAATTGATTATATAAATGCTGAAATTGATAGAGTTGAAGAGGAAATAAAAGGAGAAGTTTAGTATGACATTTGAAGAAGCTAAAAAAAGAGGCAAACTTCCTAATATTAATGTTAATACCTTTCTTGCTATATGTATAAAATGTGGTATTAATGTACAAGATATTGATCTTTCTTCAAGAAAATTTACTGATGATGAGTTAAGACGATTATCTTCAAATAGATATATCCATGCAGCTGCAGTAAACGCAGGTGCTAAAAAAGTTCATAACACTGTCATTGGTGAATATGATAAGATGATTAATAGATACACTGCATTATATAATTCTATTAAAGATTCAAGTTTAAGTAATGAAGATAAACAAGGTATATTAGATGTTTTAAATGATCTTAAACAAGCACGTAATGAATATGAAAGTGTTAGACAAAATATTAATGTTTTAAAAGATAATTATGGTTATGACCAAACTATGTTAAATGGTATTGAAAGATTTGCAAACTCTGCATTAAAAGAAGGCATTAGAAATAATGACTATGCATTACAAGAACAATATACAGAACTTAATAAATTAGTAGAAGAAGGTAAAAAATATAAGACTAAATTTAAACAAATGTCTAATCAAGCTAAAATAAATAGAGTTAGAAAAAAGATAGAAAGCTTACAAGCTAAAAAAGGATCACTTAATAGTGTTCAACAAAGAATGGTTAATAAAGCTACAGAAAAATATATTGCTGCACGTGAAAAAGAACTTAATAAATATGCTAAAGAATACGCTCGTGAACAAGAATATGCTAGCAGAAGAATAGAAAATAATAAACAAATAGAAGATTATACTAATGACATTAGTTTAACAAATGATGAAATAATTAGATTAAGAAGTGAAGGTGGACTTAAAAATAATCTTCAAGCCTTAGGACAAAGTTTTGAAAAAAGAAAAATGGAAAGTAGACTTAAAAGACTTGAAAGAGAAAAAGGAAGACTTGACAAGCTTAAAGCTAAGCGTGGAACTTGCAATCTTAGTGAACAATTTGTAAGAGAAGCAAACTTATCACATGGCATGGCAGCATAATAAAGGAGTTTTTATGAAAAAAGGAAACAAGTTTTTAGAAATAACTTTATGTTTAATGATGATGCTTTTACTAGTTGGATGTGAAAATAAAAAAGTAATTACATTAGATACATTTAAAGAAAAAGCAACAAGCAATAATTATATAGTTAGTGATGTTACTTCACAATTTAAAAAATCTAAGATTGTTAAAACAGCCACTACAGCAAATAATCTTAGTAAATGGGTTATAGAATTTTATACTTTAAAGAGTGATAGTGATGCTGAGTATATGTTTGATTATAATAAAGATGAAATTACTAAATCAAAATCAAAAAATTCAAAAGAAGTATCTAATAGTAGTGGTAACTTTACTACTTATTCACTAATTGATAATGGCTATTATATTTATCTTTGCAAAGTAGATGATACATTACTATACACAAAAGTTAAAGAAGAATACAAAGAAGAAGTAGATAAATTCATACAAGAATTAGGTTATTAATGAAGTCCATATTTATATATGGATTTTATTTTGCGTAAATAAGCATAAAAAAAATAGCAACGCATGTTGATTTAATTGCTAAATTTTATTTTTTTAATACTTCACTATGGCTGCCAGTATTTACTAATAATAGCACTATTTCTTCTTCTAAATATTTATAAATAAGTATCCAATCTGGTTCGATATGACAATCTCTACAATCTTTAAATTATTTGTCGTTATATAATGCATGATCTTTATATTTTGAATCTAATTGTTGCTTATTTGATAACAAATCAATAACATTTAATAATTTATCAATGCTTTTTCCTTGCTTTGTTATTTTTTTGATAGATTTTTTAAACTCTTTTGTATATTTAATCTTATAATTCATCATCATTTAGTAAAGCTTTTTTTAACTCTTTTATATTATTATAACTTTTATATTCTTCAGGGTGTTCTTTTATATAGGCAAGTTCTCTTGCTGCCATTTGTAATTCCTCTTCAGTGAAATATTGATGCAGTTCGCTTTCTTCCTCTTTTGGTAGGGAAATATCAAAAGGAATACTGCCTCGCATGATTACTTGCTTTATAGTCATATTTATTAGTCCACTCATACTAACACCTAACTTTTGCAAAATTTCAGTAACCTTATCTTTATCTTCTTTATCAATTTGTACGCTTATAGCAGTTGTTGTAGCCATATTATCATCTCCTTTTCTTAATAAAAATATAGCAAAAATTATATAAAAAGTCAATACATTTATATAAAAATTATATTATTCTTATATATTATATGCAAAAAATAGTAATATAATGTATTTTTTAAATTGCATATATAGTTAAATCTTATCTTGTGTAAACTATTTGTAAAAATATACTTATTATTATTAATATCTAGTATAATAGGTTAATGAAAAGAGGAGAAAAAATTTTTATGAATAAAATACCAAGACATGTAGCAATCATTATGGATGGTAATGGTAGATGGGCTACTAGGCAAGGAAAGAAGAGAACAGAAGGACATTATGCCGGATACAATAGACTTAAAGAAGTAGCACTTCATATATTATCTAAAGGTGTTAAAGTGCTTAGTGTATTTGCTTTTTCAACAGAAAACTTTAAAAGAAGTGAAGAAGAAGTGGGATATTTGATGAATCTATTTATAAAAGGATTTACTAAAGATAGACATTACTTTTTTGATAATAATGTTAAAGTAGTATTTTCAGGAAGAAAAGAACCACTTAAAGATAATGTATATAAGGCAATGATGGAACTAGAAGAAGCAACTAAAGAATGTGATGGAGGTATTCTTAATATATGTTTAAACTATGGAGGACAAGCTGAAATGGTTGATACATGTAAGAAACTTTGTAAACTATATAAAGAAGATAAAATTGATATAGATAGTTTAAATGAAGAAGAAATGTATAAATACTTATATAATGATTTAGGATCAGTAGACTTAATGATAAGAACAAGTGGAGAGTGTAGAATAAGTAATTTTATGTTATATAATATTGCATATGCTGAATTATATTTTACAAGTACATGTTTTCCTGATTTTGATAATGATGAATTTGATAAAGCATTATTAGAATATCAAAATAGAAATATTACTAAAGGTGGTAATAGTAAGAAATAATAATATTGTTATGTTTATGTTTTTTTGATAAAATATACGTGAAGGAAGTGATATTATGGATTCATTTGAAACAACTGTAGTAGATACTGAAACTATAGTTGATAATAATATTAAAAGTTCTTTAATTTCTATATGCGAAGATTTAGAGGAAAGAGGATATAATCCAATTAAACAAATAGTTGCTTATTTAATAAGTGGAGATCCTGGATATATATCTAGTTATAAAGAATGTAGAAATAGAATTTTAAAATTTAAAAGGGAAGATATACTAGAATTAATGCTAGTAAAATATATAAAGAAATGACATATTTAGGACTTGATCTTGGAAGTAAAACTTGTGGTGTTGCAATTAGTGATAGAACTGGTATAATAGCATCCTCTCTTGAAGTAATAAGATATTATGATTATGAAGACTTACTTCATCAATTAGAACTTATTGTTATAGAGAGAAAAGTTGATGCGTTCGTACTTGGAAATCCTCTTAATTTAGATGGAAGCTTGTCTAAAAGAAGTGAGATAACATTAGAATTTAGAGATATGCTTATAGAAAAATTTCATAAGGAAGTATTTATGCAAGATGAAAGATTATCTACAGTAGAAGCGGAAAACTTACTTATAAGTAATGATACTAATCGTAAAAATAGAAAGAAAGTTATAGATAAAATAGCAGCTTCTATAATACTACAAGCATTTTTAGATAGGAGAAGTTATGAAAAATAATACACTTACTTTAAAAGATGATAATGGAGAAAAGAAAGATTATAGAATTCTTCTTGATATAGAAGATACAACTAATAAAATAAATTACGTTATATATACAGATGATAAAACAAATAAAAAAGGGGAAACTATTTGTTATGCTTCTACTTATGTTAGAAGTTCTAAAGGTAATATGACTAAATTAAAACCAGTTATAATGAAAGAAGAATTTGATTTTATAGAGAAAATATTAAGTTCGTTGGAGGAAAAAGAATAAATGAAAAAGAAAGTGTTTAGTGTGAAAAAGTTTTTAATTTTTATATTTATATTATGTTTAATAGTATGTGGTGCTTTAGTAGGAAGTTATTTCTATTTAGTTGGTCATAGAAGTAGTAATACTGAAACAATAACTATTAATATAAAAGAAGGTAATAGTTATGGTACAATAGGTCCTGTACTTAAAGAAAATGGGCTTATAAAGTCAGAACTTGTTTATAAAATATATGTTAAATTAAATAGGCCAGAAAATTTAGAAGCAGGAGATTATGTACTTAAGAAATCATATAATATGGAAGAAATAATTGATGCTTTAAAGAAAGGTTCAGTTAATTTAGCAAGTACTAAAAAGATAACATTTGTTGAAGGAAAGAATATGAGATATATTATTTCTAATATAACAAGTACATTTAATATAACAGAAAAAGAAATATTAGATAAGCTTAGTGATAGCAAATATTTAGATAGTTTAATAAGCAAATATTGGTTCTTAACTGATGATATAAAGAATAAAGATATTTATTATTCATTAGAAGGATATTTATATCCAGATACTTATGAATTTTATGAAACGGCTACTATAGAAGATATATTTAAAGGTATGCTTGATAATATGAATAATAAGATAAGTAAGTATAAAGAAGAAGTGAAAAAAAGTAAATATTCTATTCATGAAATGATGACTCTAGCATCAATTATAGAACTTGAAGCAGGTACTGCGAGTGATAGAAAAGGCGTTGCTGGAGTATTCTATAATAGACTTAAAGATAATTGGAGTCTTGGTAGTGATGTAACAACTTATTATGCTGAAAAGATAGATAACTATTCAAGAGATCTTAAAATGAGTGAATTAAATAGTTGTAATAAATATAATACAAGAAGTACATGTATGGCAGGAAAATTACCGATAAGTCCTATATGTAACCCTGGACTAGAAAGTATAGTTGCTGCTTTTGAACCAACGAAACATAACTATTATTATTTCGTTGCTGATAAAAATGGTAAAACATACTTTACTAAAACTTACAATGAACATAATAATAAATGTAATCAACTAAAGAGAGATGGATTATGGATAAATTATACAAGTTAATAGATGAAATACGTGAATATGGAGAAAATAATAGTGTTCCTATAATGAGTAGGGACACTATTACTACAATACAAAACATTATAAAAGAAAATAATGTAAAAACAATATTAGAAATAGGTACAGCTATAGGATACTCTACAATATGCTTTGCTAGTACTGGTATAGATAAAATAGAAAGTATAGAAAGAGATGAAGATAGATACATAAAAGCTGTATCAAATGTAGAAAAAAGTAACTTAAAAAATATTTCATTAAACCTAATGGATGCATTTGACTTTAATACAGAAGATAAATATGATTTAATAATTATTGACGCTGCTAAAAGTCAAAATAAAAAAATATTTGAAAAATTCATGAATAACTTAAATCAAAATGGAATAATAATAATTGATAACTTAAGTTTTCATGGATATGTTGGTAAAAGTAATGAAATAAAAAGTAGAAACTTAAGACAAATGGTTAGAAAAATAGAGAAATTCATAGAATATCTAAAAGAAAATAAAGAATTTCAAGTAGAATTTATAGAAGTAGGTGATACTTTAGGAGTATGCAAAAGAAAGAATTTATAATAATACCTAATAGTAAAAGATTAAGTTCATTTAAAGTACGTAAATTCATATTACCACTAGAAGATTATAGTATAGGATTTGATACATATTTTACAATAAAAGAAATAAATAGAATGAGTGAAATATATGATATTACAGTTATAATGAATAAATTTTTACATAGAAAAATAGATGAATTTAGAAAAATATATCCATTATTTAATGAAAAAATTAAATTTATGGTAGAAGATATAGGCCTTACAGATGTAATAGATAAAAATAGAATAATACTATATGAAAATCATATTATATCTAATTATAGAGCAATTAATTATTTAAAAGAAATTGGTTATAATAATGTTGTTATCAATAATGATTTAACTATAAATGAGATAAAAGATATATTTAGAAATACTAATTCTAATTTATATTACTTTTATACTAGTAAAAATATACTTATGTATTCAAGAAGACATTTAGTAAGTAATTTTAATAAATATTATAATAAAGAAGAAACTAATAATTATAAATTAAGAGAGATTGTTTCAAATACATTTTTAGATGTTAAAGAAGAAGATGGAAGTGTTATATATTATGATAAGATATTTTGTGCTTCTAAATATTTAAAAGATTTGAATATGAATCTTATTATTAATTTAAGTAATTTAGATCCTATAACTACTAAAATGATTATTAAAAATTATGATAGAGAAGAATTATGTAATCTTATATTATGTGATTATTATTTCTTAGAAAATGAAATTAAATATAAGGTAGGTGATTTAAAATGAATTATGAACTATTATTACCTGCTGGGGACTTAAGTAGACTTAAATTTGCTTTTATATATGGTGCTGATGCTGTATATATTGGTGGTTATGATTATAGTTTAAGAGCTAATGCTAATAACTTTAGTTTAGAAGAAATAGAAGAAGGAGTAAAATTTGCTCATAGTTTAGGTAAAAAAGTATATGTTACTGTTAATATGATATTTCATAATGAAGATTTAAGTAATTTAGATAATTATTTATTAGAATTAGATAGAATAGGTATAGATAGTTTCATAGTGAGTGATTTTGCTGTTATTGATGCTATAAAGAAATTAGATTTAAAGACTAAGTTTTTTATATCAACACAGAAATCTATTACTAATTTAGAAGCAGTTAAGTTTTATAAAGAATTAGGTGCTTATAGAGTTGTTTTAGCGCGTGAATGTAGTCGTGATGATATAAAATATATAAAAGAAAATATTGATACTGAACTTGAAGTATTTATACATGGAGCTATGTGTACAAGTTATAGTGGTAGATGTGTTCTTTCTAATTATGTAACACGCAGAGATTCTAATAGAGGTGGATGTAGTCAAGTATGTAGATTTATATTTGATAATGGTACAAATGAAGACTTTATGATAGCATCTAAAGATTTAAATATGATAGATTATATAAGTGATCTTATGGACATTGGAGTTGAATCATATAAAATAGAAGGTAGAATGAAAAGTCTATATTATATAGCAACTGTATCTAATGCATATAGAACTATAATGGATAAAAAGATTGATGGAACATTAAAAGACGAAGATATAGAGTATTATAAAAAAATATTAAATAGAGTTTCTAATCGTGAAAATATACCACAATTTTATGATAAAATCCCAGGCGTAGAAGGACAATATTATACAGGTAGAAATGAAGTAAGCAATAAAGACTTTTTAGGTCTTGTACTTGATTATAATGAAAATACTAAAGAAGCAACTATAGAGCAAAGAAATAAATTTAGTGTAGGAGACACTGTAGAAGTTTTTGGACCAAATACAAGTGTACAAAAATTAAATATAGAATATATTATAAATAGTGCTAAAGAGAGTACTGAATCTGCTCCTCATCCAGGGGAAATAGTTAAAATAAAAATACCATTCAATGTACAAAAAAATGATATTTTAAGGGTAGTAATATCTTGACAAATAGAACATTTTATAGTATCATTTGTTGGTAACAAGAAAGAGGTGCATTCGCATGAAAAAGAAAGAAGTTTTTCTTACAAGTGAAGGTTATTTAGAACTTGAAAATGAATTACATTATTTAAAAACTGAAAAGAGAAAAGAAGTAACACAAACTCTAAAAGAAGCAAGAGCTCTTGGTGATTTATCAGAAAACTCTGAATATGATCAAGCAAGAGAAGATCAATCTAATTTAGAGAAAAGAATTGTTGAAATAGAATATACTCTAGAACATGCTACTGTTATAGATGAAGCAAAAGATGATGGTACAGTTGGTATTGGATGTCAAGTAGAACTTAAGTATGAAGATGATGATGATACTGAAAGCTATAAAATAGTTGGTAGTCAAGAAGCTGATCCATTTAATAATAAGATTTCAAATGAAAGTCCAATTGCAGCAGCTATAATAGGTAAAAAAGTTGGGGACACTGTAGAAGTTGCTTCACCAGATGGAGTATATAGTGTTAAAATTGTAGCAATAGGATAGTAAAATATCCTTTTTTGTGTTTTAATATAATAATGTATGTAGGAGGGAAATATGAAAAAAAGTTATACATTAAGTTTAGAGAAAAAAGAATGGAATAATTGTTTACATGATGTTTATGACAAGAAAAAGAAAGATATAAAAATCGATGGATTTAGAAAAGGTCAAGTTCCATATGATGTTTATACTAAAAAAGCAGGAGTAGAAAGTCTATATATGGATGCAATTGATGCAGCAGTTGATATTCTTTATGCTAAATTATTAAGTGATAAAGAAACTATTACACCAGCAGCTACACCAAGTATTGATATTAAGAATATTGATTCAAATGGTATTACTATTGAATTTACATTAATATCTGCTCCAGAAGTAAAACTTGGCAAATATAAAGACTTAGGAATTAAGAAGAGTCCAATTGAAGTAACTGAAGAAGAAATTGAACATGAACTTGGTCATTTAAGAGAACAATTCGTTGAAGTTAAAACTTTAGATGATAAAGCTAAAATCAAAGAAGGAAATGTTGCTGTTATTGACTTTGAAGGATTCTTAGATGGAACTCCATTTAAAGGTGGTAAAGGTGAAAACTATTCATTAGAAATAGGTTCTCATACATTTATTCCTGGATTTGAAGAAGCATTAGTTGGTCTTAAAAAAGGTGATAAAAAAGATGTTAATGTTACATTCCCAGAAAATTATCATAGTGAAGAATTAAAAGGAAAACCAGTAGTATTCAAAGTTACTGTTAAAGAAGTTAAAGAAAGAGTATTACCTGAATTTAATAAAGAATTCTTTGAAGACTTAAATGTGGGTGGAGTAGAAAGCTTAGAAGACTTAAAGAAATATGTAAGCGAAAATATGAAAGCTTCTAAAGAAAAACAATATGAAGATGAATATTTATTCAAATGCTTAGATAAAGTAGTTGAAGATTCTAAATTTGAAATTCCAGAAGAAATGACTGAAGATGAAGTTAATAGATTAGTAAGAGAATTTGGTGAAAAATTACAATATCAAGGATTAAAATTAGAAGATTATTTAAAATATTGTAATACAACTATGGATGACTTTAAGGCTACATTAAAAGATGAAGCAAATAAGAGAATAGGTTATAGATTAATAGTTGATGCAGTTGTTGAAAAAGAAAAATTAGAAATAACTGACAAAGAACTTGAAGATGGACTAAAAGAAGCTGCAGAAAAATATGGTATGAGCGTTGAAGATTTTGAAAAAGAAATCGGTTCAAAAGAATTATTCAAGTATGACTTATTAATGAGAAAAGCTATGGAAATAGTTACAAAATAAATATAAAAAGAACATCTTGATTTTCAAGATGTTTTAAAACACTAAAAAATAAGAATAATTGTTTGCTTGCAAGGAAGATATAAAATTTGTTATACTTATTATGATAAGGAAGGTAAGATAAATGAAAGATAAGAAAATATTATTTGGTACATTTATAGCATTACTTTTATTATTAACAACAGGACTATCTTATGCGTATTTTAGTGCAAGCATTAATGGAAATGAAAATGCTAAAAATGTAGTAGTGGAAGCTGGTACTTTGAAACTAACATATACTGATGGACCAGTAATAAATGCACAGTATATAAAACCAGGATGGTCAACAACAAAAGAAGTATCAGTTAAGAATACTGGTACATTAGATACAGCATACAATATTGTATGGCAAGAACTTACTAATGAAATTATTAACGATGAATTAGTTTTAAGTGCAACTTGTGAAAGAGTAAATTCAGAAGGTATAGTAGATGGAACATGTAATTCAATATTACAAGCCCCAATAAGTTCTAATACTATAAAAAAGAATATTTCTATTGAAAGCGGTATAACACATAAATATACTTTTACAATAACTTTCAAAGAAACTAATTCTAATCAAAATTATAATCAAGGTAAAAAGTTTAGTGGTGTGTTAGGAATTAATGAATTTAAAATTAATTCTCCAGTACCAACATATTGTACATATGATGGTGAACTTACTCAAGGAGCAAAATATGTAAATGGACAATATACATATTATTATGGTAAAGAACGAACTTTGAATTTTATTGATGAGCTGAATCTTGATATTGTATGGCGAGATTTAAATGAAGATGGATGGAGTGTTCAACTTACTGATAACACTAGTACTGATCCGGTAACTAGTGCATTATGCACATATATTAATAATAAACCTGTTATCTCAATGTCTTCTATGTTTGCTGCTAGTAAAGCGACATCAATAGATTTAAGTAGTTTTAATACTTCAAAAGTAACAAATATGAATGGAATGTTTGCTGATAGTCAAGTTACAACACTAGATGTAAGCAATTTTGATACTAGCAAAGTAATAGACATGAGCGGAATGTTTTATGGAAACTATGCTACAAAATTAGATGTAAGTGGTTTTAATACATCAAGAGTAACAAATATGCGTTTTATGTATTTTGGTAGTCAAACTACAACATTAGATGTGAGCAACTATGATACATCAAAAGTAACTGACATGGTAGGAATGTTTGCTGGTAGTCAAGCTACAACACTAGATGTAAGCAATTTTGATACAAGTAAGGTAACTGACATGGTAGGAATGTTTGCTGCTAGTAAAGTCACATCATTAGATTTAAGCAGTTTTAATACAAGCAATGTTACTAATATGCAAGGTATGTTTAGAGCCACTAATATAACTTTTTTAGATGTAAGTAATTTTGATACATCAAAAGTAACAAATATGAGTCATATGTTTGAAAAGATAACTAATCTTAAAACCATTTATGTTAGTAGTAAATTTAATACTGATATAGTTACTGATAGTACTGATATGTTCGAAAAATGTACTTCTCTAGTGGGCGGCTCTGGTACAACATATGATTCAAGTCATATTGATAAAACCTATGCTAGAATAGATGGTGGAAAAGCTAGTCCAGGATACTTCACTGCTAAATAGAAATGAAAATTGTATTTAAAAAATATTGTAAATATGATATTATTTAAATGAGGTATGTTTATGGATAATTATATTATAGTTGTTGTGATAGGGGTTATATTATTGATACTTGGTAGTATATATGTTGTCATTAAGAAAAAATTAGAAGGTAAAGATGAAACATTTCAAGGAGAAAAAGTAGAGAAGTTATCTCCTTATAATCAAGCTGATGTTTATAGACTTAATAATCTTAATGATAATGCTCGTGTTGTACGTAAGAGTAAACCAATAACACCACCTAATTTTGATAGAAATAAACCAATAGGGTATAAAAATAAAAGTTATGGTGAGCAATCTAACATGATTAATACATTTAAAAAGTAGGATTAAATTCCTACTTTTCTATTGGATTAATAAGTGATAATGATACTTTTTCTTTTTCTTTATTTATATCAATAACATAGCAAGTAACTATATCACCAACACTTAATACTTCATTTGGATGTTTAATATATTTATTAGTAATTTTAGAAATATGAACAAGACCATCATTGTGAAGTCCTATATCAATAAAAGCACCAAAGTCAACTACATTTCTAACTGTACCTTCTAATTTCATACCAGGAGTTAAATTATCGATGGTAAGAATATCACTTTTTAATATTGGCATTTGATAGTCATCTCTATAATCCCTATTAGGTCTTTTTAATGAATCAATTATATCATGTAGAGTATATAAATCTATATCTAACATTTTTGATACTTCATGTTCATTAATATTATCTAACTTATTAATTAATTTTTCAGTACCAAGATCATCTGTTGATAATTCTAGGTAATCTAATAATTTTAATGTTTTATCATAACTTTCTGTATGTATATTTGTTTTATCAAGTGGATTAGTACCATCAGCAATTCTCATGAAACCTATTGACTGTTCATAAGCTTTATCACTTAGAAGTTTTTTCTTTTTGATTTCTTCTCTTGATTTAATCTTACCATTTGTTTCTCTATATTTAATAATCTTATCAATTGCTGATTTAGTAAGACCACTTATATATTTAAGTATAGAAGGGGAAGCAGTGTTAATATCAACACCTACATTGTTAACACATTTTTCTACTGTGAAGTCTAGGCTTTCACCAAGTTTCTTTTGAGAAACATCATGCTGATATTGACCAACACCTATTGATTTAGGATCTATTTTAACAAGTTCATTTAGTGGATCTTGAAGTCTTCTTGCGATAGATACAGCGCTTCTTTTTTCAACTGTTAAATCAGGAAATTCATCTATAGCTAGTTTACTTGCTGAATAAACACTAGCTCCTGCTTCTGATACAATAGCATATTTACAATTATTTATTTCTTTTAGAGTTTCACTTACTAACTTCTCACTTTCTCTTGAAGCAGTACCATTACCTATAGCGATAATATCTATTTTATATTTATTGATTAAATCTTTTATAGTCTCTTTTGCTTCATTCCATTTATTATGTGGCTCATGTGGATATATAACTGAAATATTAAGTACTTTAGATGTTTCATCTACTACTGCTAGTTTACAACCTGTTCTAAATGCTGGATCAAATCCAAGAACTCTTTTATTTTTCATAGGTGCGATTAATAATAGATTTTCAAGGTTACCTTTAAATACTTCAATAGAAGCATCTTCACTTTGACTTGTTAGTTCACTTCTAATTTCTCTTTCCATTGATGGAAATATAAGCCTTTTATAACTGTCTTTTATTGCATCAATTACATATGGTTTAACAGGTGAATCTTTTTTAATTATCTTTGATTCTAAATATGATAATACTTCTTCATTATTAACTTCAATATTTACTGATAATATCTTTTCATTTTCACCTCTATTAATCGCAAGAACTCTATGTGGTTTTATATGTTTAACTGGTTCTGTGAAGTCATAATACATTTCATATGTTTTGTTAGCATCAGCATCTTTCTTTTTAAGTTTTGAAGTAATAACACCATTCTTGAAGAAATAACTTCTTATCCATTTTCTATAATATGCATTATCACTTATCCATTCAGCAATTATATATTTAGCACCAGTAATAGCGTCATCTATTGTTTTAACATTATCATTTAAGAATTTCTTTACTGATTCATCATTAAATGTAGTAGGGAAACTCATTATTATTTTAGCAAGAGGTTCAAGACCATTCTTAATTGCTTCAGTTGCTTTAGTCTTTTTCTTCTCTTTATATGGAGCATAAATATCTTCTACTTCAACTAACTTTTTAGCATTCATTATATTATTCTTTATTTCATCTGTTAAAAGGCCTTTTTCATCTATAAGTCTTATAACATCTTCTTTTCTTTTAAGTAAGTTTACTTGATATTCATATACTTCATTTATCTTTCTTATTTGTTCTTCATCTAAAGCACCAGTTGCTTCTTTTCTATATCTTGCGATAAATGGAATAGTGTTTCCTTCTTCTAATAGTTTTAGAACTGTTTTAGCTTGTTCTGTTTTGATATTTAATTCATTTGAAATATCATTAATTATATTTTCGTTCATATTATTTTACTCCTTTTATACCTATCTATTTTATCATAAAAACATATCTTAATTTGAATATATTACATTTTGTTTACATTGACTTTAGATAGTCATTTATAGTAAAATATTTAATAGAATAGGTGGTCTTATGAAAGAGTATTTTAAGAAAATATTTATTGTATTTATTACTTTCTTTTTATCTTTTTATATAGATGCATCTATAGTAGAAAATCCTCTTTATAAAGAATATATTAATCTTACTGATAAATCTAATGTTAGTTTAGTACCTAGTGAAACATTAAATGAATATGATATTATATCTAGAAATTATTTTAATAGTAATCTTAGTCCTAGAACTTTTAGTAGTAGTTTACCATCTTTTGATTTAAGAAATGATTCAGGTAAAAGAAATATTCCAACTATTGATAATCAAAAGAACCTTAATTTATGTTGGGCTTTTAGTACAAATAATACTTTAGAATCATATTTAATTAAGAAAGGTTATTCTGAATATAATTTTAGTGAAAATCAAATGGACTATGTATCAAGATATCTAGGGGATACTAAGAACTTTGGTGAAGGCAATTCAGTTGTTAATGTACTTAATTATTGGTATTATGGATATAGTCCTGTTACTGAAAATTATTTTGGGGACTATTTTACTAGTTATAAAGAAAAAAGAATGAGTGAATATATAGATAGTGTTAATACTGTCTTAGATATACGTGATGCTTTATGGTTTCCATCTTTTGATATTAAAAATTCTCTTAAAAAATATGATATAAGTACTGTTAAAACAATGTTATCTACATATACTAAAAATATTAAAAATCATTTAGTTAATTATGGAGCTATTGCTACTGGTATATTTTCAGACTTCTATAATAAAGATACTAATTTACTTTATAATGATGGAAGTAAAAATTATACTGATTATGCTGCTAGTAGTCATGCTATTAGTATAATAGGATGGGATGATAACTATGGAAGTATTACATATAATGGAAATGTATTAAAAGGTTCATGGCTTGCTATGAATTCATGGGGAGACTACGTTGATTACTTCTATATATCATATTATGATGTAGATGTTTATAATTACTTAATAGGTGTTAAAAATGTTAATTTCAAAACATATAATTATAACTATACTGAATATTTAAATAAAACTACTAATAATAGAACAGAAACATATACATATTTTATAGGAAATGAAAGAGAAAAAGTAGAAGGAATAAAAGTATTATATAAGGGTAGTAATAAATCTAAACTTACTATTAAAATAAGTGATGGCACTACTACTAAAACATCACCAAGAACAGAGGACTTACACTATGGAGTTAATTATTTTGATATTGATGACTTTAATACAAATACTAATGGAAACTTATATGTATATGTTACTAATAATGATAATATAACATATGACTTAAGTATACTTACATCTAATACTAATAAAGAAGAAAAATACTATACTAAAACAAAAGATACATTTAATAATAAAGTAGGTAATGTAACTAAATATCATTTAATAAGTAAAAATATCTTATCGGGTACTAATTATGAAGTAAAAGTAATAGATTCAAATAATAAAGATATATCAAGTAATTTCTCTATTATTAAGAATGTTAATCTTATAAATAATTATTCTAATTTTACTCTTAAATTAAATAAAGTATTAAGTAATACTAATTTCCATATAGAAATAAATTCTAATGGCTTTGTTGATTATGAATATGATGAATCTTCATTAGAGGGTAGTGGAACATTAGATAATCCTTATCTTATTAAAAAGTTAGAAGATCTAAAATATTTAAGTAATTCTTATGATTATTTTAAATTAATGAATGATATTGATTTAAAATATTCTACTACTAGTAATAATGGCTATTATTATAATAGTGGTAAAGGATTTGTTCCACTTGATTTTAATGGTAAACTTGATGGTAATAATCATACTATAAGTAATTTAAATTCATACGTAGGAGGTTTATTTAATAAATTAAAAGATGCTAAAGTAACTAATCTAAAACTATATAATTTTAATATAGATATAATTGATAGTGAAACATTATATAGTGGAGTCTTAGCCTCTCTTATATCTAATAGTACACTTAATAATATAGAAATAGATAGTTCATATATAAAAGGATATAATAGTGTAGGTACCTTATCAGGACAAGCAGAAAATGATATAAATATTAACAATATCCTTATTAATGGGGATGTTAATGGTAATGATAATACAGGTGGATTACTAGGTAATTTAATAGTTAATAGTAATAAAAATATATCAATTAGAAACACATTTATAAACGATTCTAATATAAATGGAACATACGATATATACACAGGATCATTAATTGGATTATTATTTATATCATGTTCTAATGCAACACTTAATATATCTAATAATAATACTTATAGTAATATAAAGAATATAATAGGTACAACATTTAATTATAGTAATTTATCATATATAAATAGTAATAATAATATTTTAAGTAATATATATAATTATAATAGTTTTAATTTATATGATAAAAATATATGGACATTTAGTTCATCTAATTCATTATATTTAATAAGTTTTCCTAAAAGTGATATAATTATACCTGATATAAATATTATAGTTAATAAGTATGACTTTAATAACAATATTATATTTATTAGTAGTGATAATAATAAAGTTAGTGATATAATTAATAATATCACTATTGATTCTAAGCTATCTTATGAATTTTATGATAGTAAGAATAAGAAATTAAGTAGTAATAATTATATTGGCACAAATGGCTATCTTAAAGTAAGTAATAATATTACAAGTAAAGATTATCATTTTGTAATCTATGGCGATATTAATGGTGATGGTAAAGTAAACATTGTTGATACTATGATGTGTGCTAATTATATACTTGATACTTCTTATAATAGTAATGATTTACAACATAGAGCAGCTAATGTTGATAATAATAAAAGAATAGATATAGTAGATGTTATTAAAATATCTAATTATATATTGAGTCCAGAAGATGGATTTTAGGAGGAATATGAAAAAAATATTATTTAGTATATTTTGCTTTATGATGATGTTAACAAGTACTAAAGCACTTACTGCTACTATGGATATAAATTGCCCAAGCAGTGCTTCTTCCTTAGAAGTAGTTGAATGTAAGATTAAATTAAATGCTAAAGACTTTAAAGCAAGAGGTATACAATTTAAATATGAATTTACAAGTGGTAAATATAATTCATTTATAAATAATAATGATTATAAAGTACATTCTATAAAAAGTAATGGAGCAGTCCTTGAAAAAAATAATCCATCTAGTGGCAAAAGTGAAATAGGAACTCTTAAAATAGAAATGCCCACAACAGGTAATGCTAAGTTTAATATTAAAGATATAACAATTACTAACGATGGAGATAATACCAATATACAATCAGTAGATATAAATGATAAAAATGTTACAATAAGAGTTAAATCTAATGTAAATACACTTAGTTCATTAAAAGTAAAAGAAGGTAATTATTTAAGCAATTTTGATAGTAATAAATCAGAATATAGCTTCAATTATGATAAAAATAGTATAACGTTTACAGGAACACTTACAGATTCTTCTGCTAAAGTAAATGGTCTTAAATCATATGACTTAAAATATGGTAATAATGTTATCAATATAGAAGTAATAAGTGAAAGTGGAATAAGAAGAGTATATAAAATAAATATTAATAGACTAGATAATCGTGATAAAACAAATACACTTGATACATTAACTATTACTGATTATAAACTAAATCCTGAATTTAATAAAAATACTACATCTTATAAATTAAGCGTACCATCTACTACTAGTAAAATAACTATTAATTCAACACTTACAAGTAATAAATCTTCTTATGTAGGTGGTTATGGTAATAGAACAGTCGATCTAAAATATGGAAAGAATACAATCTTAATAAAGGTCAAAAGCGAAAGCAAAGTAGAAAAAAACTATAAAATTATTGTTACTAGAGAAGATAATAGAAGTGGCAATAATTATTTAAAAGAATTAAGTATAAGTAGTGGTGAATTTAAATTTAATAAGAAAACTACTGAATATGCATTAACAGTTAAAAATGAAGTAGAAAGTATAAATGTTAGTGGTAGTACTGAAGATAATAAATCTAAAGTAACTGGATTTGGCAATTACAAATTAAAAGAAGGAGTAAATACTATCAATATAAAAGTTACTGCAGAAAATGGCAGTAGTAAAAACTATGTATTAAAAGTTACAAGAATAGTAAAAAGTAATGAAGTAGTACCAAACAATTATTTAAAATCACTAAGTATTAAAAATTATCAAATAAATTTTGATAAAGATATTGTATTATATAATATAACAATAGAAAATGAAAAATCACTTGAATTTACTTATGAAACAGAAAGTAAAGATTCATCAGTAATCATAAATGGAAATGAAAACTTAAAAAATGGTAGTGTAATAACGCTAATAGTTACAGCAGTAGATGGAAGTACTCGTGAATATAAATTCAATATATCAAAAATAGAAGAAGTAAAAAAAGACGAACCTATAGTTCCTCATGATAAAGTACAAATATCAAAAACAAACATAATTAAAATAGTTATATCATGTGCATCAATTGTTGTATCAATTATATCATTATTAATTTTAAATATAATAAGAATTATAAAGAAGAAGGCGATGTTATGGAAATAAAGAAATTAATCTTATCATTATTATTTATATCTCTTTTATCAGGTTGTAATCTTCTTGAAAGTGAAGTAGAATGTAATAAGAATATTAATTCAGAAAACTTTAATTACAATATTGATATGAGACTAATATTTGATAATAAAGATGAACTTAAAAGAGTAGTTTCCAATATTAAATATCAATTAACTGATAAAGGTCTTGAAAATATTGATACAATGGAAGAAACATTAAAAGAGAAAAAGAAAACATATGATAAAGGTGCTTATATTAAAGTTGAATATAATATTAAAAATGGTATTATTGATTTAACTGAAGATATTAATGTTAGAAATATAAAAGACATTACTGAATATTATGATTTATCTACTAGTTATATTGGAGATAAAACTAATAAAGATGATGTAAAAGGTGCATTACGTGAACATGATTTTAGTTGTAAATAAAAGGAACTCAAGATTGAGTTCTTTTATCATTATTTAAGTTTGAATAGTACAAGTACAAATATTATAATAAATGCAACTATTAAGAAAAGTAATATATAATCTGTTATTTCCATCATCTTTTTCTTTTTAGTTACTGGAGTTTCTTCCTCCATAACTGTCTTTTCTAGTATAGGTTCCATCTTAATAGTGTTTAATAATTCTTTTTGTTTTTCTTGTTCTTTTAACTCTGCATCTATATCAATAATTGCTGTAGTTTCAAATTGTGCTTCATTATTCATTTATTTCATCGCCTCTATTTTATATATATCAATCATAGCAAATATTTGTAAATAATACAAGTTTTTTTCTTAAAAATGTTGACTTATCTCTCTGAATAAGGTATTATTTATTTGTGCCTACGTGGAGACATACTCAAGAGGCTGAAGAGGCGCCCCTGCTAAGGGTGTAGATCGGGAAACTGGTGCGAGAGTTCAAATCTCTCTGTCTCCGCCATATGATAATTCGCTCTGTGAATCGCAGAGCTTTTTATTTTGTTCTTGTGAAATACTAATAATTATTGTATACTACTATTAGAAAAAAGAGGTGTTATATGACAAATAAAGATTTAGCAAATTTAATATTTCCAAATATTAATAAAACTATAAAAGATTATGAAAATATGTATCCTAGTAGAAATGGAATGGTTGTAACAAGATTTGCTCCAAGTCCAACTGGATATGTTCATATTGGTGGAATATATCAAGCAATAATTGATTATTTGATTGCTAGAAATAATAATGGCGTATTTATGCTTAGAATAGAAGATACTGATCAAAAAAGAGAAGTTAAAGAAGCAGTTCAATTAATTAAAGAAGCATTAGAATACTATGAATTATTACCAGATGAATATGAACTTGATGGAAAAACAATTGGTAATTATGGGCCTTATGTACAAAGTGAGAGAAAAGAAATTTATCATGCGTTTATTAAATATTTAATAGAAATAGGTCGTGCTTATCCATGCTTTTGTACTAAAGAAACACTTGATGAATTAAGAGTGATGCAAGATCATAAAAAACAAAGAACAGGTTACTACGGAAAGTATGCTAAATGTAGAAATCTATCAGTTGATGAAATGATTCAAAATATTAAAGATGGCAAAGACTATGTTATTCGTTTTAAATCAATGGGTGATTTTGAACGTAAATTTAAATTTATAGATGAAGTAAAAGGTGAACTTGAATTATCTGAAAATGATGAAGATTTCGTTATTATGAAAAGTGATAACTTACTTCCAACATATCATTTTGCTCATGTTGTAGATGATTATTTAATGGGTACAACTCATATAATAAGAGGAGAAGAGTGGCTTAGTAGTGCACCTAAGCATGTTGAACTTTATGATGCATTTGGTTTTGAAAGACCTAGATATAAATATGTTCATACGCCTCTTATTATTAAAAAAGAAGGAAATAGTATTCGTAAAATAAGTAAGAGAAAAGATCCAGAAGCATCAATGGGATATTATACTGATCTTGGTTATCCAGCTCTTGCTGTTATTGAATCATTAATGACAATAATTAATTCTAATTATGAAGAGTGGCATAGAGAGAATCCTTCTAAAGCATGGACTGAATTTCAATATAATCCAGCAAAGATGTCATCAAGTGGAGGACTTTATGATTTAGAAAAACTTAATAATATTTCTAAAGATGTAATTTCTCATATGAGTGCTCATGAACTATATGAAAAAACATATGAATGGTCAAAAGGTCATAGTGAGACACTAAGGAAATTAATTGAAAAAGACCCATCATACTATGAAAGCATTTTAAATATTGAAAGGGAACAAGAAAAACCTCGTAAAGATATTGCATATTATAAGATGATTGAGGATTTAATTTGGTATATGTATAGTGATGTATTTGAAATAAGACATAGAGATTATGAATGGAAAAATATCACTAATATGGTTGAAATAAAAAATATATTAAATACTTATATTGATAAATATTATAGTGATGATGATGACAAAGAAACATGGTTCAATAAAGTAAAAGAATTATGTGAATTATTTGGTTATGCATCAAATATTAAAGAATATAAAAAGAATCCAGGAGACTTTAAAGGTAGTGTTGCTGATATAAGTACAATTATAAGAGTAGCTGTTACTACTAAATCTAATACTCCTGATTTATATGAAATAATGAAATTACTTGGAAAAGAAGAAATCATTAAAAGAATTAATATGTTATAAAATAAAAATATAATTACTTTGGAGTAAAAATGAACATTGAATTAATAAAAGTTAATAAAAATGAAAAAGAAAAGTTAGAAAAATTATTACAATTATATTTACATGATTTATCTATTTATTTTCCACTTGATTTTGATTCAGAAAAGTGTGAATATAAATATGATTTAGATAAATATTTTAATAATGATTTTGCTTATTTTATAAAATCTGATAATAATATATTGGGGTTTATTCTTATTGATAATAATGGTGAAAGTAATTATGAAATAAGTGAAATGTTTGTATTAAATAATTATAAGAATAAGAAAGTTGGTACAATATCTGTTATTAAAGCATTTACTCTTTATAAAGGCAAATGGACTATTAAAGCTGTACCTAAATCTGAAATAGCTGAAAAATTTTGGGTTAAAGTTGTAAGTGAATATACTAATAATAATTATGAACTTTATCATACTGGAAAATATGATAGAGCGGAATTGTATTTTTCTAATAACTAATGTATAAAATAAAAACTGTCTAGTTATTTTCTAGACAGTCTTTATTTTCCTTTTTATTCTTCTTTTCAACCTTTTCAATTTTAAGTGTATATCCAAGAGGACCTAAAATATCCATCATTGCTTTAACAGTAGGTGAATGCATATTGCTTTCAATTCTAGCTATTTTAACCCTTCCCACATTTGAATATAAACTTAATAATTCTTGAGTTAGATTATTTTCCTTTCTGAATGATACAAAGTCTTTTAAAAAATCTTGATATAATTCACTAGGAGTTTTATCTACTTCAATATAATTTATATAATCATACATCTTCTTCATGGCTATGTATTGTAACACAATTGATACATATTGTCAATAACTATCTTTATTATTTTATTAAAAAATGGTATAATCTAGGCAAATAAAGGGGTAGGATTATGGAATTTAAAGATACTTCATTGGAAACTAAATCAAGTTTACGATATGGTGAGCCAATGATTGATGAAAAAAAATATAAAAAAACAGCTTATGATTATTTAAAAAGTGAATTTAAAGGTGATTATGATAATATAGCATTTTCTTTTATTGGAAATAATATTAGTTATGAGAACTTTTTTGAAAAAGTTTATGAAACAGCTAAGGCTATAAAAGCAATTGGAATTTCTAAAGGAGAGCGAGTTGGGGTACTAATGCCTAATATTCCAGAAACAGCTTATATTCAATATGCTTGCAATAGACTTGGAATAGTATGTGATTTTATAGATCCTAGAACAAAACCATCTACTTTAATTGAAATGATAAATAATGAAAATGTTAGTAGTATTATTGTTTTAGATATGTTATCTAAAGATTTAATTGATAAAAATATTAATGAATTAAATGAGAAAACAAATGTTAAGAAAATTATAACTGTTCCTGCTTTATTATCTGCTCCAAAAAATGTTAAAAAAATTGTTGAACTTAAAAATAGCATTTTTAGTAGAGATAAAGAAAATAATTATGGTAGGTTACAAATATATGATTATGAAGATGCTATTAATAATTCTAGGTATACATTATTTAATGATGAAATATATGTTCCTGATACACCTTCAATAATTACTCATTCTTCTGGATCAAGTACTGGGATTCCAAATCCTATTGTTATTACTAATGAAAATATGAATAGTATTGCATATCAACATGAACTTGCGAATTTAAGCTTTGAGCCAAGTAAAAAAATTCTTCATATTTTACCATATTTTGCTGCTTATGGATCAGCTTGTTGTTCACATATGGGATTAACTTTTGGAATGGAGTTACAAGAAGTTGCTAAGTTTGATATTTCAAAAGTAGGTAGATTAATTTATAAAATGAAACCTAATATAGTTTTTGGTAATCCTGCATGGTTTTTAGCTATGGCAAAGGATTCAAGTTTAAAAAATGCTGATTTTTCATTTTTAGATTGTATTGTAGCTGGTGGTGCTAGTTTAGATATTGAAGATGAATTATTTGTTGATGAATGGTTAAAAGCTCATAATTGTAAGTGCAAATTATCAAAAGGCTATGGACTTTCTGAAATTGGTGGTTGTGGTACTTATACTAACTGTGATAAAAATAATATAATTGGTTATTCTGGAATATCATTACCATTAACAGAAATAGCTATTTTAGATTCTGATTCTCATGAATTAGTTAAATTTAATGGTCAAGATTCTATTGTTGGTGAAGCAGCTTTTAAAGGACCTTCTGTGATGAAAAAAGAACTAAATCCATCAAAAGCTGATAAATATATAGATATAGATGGAGAAGAATACTTTTTAACTGGTGATACTGTTCTTTTCAATAAAGATGGAAATTTAAGACATTTAGAAAGAATCGATAGAGCTTTTTCAAGATATGATGGATATAAAGTTCATCCTGGAAAAGTTGAGAAAAAAGTTAGAGAATATAATTTAGTATCATCTTGTGCTGTTGTTTCTTATTTTAATGATGAAAAGAATGGTAGTATGCCAGTTGCATTTGTAACAGTAAATCCAGATGTAACTTTAGATCACAATGAAATAGTTGAAGAAATAGTTAAAAAAATGTTAGCTGATGAGAAACTAACAACTAGAGATATTCCTTCTAAATGGGTTTTTCTAGAAGAATTGCCACTAAATGGTATGTCAAAAATTGATTATAAAAAATTAGAAAGAACTTCTGATTTTAATGATGCTATTAATGTTGAATTTTATGAAAGTAATTTAGGATTTTCTTATAAAGTCTTAAAAAATAGTGGTAAACAATCATTAATTAGAAAAATTTTTAAAAAGTAAAATTATAAGTTTTACTTTTTTTTATTATGTGTTAAAATTATTTTAGAAAATAGGTGAATATAATATGGATTATTTAATAATGTTATCTTTTGCTCAATTGATTTATACTTTTCTACTTAGTATTGTCTTTTTTAGTAAAGAAAGAATTAATAAAAAAGAAAATAATATATATTCATATTTATTAATTGAAACAGTGGCTTTATTATCATTTGGAATTATATTATATTTTATGATGAAGTCTAGTAGTTATACTATGAAAATGATTATGAATAAACTATATTTATTTTTTAATTTACTTTGGACTTATTTATTTACTCTTTATATATTATCGACTTTATATTCTGAAAAATTATTTAATTCTAAGAGTAGTACTATTAGAAATATACTTATAGGTTTCTTTCAATTTATTTTGATCATGGTTCTACCACTTAATTTTACTATTAATGATAATGGAGCTATGTTCGCTTATGGTATATCTACTATAGTAACTTATTTTTTATCATTTATTTATGTTATTATTTTGATATATGTGCTTTTGAGTAAAATAAAATTTGCTAAACAAAGCAAATATATTCCGTTATATTTATTTTTCGTTTTGGGTACATTTTGTACAATTATACAAGCTATTAATCCAGCATTATTTTTAGTAGTACCTTTAGAAGCATTACTTACTGCTGTAATGTACTTTACTATTGAAAATCCGGATGCTAAAATGATTGAACAATTAAATAAGGCTCGTGATGAAGCAGTAAAGGCTAATCAAGCTAAAACTGATTTTTTAAGTAGTATGTCTCATGAAATAAGAACACCTCTTAATGCTATATGTGGCTTTAGTAATAGCTTACTTGAAAATGATGGAGTAAGCGATGACGCTAAGGGTGACGTTAAAAATATTATTATGGCAAGCGATACACTACTTGAACTTGTTAATGGTATTTTAGATATTTCTAAAATTGAAGCAAATAAACTTGAAATTATTGATTCAGTTTATAGTTTTAAGAAAATGTATGAAGAACTTATCTTACTTACTAAGGCTAGAATAGGTGAAAAGCCTATCGAATTTAAACATAGTTATGATGAAAGTATCCCTGAATTCTTATATGGAGATGGTATAAGAGTAAAACAAGTAATAATTAATTTACTTACTAATTCGGCAAAATATACGAAAGATGGTTATATTGATTTTAGAATAAATAGTATTCAAAAAAATAACATTATAAGATTAATTATAAGTGTAGAAGATTCAGGTATTGGTATTAAAAAAGAAAGTATTGATAAATTGTTTACTAAATTTGAAAGACTTGGTGTTGAAAAACAAACTACTACTGAAGGAACTGGACTTGGACTTGCAATTACTAAGAAACTTGTTGAAATGATGGGTGGAAAAATAGTTGTTCAAAGTATATACGGAAAAGGTAGTATATTTACTATATCACTTGATCAAAGAATGCTTACTAATGAAGAACTTATTAAAGTAATGAAAGAAAAAGAAACAGAAGAAAAAACTGATGAAATAATTGATGCTAGTGGTAAAAATATACTTGTAGTAGATGATAATATGTTAAATCTTAAAGTTGCTGAAAGACTTCTAAAAGCATATAAATGTAATATTACACTAGTAAGTAGTGGTAGTGAATGTTTAGATAAAGTAAGTAACAATAAATACGATTTAATATTACTTGATGATATGATGCCTAGAATGAGTGGTACTGAAACACTTCAAAAACTAAAAGAAATAGAAACATTCAACACACCAGTCGTTGCTTTAACGGCTAATGCAATAACAGGAATGAAAGAAGAATATATAAATAGAGGATTTAATGATTATTTAAGTAAACCAATTATTAAAGAAGACTTAAATAGAGTAATGAAAAAGTACTTGAAGAAGTAAAAAAATATGTTATAATGTAAGTATGTAAGGTAAGGCAGGTAGGAAAATGGAAGACGTTAATTTATTAATATCAAATGGAGTTAATATAGAAAAAGCATTAGAACTTTTTGGTGATATGGAAATGTATAATGCAACCCTAAAAGACTTTTTAGACATGATTGAAGGAAAACTTTCAGCACTAAAAAGATTTAGAGAAACAGGCGATATGCCTAATTATGCGATAGAAGTTCATTCATTAAAAAGTGACGCTAGATATTTAGGATTCGTTGATTTAGCAGAACTAGCTTATCAATTTGAACTAAAAAGTAAAGCAAATGATATAATGTTCATTTATGATAATTATACTAAACTTATAAATGAAACAAGAAGAATGATAAATGTATCTAAAAAGTATCTAGGAATGGAAATACAAGATGATTTAATAGCTGATATGACTAATCAAGTTAAAAATGAAGCAATACTTATAGTAGATGATTCTAATCTAGTAGCAAACTTTATTAAAAAAATATTCAATGATAAATATGAATGTATGATTGCCCATGATGGAGCAGAAGCAATTGAAGCAGTTAATTCACCAGATGGATATAAAATTAAATGCTGTTTACTTGATTTAAATATGCCAAATGTAAATGGATTTGAAGTACTTGAATATTTCAAAAAAAATAATTTATTTGTTAAAATTCCTGTATCAATAATAACAGGCAATGATACAAGAGAACAAGTAAGTGAAGCATTTAATTATCCAATAGTTGATTTGTTATCTAAACCATTTAATGAAAGAGATATTAAAAGAATTATTGAAAAAACTTTAGCAAATTATAATTAAGAGTTCAAAAATAGTTGAAACTCTTTTTTAATGTGTTAAAATATTCATAAGGAGATGAAAATATGGAAGTACCATTTAAAAAATGTGATATTTTAATTCCTAAAAAAGGAGTTAACTATAATTTATGGAGTGTTATTGCTTGTGACCAATATACAAGTCAACCTGAATATTGGGATAAAGTAAAAGAATTAGTAGGTAATAACCCTTCAACATATAATATTATTTTACCTGAAGTATATCTTGAAAATGAAGATGTAGAGGATAGAATAAAAAAGATTAATGAAACAATGAATAATTATCTTAATGATGATTTATTTGAAACATTACATGACACTATGATTTATCTTGAAAGAACTGATTCAACAGGTAAAGTCCGTGAAGGATTAATCGGTATGATTGACTTAGATAGTTATGATTATAACGTTGGTAGTAAAAGTTTAGTAAGAGCTACTGAAAAAACTGTTATTGAAAGAATTCCACCTAGAAAGAAAGTAAGAGTTGATGCTCCACTTGAATTACCTCATATTATGATACTTATTGATGATGAAAAGAAAGAAATAATTGAATCACTAAAGAATAAAGTTGCAGAAGAAGATATTGTTTATGATTTTGATTTAATGATGAATGGTGGACATTCTAAAGGGTATAAATTAAATGATTCAGCAATAGATGAAGTAACAAAGAAACTTGAAGCTTTAGGAGAACTTGAATACTTTAATAATAAGTATGGTATTAATGAAACTGCTCCATGCGTTTATGCAATGGGAGATGGAAATCATAGCCTTGCTACTGCTAAAGCTTGTTATGAAGAATTAAAAGAAAAAATAGGTGAAGAAGCAGCTAAAAATAGTCCAGCTAGATATGCTCTTGTAGAACTTGTTAATATTCATAGTGAAGCTCTAGATTTTGAACCAATTCACAGAGTTATATTTGATTGTGATGTTGAACATTTACTTACTAAATTATATGAAAAATTTCAAATTAATACAGATGGTAATGGTCAAAAATTAACATATATAACTAGTGCTGGTGAAAAAGAAATATATATTGAAGATCCAACTAGTAATTTAGCTGTAGGAACTCTTCAAAAATTCTTAGATGAATATTTAACAGAATTTGCTGGTAAAATAGATTATATTCATGGTGATGATGTTACTAGAAAGATGGGTAGTGAACAAAATAATATAGGATTCTTACTTCCTAAAATGGAAAAGAGTGATTTATTTAAATCAGTTATATTAGACGGAGCACTTCCAAGAAAAACATTTAGTATGGGACACTCAGATGATAAGAGATTCTATCTTGAATGTAGAAAAATTAAATAAATATAATTATATAATGATATAAAAAAACTTTTATCTAAAATGGATAAAAGTTTTTAAATACTTATTTTTTAAAAAGTTACTATATTAGAAAAATATGGAGATTTACCTATACCAACAAAAACTGGATATGACTTTAAAGGATGGTATTTTGATAGAAAATATACTAAAGAAGTTAGAAGTAATGATATAGTTGAAATAACTAGTGATACAACTGTTTATGCTAAATAGGAAATAAGAAAATATAATGTAATTACGAGCGTAACAAATTGAAACACTATGCCAACTTCTATGGTCGTTAATCATTTTAATAATGCAACATTTAATTTAACACCAAATAATAATCATGAATTTAAGAATTCTAAAATAACTTGTACAAATGGTAGTATTGGTACAATTACTAATAATGTGGCTACAATAAGTAATATCGCATCAGAGACAAAATGCAGTGTTATAGTAAGTCCTATGTATTATTGCCCATCAGGATGGAACAACTATAGTGGAAATGGTAGCAATTTAACATGTTATAAATAGCTACTAGAAAATAAAAATTATTAAAAAACTTATTTCATTGAAGTAAGTTTTTTTTACATGAAATTTCATTCAAATTATTGTTTTTTTAATATAAATTTGTTATCATTTATAATAGGTGATAATATGAGAGGGTTAAAGAAATATTTAGGCTTAATATTAATTATGTTACTTTCAGTAATAAATATTAAAGCTGCTTCAGTTTATGCTAATTATAGTAAAGCTGTTAAAAATACTGATACTTATATTACTAAATTTAACAGATACAAATTATTTATTGATACAACGAATAAGTATTTATATAATGGCAGTACTCTAGAAGTAAAAACTGGATTTAATGAGGGTGGTTTTCTAAATACATATGAATTTAATGCTTCTATGGATGCAAATAAAGATTCATATTTAATAACAGGTTCTAGATACTTTACAATGACAGAAACTGGTAATAATGTAGATACAATTGATGTTAGAAAGATAAGTACTATTAGTAAAGACAATAGTCTTGAATCAAGAATCAGTGAACTTATCATTCCAGAAACTAGAGTTACTGGAAATGGTAGTCGTAGTAATCCATGGATGTTTATAATACCAGAATTTAAGGTTACAATTAAACTTGTTAATGCTAAAATATCTGGTAAAGATACTATTGAAGAAATAGTAATTGGATATAATAAAACTTATACTATTACCCCAGATCAAAGCTATTATATTTTTAAAGGTAAAACAGGAGATTTAGTTTGTGATTCTACTGTAGGTAATTATAAAGTTGTAGATAATAAATTAGTGTTAGAAAATTTAAAGGGAGATGCTACTTGCTCTGTTAGATATAGAGGTATGGATGTTGCTGCTAACATTGTTGTTAATAATGGTACTGCTGCTAGTTCAAAAATAACTGGTGAAGCAGGAGATGATTTAAGTACAACAATAACACCTACAAAAGGATACGCATATGATTCAGTTAGTTGTACTAACTCACAAAACGGAACATATGTACCAAAAACAATTACAGTTAAAAAGATTATAAAAGATACAACTTGTACTGTTACTTATGGTAAGCCAAGTAATAAAACATTTACTTTTGTAGCTTCAAATCAAACATATAATGTTCAGTATAGTGGATACTATACAATTACTGGATATGGTGCTCAAGGTGAAAATTCAGGAGGAAAAGGTTCAAAAGCAACAGGTACTATATATTTAAATAAGGGTGATACTCTTACAATCAATACAGGTGGTGCTGGAAGTAATACTGGTACTGCTAAAGGATATAATGGTGGAGGTACTGGCCAATATTATGGTGGTGGATCATCTACTGTTAAAAAGAATGGAACAATATTATTAGCTGCAGCTGGTGGTGGAGGAGGAACTTCTGGTACTGCCGGTGGAAATGGTTCTGGTAAAGGTGGCGCTAGCGTTGGTGGCAATGCTGGAACTAACGGAACAAATGGCGGCGGTGGTGGATCAAGTTATGATTACCATTACGAAGTTAATTGTAGTAGTTGCTACTATGGTGAAAATACATGTAGAGGCGGATATGAAGATTATAACTGTAGTTCATGTTATACTCAAACTAGAGTGTGCCAAGGCGGATATGAATCATACACATATGGAGGCGGAGGTGGATCAGTTTGTACAACTTGTCATAATGGAAAATATGGCTCTTCATATGATTCAACTGAAAATGTAAACTGTGGTAGTGATAGAAAAGTTTGGTCATGTGGAAGTTGGCCAGCTTGTGGAAATAGTGGAAGCGTATGTAAATCATGCTCAGGATACTGTGTAGGAGAACGTTATGACCCATGTGCATCTTACGATTACGAATGCGAATATGGATGTGATAGAAGGTATGATGCATGTTTAACAGGGCATAACACATGTAGCTATGGATGTGATCAAAGAACAAATTCATATAAGCCAGGTTATGGTGGAACTAACATATTTAATTCAGGTATGAAAAATACAAGTGAAAGCTATGGAAGTAGAACTTCAAATGGTGAAGTAACAATTAGTTTCCATGGAGAGGAGTTATAATGAAAAAAATTTTAATAATAACAATGTGTTTATTCTTGATGGTAGGTTGTAAAAAACAACCTGCCACAAATGATAATACATCTACAACAACACAACCTGCTAAAACAACAAAATATGTTGAACCAGATGTACTTACAAAACTTGATATAAATAGAAAACTATATGACTTTGGAGTTAAAATGTATACATCAAAAGAATATACTAAATATCCAAAAGTAGATGGAAAATACTTTATAAGTTTAACTAAGATGGTTAGTGATTATAACTTTGATGATACAAAAATGATAGGTCCAATTACTAAAAAAGTATGTGATCACGAAAAAACAGGTGTCTACTTTGACATTGATAATGTAGAAAAAGTAGAGTATAAAGAATATCCTATTTTAATAGCAGTATATTGCGATTAAGGAGAGAATATGAAGAAAATATTAATATTAGCAATATCAATCATATCAGTATTATTACTTACAGGATGTGGCAAAACTGATGAAGAAATAAAAAAAGAATTCGATAGTAAAGTAGATACAGCACTAATGGATTACTCATTAAAAATTTATAATGAAAAACAATATACAAATTATAAAAGAGCTGAAAATGAATATTATATATCACTAAAAAACTTAAAAGAATTAGGATATGATACAACAATGTTTACAAATCCTGTTAATAATACAGAATGCGATAATGAACAAACAGGTATTACAATCATAATAACAGGAGATACATTTAGTTCATCATTTAGTAGTAGTTGTAAATAAACAAGACAGCGTAATTATTTACGCTTTTTTGATTGAAATTTTATATTAAATTTGATAATATTTATAATAGGTGAAGAATATGAGGAAGTTAAAAAGAAAATTAAATATTTTATTAGTTTTATTACTTTTGATAACTAATGTAAAAGCAGCATCAGTATATGCTAATTATAGTAAAGCAACTAAAAATACTGATAACTATATTACTAAATTTAGTAAATATAAATTATTTATTGATTCAACAAATAAGTATTTATATAATGGTAGTACTTCATCAGTAAAAAGTGGATTTAATGAAGGAGGATTCTTAAATACTTATGAATTTAATTCTACAATAATTAAAAATGATTCATATTTAATAACAGGTGCTAGATATTTTACAATGACTGAAAATGGTAATAATGTTGATGCAGTTGATGTTAGAAAAATAAATTCAGTAAGTAAGACAGACAGTCTTGAATCAAGAATTACTGAATTAGTCATTCCTGAAACAAGAGTTTTAGGAAGTGGTAGTCGTAATGATCCATGGAAATTTATTACACCTGAATTTAATGTTACAATTAAACTTGTTAACGCTAAAATATCAGGTAAAGATACTATAAATGAAATAGTAATTGGATATAATAAAACATATACTATTACTCCAGATCAAAGTTATTATATTTTTAAAGGTAAAACAGGAGATTTAGTATGTGATAAAACTGTAGGTAGTTATAAAGTTGTAGATAATAAATTAGTACTTGAAGATTTAAGAGGAGACGCTACTTGTTCAGTTAGATATAGAGGTATGGATGTAACAGCAAATATAGTAGTTAATAATGGTACTGCTACTAATACTAAATTAATTGGTGAAGCTGGAAGTGATTTAAGTACATCATTAAAAGGTAATAATGGATACGCATATGATACAGTAAGTTGTACTAATTCACAAACAGCAACTTATGAACCTAAAGTTTTAACTATTAATAAGATTATAAAAGATACAACATGTACAGTTAATTATGGAAGACCAAATGATAAAACATTTACTTTTGTAGCTTCAGCTCAAACATATACTATTCCATATAATGGATTCTATACTTTTGAATTATTAGGTGCTGAAGGTGAAAATAATGGTGGAAAAGGTGCTAAAACAGCAGGAACTATATATTTCACTAAAGGAGATGTTGTAGTTATAAATACAGGTGGTTCAGGAAATAATACTGGAATTGCTAGAGGTTACAATGGAGGAGGAATTGGCCAATATTATGGTGGTGGTGCTTCTACTATTAAAAAGAATGGAACAATATTAATAGCTGCTGCTGGTGGTGGCGGTGGTGCTAATGGTACTGCTGGTGGTAATGGAACTGGTACTGGTGGAGCTTCAGTTGGAAGTGGAGCTGGTTCAAGAGGAACAAACGCCGGTGGTGGAGGTTCTAGCTATGATCATAAATACCAAGACAATTGTAGTAGTTGCTATACTGGACATGACACTTGTGTAGGTGGATATATAACAGTGTGTTCAGATAAACATCACAAAGAATGGGTATGTTCAGGCGGATGGGTAGATACTGAATATGGCCATGGTTATGGCGATAGATGGTTTGAATGTACAAGTAATGGTTGGTATGGACATGGTAGTGGAAATGTTTCTTGTAGTCCAGGAGATACAAAACATTTTAGTTGTTCAAATCCAACTCCATCTGGAAAATGTACTATAGGAGATGAAAGATACTATCCTAATGCTTGCTACGGTTATTGTACAGGAAGAGAATGGGATGACTGTGCTAATGAAAGTTACGAATGGGTATATGGTTGTGATGATGTATGGTCAGATTGTAAAACAGGAGAAAACACTTGTAGACCAGGATGTGATACACTAACTAAAAGATATAAGCCAGGTAATGGTGGTTCAAATATATACTCAACATCAGTAAAAAATATTACAAAAACAAATGGATACAATAAAGGAAATGGTCAAGTAAAAGTAAGTTTCCATGGGGAGGAATTATAATGAAAAAAATATTATTAATATTAGTCTCTATATTATCAATATTAACACTTACTGCATGTGGTAAAACAGATGAAGAACTTGATAAAGAATTCGATGATAAAGTATATAATACATTAATTAATTATTCAGCTAAAGTATATGATAATAACCAATATCAAAAATATCAAATACTTGATAATCAATATTATATATCACTTAAAAATCTAAAAGAACTAGGATATGATATATCAATGTTTAATAGATCTAGTACTAAAAAACAATGTGATCTTGAACAAACAGGTATTACAATAACATTAGTAAGTGATACATATAATACATCTTATAGTATACTATGTGAATAAAACTTATCTTATCCATGAGATAAGTTTTTCATTGATATATTTTCATTGATATGCTAATATTAATACAGGTGATATTATGAAAAAAATTATATTAATAATAAGTATGTTATTACTCTTATGTTCATGTAAGAAAAAAGAAAATACTATTAAAGAACTAACTATAACAGAAATGAATAATATATTATTTAAATATGCTGATACTATTTATGAAAATGGTGATTATAAAAAATTTGATAAAAAAGATAACCAATATTTCATATCATTAAAAGATCTATCTAAAAAATATAAATATAATTTTGATAACTTTATAAATAAAGAAACACATAAAGAATGTGACAAAGAAACATCTGGTATATATTTTGATACAGATAATGTAAGAAAATTAGAATATTTTAAAAATCCAATTGTTATTGATTTAAAGTGTGAGTAATCACACTTTTTTGGTATATAAAAATAATATATTAATATACTTTACTAGAGGTGAATTATGATAAATAGACAAAATATGTGGTTTTTAACTCTATTCTCATTAATACTTATTTTAGGAGTATATTATATAACATTACCAAGTGAAATATTTAGTAAGAATGGAATAGAAAGTGTTAATAAAAGTATTGATGTAAATGTAAGTGAAAATGATAAATTAGTCGCATTAAGAGCTAGTAGAAATGAAAAAATAAGTACTGTAATGAATGAATTACAAGAAAAGATTGTTTCACCTTCATCAAGTACTGAAGTTAAGAATACAGCCTTTGAAGAACTTCAAATACTTAATCTAGCTAAAGGAAAAGAAACATATCTTGAAGACAAAATACTAAATGACTTTAAAATAAAATCATATATAGAAATTAATAATGACAATATAAAAGTAACAATATCATCAAGTGAACATAATAATGAACTAGCTAATAATATAATGAGAAGTATACAAGAAGAATTCAAAGATAAAAAAAATATAACTATAAAGTTTGATAAATAGGCTTTTTTCTTTCACATAAAACACTATTCTTTCATAAATTAAAAGTGAAATGATTGTATGGAAGAGGGTGCAATATGGGAAATATATTAACTAAAAGAGAAAAAGATGTATTTGAATTATTAGTTCAAAATAAAAGTACACGTGAAATAGCATTAGAACTTAATATAAGTGAAAAAACAGTTAGAAATCATGTGTCAAATGCTATGCAAAAACTTGGATGTAAGGGAAGAGCAGGAGCAGTAATAGAACTTCTTAAATTAGGTGAAATTACATTGTAAATGACTTTAAGAGTCATTTTTAATTTTAAATAACATATTATTTAATATGAAAATGATTAAAAAATGGACAATTAATAAAATAGTAGTAGCTAGTGTATCATTATTTTTACTTATAATGTTTTATTTAATACCAACAACACCTAATATAAATACAGAAGTAGTAGAAGAAAATAAAGACTTAAAAGAAAACATAGTATATCTACTTGATAATGATAATTATGTATCAAGAGTAGTAACTTATTATGATGAGTTAGATATAGTATCAATAATAAAAGATAAAATAGATAAACTTACTAATAGTGATATAAATGGATTCTATACTCTAATACCTAAAAATACTATATTAAAAAGTATAAAAGTAGAAAAAGATAATGTATACTTAGATTTTAATAATGAATTATTAAATGTAAATAAATATATAAGTGAAGAAATGATAGAATCTATTATATATAGTATAACCGAAATAAATGGATTAAATAATATTTATATAACAGTTGATTCTAAAGAACTAAAATATATACCAAATACTAATAAAGAACTTAAATATCCTTTAACACGTAAATATGGTATTAATAAGAAATATGATATAGATAGTTTTGATAATATAGATACTACTACTGTATTCTTTAGTAAGACAAATAATGATAATGTGTATTATGTACCTGTCAGTTATATAACAAACACAAGTAGTGATAAGATAGACATTATTATAAGTGAACTTACAAGTAGTGTTAATAGTCAAGATAATTTAAATAGTTATGTTTCTAATAATATTGAATTATTAAATTATAATATAGAGGATGATAAATTTAATTTAGTATTTAATGAATATATTTTTGGAGATATGGAAAATAATGTTATATTAGAAGAGGTTAAATATGTTATTGCTTCTTCAATATTTGAAAATTATGATGTAAAAAAAGTAGTATTTAATACAAAAGATATGAATAATATATCAGAAATTGTAAAAAAATAATAAAAGAGATTAAAAAAGTCTTGAAAACTCTTAAATAATGGTGTATACTTTTATACATGAGCTGGAAGTGTCCTCGTAGCTCAGCTGGATAGAGCAACGGCCTTCTAAGCCGTCGGTCAGGCGTTCGAATCGCCTCGAGGACACCATAATGTAAATAATCGTCTTATGACGATTTTTATTTGCTTTTTATATAACTTATATTTATAATTAATATAGGTGAAGTATATGAAAATAGATAAAAAATATATAGTAATAGCAGTATGCATTTTAATAGGTGGCGTGTTAACAGCTACATTAGCATTTATCGGACCGGATATTATTACAAATGGAACAATTAATCCAAATAATGTAGTAACAGGTAATCTAAAGTTAAAGATAACTGATACAAGTGTTAATATAAATAATATGGCTCCTATTAGAAGTAGCAATTATGAAACAGAAGCATTTAAGAAATA
>FR880118.1:22177-32716 GCA_000434555.1 Clostridium sp. CAG:524 | reverse complement strand
ACTCTTAATGGATGTATGAAACTTTATCTTAACTTTAATAGTATTTCAGAACAATTAAAGAGTGAATACTTAGTTTATAAAGTAGTTTCAAGTACTGGTAACGTAAGTGAAGGATCATTTAAAGACATAGCTGATAATAAATTATTAATATATGATAGTGACTTTATAGAAACAGGTAAAAGTATATCTTATACTCTTTATATATGGTTAAGATATGTAGAAGATCCTACAATTAATTTAACAAGTTTACTTGGCACATCAGTAAATGCATATGTATCAGTAAATGGAAGTGATACTAAAGAATCAACTAGTTGTACATTTGATAGTTCAAAGAAGATAAGTTATGTTGTAACTTTTATGAATACTGATAATAAGACCGTTCTTGAAACAAGAAAGGTTAGTTCAGGTTCAGCATTAGGAAATTTACCAAGTACAAGACAATATTTTACTAAAACAGGTGGTAACGGAACAGAGTATACCAGTACTTCAACTATAACTGATGATGCATTAGTTTATCCAAAAACTACTAAATTTGAATCAGATAGTTGGACTACTATAGCAAAAAATGTAAGAAATGGTAATACAGGAAATTATAATGTATTTTTTCTTAAAATTATTAGTAATAATCGTTGACAAAAGGGGGTTGGGTATGCTATTATTAACTAGATTTCAGGTTTTCTCACGCAGAAAACTTAAAAAAATATAGTAAATGATACACCTGGAAATGTGTATAAGAAAGGAGACTAATATGCCTACAATTAATCAATTAGTAAGAAAGAGTAGAGGACAAAAGGTTAAAAAGAGTAAAAGCCCAGTATTAAATGTTGGATATAACTCTAAAGACAAAGTAAGAACTAACAACTGTGCACCACAAAAACGTGGAGTTTGTACTCGTGTTTCTACTAAAACACCAAAGAAACCAAACTCAGCTTTAAGAAAAATTGCTAAAGTTAAATTAAGTAACGGTTATGAAGTAAACTGCTATATCGGTGGTGAAGGACATAATTTACAAGAACATAGTGTTGTTCTAATTCGTGGTGGTCGTGTTAAAGATCTTATCGGTGTTCGTTATCATATTGTTCGTGGAACTTTAGATACAGCTGGTATTGATAAAAGAAGACAAGGTAGAAGTAAATACGGAACTAAAAAACCTAAAAATAAATAATTAAGTTTGAGAAAGGAGAAATAAAACATGCGTAAAAGACAAGCAATAAAAAGAGATGTTTTAGCAGATCCAATATATAATTCTAAAATGATTACTAAATTAATCAATGGAATTATGTTAGATGGTAAAAAAGGAACTGCTCAAAAAATATTATATGATGCACTTGAAACAGTAAAAGAAAAAACAAATAGAGATCCTATGGAAGTTCTAAATGAAGCATTTGATAATATTAGACCATCACTAGAAATTAGAAGTAGAAGAATTGGTGGAAGTAACTATTCAGTTCCAACTGAAGTACGTGAAGAAAGAGCTAATGCTTTAATGCTTAGATGGTTAATTCAATATGCTAAAAATAGAAGCGGAAAAGGAATGGCAGAAAAATTAGCTGCTGAAATTATAGATGCTTCAAATGGAATTGGTGGAGCAGTTAAAAAACGTGAAGATACTCATAAGATGGCTGAAGCTAACAAGGCTTATGCTCATTATAGATGGTAAGAAGGGAGAACACTAATGGCGCGTGATGTATCGTTAGAAAAAACACGTAATATAGGAATTATGGCTCATATAGATGCTGGTAAAACAACAACTACTGAGAGAATTCTATATTTAGGTGGAAACATTCATAAAATTGGTGAAACTCATGATGGAGCTTCTCAAATGGACTGGATGGATCAAGAAAAAGAAAGAGGTATAACAATTACTAGTGCTGCAACTACTGTACACTGGAATGGTTATAGATTCAATATAATAGATACTCCGGGACACGTAGACTTCACTATTGAAGTTGCTCGTAGTTTAAGAGTTTTAGATGGTGCCGTTGCACTTATTGATGCTCAAGCTGGAGTTGAAACACAAACTGAACAAGTTTGGAGACAAGCAAATGATTATATGGTTCCAAGAATGATTTGTGCTAATAAGATGGAAAAAATGGGAGCTGATTTCTATTATTCAATAGATTCAATTCATCATAGACTATCTGAAAATGCAGAACCAATCATGTTACCAATTGGAGCTGAAGATCACTTTACAGGATACGTTGATTTAGTTACTATGAAAGCTTATAGCTATGATGGAACTGCTGCTCAAAATGTTACTGAAATTGAAATACCAGCAGACATGATGGATAGAGCTGAAGAATATAGAGGTAAATTAATAGATGCTGTTGCTGATTTCTCTGACGAATTAATGGAACAATATTTAGAAGGAAATGAAATTAGTGTAGATTTATTAAAATCAACTATAAGAAAAGCTACATTAGCTGTTAAATTTTTCCCAGTATTATGTGCTGATGCTTTAGGTGATAAAGGTACTCGTGCATTAATGGATGCAGTTATTGATTATCTACCATCTCCACTTGATATTGCAGCTGTTAAAGGCGTTGATATGAATGATAAAGAGGTTGAAAGAAAAGCTAGTGACAGTGAACCATTCAGTGCTTTAGCATTCAAAGTTATGAACGATCCATTTGTAGGAAACTTAACATTCTTCCGTGTATACTCTGGTGTACTTAAATCAGGAAGTTATGTTATGAACTCTACTAAAGGAGAAAAAGAAAGAATCGGACGTATTCTTCAAATGCATGCTAATCAAAGAAAAGAAATTAGCGAAGTATATGCTGGAGAAATTGCTGCTGCTGTAGGTCTTAAAGATACTACTACAGGAGATACTCTATGTGATGAAAAGAATCAAGTTATTCTTGAAAAAATGGTATTCCCAGAACCAGTTATTGAACTTGCTATTGAACCAAAATCAAAAGCAGATCAAGAAAAAATGGGAATTGCTCTTCAAAAATTAGCTAAAGAAGATCCATCATTCAGAGCTAAAACTGATCATGAAACTGGTCAAACTATTATAGCTGGTATGGGTGAACTTCATTTAGACGTTCTAGTTGATAGAATGAGAAGAGAATTCGGTGTTGAAGCTAATGTTGGTAAACCACAAGTTGCTTATAGAGAAACTCTTAAGAGTACTGCTGAATGTGAAGGTAAATATATTAAACAATCAGGTGGACGTGGACAATACGGACATGTTTGGGTTAAATTTGAACCAAATCCTGATAAAGGATATGAATTTGTTGATGAAGTAGTAGGTGGAGTTGTTCCTCGTGAATATATTCCTGTAGTTGACAAAGGACTTCAAGAAGCTTTAGCAGGTGGAGTACTTGCTGGATATCCAATGATAGATGTTAAATGTACATTATTTGATGGATCTTACCATGATGTAGACTCAAATGAAATGGCATTTAAAATTGCTGCTTCTATGGCATTAAAAGAAGCTAAAAATAAATGTAATCCTTGCATTTTAGAACCAATTATGAATGTTGAAGTAGTTGTTCCAGAAGAATTCATGGGAACAGTTATGGGAGACTTAACTAGTAGACGTGGAAAACCACTTGGTAATGAATCAAGAGGTAGAGATATTTCTATTAGAGCTATGGTTCCACTTTCAGAAATGTTCGGTTACATGACAGTTCTTAGAAGTAATACTCAAGGACGTGGTACATATCAAATGATATTTGATCACTATGAAGAAGTTCCAAGAAGTATTGCTGAAGACATTATAAAGAAAAATGGTGTACAACAATAAGTATACTTTTGAAAAGTTTTGTTATTTATACTTGAAATATTATCAAGTATTAGATAAAATATAATATGTAAACAAAGGAGGAAAAATAAAATGGCAAAACAAAAATTCGACCGTTCAAAAGAGCACGTTAATATTGGTACTATTGGACACGTTGACCATGGTAAAACAACATTAACTGCTGCAATTACTAAATATTTTGGAGAATTTATGGATTATGATCAAATCGATAAAGCTCCAGAGGAAAGAGAAAGAGGTATTACTATTAATACTGCTCACGTTGAGTATTCAACTGACAAACGTCACTATGCTCACGTTGACTGTCCAGGACATGCTGATTATGTTAAGAACATGATTACAGGTGCTGCTCAAATGGATGGTGCTATTCTAGTTGTTAGTGCAACTGATGGACCAATGCCTCAAACAAGAGAACACATCTTACTTTCTCGTCAAGTTGGTGTACCAAAAATGGTAGTATTCATCAATAAGTGCGATATGGTAGATGATCCAGAACTTTTAGACTTAGTTGAAATGGAAGTTCGTGAATTATTAAATGAATACGGATTTGATGGAGACAATACTCCAGTTATTCGTGGTTCTGCATTAAAAGCTCTTGAAGGTGATGAAAAATGGGTACAACCAATTAAAGACCTTATGGCTGCTGTTGACTCATGGATTGATACACCTAAGAGAGATAATGACAAACCATTCTTAATGAGTATTGAAGATGTATTTACTATTACAGGACGTGGAACTGTTGTTACAGGACGTGTTGAAAGAGGTAAATTAAATCTTAATGATGAAGTTGAAATCGTTGGATTAAAACCAACAAGAAAGACTGTTGTTACTGGTATCGAAATGTTCAGAAAATCATTAGATTATGCTGAAGCTGGAGATAACGCTGGAGTTTTACTTCGTGGTATCAATAGAGAAGATGTAGAAAGAGGACAAATCTTATGTAAACCAGGTAGCATTACACCACATAAGAAATTCAAAGCTAGTGTATATGTTCTATCTAAAGAAGAAGGTGGAAGACATACTCCATTCTTCAGTAACTATAGACCTCAATTCTATTTCAGAACTACTGATGTTACAGGTGTAATTACATTACCAGAAGGAACTGAAATGGTTATGCCAGGTGACAATGTTGATATGACTGTTGAATTAATTGCTCCTATCGCTATCGAAAACGGAACTAAGTTCTCAATTCGTGAAGGTGGTAGAACAGTTGGTGCTGGTGTTGTATCAGAAATCATGGAATAATTGAAATAATAGGCTCTAGAAATAGGGTCTTTTATTTTGCATTAAATTATGCTATAATAACAGGACTTTAGGAGATAATATGGAAAACGAAAGTAAAAAGAAAATTAAAAATAAAGTAATACTTTATACAGTAGGTGGAGCACTTACTGCTAATTTAGTAAAAGATGTAGTTCTTGGTATTAAAGATTCTAGTATTCGTGGTAAGAGTGATGCCAGTCATGAGAATAGTGTTGGTTATGAAAATATAAATACAAGATTCAATACTAAAGTTCATGTTAATAATTTTGTAGTATTACATATTAAAAGAAAAGAATATAACGATATAACCGCTCTTACTAATAAACTTAATAAATGTAAGAATGAGGGAATATCTGTTTCATTAGTATTTGAATGTGATGCTGACACACTTGGTGAAATGTATATGGATACTGATTATTTAGAAAGTATTCTTAAAAGATTTGATATTGATATGCCAATATATTTTGATATAGATAAAATTATGTCAAATAAAAAACTAAATAATACAATGAAAAAAGAGATAATTGAATCATTCTTAAATAAGATAGATAATTCTTCTTATAGAATAGGTATCTATGGTAGTGATACTAATCTTAATGATTTAAATAATCATTTAGTAGATATAACTAACAGAAGTGTTTTCTTAGTAAGAGATAGTGAAGAAGTTAAATACATAGGAAATATTGATATAACTAAAAGCTTAAGTGGTGACATTACAGCATCTAAGAATTTATCTATGGTTACTGATTCAAATGTTATTTTACCTTGTAGTGCAATGTATATAGTAGGTGAAAATGAAACTCTTCATAGCATTGCATTAAAATGTGGACTTAGTGAAGAAGATTTAATGAAATATAACAATGTAAAAGAAGTAAGTGTTGGTGATTCATTATATATTCCTAATCTATATGAAGTAATTGATTCTAATAAAGACCTTGTATCATATAACTTTGGAGTAAGAAAAGGTATTGATATTTCTGATTATCAAGATACTATTTCATGGGATAGAGTAAGTGAAACATCTGATTATGTAATAGTTGAAGTTGCTAGAATCAAGAGTGATACTTATTTAGATACAGCAAGTGAACATATACAAAATGTTATTACTAATAATATTGATTTAGGACTTTATATGTGTCTTGGAGGAAAAGAAGAAACATCTATCGTGCTAGAGAGAATAAGTAATTACCTAGATAGATTAGATAGTGAGTTAAAAAGCAAAAATATTAATATTGATAAAAGCAAAACACCTATATTTATTGATTTTGAACTTGATAGTAGTGATACTAATTATTATGATATAGCACAAGGATTTAAAGAATTGTGTAATAATCATGGATTTATGAATGTGGGTATATATGGCAATTATAGTACTTTGGATAGTATAAGTAAGAGTTTTAAAAGAAATGGCAATTCACTAAAAGATAATGATTTTTATATTTGGGCAGCAGGTGGACCTAATTATAAAGATGAAAGTAAATGGATTAATAAAGGATTTAAGTTAAGCGAACTTGAAGAGGTAACTGAAACAAGTAATAATGATTATACAGTTTCTATGCAACAAGTTACTAATGTATGTACTGATACTGGTGCCACAAATTCTATGGGCCACTGTGATGTAAGTTTCTTATATGATGAAAGTATGTTTAGTGATAATAGTGAAGTAGAAGATAAAGAAGAATACACTGAATATTTAGAAGTAGATTTAAATAAGTATAAAAATGTTCCTTATGAAACTATTATTCATGGAGTACAAAATTCTTTAACATTCTTTACTGCTTTAGGATATAGTGTATTATTTCTTAAGATTGTAGGTAAGAAATTAATATTATCAATTAAGAAACGTAAAATGATAAATGATGAAATTAAAAAGGAATTAAAAAAATAGAAGCATGAGATTTATGCTTCTTTTTGATTATAAATAATTAAGTGATGTTGACTTCTTGTACATGCAACATAATATAAATATCTTTCTTTATATGTAAATTGATTATCTTTTTCTGTATAGACAATAGTTGCATCATATTCAAGACCTTTTGCCATATATGAAGGTATTACTACTAGTTCACGACTAAATGCTTTTGAATTGTTCGCAATAAGAGTAAGTTCATTCATATCTTTCTTAAGTAGTTTATATATAGTTGCAGCTTCAGTATCTGTTTTTGTTATAATAGCAATACTTTTATTATCTTTCTTTAAATTCTCTATATCTTTGATAAGTTGTTCTTTTAAATTATCTTCGTATCTAAATTCAACTGGAATACTTGTATTTCTTCTAATTGCTGATACTAAGTTAAGTCCTAATATCTTATTTGCATGTTCTATTATTTCAGGACTAGATCTATATGTTTTATTAAGTTCTATATAGTTAACTGAATCAGTAAATACACTTTTAAGTTCATTAAGTGATTTATATTCATAATATGGATTTATTGTTTGATTAATATCTCCTAGTATTGTAAATTTACTTCTTTTAAGTATTTTCTTAAGTAACATATATTCTAAAATACTATAATCTTGTGCTTCATCAACTATTGTTTGTTCAATTAAGTAATCATTTCCTAAAAACATAAGTAAACTCTTCATATATACAAATAAACACGCATCTTCATATGAAATATCTTTTTCATCAAGTCTATTTATATAAGATTCTGGAAGTTCATGACCATAAATATCTATAAATTCCTTACTTCTAAAGAAATTCTTATATATTTCTTTCATATCAATACTTATATTTAATCTTTCTCTTAACCATTTTCTTATTTGTCTTGCTTTTGATTTATTATTTCTAAATTCTTGTTCAGCTATCTTTAATGATATTTCATCTATTCTTTCAAGTAATGGAATACTACTATACCTTTCATTTAAATAATAATTTAGTTTTTCAAGTGGAACATATAATTCTCTATTGAATATTTCACTTGTGAATCTTGCTTTTTTAGTATAATTTTGTATATATTTTTCAATAACAGGTATTATTTCATTAGATTGCTTTAGTTTAATTAAATCTGTATAGAGTTCTTCTTTTTTATAATATCTTTCTATAAATGAAGTGAATGATTCAATATTTTTATATTCTTTTATGTATGCTTCTAAGAAATCACTGAATGTTGTTTCTTTAGTATTTTCTTCACCAAGTTCAGGAAGTACATTTGATATATATTCACTAAATATATGATTAGGTGCGAATATAAGTACTTTATCACTAGTTAAATTTTTAATCTTATAGAGTAGGAATGCTATTCTATGAAGTGCTACTGATGTTTTACCTGAACCAGCAATACCTTGAACAATTAAGTTTTTATCTTCTACATTTCTTATTATTGCATTTTGTTCAGCTTGAATAGTATTAACTATATTTTTCATATAATCATTATTTTTTCTTGTTAATACTTCTTGTAACATTTCATCTTGAATAGTAAGTTTTGAATCAAAAACTCTTTTAATTTTTGAATTTTCAATCGTAAATTGTCTTTTATTATGAAGATATCCTTCGATTATTCCACCAGGAGCACTATAACTACATTTACCATGTTCATAATCATAGAACACACTTGATATGGGACTTCTCCAGTCATAAATAACATTATCATTATCTTTAGTAAGGTAGGTAAGTCCAATATAAATATCTTTGTTACCTTCATCATCTTCAAAAGTTATTTTACCAAAATATGGACTATTTTGTATTTTGTATAATTTCTTGTAGTACTTAGCTTTCATTTCTAAGTCTTCAATTTCTTTGTCATTGTTTGAAAGTATAGTTTTCATTTCAGTAGGATCTAGTTCTGCTTTAGTATCCCAAATATACTTCTTAAATTCTTGTTGTTTTTCCTCATTATCATATAAATCTTGAGCAAGAGCACTAATGTTCTCTCTTAAAAGTGTTGTAGTTAATTCTAGATGCTTTTCTTCTTTTTTTAATTCTTCTTCACTTAAATTCATTATAACCTCCTATAAATTCAAGCACACATCATTTATAAATTAACAAGCATGACAAAAATATTAGCAAATAAATTACATATTTGTCAATAGTTTTGAATTGAATTTTATAATAAATTCAATTATAATTATATTATTAAGGTAAAAAGGATAGATATGGAAGAAAAAATTAAAAAATTTTGTAATATTAATGATGAAAATGTATTAATGATAGTTTTGGCTTTTATATCATTTTCAATAGGAATTTGGTCTAATTATAGACAACTTTGGCTTAAAAGTATAGGCTTTGATGTTGTTAGTATAAGTAGAATTTTATCAGTAGCATTAATATGCAGTGCTATAATATCATTTGTTATAAGTATATTTTCAACTAAAGTAAAGATTAAAAGCGTAACATTAATGTGTATCATATTTAGAGCTATAGCTCTTTCAATACTATTAGTAAATAGGAATACTTATATAATAAAGATATGTATGCTTCTAAGTATAATGTGTGATGTTATGTTCTCTATATCATATTATCCGTTATTATCAATTGTAAATAAAGGAGAAAGTGCTTATAGAAAACAAAATCTTATAAGTTATTTAGCTAAAGATACAGGCATTATATCTTGTGGTTTATTAATTGGTATTACAATAGGTAATAGAATATTCGATTATAATTCATGTCTTTTTATAGCAATAATTTCATCATTAATGGGAGCATTTATATTAATACTCTTTAATCAAAATAAATATTACAAAAAAAGAAATGTTTTGCCAATCAAAAAAGCATTAAAAAATCTATATAAATCAAAAATAAATAATTATTTCTTATTTACACAACTTATTATGAATATATCATATGGTATTGTATTTGGAATAATGATGCTTATACTAACTAATTATATTAATTTTTCCGTATCAGTCGCATCTATATTTATTATAGTTTGCAACTTATTAGGAAGTATAGCTTGTTCTTTATTTATTAAGCATGGTAAAGATTTAAGCAATTATGCTAGTATATTCATTAAGTATGGCACTAGGGCACTTATATATCTAATAGCGTTTTTAACTAATAATATAGTTTTCTTTGTAATTGCAATAATAGTAGCTCATATAACAGGTAGAATACTTGATGATAAAATAAATGGTGTTTATGTAAGAAAGATTGATACAAATAGTCAATTTCTATTTGGAAATATTAGATATTTTGTACTTAGTTTAGGAGAAGGAATAGGTACATATTTAGCAGGATACCTAATACAAATATCATTTAGAAGTATATTTTTAGGTGCTGCGGTATTCACAATGTTACAAATAATATTATTTGTTAATTTAGGTAAAATAAAGGAGTGAAGTATATGAAAATAGATAAAAAATATATAGTAATAGCAGTATGCATTTTAATAGGTGGTGTGTTAACTGCCACATTAGCATTTATCGGACCGGATATTATCACAAATGGAACAATTAATCCAAATAATGTAGTAACAGGTAATTTAAAATTAAATATAACAGATACAAGTATTACATTAAATAATATGGCTCCAATTAGAAGTAGCAATTATGAAACAGAAGCATTTAAGAAA
>FR880118.1:0-22108 GCA_000434555.1 Clostridium sp. CAG:524 | reverse complement strand
ACTCTTAATGGATGTATGAAACTTTATCTTAACTTTAATAGTATTTCAGAACAATTAAAGAGTGAATACTTAGTTTATAAAGTAGTTTCAAGTACTGGTAACGTAAGTGAAGGATCATTTAAAGACATAGCTGATAATAAATTATTAATATATGATAGTGATTTTATAGAAACTAATAAAAGTATTACATACACACTTTATATATGGTTAAGATACGTAGAAGATCCTACAATTAATTTAGCAAGTTTACTTGGTACATCAGTAAAAGCATATGTATCAGTAAATGGAAGTGATACTAAAGAATCAACTAGTTGTACATTTGATAGTTCAAAGAAGATAAGTTATGTTGTAACTTTTATGAATACTGATAATAAGACCGTTCTTGAAACAAGAAAGGTTAGTTCAGGTTCAGCATTAGGAAATTTACCAAGTACAAGACAATATTTTACTAAAACAGGTGGTAACGGAACAGAGTATACAAGTACTTCAACTATAACTGATGATGCATTGGTTTATCCAAAATTAACTAAATTTGAATTAGATAGTTGGACTACTATAGCAACAAATGTAAGAAATGGTAATACAGGAGATTATAATGTAGGCGATACAAAAGAAGTAAATCTTGGAACAACATACGGAACACATACATTAAGAATAGCAAATACAACAACGCCAAGTGAATGCAGCACATCAGGTTTTTCACAAACAGCATGTGGTTTTGTACTTGAATTTGCTGATATTATAACAACATATGAAATGAATGATACAGATACAAATGTAGGTGGCTGGCCAGCTTCAAGTATGTATGATTTTGTAAACTACGATATATATAATTCTTTACCAAGTGATTTAAAAAGTACAATAATAGATACAACAGTAGTATCAAGTCATGGAAGTACAAATGGAGAAAACTTCACATCAATAGATAAATTGTACTTATTGTCTCTAAAAGAGGTGTATAGTGATTGGTCTACAAATTCATATTCTTCATACGATTCAGCAAAAGATTTGACTAGAACATTGGATTACTATATTAATAAAAATGTAACATCAAGTGATGATAGCGAAACTATAAAGAAGTACAAAACTACTGATAGTTGGTGGTGGCTTCGTGAGGCTCATTCTAACTACGATCATAGTTTCTTTATTGTTCCTACCGATGATTATAGTTACTTTAGTACCTACGCTAATACTTCAGGTGGTGTTTCACCAGCATTCCGCATCGGGTAACTTATAATTGATAAAATAAATAAAAAATGATTAATAAATGTTTGAAATAGTTAAACAATAATAGAAAATTGTGTAAAATCGGTTGCAATTTACTCTAAATTATAGTATTATGTATGTGAAGTTTATTCTTAGTTTAGATGTACCTCTTACTTCTTTACTCGGAATTAACGGATATAAGTGAAAAGGAGGAATTTTGTAATGGCATTAACTAAAGCTAGAAAAGAGAGTATTGTTAGTGAATTTGCTAGAAGTAAAAATGATACTGGAAGTGTTGAAGTACAAGTTGCACTTTTAACAGAAAGAATCAATAAACTTACTGAACATATGAAAGAACATACTCATGATTATCATACTAACCGTGGTTTATTACAAATGGTTGGTAAAAGAAAAAGTTTACTAGAATATTTAAAGAACGAAGATGTTCAAAGATATCGTGAACTAATCAAAAAATTAAATTTAAGAAAGTAGGCACTTATTTTAAGTGTCTTTTATTTTAAGAAGGAGGAAGTATGAAAAGAGTTTTTGAATATGATTTTCAAGGAAGAAAAATCGTAGTTGAACATGGTGAACTTGCTAAACAAGCAAGAGGAGCTGTACTTGTTAGATATGATGATACAGTTATATTATCTACTTGTGTTATGAGTAATAATGTTTCTACTGCTGACTTTTTCCCTTTAACAATTTTATATCAAGAAAAATTATATTCTGTTGGTAAAATCCCTGGTGGATTTATTAAAAGAGAAGGTCGTCCAACAGATGCGGCTACTTTAACTGCTAGAGTTATTGATAGACCTATTAGACCTATGTTTAATGAAAATTTTAGAAATGAAGTACAAGTTGTAAACACCGTACTAAGTGTTGATCCAGATAAAACACCAGAAATGACAGCATTATTTGGTACATCATTATGTTTAGGTATTTCTAATATACCATTTGAAGGACCAGTTGCTGGTGTTATAGTTGGTAAGATTGATGGAGAACTTAAGATTAATCCAACTTGTGAAGAAATGGAAAGAAGTACTATTAACTTAACTGTTGCTGGAACAATGGACGCTATTAATATGGTTGAAAGTGGTTCTAAACAAGTAAGTGAAGAAGAAATGTTAGAAGCTTTAATGTTTGGACATGAAGCTGTTAAAGAATTATGTGCTATACAAAATGATATTATTAGTGAGATAGGTGAAGAAAAGATAGAGGTTACTCTTGCTAATATTCCTGATGAACTTAGAAATGAAGTTAATGATGACATCAAAGAAGATATGATCGAAGCTATTCAAATAAAAGATAAGTTAGAAAAATATGCTCGTATTGATGAAGTTAAAGAAGAAGCAATTACTAAATATAGTGAAAGACATGAAGGAGAAGAAACTCTTGAAGATGATCTTAAGCTTGTTAAGAAAGTTGCTGATGAAATTGAAGGTGCTGAAGTACGTAGATTAATTACTAATGAACATATTAGACCAGATGGAAGAGGAATGGATGAAATACGTGAATTATCAGCAGACGTTGATTTACTTCCAAGAACACATGGTAGTGCGTTATTTACAAGAGGTCAAACTCAAGCACTTGCAATCACTACTTTAGGTGCTCAAAACGAAGAACAAATATTAGATGGTTTAGGACTTGAAGAAAGTAAGAAATTCATATTCCATTATAATTTCCCAGCATTTAGTGTTGGTGAAACTGGTAGATATGGAAGCCCTGGTAGACGTGAAATTGGACATGGCGCTTTAGCTGAAAGAGCATTATTACAAGTTATGCCTAGTCAAGAAGAATTTCCATATACAGTACGTGTAGTATCTGAAGTACTTGAAAGTAATGGTTCATCTAGCCAAGCAAGTATTTGTGCTGGATGTATGTCACTTATGTCAGCAGGTGTACCAATTAAAGCACCTGTAGCTGGTATTGCTATGGGACTTATTACTGAAGATGGAACTTGCAATTCTAAATATACAATTTTAACTGATATTCAAGGGTTAGAAGACCACATGGGAGATATGGATTTTAAAGTTGCTGGTACTAGAAAAGGTATTACTGCTTTACAAATGGATATCAAAATTAAAGGTGTTACAAGAGAAGTACTTAAAGAAGCTCTTGATAAAGCTCATAAAGCAAGAATGCAAATACTTGACGTTATGGAAGCAACTATACCAGAAGTAAGACATGAATTATCACCTTATGCTCCTAAAATTAGAACAATGAAGATTTCACCTGATAAGATTAAAGATGTTATTGGTAAAGGTGGAGATATGATAACTAAGATTATCTTAGAATCAAGTAATGTTACATCAGTTAATAGTAAAGATGCTGTTAAAATTGATATTGATGAAGAAGGAAATGTAGTATGTTATCATATGGATAAGAATGTTCTTGATAAAGCTATTGGTATGATTGAAGATATAGTTAAAGAAGTTGAAATCGGAGCTGTTTATACAGCAAAAGTAGTTAAAATTGAAGACTTTGGTGCTTTTGTAGAATTATGGCCAGGTTGTGAAGGACTAGTTCATGTAAGCCAACTTGATAACAAGAGAGTAAATCATCCAAGTGACTTATTAAAAGTAGGAGATGAAATAGTTGTAAAAGCAACTGGATATGATAAAAAAGGAAAACTTAACTTATCAAGAAAAGAATTATTACCTAAAATAGAAAAAAAAGATAATAAATCTAAAAAAGATAAAGAAAAAGTAGAAGAATAATATTCATTGTAGAAGAAATTCTACTTTTTTCTTGATAAAATTTATAATTTATAATATAATATGCCTCGTTAAAGGGGAAGGTATATATGGATAGTAAAAATTTATTCTTAAGTATAAGTAATATTACTAAAAATATACTTATCTGTTATAAAAGAATGGCTATGCTAGATGAAAAAGGTATGTCAAGCAGTTTAGAATATGAAAAATGTTTAAGAATGCTTGATGAACTTACTAAAGTAGAAGATTATTATTATAGTTGTTTCTTTAATGATTTAGATAAAAATTTTTGCGGTTTTGTTGATTTACTTGTACAGTCATATAGTGAAGAAGATTTTAATAAAATTAGAAATGGTGAATGGTATTTATTATTTAGAGAAGTAGATGATGATTTATTATGTGGATATAGAATGTATCTTCATGTAAGAAATTGTATGGCTTTTAATATGATTAGTAATACTATACATAAAGAAGCAAGTGATGCATATAGAGGAACTACAGCAAGAAAAAATAATATATTTTTAAATCTAATAAAAGAAGTAAAAGAAGATTCAGAATGTGGTAGTCATAAAAAAGAAATTAATAAAGCATTATATGATTTTTCATTTATATATAAGATAGATAAAGATGCTAGACCTAGTGAAGTAATGGAAGCATTAGACGATGAAGAAAAAAGAGTATTTGATAAATTATGTAGAAAAATAGTTAAATTAAATGAAAGTACTATGAGCTCACCAAGAAATTTTAGAAGTTTATCATTAAATACATGTTACCTAAAAAGTTTACTTATAATTATGCCATTACTAATGTCTAATAAAATACTTAATCAAATAATTAGTGAAGATACAACAGATAAAGAAAAATGTGGTTATATAGCATTGCAATCATTAATAAAAATGTCACCTGAATTAAAGAGAAAATACAATAGAAAAGATTTCACATTGAAGAGAAAGTTTTAATAATTTTCTCTTTTATATTGTCATTTTTATTAAAAAATGATATTATTTAACTATAAGAAAATAAAGGAGATGTTTATGAAAAAATATTTTAAATTATTAACTGTATTATTTTTATTAATGATAACAGTGAATGTTAATGCTGAAGATAATTTTTTTGTTGAAAAAACAAGAGAAATTGATTATAGTAAAATAACATTCAAAGATGCTAATGGTAATGACATTACTCATGATCCAGCTGGTGATTTATTAGGCGTTTTAGAATTTTCTACAACATATGATGCTAATAATAATTTAACTAACACTAAATATTCATATTGTTTAGATAAGAATATGAAATATCCTGAAGGATACCATGAATTTGCTAAAGATGGTACTGGTACTAAAGAAGCACATGCTAAAGCAATTGCAAGATTTGGTCTTATGAGAGAACTTGCTAATCAAGAAGCACTTAGAAATTTATTTAAAAATAAAATAGGTACTCACATGGAAATAGGCCCAACACTTGAATTTAGTACTGAATTTGTTAACAATCTTGATAATTTTATAAGCACATTTACTGCTGGTAATGAAGTAAATGTTGCTATTAAGAACGTTACTTATGATCAAGGATACAGTGTTACTGGTGCTGAAATGAATAATGCACTTGGCAAGGGTAGTGATGAATATTATACTTATACATTTAAGAAAAGTGATATAATGTATATTAATTATTCTGTTACACCATTTGAAAATACTTATAATTATAATCATGCATTATGGATACTTGAACATAGTTATCCAACATTAAGTGTTAAAGAAGCATTAGAATTAGCTGGCGCAGATATTACTACATTAAAGACTGAAATAGAAGCATTACATTCAGGAGAAACAATTGATGTAGATAAAAAGATTGAAGACTATGTATTTGTAGTAGTTCAATTCTCAATATGGAAAGCAACAGGAGCAACAGTAGATGGAGTTAAAATTGGTAATTCACTTACTGGTGTAAATGGAGTAGAACTAAAAGAACTTAATAAATTATATCAATTCTTAATTCAAGATAGAGATGTCTATACTAACTATGGATCATTAACTTATGCTAATACTATAGAATTTGTAAAACCAGCTGCTGGTAAAGAAGTTTATAGTACTAATAACGGAATTATTAAATATGGACCTTATGCTATAGATGCTAAAGTAGTTTCTACAGCTGAAATAAAATTAGAAGTAACTGATTCTTATAAAGATAAAGTTAAAATAGTTGATAAACTTGGAAATGAAATAACTAAATTTGAAAATGGTCTTGAATTTTATATATCTGTTCCAAAAAGCGAAAAAATTAGTGAAATCAATTTAAAGGCTACAGCAGACAATGCATTAGTGTTTGAACCAGCTGAAAATAGAGGAAAGATTTATTATTCAAGATATCCATTCTTCCAAAATGTAGTTGTTGGTGGTAAAGTTAATACAACTAGTGTAGTTGGAACAATTAAATTACAATATAATCCATCTACAGGAGTTACTAATGTTGCATTATTATTTGTAGTAACAATGGTAGCATTCGGAATAGGTTATCTAGTTCTTAACTATAAAAATAAACCTGTTACATTCTAATAAAAATGTGCGCAAAAGTCACTTGAGAAATCAAGTGATTTTTTTTACGAATTTTTATAAAAAAAGAAGTGTTTTTGAAACTTTTCTCTTATATATATAATAGAGGGAGGTTAAGATGAAAGATAAAATTACTAATTATTTAAATGAAAGTATTATTAGTTATGTGAAGGAAAATAAATTTAAAATATTAATTCCAGTTGTATTACTCTTAATAAGCACTTTTGAATTTATTTATTTTTATAAAAGTATTGCTACTATTAAAAGTGAAAAAAACAATTCTAATATTTTAAATATGAATATTCAAAATAAAAAAGAAAATATAGAAAAAAATGAATCACAGAAAGAAAAACAAGAGTTTATGTATGTAGATATTAAAGGTGAAGTAAAGAATCCAAATGTATATAAAATGAAAGTTGGAAGTAGAGTTAATGACTTAATTAATGAAGCAGGAGGACTAACTAAAAATGCTAATACTAGATTTATTAGTTTATCAAAAATATTAGAAGACGAAAACACTATAGTTATTTATTCTAATAAAGAGATTAGTGATGCTAAACGTGATAATAAATTAGAAGTAACAGCGCCTTGTATATGTGAAGAAGTCAAAAATGATGCTTGTTATAATGATAACACTACTACAACTATTAAAAAGACAACAACAACTAAAAATACTTCTAAAGTAATTAACATTAATACTGCTAGTGTAAGTGAACTTACTAATTTAAGTGGTATAGGAGAGGTTAAAGCTAAATCAATAGTGAACTATAGAAATAAGAATGGTAAATTTAAAACAATAAATGATATTCTAAAAGTAGATGGTATAAGTGAAACACTTTTCTCTAAAATTAAGAATAATATTACTGTGTGATTATTTATACTATATATTATTTTTTATTACATGTATATTTCTTTTAATTAATATTAATAAGAAAATAGATGTTCCAATACTCACTAATAACTCATATGAACTTATTATTAATGATTATAAAATAAATGATAAAACGATAACTATATATTTTGATAATATAATAGGTAAATACTATGTTGATAATGATGAAAAAGTAAAAGAATTTAAAGATAATTATTCTTTTGGTGATAAAATTTATATTGAAGGAGAAATAAGCGTACCAAATAACAATACTATTCCAAATAATTTTAATTATAAGGATTACTTGTATCATAAATACATTTATTACATTATTAAAATAGATAAAATCAAAATGATAAGTAAAAATGATAACATATTTTTAAATATAAAGAATTCTATATATAAGAGGATAGATAAAATAAAATATAATAATTATTTATATGCTTTTATACTTGGTAAATCATACTATATAGATAGTGAAGTACTTAATAATTATAAAATAAATGGTATAACTCATTTATTCGCATTATCTGGTCTTCATGTGTCTATGTTTAGTAGTATTATATTATTTATATTAAAGAAGATTAAATTAAGTGAAAAGCTATCATATTTTATTACAAGTTTATTTTTAATATTCTTTGCATTCATTGCTTCTTTTACACCATCTATCGTAAGAAGTGTATTATTCTTTATATTATCAAGTATAAATAACGTTTATTATCTTTATATAAAACCTAAATATTTATTATATATTGTTTTTTCAATACTTATATTTATAAATCCATTCTACATATATGATACTGGATTTATATTATCTTTTTGTATAAGTTTTTTTATATTACTTTTTAATGAGAAAAATAAAATCAATAATAATTTATTATCTATATTAGTAATAAGTATTTTAAGTACATTATCTAGTTTACCAATAATAATTAATATGTCTTATGAAATAAATATATTAGGATTTATTAATAATTTATTCTTTATTCCATATGTAACATATATAGTTTTTCCATTATCAATAATTGTTGTATTTATAAGTAAACTATCTTTTATACTTAATTTCCTTATTATAATAATGGAATATGTATCTAAAGTTAGTTCTAATATTTTTAATATTAAATTGATATTTCCTAAGATGAGTTTATTTTTAATAATAATTTATTATGTATTATTAATACTTATAGTGAAAAAGATTAATCTTAAAAAGATATTTATTATATATTTATCTTTTCTATATTTTAGATGCGATTTTGATAAAAATAATTATGTATATTTTATTGATGTTGGTCAAGGAGATTCAGCACTTATTGTTACTAAAAATAATAAAAGTGTTTTAATTGATACAGGTGGTAAAGTAGGAAGTAATTATAGTTTAATGAAAAGTAATGTTATTCCATTTTTTAAAAGTATTGGTATAAGGAAATTAGATTATTTATTTATAACACATGGAGACTATGATCATGCTGGATATGGTATTGATTTAGTGAATAATTTTAATGTTAAAAATAGATTTACTAATAAAGGCAAATATAATTCACTTGAAAAGAAACTTAATATTAAAAGTTTTAATAATAGTTATATTAAGATAGATAATGTAGAAATATATTCACTAAATAGTAAACTTTATAATAATGAAAATAGTGATAGTTTAGTATTGCTAGTTATTATTGATAATTATAAATTATTATTTATGGGAGATGCATCTATAAATACTGAAAAAGATATTATGAATAATTATGATATAGGTGATGTTTTTATATTAAAAGTAGGACATCATGGTTCTAAAACAAGTAGTAGTGAAGAATTTATAAATAGTGTAAATCCAAAGTATTCAATTATTTCAGTGGGTAAGAATAATAAATTTGGTCATCCTAATAAAGAAGTGTTAGATAATTTAAGTAATAGTAAAATATATAGAACAGATATAGATGGTAGTATTATGTTTAAAATTAAAAAAGATAAATTAAGAATTGAGACATATAGTCCGTAGAAAGGAGTAGATATGAATTACTACAATGAGATAAAAAATGAATTAGTAAATAATGAGATAAATCGGAAAGTTAAAAATTATTCAATTAATAAGAGTGATTTGGATGCATATTACAATGTTGGAAGAATGTTATGTGAAGCAGGTAATCATTATGGAGAAGGAATAATAAAAGAATATTCGAAGAGATTAACATATGAATTAGGTAAGGGTTATAGTAAGAGAAATCTATGGTTAATGTTAAAGTTTTATGAGTTGAATGAAAAAGTGCAGACACTGTCTGCACAATTATCTTGGTCGCATTATTGTGAATTACTATCTTTTGAGAATACTGATAAAATTAATTATTACATAGAATTAGTTAAAAATAATAATTTATCAGTTAGGCAGTTAAGAGAAAAAATAAAATCTAATGAATATGAAAGACTTCCGGAAACTACTAAAAATAAATCAGTAGAACAAAAAGAATTCGATATAGTTGATTTTATCAAGAATCCAATTTTTATTAAAAATAGCAATAAGTATGATATATTTTCAGAAAAAGTATTACAAAAATTGATTTTGGAAGATATTGTATCTTTCATGAAAGAGTTAGGAACTGGATTTAGTTTTATAGATAATGAATTTAAAATTAAAGTAGGAGATAGTTATAATTATATCGATTTACTTTTGTATAATATTAAGTTTAAATGTTTTGTTGTAATAGAACTGAAGGTAATTAAGTTAAATTCAAATCATACAGGTCAAATTCAAAATTATATGAATTATATTGATAAAAATGTAAAAGGTATTGATGATAATAAAACTGTTGGCATTATTATTTGTAAACAAAATAATCAGTATGTAATAGATTATTGTTCTGATGATAGAATAATTGCAAGAGAATATGAATTAGTGTGATATTAAAAGAACAGATTATATAATCTGTTCTTATTAAATATGGTGTCTCCTTTGTTCTTCAGCATAATTTTTAAATACAATACTTGTAATATCCTTTCCGGATATTGTATCGAAAGCAAAATCGTAACATAACAAACCATTTGGCATTGAGGGATTGAGCGGTGTTTTTAATGAAGTGAAATGTATTTTAGGATTTACTGACATATAATTTCTTAAAATATCTTGTATTTCTTCAACACCTTTAAAATTATTTTGTTCAATAGCACAATATCCAAAAATAATTGTATATTCAACATTTCCTTCCGTAGTACTAGGAATTTGCTTTAACATTTTTACAACTATACTGAAAATATTTTTAGGGTCGGCATGACCACAAATTCAAAATTTATTTTTTCTATCGTATAATAGGATTCCAAAACAAGTATCTAAAGCTTGTGTACCAATAATTGGTTTATCAGAGGTTGAAACAACAACTTGATCCATACCCGCAATATTTGAATGAGTGATTAATTCATTACTTTCATTAATAGCTTGATAATAATCATTTAGCATTCTATCAAGTGAAGTACCATTATTATATTCAATATAATCATTTCTATTTATATCCAAAATATTTTTATTTTCCATAATATCATCATATTAATTATATATAACTTTTATATAATAAACAAATAATTCGACTTACTTTTTGACAATCACCACATGGAGACTATGACCATATGGGAGAACCAATTAATTTAATAGAAAACTTCAAAGTAGAAAAAGTGATATTTAATTGTGGTGAATTTAATGATTTAGAAAAAGAACTAATTAAAATATTAGAAAAAAAGAAGATTAAATATTATTCATGCATTAAAGAATTAAATATAGATAATAGCAAATTATACTTTCTTCAAACAAAAGAATATGATAATGAAAATGATAATAGTAATGTTATTTATATAGAGTTAGATGGTTACAAATTTATGTTTATGGGAGATTCTAGAATAGAGAAAGAAAAAGATATTTTAGATAAATATAATATAAGTGATATAGATGTACTTAAAGTAGGACATCATGGATCTAAGACAAGTAGTGATAAAAAATTTATTTATGAGATAAAACCAAAGTATTCCATAATTAGTGTTAGAAAGAATAATAGATATGGTCATCCAAATAAAGAAGTATTGGACACTTTAAATGATTCAAAAATATATAGAACAGATCAAGATGGTAGTATTATGTTTAAAATTAAAAAAGATAAATTAAGAATTGAGACATATAGTCCGTAGAAAGGAGTAGATATGATAGAAGAAATTGATAAAACATATCAACAAATAGAAAACAAGATATTAAATCATGAAATATATCAAAATGTAAAAGATTATTCAAAAGCAAAGGAAAAAATAAAAACATATTTAGAAGTTGGAGAACTACTTAAAAATGTAGATACTAAGTATGGAAAAAATGTAATAAAGGACTATTCTAAAAGATTAACAAATAAATTTGGCAAAAAATATACGCCATCATTATTATATAAAATTAAACAATTTTATAATATAATTGAAAAAGTCCCGACATTGTCGGGAAAGTTAACATGGAGTCATTGGTATGAAATGTTATCATTTGACGATATAAATAAAATAGAATATTATGTCAATCAATGTGAAGTCTATAATTTAGACGTTAGACAATTAAGAAATAAAATAAAATCTAATGAGTACGAAAGAATACCAGATGATGCAAGAAATAAATTGAAAAGTAGGAATAATATAAGAATAATAGACTTTGTTAAAAATCCTATTCATATTAGAAATAGTAATAAAAAGGAAATTATATCTGAAAAAATACTGCAAAAGTTAATACTTGAGGACATTTCAACATTTTTAAAAGAATTAGGTAATGGATTCACTTTTATTGATAACGAATATAAGATCAAATTAGATGATAGATATAATTATATTGATTTATTACTTTATAATATTAAATATAGGTGTTATGTAGTCGTAGAATTAAAAGTAACTGAACTTAAGAAGGAACATACTGGTCAGATTATGACTTATATGAATTATATTGATAAAAATAAAAAAACTATTGAAGAAAATGATACAGTAGGAATCATTATTTGTAAGCAAGACAATGAATATGTAATTAAATATTGCTCTGATGATAGAATAATTGCTAGAGAATATGAATTAGTATGATATAATATTTATAGGATGTGATATATATGCTAATAATTAATAATAAAAATATAGATGTGCTAGAAAGATATGTTAATTTTGATTTATTTGAAGGTACAATTGATGGTAAAAAGAGAAAGTGTAATGTTCTATATATTACATGTGTAACAAATGATTTTAGATTAAGCATAGAAACAATGTATGATATTAATTGGATTAAGGAACTTAAAATTAATGATAAAAAAGATATATCAAAATATATCATGGGATTACCTTATGAAGATGATAAAGGATGGATGTATTTAGAAAGTGAATGTAACTGTACATTAAATAGAATTAATAATAACACTTATGAAATAGAATTAAATGGAACTTTTGAAGAATGTAATGAAAAATTCAATATTAAATATAAAGATACATTTGAAATAAATAATATATAAAAACATTACATATTCACTATAAACTTAACAATATTAATCATAATATATAATAGATAGTTATATAATATTATAACTATTCAAGAAATTCCTTAGATTACTTAATAATATAATGATTCCTCTTAAAAATATGCAACTTATTACATATAATCCATAAAATATAGTGTCACCAACTGGTGTTTATATAGATTAGAGAACTTAAAAAAGTTCTCTTTGCATTTTATATACACTATAACTTTTTATTTATTTAAAATTATATTATAATTAAGTTATGGATAAGAAAGAATTTTGTAAAATATATTTAATTTCAGAGTTTTTAAATTATATAAGAAATAAGAATTATTCAGAGAATACAATTATATCTTATATAAATGATTTATATTATTTTCATGAATTTGTTAAGATGGACTTTGATAAAGTTAAATATGATGATGTTCGTGATTATTTAGAATATTTAAATCTTAAGAAAGAGAAAAGTACTAGTGTATCAAGAAAGATAAGTTCTCTTAAATCATTTTATAAGTTCTTATATAAAAATGATTATATCGATAAAAAAGATTATCCTCTTGTAAAAGTTACTTATCCTAAAAAAGAAAAGAAATTACCTAAATTTCTATATTATAATGATTTACTTGAAATAATAAATGAGTCATCTAAAGATAAAGATGGAATAAGAGATAGACTTATTATTGAAATGTTATATGCGACAGGTGTTAGAGTTAGTGAACTTATTAATATTAAATTAAGTGATATAGATTTTAATAATAAAAGGATTATAGTATGTGGAAAAGGTAATAAAGAAAGAATAGTTTATTATGGTGATTATGCTGAAGAAGTACTTCTTAAATATTTAAAAACTCATATAAGAAAAGATAATAATTATTTATTTTTAAATAGTAAAGGAGAACAAATTACTGATGGTGGTATTAGGTATATAATAGATAATATAATGAAAAAATTATCTATTAAAGTTCATGTAACACCACACGTATTAAGACATACATTCGCAACAGATATGCTTAATAATGGTTGTGATATAAAAGTTGTTCAAGAGTTACTTGGTCATTCTTCACTTAAAGCTACTGAAATATATACACATGTAACTAATGAACATTTAAAAGAAGTTTATTATAAATGCTTTCCAAGGAGGGATAAGGATGAGTAAATTATATTTTAGATATGGAGCTATGAATAGTGGAAAAACTACATTATTATTACAAGTAGCACATAATTATGAAGAAAGAGGCATGAAAGTAGTAATATTAAAGCCAGGCATTGATACTAAAGGAGATAATAAAATAGTTACTAGAATAGGTCTTACTAGAGAAGTCGATCACGTTGTTAAAAGTGATGAAAAGATTATTGACTATTTAAATAGTCTTCCTGAAGATGTTGTTTGTATATTAATAGATGAGGCACAATTTTTAACAAGAGATCAAGTTGATGAATTATTTATGTTTACTAAGCTTAAAAATAAGCCTGTTATATGTTATGGACTTAGAAGTGATTTTAAAACAATGGCTTTCCCTGGTAGTTTAAGATTATTTGAAGTATGTGATAGCTTAGAAGAATTAATTACAATATGTAGATGTGGTAAAAGAGCCAAATTTAATGGAAGAATAGTTGATGGCAAGTTTACATCAAGTGGAGATCAAGTAGCAATAGATGGTGAAAACCATGTAGAATATGAATCATTATGTGGTAAATGTTATTTAGAAAAAGTACTTGGTATAACGTCTTTGGATGAATAAATATATATTGAAGAAGTAATTCTTCTTTTTAAGTGATTTTTTTGTAAAAAAATTTAATATTTTTCTTCTTATAAAAGAGACTATATGGTATAATATTTAAGTCATAGCAAGATATTGTTTAGACAGGGAGGAGATTTATTAAATATGAAATATGTTTACATGTTTAGTGAAGGAAATAAAGACATGAGAAATCTTCTTGGTGGAAAAGGTGCTAACTTAGCAGAAATGACAAGTATAGGATTACCTGTTCCAAGAGGATTTACAGTTACTACTGAGGCTTGTACTGCATATTATGATGCTGGAAAAGTTATTAGTAAAGATATCATAGATGAAATCTATGAAAAGTTAAGTGAGCTTGAAAAAATCACTGGTAAAAAGATGGGTGATATGGAAAATCCATTATTAGTTAGTGTTCGTAGTGGAGCAAGAGCTAGTATGCCTGGTATGATGGATACTGTTCTTAATCTAGGACTTAATGATGAAGTTTGTGTATCATTCGCAAAAGCAACAAATAATAAGAGATTTGTATATGATTCATATAGAAGATTTATTATGATGTTTGCTGATGTTGTTAAAGGATATTCTAAAAATTCTTTCGAAAGAATATTAGATAAATATAAGGAAGACAAAGGTGTTTCATATGATACTGAATTAGATGAAAATGATATGTATGATATCGCTATGAAATTTAAAGATGTATATAAAGAATTATCTGGTGTAGAATTCCCACAAGATCCAAAAGAACAATTAATAGAAGCAGTTACTGCTGTATTTAGAAGTTGGAATAATGAAAGAGCTATTTATTATAGACGTATGAATGATATTCCATCTAGTTGGGGAACTGCTGTTAATATTCAAGAAATGGTTTATGGTAATAAAGGAGATGACTGTGGAACTGGTGTTGCATTTACAAGAAATCCAGCTACAGGTGAAAAGAAACTTTATGGTGAATACCTAATGAATGCACAAGGAGAAGATGTTGTTGCTGGTGTTCGTACTCCAAAAACAATTGATACTTTAGCAGAAACTATGCCAGAAGCATATAATGAATTTGTTAAGACTTGTGAAATATTAGAAAAACATTATAAAGATATGCAAGATATGGAATTTACTATTGAAAATGGTAAATTATTCATGCTTCAAACTCGTAATGGTAAGAGAACTGCTGCTGCTGCATTAAAGATAGCTGTAGATTTATATAATGAAGGTATGCTTACTAAAGAAGAAGCATTATTAAAAGTTGAGCCTAAACAATTAGATCAATTATTACACCCTAATTTTGATACTGAAGCATTAAAAGAAGCAAAAGTTATCGCTACTGGTTTAGCTGCTAGTCCAGGTGCTGGTTGTGGTAAAATTTACTTTACTGCTGAAGAAGTAACTGAAGCTGCTAAAAGAGGAGAAGATACAATATTAGTTAGACTTGAAACTTCACCAGAAGATATTGAAGGTATGAATCTTGCTAAAGGTGTTCTTACAATTCGTGGTGGTATGACTAGTCATGCTGCAGTTGTTGCTCGTGGTATGGGTAGATGTTGTGTTTCTGGTTGTGGTGAACTAACAATAAGTGAGGAAAATAAAACTTTAACTACTAAAAATGGAGAAGTATTTAAAGAAGGAGATTATATTTCAGTAGATGGAAGTACTGGTAAAGTATATGGTGGAGAAGTTAAAACTGTTGAACCAGAAATTAGTGGTGACTTTGAAACATTTATGAAGTGGGCTGATGAAGTAAGAAAATTACAAGTTAGAACTAATGCTGATACTCCAAGAGATGCTAAACAAGCATTAAAATTTGGTGCTGAAGGAATCGGACTTTGTAGAACTGAACATATGTTCTTTGAAGAAGAAAGAATATTTGCTATACGTCAAATGATTGTTTCTGATACAGTTGAACAAAGAGAAAAAGCTCTTGCTAAGTTATTACCAATGCAAAGAGGAGACTTTGAAGAACTATATAAAGAAATGAAAGGATACCCAGTTACAATTCGTTTCTTAGATCCACCTCTTCATGAATTTGTTCCACATACAGATGATGAAATTAGACCACTTGCTAAAGAACTTGGAATGACATTTGAAGCATTAAAAGATAAAATTGCTACATTACATGAATTCAATCCAATGATGGGACACAGAGGTTGTAGACTTGCTGTAACATATCCAGAAATTGCTAAAATGCAAACAAGAGCTGTTATGGAAGCTGCTATTAATGTAGATAAATCAGGTATTAAAGTTGTTCCTGAAATTATGATACCACTTGTAGGTGAAAAGAAAGAACTTGCTTACGTTAAGGGTATTGTAGTTGATACAATTAATGAAGTATTTAAAGAACAAAATTATAAATTAGATTATAAGATTGGTACAATGATTGAAATACCAAGAGCTGCACTTACAGCTGATGAAATTGCTGAAGAAGCTGAATTCTTCTCATTTGGTACTAACGATTTAACTCAAATGACATTTGGATTTAGTCGTGATGATGCTGGTAAATTCTTAAATGATTATTACAACAAACAAATCTTAGAAAGCGATCCATTCGCTAGAATAGATGAAAAAGGTGTAGGTAAGTTAGTTAAAATGGCTGCTGAAATGGGACGTAAAACAAGAAAAGATATCCACCTTGGAATTTGTGGTGAACATGGTGGAGACCCAGCTACTATCGACTTCTGTCATAGAGTAGGACTTGATTATGTATCTTGTAGTCCATATAGAGTACCTATTGCAAGATTAGCTGCTGCTCAAGCTGCTATCAATAATAAATAGTTTGCCTGATATTTAAAGACAATTAGGACGATAAAGTATGTTTTAGAGGCAAAATAAAATATACATGATGCGGAGAAACTTATATAAAATAGGTTTCTCTTTTTATTTTGAAAGGAGCAAATATGAATGAAATAATAAAAGAAAATCAAAAAATTGAAGATATGATTTATGAAGTAAGGGGAGTACAAGTCATGTTATCATCTGATGTTGCACAACTTTATCAAGTAGAAACAAAACGAATTAATGAAGTAATTAAAAGAAATATAAATAGATTTCCCAAATCTTTTTGCTTTCAATTAACTAATGAAGAAATTACTTCATTATCTTTAAGGTCGCAAATTGCGACCTTAAACAAAAACATGAACATGAGGGGACAACATCTTAAATATTTGCCTTATGTTTTAACAGAACAAGGAATAATAATGTTATCTGGACTTCTTAAAAGTGATATTGCAGTTAAAGTGAATATACAAATAATAGATGCATTTGTCAAAATGAGAAAATATTTTGCAAATACAATAATTACAAATGAAATGTTAATTAATCATGAAAATAGAATATTAAACTTAGAAAAAACATTTGATAAATTTAAATACAATGAGGAAATAAGTAAAATATTTTTTGAAGGTGAACTTTACGATGCATATTCATTATTATTAGATATTTTAAATAAAGCAGATAAAGAAATTATAATAATAGATAATTATGCTGGAAAAGAATTATTAGATTTATTAAAGAACATTAACAAAACAATTATAATTGTTTCTAAAAATATAGACGAAGTATTAAAAAGTAAATATGAAAGTCAATACAATAATATAAAATTCATATATAATAATTCTTTTCATGATAGATTTATTATATTAGATAAAAATAAATTATATTCATGTGGTTCGTCATTTAAAGATTTAGGTAAAAAATGTTTTGCAATTAATGAATTTGATGATATGGAATATCTAAATAGAATATTAGAGATATTAATATATAACAATAATTAGGTTTTATAATTTGATCATGATATACTTTGTGTAGTATTAAGAAATAAAGGGAGATAAAAATGGAAAAGAAAACAATAGTAGTTACTAGTAGTACAATGGAAAATCAAAGTAAATTAGAAAGATTTTCATTCCTATTATGTTGATTATTTCAATTAATCAGCGTAAAATATACGATTAATTAGAGGTGAGTACTATGTGTTTTGTTAAAATGATTGATATTTCTTCTTCTAAGATTCTTGAACCTAAAACAATTCTTTCAATGAGTGATATTCATTATATGAATAATAATGGAAAAATACTTGGACTTAGCAATTTAAAGAGTGTGCATAAAGTAATATTTGAAAATGGAGATATGCCAAAAATTGATACTATATTAATAACAGGTGATGTTATAAATGATGTAAGAGATTTAGAAGATAAAAACTATAGAAAAAATATATCTTCAAGTTTAAGAAACTTTACAAATGGAATACCTACATTTGTTTCATATGGTAATCACGATCAAATGACTAAAGATACTATGAGAAAGTGGACTAAAGCAGACCTTCAAAAATATCGTGATTTTATTGCTAGTTTTAGAAATATATATTCAGTAGAAAATAATGAACTCGTTTCACATGAAGGATTCAACCTAACAGCATACTCACCAAATTTTGATTATTATGAAAGATTTCATGAAGATACAGGATACTTTATGAATGATTTTATCAGTACGTTTAATCCATCATTTGATGACAAAATTTATAATATATTACTTGCACATTCATCTTCACCATTATTAGAATCTTTAGAAGATGGAAAACTTCATACACTTGAAAATACTGATTTAGTATTATCAGGACATATGCATAATGGAGTAATACCATTTGCTAAAACATATGGATTAATATCTCCACAATCAAAGTTCTTTCCTAAATATACCCATGGAGATATGGAATGTTATGGTACATTATTTGTAATAAATGGTGCTGTTAATCCAATCTTAACTTTTCCAGTTATAAATAATATACTTGGTCCTTCAGTAAATATCATTACTTTAAATAAAGGAAATGAAGAAGTAATGAGAAAACGTTTAATAAAATTTTAAACTCTACTAAGTGTGTGTATACAAAATACAATATTTATATTATTATTTTAGTAGAGGTGACACATGAATCAAGAGAAAATAGGTAAATTCATTGCTAAAAAGAGAAAAGAAAAAAATATGACTCAAGCAGAACTTGCATCTAAACTTAATGTTACAGATAGAGCAGTTTCACATTGGGAAAATGGAAGAAGGTTACCTGATGTTTCTCTTTTTAAATCTATATGTGAAATATTTGATATATCATTAAGTGAACTTATGAATGGTGAAATGATAGACAAAGATATTCTAAAGAGAACAGAAGAAAATGTAATTGATACACTTAATAATAATAAAAATAATAAAAAGAAAATGAAAATTATAATATATTCATTATGCATATTACTTCTTATAATATTATTCATATTATTTAAAAGTATTTATCATAAAATTGATATAGAATACTTTACTATAAATAATAGTGATGTAAAAGAATTAAATAAAGTATTTAGATATAATAATAGAAATATATATTATTATGGAATAGATAATGCAATGTTTTGTGATAAAAAAGATAATTGTTATTCAGTAAAAGAATCTATTAAAAAGAAGCAAACTACTTTTGATAAATTTAAGAGTTATTTAGATACAGAATTATCACGAGAGAATTTAACTAAACTTATGCTTTATGATGGTGGAACATCTATATATAAAAAAGGTAGTTATACAGTAATATTTTGTAATACAATAAATGGTAACAAAGATATTTATATTGGTAATGATGAAATGGTTAATAAGTTAGATGGTGAATATTGTGGACATGATAAAAGTAATAATGTGAATTTTACTAGAACATATAAAGTATTGTCCTCTACAATTGATAAAAATGATTCTGAATTTTATTATGCTAAACTTGAACAAAATAATGGTAGTGTAGGTAATGTAAGTATAAATAGTACATATACTTTAATACCAGGTAAAACATATGAATTTACATTTATGGCATATGAAGATTTTGATGATACAATAGAAAATATATTTAAGTATGCTGTTTTGCTTGAAGTACGTGAAACAAATAGAAGTAAGAATGAACAAATCAATAATGAAATATATGTTAATAAAGATATAGGTAAAAGTGATATTGAAATTCTTACTGATGTAGATATGAAAGCAATAAATGTTAAGAATGGTAGTCTTACAGTAGTCATAACTGACCATAGTAAGAATGAGTTTATATACGGAAGTAGTTATAGAATAGATTATGAAAGAAATGGTAAATGGTATTATTTATCACCAAAAAGTGAACTTGCGTTTAATTCTATGGCATATCATCCAGATAAAAATGGTAAATTAACTTTTGATATTGATTATACATATGGATATGGACTTCTTGATAAAGGTAAATATAGAATTGTAAAAGATGTAATTAGAAAAGATGATCCATGTGATGAAGAATGTAAGAAATATTATGTAACAGCAGAATTTATAATTGATTAAATTTGTGTTAATTAAATATTCAATATTTTAATAATTGCTTATAATATAGTGGGTGAAGAAGTGTGAATATGAATATTGAATTAATTAAATCTTTACTTATTATAGGTTCTGTTTCTAGTGTTTTATCTACAGCATTTGTACAGAAATTCAAATCTGTATCATTTATTAAGTGTAGTTCTTGTTTAATATATATTTCATTTTTAATATCTATGTTATTTGGTATAGTCTTTACTTTATCATTTACAAATTATGATATTATTAATGCAGTTTGGGTAGGATTATTTAGTTTTCTTGGTGCTGATTCATTATACAAAGTATTTGAAGATAAACTATTTAAATCTTATTCTTCAATCAACAGTGTAACTGAAATACAAAGGGAATAATGAAATTAATATTCCCTTGTTATTATGTTGGTGTTACTCAAGGATTTAAATCAACTCATAAAGCAATAGACCTTGGATGGGATAAAAAACATGGAGGACCAAATCATAAAATAATCGCACCTGCAGATGGAATAGTTACATATGTTAAAAATAATGTAGTAGGTAAAACTAAAAATGTAACATATGGAAACTATATAAAAATAAATCATGGTAATGGTGTATATACATTAATGGCTCATCTTAAATATAATAGTGCTACTGTAAAAGTAGGAGATAAAGTAAAACAAGGACAAACTATTGGTATCATGGGAAACACTGGTTATTCCTTTGGAGTACACTGCCACTATGAAGTATATATTGATAAAAAACGTGTTAATCCATTTAACTATACATATTACACAGATAAACACGTAGTTGGAACTAATACACTTAAGAAATATAAACCTAAAAAAGAGGAAAGTGAGGTAAATTCTGATATGGATGAAACTGAAAATAAAGTAACACTCGAAGTTGATAATACCATTTTTGAATACATTTGTCCTAAAACTGGAATTTATAAAATTAAACTTAATGAAAATGAAAAGTTGATCATAAAAGATTAACTTTTCTTTTCAAATTTGATAAAATTATTTATATGAAAAAGTATATTAATCATAAAATGTTTTTAACTATATTTATATATATATTATTTATGGAATTAATATTTTCGTTTTTGACTTATAAAAATATAACAATATATATTATATTATTTAGTTTAATTTATTCATTACTAATATACTTTTTATATAATCTTTTTAATAATAAGAAAATATTATATTTTT
>FR880117.1:66117-85423 GCA_000434555.1 Clostridium sp. CAG:524 | reverse complement strand
GTGTCTACTTTTTATTGACAAGTTCACTCACATTAGAATTGCTTCTTTTATCTTGCTTAAATCCTACTTAAATCTTACTTAAAATATTTAATTAATTCTTTGATACTCCAACTATGCCACCTGTTATAGAAGATAAAATAAGTGTTAAATAATATATAAGAGTACTTAAACTATATTTAGAAGTGATAATTGTTATAAGAGAAAATAATAATGTCATAATTATACCAATTATAAATCCATTTAAATATCCTTTTGATCTTTTAATCTTAGATAACTTCATACCAAATATAAAGAATAATAAAAGTGTTAAGATATAATTTATAATATTTACTACTTTTAAATCTAATATTTCAAAATAATAAAATAAAGAAGAAAATAATAAAGTAATAATAAATAATATTATAAATTTATAAGTACTTTTTAAATATGTTAATATTATATTCATTTTTTTCACCTAATTAATTATATTTATGTTTAAAATATTTATGATTAAACATAATAATAATGGGTGAAATTATGGATTTAATAATGGTTATTATAAGAACTGTGTTATTCTATTTTATAGTACTTATTGTTTTTAGACTTATGGGAAAAAGAGAAATAGGAGAACTTTCTGTTCAAGATTTAGTAGTAAGTATCTTGATTGCAGAATTAGTGGCTATTAGCATTGAAAATTATAAAGATTCAGTATTGCTTACTGTAGTACCAATAACAATACTTTTATTTTTTGAAATTGCATCAGGATATTTGTCACTTAGATTTAATAGATTTAGAAATATAATGGATGGTAAACCATCTTTAATAATAAATAGAGGTATCATTAATTATAAAGAAATGATAAAACAAAGATATTCACTTGATGACTTATTACTTGAACTTAGAAATAATAATATTAAGAACCTTAAAGATGTAGAATATGCTGTTCTTGAGAATAGTGGTAAATTAAATATATTTAAATATAGTTTTCTTGGTATAGATAGTGCCAATCCATTCCCATTAATATTAGATGGAGTTATACAAAAAGATACTCTTAACTATATAGAGAAAGATGAAAAATGGATTATTGATTACCTAAATGAAAATAATTTAAAAAAAGAAGATATATTTTATGCATTTTATAAAAATAAACAAATTTATATAATTAAAAGAAATGAATTAAAAGATTAATGTTTTCTTGAGTACTTTATAATATAAATATGTTGTATAAACTAAATTAATAATTATTGATAATATTAAACTATACATACCAATTCTAAGTAATGATAGTGCAGCAATAGCAATAAGTCTTATTATTGATGATGTAATACTTATTTTCATAGCTTCTGTGCTTTTGCCTAATGCTTGTAGTGCATTTGAAAGAGGATATTCTATATAAAATAATATTGTAAAAGGAGAAAGTATTCTTATATAATCTATTCCAAATGATGTCTTATATAAAAGATTTAAAAAGAATTTTGGAAATAAGACTATTACAAGTGTAGAAATACTTCCAATAGTGCATGATATAAGTACTATTTGTTTTATTCTTTTAATACACATTTTATAATCTTTAACACTATAATATTTAGATAATTCTGGTATTAAAGAAGTTGCCATATTTTGAGTAAAGAAAGCAGGAAGTAGTAAAAGTGACATAGCATAAGCATTAATAATACCATACTCATTTACTATAAAATCATTTGAATATCCAACAAATAAAAGTACATTTGTAAGAATTATAGGCTCTAAAAAATATGAAAATGAACCTACTATTTTACTAGAAGTAGATGGAATACTTACATCCATTACCTTTTTAATTGCAGTTTTACTTATATATTCTTTTTTAAATGAAATACTTTTTTTGGGAAAATAATATATCATTACTACTTGTGATATTACTTCACCAATTGCATTAACAAGTATTATAAAGCATATCGCATGTATTAAGCCTATTTTAATTATTTTGGGTATAAATATTCCAATTAAGATAAGTCTTGTTACTTGTTCTAAAAAGTTAGATAACATATATGGAAACATATTTTGACGTCCCCAGAAATATCCTTTTATTATTGATGAAACACTTATAAATGGTGCTAGTACTGATATACATATTATTGGAAAATATAGACTACTATTATGAAGTAAATTTGTAGATAATGTTTTAGCAAATATAATAGTAATAAGTATTATAAAAGTATTCATAATGAAAGATAGAGGTAATAGTGATAATATTATTGTTTTTGATCTTTCACTATTACTTGATATTACTTTTGATATACTAGTGGGATAACTAAATGTAGATAGTACTGTAATAAGAGATATAGTAGGGGAAAGCATACTATAAAGACCCATTCCTTCACTACCAAGTGTTCTTGTAATAATTATTTTAAGAATAAATCCTACTGCTTTACCAATAGTACCACCTATAAGTAATACTAATGTTGACTTTAAAAATATATTATTCTTTATTTTATTTAACATAATAAAGTATATGAAATGCTACTTGAATTAATTATATAATTATGATATTATTAAGTAGTCGTAAATGACAACAATTTTAATAATTACCTTATAAAGAGTGATTGAGAGACTGGCTCTATGAAATCACACCAACCTATATAAGATAGGTGGTAAGCCCAGATGGATGAGGATAACTTATATACCTAGGTTATTCCTAGGTATTTTTCTTTTTAAGGTAATTGTAATCTTAAAAGGAGGAATGATATATGAGATTATTTAGTAATGAAATTGTTTTTAGAGGTCATCCTGATAAAGTATGTGATGAGATTAGCGATGCCTTACTTGATGAATATTTAAAAGGAGATAAGAAAAGTAGATGTGCGATTGAAACAGTTGGTGGTAAAGGTAAAATATTTATCACCGGTGAAGTAACATCTAATAGTAATGTTGATATCAAAAGTGTTGTAAACAAAGTGCTTGAAGATGTAGGCTACAATGAAAAATATGAAATTATCAATAATATTGGTATTCAAAGTAGTGATATAGCACTTGGTACTAATGATGATGTTTGTGGTGCTGGAGATCAAGGGATGATGTTTGGATATGCAGTTAACGATAATGAATATTATTTACCTACAGCCATGGTTATATTAAAAGAACTAAGTAAAAAATATGATGAGTTAAGGCGTAAAGATTCAAGATTCAAAAGTGATGGTAAAGCACAAATAACAGGATACTATGATAATGATATGAAGTTATTAAAGATTAAAACATTCACTATTAGTTATCAAAATACAGAAAAAGAAAGAGAAAAAACAGATAAGATAATTAAGAATATTGTAAATGAAATATGTTCTAAATATAATGTTATAGTAGAAGAATTTTTAATTAATCCAACTGGTAGATTTGAAATAGGGGGATTTTTAGGAGATGCTGGTCTTACAGGTAGGAAAATTGTAGTGGATTCATACCAAGGATTTGCTCCTGTAGGTGGAGGTGCATTTTCTGGAAAAGATCCATCTAAAGTAGATAGAAGTGGAGCATATAAAGCACGTGAAATAGCAGTCTATTACTTAAAAAAATATAATCTTAAGTGGTGTAAAGTTCAACTTAGTTATGCAATAGGTATTAGAAAACCACTTGCTATATACATAGATAGTGATAAAGGAATGCTTAATGAAGAAGTAACTATTTCAAAATATGATTCATTATATACTGAATGTGAACCAAAAAATATCATTGATGATTTAAATTTGCTTAATAAATGTTACTATGCTACTAGTATGTATGGTCATTTTTAATAATATGTAATACGAATGTAAAATTTTGACAAGCCTATTGATATATAAAATTATATATGGTATATTATAAATAACCTAGATGATAGATATAGCTTCATAAACCGGCTATGTAATACTATAGGGGGATTAATTAGTATATGGTGTTGAATATTGCCTAGTCGCAAGATCCCAAGTATATTATGTATCCTACCACCTCGTGCGAAACGCGAGTTTTATTACACTATATTTACACTGGGTTTTTATTTTGGTATAATACTACTTGCTTAAGGGAGGCAATTATGAATCTTGTTAGACTTGAAAGCTTAGTTGGAAATGAAAATATAGAAAAAATTAGAAATCTTAAAGTTCTTGTTTTAGGACTTGGAGGAGTAGGTGGATACGTTATAGAATCACTTGTTAGATGTGGTGTAGAAAATATTACACTAGTTGATGGTGATACTATTAAACCTAGTAATATCAATAGGCAATTAATAGTTACTAGTAAAAATATGAATAAATATAAAACTAGAGAATGGAAAAAAAGAATTAAACTTATCAATAAAAATGCTATTGTTAATATAATAAATACATTTATAACAATTGATAATATTGAATTACTATTTGGCGAACAATATGATTATATTATTGATGCATGTGATACTTCTCGTGTTAAAGTAAAATTAATAAGAGAGTGTGCGAGTAGAAATATTAAACTTGTATCTTCTATGGGAACTGCTAAAAAAATGGATGCTACTAAACTTATAATAACAACACTTGATAAGACAAATACAGACCCACTTGCTAAAAAGATAAGACATGAACTTGGAAAAGATAAAGACTTAATGAAAGATGTAGTAGTTGTAACATCAACAGAGAAAGCAATCGATACTAATAATGTTCTTGGATCAAGTGCTTTTGTACCAGGTGTTGCTGGACTTCTTATAACGAATTATATAATAAAAGATGTAACTGGTATGTAGTTACATCTTTTTTGATTGAGCTTTTAATGATAAATTTTCATTGTCTAATTCATCTATTGTTTTAGATAATGTTTCATGTCCTTTTAAAAATGAATTTTTATATATACTTCCATTCATTGTCTGAAATTCTCTACGCCTATATCCTGTTTTAGTGTTATAAAAAGAATCTCCATATATTCTAGCAATATTATCATCTAATATATGATATCCATCTATTAATAGTTTTTGTGTTTCACCTTTATCTTCATCTTTTATAAATCTACCAGGACTAGGTGTTCTAAGTATCATACTATTATACATTATATAGTCTTTATTATCATCCATAAAGAATTGTCTGTATGTTGGATCTATTAAATATGGAGTCTCTATTCCATTTACATTGAATAGAGCTACTACAAATGAATGACCTTCAATATCATTAGTTATTACATGTTGTGTCATACAAGGATGAGTTTCTACGTTTAAACTATTTAAATAGTGAGTTATTATTGCTTGTGCTTTGTCGCATTTAAATTCAAAACTGAAATTATCAAAATCATTTGTGAATTTACATCTCGTCTCATAACAAACATAATCTAAAAATATATTTATTTCTTCTTTTGTTAGTGGTTCTTTTGATAATATTTTTTGTTCTAAATCTTCTATAACTTTTGAATCTATATTTACTGTTTTAGGAGTACTATACATTATATATTTCATTTTTTCACCTTTATACTATTATTAAATTTATACATCTCTGTTTCATATTTATTTTTTCTTGGTATATAGTATTTACGTCCTTTTAATTCTTTAGGCATATATTCTTGATCTACCCAGTAATTAGGATAATTATGAGGATATTTATAGTTTGGACTAGATGTTCTTATATGTTCTGGTATTCTTCCAACTGACATTGTATTTATATCGTTAACTGCTGTATTTATTGCCATATCTGCTGAATTACTTTTAGGACTTAGAGCCATATCAATAACTGCACAACTAAGTGGTTTATATAATTCAGGATATCCAATTCTTTCGCTTGCTTCAATTGCTGAAAGTACTTTCATTCCCATAGTAGGGTTTGCAAGTCCAATATCTTCATATGCGATTACAAGCATTCTCCTATAAATAATATCATAGTCACCACTTACAATAAGTCTTGCAAGGTAATGTAGTGCAGCATCAACATCACTTCCACGAATACTTTTTTGAAATGCAGATAGCATATCGTAATATCCATCCTCATTTTTATCAGTAAAGAATGATGGAGTATTATGAGTTAATTTTATATTATCAATAGTAACTTCCTTATTATATCCGTAGTAGCAAAATTCTATTAAATTATAAGCGTATCTTATATCACCGTTTGATACACTTGATATATATTTGATAGTTTTACTATCCATCTTAATATCAGGAAGAACATCTTTTACTTTCTTAATACCTTTTTCAATATCATTTTCACTAAGAGGCTTTAATTCAATAAGACTACATCTACTTCTTATAGCCTGATTAAGTGAATGATATGGATTAGAGTTAGTAAGACCAATTAATGTAATAAGACCACTTTCTAAATATGAAAGTAATATATCTTGCTTATCTTTATTCATTCTGTGAATCTCATCTACAATTAGTATAAGTCCATTATACATTTTAGCTTCTTCAATAACCACTTCAAAATCCTTTTTAGAATTTACTGTTGCATTAAGCATTCTATATCTCATATTAAATTCATTCATTAAAGCAAGTGCTATTGTAGTTTTACCACATCCACTTGAACCATAAAATATTATATTAAATAATTTTTTTTCTTTTACAAGGTTAGTAAGTACTTTACCTTTTCCAATTATATGTGTTTGACCAAGTACATCTTTAAGTGAAGTTGGCCTTAATTTATTTTGTAGTAATTCCATATCACACCTCCTGTACATTTTAGCATAAAAAGATTTTTCAGTCAATCAAGTAAAGAACAAATGTTTGCTTATAAAAAAGTAATATTTGCTATTAATGAGAGTAATAATCTAATTTTTAAAACTGGTATGTACAATTATGATGTTAAAAAGATAATAGATAATATTGGTAAATATGAAGAAAATTATTATCCATATTCTATTATAGATGAAAATGGGAATAAATATATTACTTATAGTACAAATAATGAATTAAAAGAATTATTAGAAACATGTTTAGTATCTAATAATCAATAAAATAAAATTAATAGGAATCTAGAAATATATTAAGATTTCTGTTTTTATTATTTATTATTATTTAAAAGTCACTTTATAAATAATATAATTATGATATAATATTTAAAGGTGGCTATGATATGAAGAAGATAGGATTTAAAACAATATTTATTTTTCTACTTACTATGTTTTTATTTTATTATCTACTTAAAGATAATTTTATAGAATCAATGAAGTTATTAAAGAATGCTAATTACTTATATATAATATTAGCATTTATAATATTTGGATTATATATAATAGTTGAAGCATATTTATTATATACATTAATCAAAAAACAAAAGAAAAACTATAAATTCAAAGATGCGATTAATTTAAATATAATGACTAAATTCTTTAATGGGATAACTCCTTTTTCACTAGGAGGTCAACCACTTCAAATATATAGATTAAATAGAGAAGGAGTGAGTGTTACTAAAGGAATATTGATTTTAGTAGAAAATTTTATTATATTACAAATAACTATGACTCTTATGAGTATATTATATTTAATAATAGGATACATCTTTAATATAATGCCTAATGGATTCATATTATATATCACTATTCTTGGTATAATTATAACTATCGTTTCATTATTTATTGCGATGTTCTTATGTTTAAAAACAAGTGTTGCTAAAAAAGTAGGTTATTTCTTTATTGATAAATTTAAATTCTTCAAAGATAAAGAAGATGAGAAAAAGAAATGGTCTACTAAATGTACTGAATATTCTCTTGGATATAAAGAACTTGCTAAAGATAAGAAATTCATTATCAAATGTGTAATTATTAACTTTATATATATGACTATATATTTTATGGTACCATTCTTTGTTTTTAAAGCATTACATAGTGATATGAATATTAACTTCATATACTCAATCATATTTAGTTGTTTTATATATACTTCATCGTGCTTTGTGCCTATACCAGGCGCTAGTGTAGGGGCAGAATATTCATTCATACACTACTTTGAAGTAATAGTAAAAGAAGCATTCATAATACCAGGACTATTAGTATGGAGATTTATAACATACTATATACCAATGATTATAGGTGGTATAATGTTTAACATAATTGATTCAAAAAATGTAAAAAATAAGTAAAAGGACTATTAAAAATAGTCTTTTATATTGTATAATGTTATCAGGGTAATAATTATGATAGAAATTGATAATAAAGAATTAGTTGATGATTTTAAAGATTATTTAAGAATTGATAAGAATTATTCAGAAAATACAATAGAATCATATATAAGAGATATTACATCATTTTTAGAATATACTAATAAAGAAATATTAGATATATCTAAAAAAGATATTGATAATTATGTATTACATATACTTCCAAATTATAATGAGAGTTCTATTAATAGGATAATTGCTAGTATAAAGAGTTTCTACAAATATTTATCTATTTATAAAGGATATATTAATATTTCAGAAGATGTAGAAAGTTTAAAAAGAAAGAAAACATTACCTAAATATTTAAGTATTGAAGAAGTAGATAAATTACTTGATATTAAGCTTGAAACACCATTTGACTATAGAAATAAAGCTATACTTGAATTATTATACGCAACAGGTCTTAGAGCAACAGAACTTGTTAATTTAGATTTAAATAATATTGATCTTGGTAATATGGTTGTTAATGTATATGGAAAAGGTAGTAAAGAAAGAATTGTTCCTTTATCTCACGTATGTGTTAATTATTTAGATTTATATATTAATAAATATAGAAGTAAGCTATTTGTAAAGAAACAAAAACCTACTGATTCATTATTTTTAAATAATCATGGTAACAGGATGACACGTCAAGGATTATATAAAATAATAGGTGAAATAGCAAAGACAAAAAATATTAATAAAGAGATTACTCCTCATGTTTTAAGACATAGTTTTGCGACTCATTTAATAGAATGTGGGGCTGATATAAGAAGTGTTCAAGAGTTACTTGGACATGAAAATGTTGTAACAACAGAAATATATACTCATTTAGCAGATAATTTTGTTAAGGATAATTACAATGAGTATTTTAATAGAAGTAAGAAGGAAAGTGATGTAAATGTTTAAGAGAATATTTCTAGTAGTAATGGATAGTGTAGGAGTGGGAGAAGCAAGCGATGCCGCCAAATATGGTGATGTTGGTGCTAATACACTTTTACATACAATAGGAGATTCATATAATTTAGATACATTAGAAAGACTTGGACTTACTACTTTAGTTGGAAAAGAAGTAGAAAATACAAGAGGCCTTTATATGAAAGCATGCCCAATTAATCTTGCAAAAGATACATTAAATGGTCATTATGAAATGATGGGTGCTGTATGTAAAACTCCATATAAAACATATCCTGAAGGATTTCCTTTAGAACTTATAAGTAAAATTCAAGAAGCTACTGGTAGAGATGTAATTGGTAATATTGCTGCTTCTGGCACTCAGATAATACAAGACTTAGGTGAAATGCATATGAAGACAGGAGCATTAATTATATATACTTCTGCTGACTCTGTACTTCAAATCGCTGCCCATGAAGATATTATTCCAGTAGAAGAATTATATAAAATATGTGAAACAGTACGTGAACTTACTAAAGGCGAAGAATATAAAATTGCTAGAATTATTGCAAGACCATTTATAGGTAAACCAGGTAATTTCACAAGAACACCAAAAAGACATGATTATGCTTTAGATCCACCTATTAATGTTCTTGATTTACTTGATAGAAATGGAGTACAAACTATTGCTATTGGTAAAATATCAGATATATTTAATGGTAAAAGTATTGCAGTTAAAATAAGAACTAAAGATAATATGGATGGTATGATGAAAATAATAGACTTTGCTAAAGGCGAATTTAGTGGACTATTGTTTGCTAATCTAAATGACTTTGATATGTTATATGGTCATAGAAGAGATAGAGAAGGATACTTAAAAGCACTTGAAGACTTCAATTACTATTTACCAATTATACTAAAGAATCTTAAGAAAGATGATTTACTTATTATAACAGCTGATCATGGTAATGATCCTACATTTAAAGGAACTGATCATACAAGAGAAAATGTTCCAATACTTATGTATAGTCCTATATTTAAAGCAGGTAAAAGACTTCCTGATAGAAAAACTTTTGCTGATATAGGTGCAACTATATTAGATAATTTCAATATTAAAAATGATATTGGTATAGGAACATCTATATTTGATGAATTAAGAAAAGGTAAAGAATAAATAATAAGTTTTATAGAAATAAAGATAACTATATGATAAAATATAGTTATCTTTTTATGAGGTGAATATGAAAATAAATGATATATATGAAGTAATTATTGAAAGTATTGATGATATTGGAAACGGTGTTACTAGAATAAATAATATAGTAGTGTTTGTTCCATATACTTTAAGTAATGAGAAAGTTAAAATTAAAATAGTAAGTGTAAGTAAAAGATTCGCAGTAGGAAAAGTAATAGAATTTATTACTAAAAATGATATGAGATGTGAAGTTAAATGTAATTGTTATAATGAGTGTGGAGGATGTAATTTCTTACATATTGATTTTGATAGTGAAAAAAGAATAAAGATAGACTACATTAATAAATTATTTAATATAAATATAGAAAACGTGCTTACTAATAATGAATATAACTATAGAAATAAGGCTACATTTCATATTAAAGATGGTAAAATTGGATATTATAGTGAAAAAACTAATGATATTATAGAATTTAATAATTGTTTACTTTTAGATAATAGAATTAATGATATATATAATCATTTAAAGATGAGTGATTTAAATGGCATTACTGAAGTTATTATTAGAGTTACTACTAAAGATACTATGGTTATATTTAAAGGTGAAAAATATGATATAAATGGTCTTATAAATAACTTTAATATAACATCAATATATTTAAACGATAAATTAATTTATGGCAAAAGCTATATTATTGAAGAAATAGATAATATTAAATATAGTATTTATCCAGATTCATTCTTTCAAGTTAATAAAGACAACATGAAAATAATGTATGATAAAGCACGAGAATATGCTGGATATGGTAATAATTTGCTTGATTTATATTGTGGTACTGGTACTATTGGAATATACTTAAAAGACAATTTCAAACATATTGATGGTATAGAAATAAACAAAGATTCAATAAAGAATGCTAATATAAATAAAAAAATAAATAATATTGATAATATAAATTTCGTATGTGGAGATGCTAGTATTGCTAAAAACAATAATTATGATGTAATAATAGTAGATCCACCAAGAAGTGGATTATCAAAAAAAGTAATTAATTTTTTAAATAAATCTAATGCTAAAAAAATAGTTTATATTTCATGTAATCCTAAAACATTAAGAAGAGATATAGATTTACTTAATAATTATAAAATGGTAAAACTAGAAATAATAAATATGTTTAATAAGACAAAACATATTGAATGTATTACATTACTTGAAAATATTATTTAATATAAAATTTAAATAGATGGTGATAAAATTACTATAAGAACAGCTAATACTATAAAAAAGATATTAGAATTGTGTGCAAAATAAAAGAATAATAATTAAATATGACATATTAATTATTATTCTAACATTATAATCCCATTTGCTTATTCGCATCAATTGCCATTTGAAAAGAATTTTGATAATAATTTAAAGTATCTTGTAATGAAAATTGTACGCCATTTATAGGTTTAGGTGTCATAGGTACTTGTTGACTAATTCCTGCTGATGTAGTATATGTTTCACTTTCTGCAATAACAGCACCAATAGACATATTTTCTGGTCTCTCTGTTGCTAAAACAGAATATTGTACTTTTCTAAGATCTGAACTTTCCTTTGAACTTGACTTTCTTTCCATTATACTTGTTCTTACTATTCCAGACTTATCTGGAAGTCTGCTACTACAAATATATGATACATTTGCATTATTAATAGTTGGCTCTATAAAATTGCCACTAAACATAGCATTTTCACTTAATAATAAATTACTTACTTGATTTAATGACTTGATACTACTTGCTGGATAATTTTTAACAACATCAACAGAAGTATGCATATTTCCTTGATGAGTTATATCACCATTTGGATTAGCTATAAAATATTCTTGACTAAATGTTCCATTATCAAGTCCATTAGTATCATATGCATTATAATATGTTGAACCGCATTCTTTTACAGCAACCAAATTATTAGCACCATCTTTCCTAGCAATATAATAAGTTGTAACTTCACTTTGACTTCTTAAAGGATTATTATAATCAACTTGTTGTGGCATAGCATTATATTCAGTTCTAACTTTCAATTTTCCATCTTCAACTGTCATTTTAAAATTAGGATTACTAGAATTATATAATAATTGAGCTAATACTTCACTATAAAATCTAGGATTCTCAAATAATGTAGCTAATCTTTCATCACTTCTTAGCTTTTCAATTTCCTTTTCAGCTTTTTCTCTTATTTCATCCATATTTTATCCTCCTATTAAAATAATAACATTTTTCAATAATAAATTAAAGAATTATTTAATAAATATGTTAAATAATATTATTCTCATTTTATGTCCTGTCAATTTATATGATTATTTTGTATAATTTTCTTATGAGGTGAAAAATGAATCAAGAAAAAATAGGATTATTTATAGCGAAATGTCGTAGGGAAAAGAATATGACACAAGAAGATTTAGCAGAGAAATTAGGTGTTAGTAATAAATCAATAAGTAGATGGGAAAATGGTAAAACAATGATGGATATATCTTTATTCGAACCATTATGTAATGAACTAGATATTTCTATTATAGAATTATTAAATGGTGAAAGAATAAATGATAAAAAAAAGGATAAACTATATACAAAAACATTAATCAATTATAGTAATAAAGTAGGTAGTAGAAATAAACAAGTAATACTTACAATATTATTTATTATGAGCTTAATGCCTATGTTACTTTATCAATTTGGTGGTATGAGAGGTGTTCAAGAAATAAGTGGTTTAATCATTTTATTAAGTCCAATAACTATTGTATCAATTATATTATTTTTCCTTGGAATATGGTTTAAATTTAAAAATAAAATAACAAATAAAATATTAGGTGGAATAGGTGTCGTTGGAATAGTAATATCAGAAATATATGAATTTTTTACTTGGTATACTATTGGTATAACTAAAGATATTAATTTATCTAACAGTATTAATCTTGCTTTTCCTGAATTTTATATAGGACTTTTAATATCAATAATAATGGTTTTTATATACTTTTTTATTGATAAGATTATTAAAAAATAATTTATAGATTTATTTATAAATAGTCAGTAGAAACATAAAGATTTAGATAAATAGTGTAAATCATGTAAATCTAAATTCTTTTTTATTTCTTTAAATGATATAATTATTATGGAGAAAAAATATGGATATATTACAAATATTATTAATTAGTGTAGGACTTGCTGCAGATGCATTTGCAGTATCAGTTGTAAAAGGACTATCAGTTAAGAATATAAGTGTAAAAGATACTATAAAACTTGCATTATGTTTTGGTACTTTTCAAGGAATAATGCCTTTAATTGGATATTTACTTGGTAGTGCTTTTGAAAAAATAATTGTTAACGTTGATCATTATGTTGCTTTTGTATTACTTGGTTTTATAGGAATTAAAATGATTATTGAATCAAATAATGAAGAAGAAAATAATAATAGTGATTTAAGTATTAAAAATATATTATTACTTGGCGTTGCGACTAGTATTGATGCTCTTGCTGTTGGTATTGCTTATGCATGTGCTTATGGTAGTAATAATGCAATATTAACTTTTACAGTAATTGCAATAATAACATTTATATTATCAATGATAGGTGTTAAAATAGGTAGTAAGTTTGGTTCTAAATATGATAAAGTAGCACAAATTATAGGTGGTATCATATTAATATTACTTGGAACTAATATTTTACTTGAACATTTAAAAATATTATAATAAAATAAATAACCATGTTAGGAGGAATATAAATGCTTGAACTTAAAAATATAAGTAAAACATATAATACAAATAATTTTAAACAAACAGCACTTAATAATGTAAGCATATCATTTAGAGAACAAGAGTTTGCAGCTATTTTAGGACCTTCTGGTAGTGGTAAAACAACTTTATTAAACATTATAGGTGGACTTGATAAATATGATAGTGGTGACTTAATAATAAATAATTTAAGTACAAAACTATATAAAGATAGAGACTGGGATACGTATAGAAACTATAGAGTAGGGTTCGTATTTCAAAATTATAATCTTATATCTCACCAATCAATATTATCAAATGTAGAACTAGCTTTAACACTAGCTGGTGTTTCTAAAGAAGAAAGAAAAACAAAAGCAATAGAAGTGCTTACTAAAGTAGGGCTTAAAGATCATATATATAAAAAACCTAATCAATTATCAGGTGGGCAAATGCAAAGAGTATCTATTGCAAGAGCACTTGTAAATGATCCAGATATCATACTTGCAGATGAACCAACAGGAGCACTTGATTCAAATACATCAGTTCAAATAATGGAATTATTAAAAGAAGTATCAAAGACTAAACTAGTTATTATGGTTACACATAATCCAGAACTTGCTAAAAATTATGCGACTAGAATAATTAATATAAAAGATGGTAAAGTGGTTGATGATACTAATCCATATAAAGATGTTAAATCAAAAGTAATAGAAGAAAACTTTACTAAAAGAACATCAATGTCTCTTTTAACAGCATTTAGTTTATCATTTAATAATCTTATGACAAAGAAAGGTAGAACTATACTTGTATCACTTGCAGGTTCAATTGGAATAATTGGTATAGCACTTATAATGTCATTATCCAATGGATTTCAAAATTATATAAATAGTATACAAGAAGATACACTTAGTTCATATCCACTTAATATCACAAGTAAACAAGCTGATATGACATCACTATTCTTATCAATGATGGATAAAGAAAATAGTGATGATAAAAGTAATAAAGTACATGAAAAACAATATATTACATCAATGTTTGGAAGTGTATCTAAAAATAATTTAAAGAGTTTTAAAAATTATTATGAAAAAAATAAGCTATTACTTAAAGATGATATATCAACAGTAAAATATTCATATAATGTTACACCAAATATATATACTCTTGACTCAAAAAATAAGATAAGTAAACTAAATCCAAGTTCACTTATGACAAGTATGTATTCTAGTAATGTCGCAAGTACATATCAAAGTTTCAGTAGTGTATTTAATGAAATGATAGATAATGTGGATAAACTTAAAAGTCAATATGATGTTTTAAAAGGTACTTGGCCTAGCAAATATGATGAAATGGTTATAGTACTTCCTAATAAAAATACTATATCAGATTTATTAGTTTATTCACTTGGAATAAGAGATTATAGTGAACTTAATGATATGGTTACTAAACTTATGAGTGGTGAAAAAATTAATATAAATAATAAACCATATGATTTTACTTATGATGAGCTTATGAATATAAAACTTAAATTAATTCTTCCATATGAAACATATAAATACAATTCTAAATATAATATATATGAAGATATGAGTGATAATGAAGAATATATGAAAAACTTATATGATAAAGCACTTAATATTAAAATAGTTGGTATTGTTACTCTTAAAGATGGAATAAATTCAATGAGTTTAAATCCAGGTGTTGCTTATACAAAAGAACTTACTAATTACTTAATTGATAAATCTAAAAATAGTGACATTGTTAAAAAACAACTTAGTAATAAAGACATAGATGTATTTAGTAATAAGAAATTTGATGATAATAATAAATCTAATATTAATTTTGAAGAACTTATTAAAGTAGATACAAATATGTTAAAAAATGCATTTAATATGGATATAGATGAAAATACTATTAAGAATAACACAAGTAATACCATTTCTAAAATATCTTCATCTATTACTACTGATACAAGTAAGGCTAAAAAAGACTTTTTAAGCATATTAAATACTTTACTTGATAATTTACTTACAAATTATATAAAAAATCCTCTAAAGACTTCTAAATTACTTAATAATGAAGAAATAGCAATATTAGAAATGAATGATATAGAAACAATAGTAAATAATTTCATGAATAATGAAAATACAATAAAAATATTAAAAGAATTAGAAAATAATTACATTATTCCTTATGATATATTTAATAGTACTTATACTAATTTATTAAAAGGATTTTTAACTTCATATATAACACTATATAATCAAAATGATAGTTCATTTACTACAGATCCAAATAATATGGCATCTCCTATTACTAATGAAGTGATAAATCAATCAATAAACTTATATGTAAATAGTTCAGTAATAATAAGTACTAGTGATATGATGGCATCTAAAATGACAGAAGCAGTAATGCAAAAAACAATACTTAGCGAAGTAAGTAATCTTACTAATAATCTTATATCAACTTTTAGTAAAGCATTTAACGTTGATGAAAAGAAGATTGCTTCTGCATTCAAATTTAATTTAACAGAAGAAGAACTTAAAAGAATAATGACATCTTTTGCATCCAATAGTGAAAAAACATATTCGAATAATCTTATCAATTTAGGTTATCAAGAGATTGATGATCCAACCATGATATCATTCTATTTTAATAGTTTTGATTCAAAAGAGAACTTTATTGATTTTATTGATAAATATAATGATAAAGTTAAAAATAATGGTAATAATGAAGATGAAATAAAATATACTGACACAACCGGTATATTAATGTCTTCTGTTAAAAAAGTAGTTAACACTGTAAGTTATGTTTTAATAGCATTTGTATCAATTTCACTAGTTGTTTCATCTATAATGATAGCTATTATTACATATATAAGTGTTCTTGAAAGAACTAAAGAAATAGGTATTTTAAGAGCAGTAGGAGCATCTAAAAAAGATATAGCACATGTATTTAATGCAGAAACATTTATAGAAGGATTTATATCTGGAATATTAGGTATAGGTGTTACATTAATACTATGTATACCAATTAATATAATAATTAATAATTTAATCAATGTTAAAAATATAGCAACACTTCCATTATATGGAGGGGTAGGATTAATATTATTAAGTGTTATTCTTACATTAATCGCAGGTATTATCCCATCTAATATGGCAAGTAAAAAAGATCCAGTAGAGGCACTACGTACTGAATAAGATAAATGTAATATATTAAAACTTCTAGATATTTCACTAGAAGTTTTTTATATGATTTTTGCATATTTTTAATACCATAATTTAGTTAGTTTACCATCTTCTTTATAATAACTATCCATAAGCATTACATAATAATATCTTTTAAATATTTTCTTTTTAGAATATGGCATTATTACAACTGCTACATTAGGTGGCGTCCATAAACTTTCTGCTACATAATAGTAATCATTATCTTCACCAACTATTATTGCTATATGTCCACCTTGTTTTCCACCTGAACTTAATAAATCTCCAACTTTTACTTTACCTGACTTTACAACATTTGCATTAAAGTTTGTTCTTACACCATAATCCGTTAAATCTAAATGAGGAGCAAGACCAGCACCAATATCACCAACATCAAATCCACCATTTAACATTACCCATGAAACAAACCCACTGCAATCAAGTCCATTACTTCTTTTGCCTTTAGAAGGCCTACTATAAAGAGAACAACCCCAGGTAGCAGGTCCAGCAAGTGATTTCTTAATATTTTTAAATCTTGATTTGTGTAAATACAAACCTACATTATAATATCTTCCTTCACCTTCAACTTTATTAGTTGAACCTCTACCATTTTCACTAAAGTATCTTATTTTATATGGAAACTCTAATGTTAAGAATCTAGCGGCTTCAACAGCACCAGCCCTTGTTTTATATCCAACATCTTCTATTCTTGACTTTAATATTAAATCAAGAGTATCATTATCTTTTTTACTATATTTATTACATGGTAAATATGACTTTTTACTATTAAATTTATTAGGTCTTTTAACTATTAAATCAGTTACAAGTACATTTATTTGTTTTACTATATTTCCAACTTTTATGTTGATATTTGTATTACCTTTACTTATACCTTTTATCTTCCCATCATTATCAATAGTTGCAATTTTATCATCATCACTATATAGAGTAGGGGTTAAATCAATATTACCAACATAAGATACTTCGTAACTAATTTTTTCTTCACCATTTATTGCTAAAAATACATTTTCTTTATTAGATTTAATTTCAGTAATGTGACCATAATTTTCAGTTGAATCAATTTTATATATAGTATCATTTTCATTTTTTAAATAAACATAATATTTTCCTTTAGTATCAATATTAATAATACATTTATTATCTTTTGTTTCTACCCATTCATTCTTAAATGTACTATATTTATCATTATCCACATCATAATTACAATATATTTTATTATGAACAAGTTCTTTTTCATCAATATCATACGTTATAATTAACTTATTATCTATATATGATACACTAGTTGAAATTATATTAGGAAAATCATTTTCTTTATGTTCTTTTTTAAGATAGAAAAAATAATTCACACTAACAAGTGAAATTAGTATTATAGAAATACAACACATTTTTACTATCTTATTCATAACAATAATTTATCATAAAATAAAAAGATATTCAATAGCGAATATCTTTTTACATTATTTACATCTTGAATTACTTCTAGCTCTACTATTGCTTCTAGCATTACTACGAGCATTGTTTCTTGCTCTTGAGTTGCTTCTAGCATTAGATTTACATCTAGAATTACTTCTTGTGTTAGTCATTTTTAATCACCACCTGTTATTATTATGGAAAGAATATATAAAATAATACTTATTAATTATGGTAATTATTGTCATTTTGTTAGAATATAATTTTATATGAATAATATTTATATGCCTTTATTATTATCATTAATCGCAGGATTATCTACAGTTATAGGTAGTTTGCTTATTTTTATTAAGATAAAAAGAATAGGGGAGTTCATTACATTTTCTTTATCATTCTCGATTGGTATTATGACTTTAATATCAATATTTGACTTAATTCCTTCTTCAGTACCTATTATAATCAATAAATACTATTACTTATATGGTATTCCTATATGTATATTAACTTTTTTACTTGGATATTTATCTATAAGTAAAATTAATAAAAAGATAGATAAAAGTAATAATAAATCATCATTATATAAAATAGGGATAGTTAGTATGATCTCACTAATGTTACATAATTTTCCTGAAGGCATGGCTGTTTTTATGGGCGCATATACTAATATAAGTATAGGAATTAAATTATGTATTGCGATTATGCTTCATAATATCCCAGAAGGTATTGCTATTGCTGTGCCACTCTATTATAGTG
>FR880117.1:50219-66068 GCA_000434555.1 Clostridium sp. CAG:524 | reverse complement strand
TAGAGAAAAACTTTTTTATACACCCTATTCTCTGGACTTACAGAACCACTTGGAGCCCTACTCACATATTTACTATTTAAGAATTATATCAATGATATTTTTCTTTCTTTTGTTTTATTGTTTGTTGCTGGACTTATGATTAGTTTATCAATTAATGATATGTTAAAAGAAGCACTTAGTTATAACAAAACGAAATATATTTATATTGGTATACTATCATCTTGTTTTGTTATAGTATTAGCCCTACTCATATAATTTTTAAAAAGTAGGGGAATAGTCATAAAATTTTAATTGCATCTAGGTGGAGAATTATACATCTTTTAGCATCTCGATGCAAATTAGAAATTATGTTTTTTTATTGAGATAGAGAATTATATATATTTTGATATGTCGATGCAAATTACAGCATGTTATTATTTATATAAATAAATATTTATTAATATATTTTATATTATATTTTAGATTAAATCGTTTTATTAATTATATAATCATTAATAAATTTATATATGCTATCTATTAGTGTTAATTAATATAAGGTTTCGTATTTATAATAAATACATTAATTATTATATAATTTCTATAAGTTTTATAGTTGTTTTTTATATTATATATTACTTTAAATAATATATGTTATGTTAACTTGTATAAGTATCAATATTTTTCTTTATTATAGATATTAAGTTAATATTTATTGTTAAACTGTTATTATTTATAGATAATTTCTTAGTATTAGTATCATCATGATTAATATTATTCTTATTTAAGCAATTATTAATTCTTAAACGAATATTTAATTTAAGTGTGATTATACAATTAATTACAGTTAATATTTCAAGTACAACGAACACAATATAACTAGGAGCATTTGAATCTAACATATAATATAGCCCCCCTCTACTCTGTATTTATAATAACATATTTATAAACATAATAAAACTGCTAATTAAAGCAGTTCATTATCATTTACATTTTTCGTGATTGAATTTCAGCCATTCTATTTAATACTTCACTAGCATTATCTTTATTTATTTCAGTATAACCAAGTTCTCTTAATGCTTGTAATTTAACTGTATTAAGCTGTTGTGTTCTACTTAATTTTTCTTCTTTGTCATTTTCAATCTCTTGAACGAATCTATTATGAGAATCAACTAATTTTGATTTAGAAGCTCCCCCATTATTATATAAATTAAATGCAGTGAATATTATACTTTCTAATATGAATTGTTTAGTTTCATCAAATTTAAATTCATTTGGTGATGTGAATCCAGTCTTTTTAGAAAGATATGCAAATATATATTTAATTTCTTTTACATTATCAAGTGATTGAAGTACATGATATAAATATAAGAATGTATAATATGTATCTTTATTCTTTTCTTCAGTAAATTTTTCTTTAATTAAGAATATAATATCATTTAATAATTCTTGCTCTTCTTTAGTAAGATTTTTATAATTGAATACTTGACTACCTGAGTCTTTTACATTTTGATTTAATCTTGCTTCAACATTTTCTAAATACTCACTTGTAATTTTAATATTTTTAATTGTATTTTCATTTCCATCTTCTATATCTAATAATTTTAATAACATTATTCTTTTTTCTTGTGGCCATTTACTTAATGAATCAAGTTCAAGATAATTATATATCATTTGTCTTGATACACCTAAATATTTAGCTAATTTTACTTTTGAAATACCTAGTTCTCCTAACAAAGTATTTAATTCTTTCATTTGTCTATCACTCCTCTACTCTACATACTAATTGTATAACACTTTACATTTATTTGTCAATATCAAAAGTAAATATTTAGTTAAAAAGAAGTGAAAAAATTCATTAACTTATTGACATCATTATTAAAATATTGTATAAAATATTCATTTTTTATTTTCTTATAATCACTCTTCAATCCTTTTAATAGCCTCTTTTATCACATTAATTGAATTATCTAATTTCTCTTGTTCAGTTCTATTTAAATCAACTTCCATCTTTTTAACAGCACCATCTTTATTAATAACAGTTGGTGTACTAAAATATATATCATCTTTTTCATCATAACTAGACACTGTAATAATAGTATTTTCATTGTTTAATATTGCATTAGTTATTCTTGTTAAACACATAGCAATACCATAATATGTAGCACCTTTTCTTTCTATAATTTCATATGCTGCATTTCTAACTTCATTTTCGATTGTTTCCATTTCGTTAACTGTTAAATATTTATCTAATCTTTCACTTCCAATTAATGCAGAACTCCATAATACAAATTCAGAGTCTCCATGCTCTCCAATTACATATGTATGTATGCTTTTTGGATTTATATTTACTTTTTCACCAATTAAATATCTAAGTCTTGCTGTATCTAAACTTGTTCCTGATCCTATTACTTTATTAGGGTTCATGCCTGAATATTTATATGTAATATATGTCATTATATCAAGAGGATTAGTAGCAACTAAAAAATATCCTTTAAAATCATTTTTCATTACTTCTGTTATTATTGATTTAAATATTTTTGAGTTCTTATTTATTAAATCCATTCTAGTTTCACCTGGGTTTTGATTAGCACCAGCAGCAATAACTATTAATTTAGCATCTCTGCAGTCAGTATAGTCTCCAACTTTTATATCTATTTTAGATGGTGAAAATGCTAAGCAATGATTTAAATCAGCTACTTCTCCTATAATTCTTTCTTTATTAATATCAATAAGTACAAGCTCATTAACACTAGTATTTTGATTTAAAAGTGAAAATGCATAACTCATTCCTACATTACCACAACCTATTATAATTACTTTATTCATAATTTTATTCTCCTTATATAAATATTTTATCATATTAAAAGAAGAATTTGTACTATTCTTCTATATATTTCCTATCTACTCTATCACTTATACTACACATTATTTCATAATTAATTGTATCTAAATATTTAGCTATTTCATTAATATGATTATTATCTTTAATAATATAGACAGTATCATTTATATTAACTGTATTATCTATTAAAACAAATAACATATCCATACATATATTACCTATTATTTTATATTTTTTATCATTGATATAAACATATCTACCAGTATTATGTCTTATAATACCATCTCTATAACCAATTGGTACTATTCCTATAATTTCATCTTTAGAAGCTATATATTTACCATCATATCCAACTGTTTCACCTGATTTAATATGTTTAATCTCTATAATTTTTGATCTTAATGAAAAAACACTATCTAAATTTAATTTATCATCAAAACCATACATTATTATACCCATCCTGCATCCATTAACATATTCTTTCTTTTTATAAGTTGTTATATATTTACTATTAGGAATATGTACTATTTCTATCTTAGATAAATCTATATCTTTTGTAATATGTTCAAATACTTTAAATTGTTCATTTGTAATGTTTTCATCATCAGATTTATAAAGATGAGTATAAATACCTTCTAATTTAATATTAGAGTTCATTATAATACTATATACTTTATTTAATATATCACGAGTACTTATACCAAGTCTATTCATACCTGTATTTATTTTTATATGACAAGTAAATTTCTTACTTTTAATTTTCATTAAATAATCAAGAGAACTAATAGTAAGCGTTATATTATTTTGAATAGCTAAATCAATATAATTTATATCAATTGGTTCCAGAACAAGTATTCTTTCACTTGTAATTTTTCTTACTTTTAATGCTTCATCTAAGGAAGATACAGCTAAGTAATTAGCACCACCTTTTAATATACTTTCTATGCATTTTATACCAAGTCCATAGCAATCTGCCTTTACTACAGCAATATGATATTTATAGTTAGATGAATAATTAACTATGGTTTTAACATTGTTTTCTAGCTTTTTTAAATCTATTAATTCATATGTTTCTCTCATCATTTATCTTAAATACCAAATATCCTGTCCATCTTTAAATACTTGTTTAATAATACCGCCCATAATACATTGTTCACCTAAATAAATAACACAAGCCTGTCCTGGAGTAACTGCTTTACCATCTACATATTTAACCTTTATTTGATTATTTTCTAAATATTCTATAGTAACAGGTACATCTTCACTTCTATATCTAAACTTAGCAGTAGCGAAAGTAGGATGTTTAGATGATATAAAGTTTACATCTTCAATTAAAGCTTCATCTGAAAGTAAATATTTTGAATCACTACCAAATGCTACATAAAGAATATTCTTCTTAGAATCTTTACCACATACATAATGACGTTCAGCATCTCCACTTAAACCTACATTTCTTCTTTGACCAATAGTGTAATTCATAAGACCATTATGTTTACCAATAACAACGCCAGTTTCAACATCAACAATATCTCCTTCTTTACCTTTTAAATAATTAGCAATAAATTGTTGATAATGACGTTCACCTATAAAACAAATTCCAGTTGAATCTTTCTTATCAGCGACAGGTAAATGATTTTCATGAGCAATGCGTCTTACTTCTTCCTTAGTTAAATCACCTACTGGAAATAACACATCTTTTAATTGTTCAGGAGTAACCTGACTTAAAAAATATGTTTGATCTTTATTATTATCAACACCTCTTAAAAGTCTATTTCCTTTTATACGAGCATAATGCCCTGTAGCTATTTTATCAGCACCAAGTCTTTTAGCTTCTTTCTTAAATAAATCAAATTTTATATATTTATTACACATAATATCTGGATTAGGTGTTCTACCTTTTTCAAGTTCATCTAAGAAATACTTAAACACATCATCCCAATATTCTTTAATAAAGTCAACTCTATAAAGTGGAATACAAAGTTCATCACAAACAGCTTTAGCATCTCTATAATCTAGTTCTTGAGGACATACCCCATCTGTAATACCTTCTTTATCATTATTAATATTAGAGTCCCAATTCTTCATAAATAGCCCTACTACTTCATAACCTTCTTGTTTAAGTAAATAAGCTGATACTGCTGAATCTACTCCTCCACTCATACCTACTACTACTTTCATAATAATACTCCCTTTCGTCTTATGTAATTATACTACAAATTTTAATATATTAAAACAAATATATGTCTCAATTAAACAAATAATTATTAATATAAATAGTAATATTAAATATATATAAAAGTAATTTAATATGAATTTCTTAATATTGATAGAATTATCTTCTTTAAATGCATTATAACATTTATATGAAAAACTAATACTATAGTAACTTAATAATATAAATATTATACATTTAAGTATATTAGGTAACATTAAAATTACGCTATATAAGATACCTTTTATCTTAAAAGTATAAATTATTGTAGAAATACTAAATCCAATAGATATGCCTTTAAAAATAATTAATATTGGTATAAAAATAGAACATATAAATATAATACCAAATATCCATATCAATGAATAAAATTTAAAATCATTATAAAGATTCATTATAAATCCATTAAGATAATTATAATCATTACTACCAATTAATTTAACATAATTAACAATATTATTATTTACCGCATCCTTATTCATAAAGATATAACTTATAATCCCACATACTATTCCAAACAAAAAAATAAAAAACAACGTTTTAAACAACTTACTTTTTATAATTTTCATATTAAATTATATTTATTTCTTTATTTTTTATTACAAATATATTATAATTTATATGAGGTATTAATTATGGCAACTAAAAAGAAGAAAAAAGATTTAGCAAAAAAAATAATCGCATGGATATTATTAATAGCTATGATAGGCAGTACATTTGCAATAATTATTAGTGCATTATTTAGTTAAAAAGAGATTGAATATTATATGATTTTCAATCTCTTTTAATTTATTCAAATATCTTTTTAATACTATTAAATATCTTTTTATTTGTTTTCTTAATTTCTTTTAATATCATATTACCCACCTAATATATTATATTTAATATTCTTTAATAATTAAGTGTTTTTATCTCTTATTATAACTTTTATCATAATATGGATACTTACAATCACAACAAATATCTACATCTTTATAGTCTCTACATTCGCAACAGTTATCACTTTTAGATTCATTTATACATCCTATTATTAATAATACACCTGTTATTATAGATAAGATTATAATTATTATTTTCTTTTTAACACTTTTCTTTACTTTTTTAATAAGAATTACATCTAATGCAAAAGTAAATATTCCAAAACATATATATATCATACAACACCTATCCTATAAAATATTGTATCAAAATTAAAGCAAAATAAAAAGCCCTATATAGGACTAATATACTTATTGGTGGACCGCTAGGGATTCGAACCCTAGACCCATCGATTAAGAGTCGATTGCTCTACCAGCTGAGCTAGCGGTCCATCTCGTTTGTACTTCAAAAGTATAGCACAAAAATTATCAAAATGGAACACTATTTTTGAAAAAAATTGATTTTTTAAGATAAATTATTGCAAATAAATAAAACAAACATAATATTTTAAAAAAACTACTAGTTATTTATATAACTAATAGCTTCATTATTATTAGGATTATAATTTTTAATCTTCATTAAATTACTTATACTTACTACTTCATAATTCATTTTATTTAAAGTTGGAATAAGCATTTTTACCGCTTCAATAGTTTCAGGATATATATCATGCATAAGAACAATGCACCCATCACAAGCAGTACTTAAAACTGAATTATAAATTTTTTTGCTATTCTTAACTAGCCAATCTTTAGTATCAATATTCCAAAGTATTATATTATATTCAAGTTTTTTAACAGAATCATTATAAGAACCATATGGTGGTCTTAAATATTTTATCTTATCATTAGTAATTTCATTAAATATGATTGCTGAACTATTTATTTCATTATATATTTCAGTTTCACTAAGAGTCGTAAGTCTTTTATGAGAGTAAGTATGAGTACCTATTTCACTATTTGATTCATATACTTTCTTAACAATATCTTTATTATATTTCATTCTATTACCAAGCATAAAAAATGTAGCACTAGAATTGTTAAGTTCAAGAGCATCTAATAATTCTAAAGTATATTTACTAGGCCCATCATCAAAAGTAAAAGCAATAAATTTTTTATCAGCGTTAGTATAATCAGGCTTTTCATATTCAATAACACTTTCAGTAGATTTAATAGTTATCATTGGTACATAAGTCAAATCCTTAGAAATAATATCATTAAAATATATATCAACTTTATTATCATCTATTATATATGTATGATTATCTACATTTGAATTCTTAACCTTTTCATATACATCGTTTGAATATTTAGAAGAAACAATACTATTTATTTCATCTATTAAATAGTCTTTATCATAAATATTAGATATATACGCAAGTTTTTTATCTTTTAAGTCAATTAATATATTTCTATTTTTAATAATTGTAAGAGTATTCTCAATATAAAATATAACATTTACATAATTATCAAAATAATATAAATCATATTTTATATCTAATGTTTTATTTAATTTATCATAACTTCTAAAATCTTTTACGTAACTATAGATATTATCAGTTATAATTTTAGTTATTTTATCATCTTTAAATCTAGGATATGTTACATTAACTTCTGTTAATTCATCTGTATATGTTATATATGATGTCGTAATTTCTTCATTTTCACCTGTTTCTTTAATATTTGATACATTAACTATAACAAATAATAATAAGAAAACACACGACATATAAATAACATATTTCAAGAAATTATTTTTAAGTCTAAGAAGCATCATATTATCATTTCTCCTATCATACATTAATAATATATCACAATTTTTAAAAAAATAAACAAAAAGATATTGAAAAAGCTAAAATAATGTGTTATTATGAATAAGCAGTGGACCTCTAGCTCAATTGGTTAGAGCATCCGGCTCATAACCGGGCGGTTGTAGGTTCGAGTCCTACGAGGTCCACCACTAATGTGCAGGTGTGGCGAAATTGGCAGACGCACTAGACTTAGGATCTAGCGGAGCAATCCATGGGGGTTCAAGTCCCTTCACCTGCACCACTAAGATTTATTCGAACTAGAAATAGTTCGTTTTTTCTTGTTTAAAAATTTATATCACGCGAGATAAACTTTTCTATAAAATAAAAAGAAGAACTTCTATTTGCGTATAGAATTTTCTTCTTTTATTTTTTTAAATTCATCATCTTTTATTTGTAAATCTTTAATAATTACATCTATATTAAATTGTTTATTATATTCAAAATTTAATATTTCATTTCTAATTACATTTGTTTTGCAACCAAACATATAACAATCAGTTTTTGTTTTATAACTCTCAATTATTTTAAAACTATATTCTGAATATTCACTTTTTAAATATGAATTTACTATACTTTTTTGTTTTAGTAATAACTTATTATAACTATTTAAATTTAATTTATCAATAAAAATAATAAATAATGAAGTCATTATACACATAGCAATATTTAATATAGACATTTTAATAATACTATAATTTTTATTATTATAATTCAAATGATTCTTTTTAATACTTTTAACAATAAATACTATAATATTTATTAAAAGTAACACTGACACATATAATAAACTTACTATAAAATATAATACCAATAATTCGAAATAATTTTCTCCATCTATATTGCTTGTTACTTTATCAGCCATCATATAAATTATATAAAGTATTAATAAATTATTTATAATATTGAAAAGAATAATTTTCAATGGAATATATTTTTTCAATACAATTATTCTAACAACATAATATATAATTAAAATTATCACAAAAAATACAAATATTAATAAAGGTATTTTTAAAGCTATTTTTGTTTGATAATATTCAAAATTGAATAAGCATGTAAATATTAAAATAAAGGTTGGAATAATAAATAGCACATTTTCTTTATATTTTAAATCAAAATTATTGCTTTTTGCATTTTTATATAATAAATATATTATTAAAATTACAATTAATATGAGCAAAGAAATTAATATATATTTCATATTTAACTACTTTGTCACTAAATTCTTAGACTGTTTTAAAAACTTAATACCATTTTCTTCAAGTTCTTTAATTGTTGTTACTTTATTATTTAAAGCTTCTTTTAAAGGATATTCTTTACCATCAATAAGTAAATACATACTAGAACTCTTAATACAAGTAAAATAGTATTTATATGCATTATCCTCATAGAAATATTCTATTGCTTGAGCACAGTTATTACCCTTAGACTTATCAATAAGAGTAATTTTACGATCTTTATTTACATTATCATCAGTCTTGCCTGGATTAACTTTATTATCATCAATAGTAACTAACTTAGTCTTCAAATAAGTAAGCCCTAATCCTTGTAAACTAGATAAAGTTATTATATTTTTATTAATAGCATCTTTAACAGTATAATATTTATTCATATATTTAATATTATAATCTCCATAAGAAGGAGTATAATAATAATATTCATAACTTTTATCTTTATAGATAGTTATTTTCTTTTGATCCCTATTACTATTTTTAATAAATACTAATTCTGGATTATTTGATATTGCCTCATCAATTGTTTCATCTTTTTTAATATCTACTTTAGTATTATTTTCTTTTTCAATAATAACATCAGTATCTTTCTTAATAACTGTATCTGTATTAGTTATTTCTCTAGATATAACATTTAGTCCTAATTCTTTTAGCTTTTCAATAGTAACCTTTCCACTTTCAAGTGCCTTATTTAATGAAAAAGTTTCACCTTTAATTTTTAAAGAATAAGTATTATTACTACAATCATAATAATATTCCATTTTATTGTATGTATATATTTTTTCTGATTTAGTACTGCATTTACTACTTTCTTTAATTAATTCCACTTCTTTAATAGTTTCAGTATTTTTTTTACTCTCTTTATTAAATTCAATTAAATTTTCAATATCATTAATAGTTATTATTTTATTATTAAGAGCATTTTTTAATGTATATTCTTTATCATCTTTTTTAATGAATATATAATTACTTTTCATACAAGTAAAATAATATCTATAGTTTTCATCTTCATAAAAATAATCTATACCATCAACACATATATCTTTATTATTTTGTGTTATTGAAATCCCTTTAGGTACAGCCGGACAATCAAATTTACTTGTTTTTGATTCGACATATATAGTGCCATTACAATTATAGGTTCTATATAAAATACCATTGCTTATCTTTACACCTTCTCTATTTATTGTACTTACTACAATTAAAGGTTCTTTCTTAAATATTACACTTCTTAAATAATCAAGTATAAATACACCAAATACCACACACAAAACAATTATTAAAATTTTAATTTCCTTTTTCATATCATCACCAAATATATTATACAACAAAAATATAATTATTTCTAGTATAAATTAGTGTAAAGTAAGTATAAAATATTTTATATTTATAGTATAATTATATTGGTGATTAAATTGATATATTATTTTATAGGAATTAAAGGAAGCGGAATGAGTGCTCTTGCTCAAATAATGAGTGATCTTGGCTATACTGTTATGGGAAGTGATAAACCTGATCATTTCTTTACTGAAGCAGGACTTATTAAAAAAGGTATTAAGTTTTTTGAATTTAATGCAGACAATATAAAGAAAAATATGATTATAGTTCAGGGAAATGCTTTTACTGATGAACATCCTGAAGTTAAAAAAGCACATGAACTTGGCTTAAAAATATTTACTTATCAAGAAATGATAGCTGAAATTACTAATGATACAAAACTTATTGCTGTATGTGGATGTCATGGTAAAACTACTACGACTACAATGTTAAGTAAAGTTTTAGAAAATGTAGGAGTTAACTATCTTATTGGAGATGGAACTGGATACGCTACTGTTGGTAATGAATACTTTGCTCTTGAAGCATGTGAATATAAAAGACATTTTTTAGCATATAATCCATATTATGTAATAGTTACTAACATTGAACTAGATCATACTGATTATTATAAAGATTTAAATGATGTTATGGATGCATTTACTACATTTGTAAATAAAGCTCGTAAAGGTGTTATAATGTGTGGAGATGATCTTAACAATAGAAAAATCAAAACAAATAAAGAAGTAATTTATTATGGATTTAATGATAATAATGATGTAATATGTAAAAACATAAAAACTGAAAATGATAAAACAATCGCAGACGTATACATCAAAGGTGAATATTATGATACCTACACCTTTCCATTTGTAGGTGATCATTTACTTCTTAATGCATTATCAGTTATAACAGTTTGTTATTTAGAAAATATAGATAAAACTGAAGTTAAAAATCAAGTATCTAAAATAGAACATGCTAAAAGAAGATTTATAGAAGAAAAAGTTAAATCAAATATATTAATAGATGATTATGCTCATCATCCAACTGAAGTAAAGGTTACATTACTTGCTGCTCGTAAGAAATATCCAGATAGATATTTAGTTGCTATATTTAAAGCACATACTAAATCAAGGGTTAAATATTTCCATAAAGAGTTTGCTGATGCACTTAGTATTGCAGATAAAGCATATGTTATGGATATTGGAGAAGATAGAAAAGAAACTGGATATGATGATGTAAGCGCATATGATATAATTAAAGATATTAAAGATGGTGAACATTTAACACTTGATGAAGTAGATAAACTTACTAAGTATAAAAATGCTGTACTTGTATTCATGAGTAGTAAAGATATATATGTACTTGAAGATAAGTATAAAGAACTAGTTAATAAAGATTAGTTCTTTTTATTTACAATAAAAAAGAAGGACTACTCTCTTCCTTCTAATCTACATAATAAGTCAATTTTGAACATTTCTTTTTGAGCATTTGCTTTAGAAATCATAATTCCTTTATAAGCAGTTAACTCAGATTTATGACCATCTAATAATATATCTTTTGGTTCTAAATTATTTAACATAACAATATTATTTTGTTTATATACAGTATAGTTTAATTTAACTTCTCCATATACTTTTACAAATAATGAATCAGTTGGTAATTTTAAATCATATGTTTCAGTTTGTTCATGTTTATTAATTGAAACTAATTCTCCTACAAATTCACCACTTCTTAATTTTGGATAAAAGTCAAACATTAACTTTTTATAAGCAACCATGTTATATTTTTTTAAACTTCTTTCTAATTTCTTAAAATTATTTTCATCTAAATAATCTAAAATATATCTACCCTTCATAACCATTACCCCCTTAATGATTTAGTAAGTAGATTATACCATAAAAGTGTCAATTTGTCAAATTTTATTTGATTTTTCTCTTGATTTTTTATTTAAAATTTGATATAGAGTTACTATTTTCTTAATTTATATACTAAAATTTCATCATTATTAGGACTTATTCCAACAAATTCAAAACTAGGATCATATAAACATAATCTTCTAAGTAATTCAAATAATTTATCAGTTTTAAGTCTTTCTATTGTATCTTCTTTACCAACAATATGTTTGAACCACTCTTTATCAAGCTCATATTCATGTCTTTTATTGATACTGTCTTCATCATCACTACTATATATCTTTCTAACTTTTTTTGTGGGCCACTTTGCTTTAAAATTTGATTTTTCATTATTACTTAATATCTTATGATAACCATAACTTAATGTTTGATTCTTAGGTACTTTAATAGTAGTAATTCCTTCTTTCTTTAGTATTTCTAAAAATAATATAAGAGAATATAATTGATTAGGATGCACTTTAGGATTATCAATACCTTTATTTAATTTATATAGTTTTCTTTCTATTCTTTTATTTGTTATATTAAATAGATTATTTTGAACACCATATATATAACATACTTTAATTCCATTTTCACTTCTTATATCATAAAGTACCCTTGATATAGTATGACTTTCACCATTACTTTCTAATCTAAAATTCATACTTCTAGTAGTTTCATCCCATGACTCATTAATATTACATTCAGCATAAGAATCAATTCCTTCATAAGAACTTATATATGTTTCCGTTCTATATTTATCAAGTGTTCTATCTTTATAAAAGTCTAATTCTTTTCTTAAAAATGATATAACATCATTGAAGTCATTATCATCCATTCTAAGCCATATTCTAGTTAATAATGACATTGTAGTACTTCTAATCATTAAAGTATATTCATACTCCTTAAATAGCTTTAAATGTTCATTTACAATAGAAGTTAGATAATCAAAGAATGATACTCCATCATCAATAATAATAGTATTAGAATTTGGATTCATATTATTAATTTCTTTAGTAATTTCTAAATCTTTAGAAGTGATATCTTCAGTCCATACATCTTTCTTTCTAAATGGATGCTTCATTACATAATTAAATAACTCTATACTATTATTATCAAATATAAAATTAATATTAGGTATCTCTTTTTCACTCTTAATACTAGGTAATATTCTTAATATAAATAATTCTATAAGTTCTTTAAAATCAATCATAATATCACAAGTCAATATACTAACATAATAATAGTTGTATTTCTACTTTTAATTGATAATTTAATGATATTTTTATTATTTAGTCATCATCTTCATAATGATAATCATCTTCTTCTAACTCTTCTTCTTCAAAACTAGATGAATCATATATACCTTTTTTAATATAATCATCTTTTAGATTATTTTTATTTTTATTTTTATTATTATCTTTAAATACATCACTACCATTTAACCATAATTTAAATAGTATCCATAATATAATAATTGCTAGTAAAATCATATCTATCTCCTTATGACTATTATATCATAATTTAAAATTTAGTCACAATAAAAGAAGTATTTCTACTTCTTATTATTAATTTCATCATGAATTTTATTTATAAATTCTTCTATACTTAATGTATTTGTTTCTTTTTCACCACGTAAACGATAACTTATTGTATCATTATCTCTTTCTTTATCACCTAATATAAGTGTATATGGTACTTTAGATAAAACACTTTCTCTCATCTTATAATTTAGTTTTTCATCTCTATCATCTAATTCAACTCTAAAGTCTTCTTTATCTAATAGTTCTTTTATTTTAGATGAATATTCTAAATGATATTCCATATTTACTGGTATTATATTTATTTGTTTTGGTGATAACCATAATGGTAATGCACCTTTAGTTTCTTCTAAGATATAAGCCATAAATCTATCAAGTGATCCAAGTATTGCTCTATGAAGAACTACTGGTGTTTTCTTTTCCCCATCTTTATCAACATATTTTAAATTAAATTTTTCAGGTAAACAAAAATCAAGTTGACAAGTTGATAAAGTATATTCATTTCCTACTGCTGGTTTAACATTAACATCTAATTTAGGTCCATAGAATGCTGCTTCACCTATTTCTTCAGTATATTCAATACCAAGTTCATTTAATACTTCCCTTAGTTCGTTTTCAGCCTTATTCCACATTTCATCATCTGGATGATATTTCTCTTTATCCTCTGGATCTCTTAGTGATAACACACATCTATAATCAGTAATATTGAAATCTTTATAAGTATCGAATATTAAATCAACAACATTTTTAAATTCTGATTTAATTTGTTCTTTTGTTACAAATAAGTGAGCATCATTTTGGCAAAAATGTCTTCCACGTTCAATACCTTTTAAAGCTCCGCTTGCTTCATATCTAAAATCATGTGCTACTTCACCTATTCTAATAGGTAAATCTTTATATGAATGTAATTTATTAGCATAAATCATCATATGGTGAGGACAGTTCATAGGTCTTAATACAAAACTTTCTCCATCAACTTCCATCGCTGGGAACATATTTTCTTTATAATGATCCCAGTGTCCTGATGTCTTATATAATTCTACATTACCAACACATGGTGTTAAAACATGTTGATACCCAAGCTTTCTTTCTTTATTCTTAATGTAATTCTCAAGTTCTTCCCATACAATATATCCATTTGGTAAAAACATTGGAAGTCCACGACCAACTAAATCATCAGTCATAAATATTTCCATTTCCTTACCTATTTTTCTATGATCTCTATTCTTACAATCTTCAAGATATGCAAGATAATTATTTAAATCTTCTTCGCTATTAAAGCATATTCCATATACTCTTTGAAGCATCTTATTTTTAGAATCAGCTTTCCAATAAGCACCACTTACTTTTAATAGTTTAAAGTATTTAATTAGTTTAGTGCTTTCAACATGTGGACCTCTACATAGATCAATAAAATCTCCTTGTTCGTAGCAAGATATAACAGTATCATTTTCATCCATTCTACTGATTAAGTCTATTTTATATGGATCATCCTTAAACATCTCTAAAGCTTCTTCTTTGCTTATTTCTTTTCTCTTAATAAGTTTATTATCTTTAGAAATCTTCTTCATTTCTTTTTCTATTTTTACTAAATCATCATCAGTAAGTGATATATCTCCTAAGTCAATATCATAATAAAATCCATCTTCAATTACTGGACCTACCCAGAATTTAGCCTCTGGATATAAATGTTTTACAGCATGTGCTAAAAGATGAGCACAACTATGATTTAAAGTATTTAATTCTTTATTTTCTTTAATATTTATCATTATTCTTCCTCCAATTCTACTTTATTTACTCTTTTATATTTCTTTTTTAATAATACTCCTCTGTTTTCAAGTTCATTTCTTGCACCTCTACTAACTTTGTATGTATTAAATCTTAAATTTAATAGCCTCTTAAGTTCATATACTCTCATTTTGGTATAATCAATTTCTCTTTTACCATTTCGTTTTTCTTCTACAAATTCTGGCATCATAGTTATATCTATTTCTATTTTTCTTACATCAGGAACTATATATGGTATTACTTTTTTACCATCATTAACCATAATTATACGTCCCATCATTACTTCTTCAGGATGTTTCTCTACATATTCAAACGACG
>FR880117.1:26721-50165 GCA_000434555.1 Clostridium sp. CAG:524 | reverse complement strand
ATTGGAAATAACATTTTAACATCCGCATGAGATAACTTTGTAAGTGCCATTCCATCAACAGCTAAAAACCTAGATAAAAATTTTGATAATGTTACACTTTTATATTCTTTCATAAACCCTCCAGAAGAAACAAAAAAGAGATAGCCCAAGGAGTCATAAATGACGGTGCCATCCCTATATTTAACTTATTAGTTATTAACGAAACTACCCGTTGGCTATTAACCACATAAAATTGGTAGTAACAAATAATTAATTATATTAGTTTTCACCATACACTAACTCTCTACAATAATTATATTATTTATCTCGTCCAATTATGTCTTTACAAATATATAATAACACATCAAAATTTCTTATGCAATATTTTTTTCTAAAGATAATAATTTATTTCTACTTTTTATATTTTCAAGTTCAGTAATCTTTCTTTTTAATTGTTCTAGTTCTGATACATTAAGTTCACTAATAGCCCTTGCTATATCTTGATTAGTTACTTCTCCATTTACAACTACTTGTTTAACATTTCCTTCATTCATAAAAGGTGTAATATCTAATTTTTCAATTTCTGTATCTAGTTTAGTAACATATTCGATTGGTGTCTCATACGTATCATATAGATTTTCTATATTATTTCTAGTTGCTTTATATTTCTCTGGCTTTTCAAACATTATTCTTGGTTCATGAGCAATTGTTGGATCATTTTGTTTACGTGCTTCTTCTTCACGGAATATATCAAGTTGTTCATCACGTGTAATATAGTTTCCACTTATTATTTCTTCTTCTACTGCTCTATTAATTGGATTCTTTCCTTGAACTAATGATACTGCTTTAATAGCATAATAGAATGGAATAAATCCTTTTAAAAAGTTTCCAAGTTTTTCATTGAATTTATATAAACTGTTTCTATTTTTAAGTACATATCCTTTATCTTGCAATTTTTCTTCAATTGAGGATCTAACAGCTCCAATAACTGCTAAACCAAATGCTGTAGACATAAGTTGCATTACTGCATATATTAATAAAATATCTGTCATTTTACATTCCCCCTTAATAATGTACATATTATAACAAAAAAGTGCGATTTTGTCAATCAACACTTATCATTTTGATAGTTGTGTGTTATCTAATCAATATTATACAATGCGAAATATTGGCGCTAGACCATAGCTAAAATTAGTAATAGTGACATTCCAAGCACCGATGTTGTATGTGATCATTATAGCAAATATTCCCAGTAAACGAACAAACGTTTATCTTTTGTCTTTGCTTATTAATTTATCTTCAACTGTTAAATATTTTATTCTTTCAATAATTCTTCTTGCTTTAATTAAATCAGTTCCCTTATTTGTTTCTGAAAGTTCTGTTTCAAGTTCATTTATTGTGAAATTTGAAGTAAAAAATGTAGTTAAATCACTATCCATTCTATATTGAAGAATAGTTCCAAGTACCTCGTCTCTTGACCAAGGACTATTATTTTCAGCACCAATGTCATCTATTAAAAGAACATCACAAGTCATTATTTCTTCCATAACGTCATTATAATTATAATCACTAAATGATGCTTTTAACTTATTCAATAATAATGGATAATTTATATTAACACATTTATATCCTTTAAGAGAAAGCTCATTTAATAAAGCACTTAATATATAAGATTTACCACTACCAAAAGAGCCACTTAAATAAAGTCCTTTAACAGTTTCACCATTTACTTTCTTTTTTAAGAAGTCTTTTATATATTTTAAAATATTTGCTCTTTCTTTTTCGGTAATAAGTTCACTTAACGAAGCATTCATAAGCATTTTAGGTGTTTCAAAAAATATAGTATTATTCTTTTTCTTCTCTTTAAAGTATTTACAAGATTTATATGAAAACTCTATAAAATCTTTAGTAACAGTTGGAAAATAAACATGACCTTTTACAGCATTCTTACAATAAGATAATCCTTTACATCTTGAACAATTCTTAAGTTCGCATGCTGAATCAGTAAGTTTACTTGTATATTTCATAAGTATTTCGTCATCACATTTAAGTCTATTACATAATTTCTTAAATGTTTCATCACTACTTGCTAAAACAAAATCACGTCTTAATTCATCATTAATAGCCTTTTTACTTTTTTTAACAAAACTACTTCCATTAATCATTTTCTAAACTCCTCTATAAAGTTTTTAAATTCTTCATCACTTTCACTGTTTTCTTCTTTAGATTCTATTTTTTCATTGAACCATGTAGGCATAACTTTATTCATTTTCTTTGTAGGTTCTTTTTTAAACTTCTTTTTGTGTTCTTTTTCTGCTAAATCCATAGCTTCACTAGCAGTTTCAACACCACACCTTTTCCATTGACCTGCGATTGTTTCTATATATGCTTTTACAAGTTTATTATTGTTTGTCTTAAGAGTATAATCTATTAATACATTTACTACTGCTGGATTAAGATTTAAATCCATAAGAAGACTTTCAAGTATTTTCATATCTCTTTCAGTAGGCTTAGCACCTTTATATTTAGCCTTCAAGAATTCATATGGTGAATGACTTTCAAATACATCAATAATCTTACCACGCTTACTATTATCTCCACTAGCACTCTTTAAATATTCAGGTTGACTCTTAAATAATAAACTTGGAAGTCTATTGTTATTATTAAATTGATAATATTTTCTTGTATTACGCCTTAAATCTTCTTTATCAATATTACCTTTTTCATTTAAAGATGCTCTTATTATATCAGCCATTGTTACTGGATCTATCTCGTATAAGAAAGCTAAATTAATTATTAATTCTTTCATACTTCTATTTAAACATTTTTGATTGAACATTTCACTTGGTAGTGAAGACACCATTAGATCAAAATCAAAATCTAATTCATATTTTAATAATAGTTTATTCTTAGATACAACTTCACCACTACTTATTTCAAGAGGACTATAATTTCTACTTTTAAATACCGCATCAAACGGAGCAGTTATTTCTTCATAATCACGAAGTGACATATGTGGTACTTTAAAGTATTCAAATAGTCTATTATATTCAGTTTTACCAACATTATTATATAGTACTACATTAAATATAGGATGAGTAAAAAACTCTGTTGCTGATACTGGACTATATAGTTCATATACATATGAATTCACTTCCCCCTCATGATAATAAGTTCTAAGAAGCCCTATTCCTTCTAATTTTAATCTTGCTTCTTTTAAGTTATCAAGTGTTATACCCATACTTGTCATTAAATGTTTATGAGTAAGTTCACATGATATAAAAGTATTTTTAGTTTCTGTTTGTAAGAAAAAGTATAACATTACAGCAATATTACCTATTATAGGCATATAAAGCATGTTTAAAACAAGTTTATCACTACTTGATAATAAACTTTTATCAATAACTTGATATACATCAGCTGGATATAATGATACTTTCTTCATAACACATCACATGAAATATTATACATAAAATTATTATTAATTAAAAGTATAATTGCAATAAAAAAGATGAAATTTTCTTTCATCATCTATTTTATAATTGATTTTGGTATTTGTTGTTTTGCTTTTTGTTTTGCAAGTAATTCTTTCATAAATGATACATGGTCTTTATATATTGCTACAGTTGCTTTATATTTATCATGCATTACATCTACCGCATATACATTACCACGTTTTAATATTCTCATATATTCTCTTTTTAATTCTTCTAAATATACTGCTAATTCTCTTTCTTTTTCCATGAGATATTTATATGTGTCAGTATATTCTCCCATATCTATATCAGGCATTTTTATCCCTCCTTCTTATTCTTTTTAGTTGTTTATTTATTTTTAGATTCGAGTTTTCTTTGAATAGGCTTACTTTCTTTTTGTAAATCTTTTATCATATCATTAACTCTATAATAAAGTTTATCTATTGTTTTAACTGCACTAACTAAATCTTTAAGTTCATATGCATGTCCCTTTTTACCTTGAATACTTCTATATCTTTTACGTAAATCTTTATCAAGCACTGCATAATAATCTCTTAACATTACTAATTGTTGTGTAATACATTCTTTAGTGCAAGAGTCTAAACTAGGAAATTTATAATCAAAGGCAATTGTTCCATAGGTCTTTTTACATTCTTCTATCATTTTTGAAAATTGTCTTTCAGCATCTTTACTCATTTCTTTCCAATCAGCCAACATTCTTAGTTGTTGTCTGTCCATTTCTTCACTTGTCTTTTTCCAAGATTCTAAAAACATTTCTTGTTGCCTTTCCATTTCTTTCTTCGTTTTCTCCCATGATAATTGCATTTCATCATGTTGTTTATCAAAATCAGTCATATTTCCTCTTTTCTATTATTTCATTGATGGTATGTTTCTATATCTTTCTCTTAATTTTTTATCTTCACTAGCATAGTAATTTCTTAAATTAATTAATTCAGTCAAAGTATCTCTATTTGTATCTTTAGTCGCTTCTAATGCTTGGTTTAATTTTTTATTAAGACTTTTATGTAAATCTACTAGATAAGAATCCAATATTGTTGATTGCTTTTTCCTGTTCACAGTAGGTCTCTTATTGCTTTTTTACTCTCGCAGCCTTATTAGTTCTACTTGCTAATATGGCATTATCTAATTCATAATATTTACTATCTACTTCTTTAATAGTACGAACTACTTCATTAATCTCACTAGCACTAGCACCTTTTTCTTTAAGTGTCTTATATCTAGCACGCAATCTTCTATCTTGATTCATATAATAATTTCTCATATGAATCATTTCATCAATTGTATAACCTTTATTTTCAGATTGAACATTAACTACTTTCTTAGGTTCACTTTTTACTTCTCTTTTAACTTCTTTAACTTGTTCTACTTGTTTAGGTTGTTCTTTTTCTTTTACTTCTTCTCTCTTAACAAGTAATCCCTTTTTATTAAAACTATTAAATCTAGAAGCATAATATTCATCTTCATCTTTAAATAATTTTTTACCTGCTCTATAAATATTATAGACTGGCACTAAAAGATATGCATAATTTCTAATAAATCCTAATACTTTCTCAGTAGTAGATCTATTATCATCTATTTCATATCCTTCTCTTTCTAATCTTTTTCTAAATGTATATTCTTTTAATCCTTCACATGCTCCTGATGCTAAAAATAATACTGAACATATATTCCATAACATAATTCAAATTCCCCCTCTTAATTAAGTACGCATATTATATCATATTTGTTACAAAGTGTCAAACTTTTGTTTTATTTTTGTTCTTTTTTAAGTGTAACTATATCTCCTTTTGATACTTCATTTATAGCTAAATCTATATAATCATTAATTCTTTCTTTAAGAAGTAGTATCACTTTCTTAGTAGTTTCACTAACTTCACTAGGCTCTATCTCTAAAAATTCAGCTATTCTATCAGTACTAAAATATTTATTATCAATGTATCCTAATTTAAGCATAATTATTACTGCTTCTTTAGGTGTTAAAATACTTAACATATCACTAAATGTAGGTGTTTTTAATAATTCTAAAAATTTACCATACTCACTATTTACTGTTGGAGTTGTAGATACTTCTACTTCTTTAATCGGAACGATTACTGGTACTTCTTCTTGAACATCAGTTTGATCAAATATAGTTACATTCTTAGTATCCTCTATTGTTTCTTCACTATTATTTACTACTTCAGCTTTATTTTCTACATCTTGTGTAACAGTTTGTGAATTTCTATCCTTTTTTATTTTTCTTCTAATTTTTGTAAAAATAACTGAATATAATTTGGTTTTTTCTTCCTTACTAAGTGTAACTGTAGGTATTTTTGTAAAATCAGCTCCGTATATTGACTTTAACATTTCTACTTCATTTTCGGGTAAAGAATTAATTGCTCTAATTAATTCTTGCTCACTATATCCTTGTTCTCTAAATATATCATAAATATTCCTAGGTGTTTTCATATATTTCTTCCTTTCATTTTTAGGTTCTTTTATTATATCTTTTTCTCTATTATTTTTCATTATCAACAAAATCTTGGGAAATAATCCACAAGTAAATTTCTCTACAAATTCATTTCTATTCATTCTAGTAGTTGGGGATTTGTCTAAATTATCTCCATATCTTGACTTTAATAAGTTTATTTCATCAACTGTCAAAGACTTAATTGCTTCATCTACTTCTTCTTTAGAATATCCTTTACTATTAAATATATCATAAATATTTTTGCTTTTTCCTTTACTATTATTATCTTCATCTTTAGAAATTATATTTTTCTTAAAACTATATGGATTAAATGAATATGCTTCCCTCATTTTCATAAGATTATTCATTGCATTAACTGGATCGTCAGTAAAATCAGCAAATTTTTTCACATGAGTAGAATTTCTTATCTTCTTTAATGCTCTTGTTTCAATCTGCCTTATTCTTTCACGTGTGACACCATATTTTTGACCTATCTCTTCTAAAGTTAATACATCTATGCCATTCAATCCATATCTTGATGATAATACATCTATCTCTCTTTCATTTAAATTGCATTCTTTAAGAAGTTCACTCATTCTAGTAGATAAATCTTTTTTTATTGCACTTTTTTCTAAAGATTCATCCTTTGATGGTATAAAATATGAGAAATCTGTGTCCTCTTTTTCACCTACTTTATCATCTAAACTCTTAGTATCATTTAAATAAGCAAAATATCTTAATATTGTATCCTTATCTTTACCTGTTTTTCTAACTAGTTCTAAAATATTTGGTTCTCTACCTAATTCTCTTTCTAAACGATTTTTAATCTTCATAAAATTACTAATTTCATAATAAAAATTAACTGGTAATCTTATATTTCTACCTTTATCAGCAATATATCTTCTTATAAACGCAGTTATCCAATTAGTCGCATATGTACTGAATTTACATCCTTTATTTATATCAAATTCATCAAGTGCTTTCATAAGTCCAATATTTCCTTCTTGAATTAAATCAATTAATGGAATATTTCTTCCTTGATACTTTTTCGCAATTGAAACAACTAATCTTAAATTTTGTTCTAAAAATTCATTTCTTGCTTTTATGTCTCCATTTTTAATTCTAGTTATTATTTCTAGTTCTTCTTCTTTACTATATCTTCCATAGTTTTGTATTTCTTTTAAATATATACTAGTGCTATCTTGACTAGCAAAAGCTCCGATGTCTTCATATTTTAGTTCTACTTCTTTTATTTTAATATTATTCTTTTTACAGTAAATTTCTACAAATGAAACTATTAGTTCATTATATGGTTCATCAAATTTACCATTTACTATTTCATCTCTATCCATTTCAAATATAGCATTTAAAAGTTTCATAATTAAAGTATTTTCACTTACTAATTTTTCTATAATATCAGTACTTAATATGAAATTACATAATTCTAAAAAACTTTCTAATTTGTTAAATGAATTAATCGCGTTATCATAATCTATATTTTTAGAAAATTCTTGATTTATATATCCATTTATAATATTAAATGACTTACTTGGATCATTTATATCTTCTTGTATTTTAGTAAGTATATTTTTACTTATTCTTCTTAATATATATTTTTTATAATCATCACTACCATCATATGCACTTATAGATTCTAAAATAGTTTTTCTCACTATAAGATCATATTCTTCTTCTGTCATACTAACAAAACTAAATTTTTTATAAGTTTTATTAAAAAGAGGAGATAATATATTGTATATGTCATCTATACTAAGTTTATTAATTGTATCAATTGTAATTTCCATATTATATCTCCTTCGTACAAAATATTATAACATAACGAAAAAGAAAAACAATTATTTATAAATATTCACTATATAAAAACTAGAATTAATTAAAATCCTAGTTATCTTTTTTAACTGATGTATTTTTCCTATTTATCCATGCTTTCTAAATATTCGTGCAATTCTTCTGCTACTTTAAGTGGTATTATCTCTGAAAGTTCGTAAGTAGTCGCTTCTTTCATTTTAGTGACACTGCCATATTTCTTAATAAGCATTTTTTTACGTTTATCACCTAGTCCATTTATATTATCAAGTACACTGGATATACTACCTTTGCTTCTTATTTCTTTATGATAATTTATAGTGAATCTATGTACTTCTTCATCTATACGACTAAGTAATCTAAATACATTAGAACTCTTGTCAATCTTAATCATTTCATAAGTATCTCCATCAACTATAGATTCTGGACTATGATGATCATCTTTTTTAACACCTATTACTTTAATATTAAGGTTTAAACTTTCAAGTATTTCTTTACAAGCATTTATTTGATTATTACCACCATCTACTATTATTAAATCAGGTATAACAAGTTTATCCTTTAAAACTCTAAAATAACGCCTATAAATAACTTCTTTCATAGAAGCAACATCATCATTCTTATCAAAAGTAAGTTTAAACTTTCTATAATTCTTTTTAGAAGGAACACCATCTATAAAAGATACCATACCTGATACACTAAATGTTCCAAATAAATTAGAATTATCAAATGCTTCAATAATATGTAATTTATCTAAATGAAGTAAATTTCTTAATTCTTCATTCGCATCAGTAGTAAGCTTTTCATTATTATAAATAAGTCTTATTTCTTTATCGTACTGTTCTTTAGCATTATTATAAGCCATATCAAATAGTTTCTTTTTAGGACCTCTTTTAACTGTTATAACTTTAGTATTTAATACATTACTCATCATTTCTATATCTATTATTTCTGGCATTATTATTTCTTTAGGAGCAATATTACTTTTAGAATAAAATGTACTTATATAATATTCAAGAGTATCTTTTATATCATTAATGATAGGTATTATTTTATAATTATTACCAACAAGTTTACCATTTCTAATGAAGAATATTACTATACTTAAATATGAATTTTCATAATAATAATTTATTACATCTCTATTAATATTATCATCAAGTTCTACAATACTTTGGTTCTTAAATACTTCTTTAATATAACCAAGTTCTTCAACTAACTCTTTACATACTTCATAATTTAGATTATCTGAATTAATTTTTATTTTTTCATTTATTTTATTTATCAAAAGTGTATCATTACCATTTAAAATAGATAATATTTCATTTTTCATAGGTGTAATATCTATATCTTTATGTTCACAGTAACCAAGACATTCTCCAATATGGTAATATAGACATACTTTTTTAGGCATAGTATCACATTTCTTTAATGGATATAACCTATTAAGTAAATTAACAAGTCTACGAGCTGCATATACATTAGGATAAGGCCCAAATAAATGACTACTCTTTTTATTAATATTTATTTCTCTTTTAACTATTAACCTTGGATACTTATCACTAGTAAGTTCAATATATGGGTAACTTTTATCGTCCCTAAGTAATATATTATATTTTGGATCATATTTCTTAATAAGATTTATTTCAAGTATAAATGCTTCTGTTTCACTATTAGTAACAATATATTCAAAATGATCTATTTCACTTACGAGTTTCTTAGTTTTACCTGTCACTCTACCTGTAAAATAACTTTTTAATCTATTAAATAATATTTTAGCTTTACCTACATATATTACAACATTATCACTATTATACATAAGATAGCATCCACTTTTCTTAGGTACTTCTCTTAATTCTTTAGTAAATTTAATTGCCATAATTCCTCCATATTTATTATTATATCATTAATTACTTTTAAATTCTTTAAAAATAATATATAATTTAGATATGAAAAAGTTAAATGAGAAGTATTTAGAAGAAAAAAAATCAAAATTCATAAGTATTTTATATGAAATTAATGATATTCAAGAAGTTGATTCTATTATTAGTGAATTAAAAAATGAACATAGGAAATGTAGACATATAGTATATGCTTATAAATTTGATAATATTGAAAAGAGCCATGCTGATAAAGAACCAAATGGCACTACTAGAGGTCTTATTGATATAATACATAGAAAAGAACTTAATAGAGTTCTTATAGTAGTTATTAGATATTTTGGTGGTACCTTACTTGGTAGTGGACTTCTTACAAGAACATATACTAAAGTTGTATCAATGTTATTCATAGAATAATGCACTTATTATTTTAAGTGTTTTTTTAATGCCTCCATTCATAAACTTTTCAACTGTACTTCCTATATTATATCCAAGATTACTTACCTTATTAGAATAGTCAATATGCTCATCTACAACATAATCTTTAAGAGATACATCTTTTCCTTCATTAACATCATTTTCAAATTTCTTAAGAGATTCACTTGTCAAAACTGATTTATTATGTGCTTTATATTCATAAAATCCAGTTTCTTTACAAATATATAATATTAAAAAGATAATAAATAGAAACAATGCTATCTTAAGTAAAGTGTTTTTTTCTTGTACTTTTATTTCATCCATATGTTTCACCTAGATATTCTTTTATAATTTTAGATAATATTTCTAATGTATTATTTAGTTCTTCTATTTGATTATCAACACCACCTAGTTCAATTAATATAGCATTATCATTAAGATCTTGATTAAATATAACATCACTCCTTTTATATATACCTCTACTTAATCCTTTATAATCTTGATTTAATTTGTTATCTAAATATTCAGCAAACTTTAAATTCTTTTTATATGATTTATGTTTAGTTGTAACTACAAACATCACTTTAGCATATTTTTTATTATCTTTAGTATATAACGTTTGTTTATATTTAACTGAATCCCTATGTAAATCAATTAATATTTTAAAATCATTATTTTTAGATGCTTCTTTTATATAACTTCTACTCGCATCATAACAACCATAATAATTAAGCTTATGTTTAGTTAAGTAATCTTTTATCTTTTTATTTTCAACAAGCACGCTAATACCTTCGTTATTCAAATGCTCTTTAAATATGTATGATACCATCTTAACTGTTGGTGTTACTGAATAATCACTTATAAAAGGTACACTATATTTTTCAGTATCATGAGTATTATATATATAAACTATAGGCTTACTATTATCAATTTTTATATCATTGTTTTCATTCTTATTTATAATAAGTACTTCTTCTTTTTCTTCTATAAAATTATTTATATCACTTAATGATACTATTTTATTAAGTGAATCATATAGTAATCTTGATTTAATATTATTTTCTTCTTCACTACTAAAATAACTATTAAAATAATTATTTAATATATTAGTATTTATATATATATAAAAATAACATAATATAAAAAATATTAAAAATGATATAAATATAATCTTCTTTTTATTGAATTTTCTACTCTTAAATTTTTCCATATATAAAATATATAATATTTATTATTAAAAAAATGTCGAAATAATTGATTTTTTAATTTATTTTTGTTATCATTAAATAAGTTTTAAGGGAGGTGGAATCATGCCTAATATTAAAAGTGCTAAAAAAAGAGTTCTAGTTACTAAGAAATCAACAATTCTTAATAATGATGTTAAAGCAAGTATGAAGACTGCTATTAAGAAAGTTGAAAAAGCAATTAATAAAGAAGAAGCTATGGCTAAGTTACCTGAAGCTATTAAGAAAATAGATAATGCAGCTTCTAAAGGTGTTATTAAAGCAAATACTAGAGATAGATATAAGACAAGATTAAATAAATTAGTTAATGAAAAATAAGTAGATCATATCTACTTTTTTTATTGATAAAGAAAATATGATGTGCTATTATAAACACAACTTAAGGAGAAAATATTATGGATTATAAAGAAGCATGTGAAATGTTAGGAGTAAATGAAACTGACTCGCTAGAAGATATTAGAAGTAAAGTTAAAGAAATGTTAAAATTAATTAAAGGTAGTTATTTAGATTTTAATGATTATAAAGTGAAATTTATGATTGATGATATAAATGGTGCATTTGATTATATATGTAAAAATTATGATAATGTTATAGTTAGAAAAGTACCACGAAATCGTGATTATCTTACTATAAGTAATTTCATATCTAAATATAAGAAAGATAGTTTTGTAAGATATTATATGTATCATAGTAGTATAAATTTCTATACACTATATGAATATTACTATAAACAATATAGAGATATTTGTCTTCATTCGGGTAGAATTCCTATGTCAATCTATGCATGGTTAGCAGACTTTGATAAAGCTAACACTTATCGTAAAAATATATTTGGCAATGATACAAATTATGATATACATAAATTATTCAAAGAATATTCTGATGCTATAATATATTTACATATACCATTTTCTAAATATATTTTAGATACAGCAGTAGATGTTATAAATGAGCATAAAAAATATAAAATTAATGCTAAAGCCTTGGAAAAACATTTAACTAAATATTTACGTACTAAACCAAATGAATCGTTTATGGAATACCTAGATCAAATAAAGATTGGTTATTCTAAAGTAAATGTTGATAAGACTATATCTAAAGTATTACAAGATAAAGGATTTGATAATGTAAGTGATGAAGAATTAATTGAGGTGTTACATGCTGTTAGTGAAAATCCTAAAGCAGAAAAAAATCAGAGTAACTTAGAAAGCCTTCGTAGTACTTACATGTATCAAATGATATTAATATATGTTGCAAAACATGATAATGATACTGTTGAACTTACTAAAATGCTAAATAAAGATATAGATTATTTAGTTAGTGAATATGTATATAGTGAATTTTTTAATAAAATGTCATTTAAAGATTATTTATCATTAATGATATGTACTACTGCTCTTGAAAAATCAGGTAATAAGGATGCAGTACTTGGAATAATCAACAAAGAAAATAATAAGATGAAATTAAGATTAACTGATAAAGAAAAATGAAAGTCAAATAATAAATATAGTAGGAATAATCCTACTTTTTCGTTGCGAAAAATAAATTAATATGTTATAATATAGCCGATTTTTTAGGGGTGAAAATTAAAAATGAACTATACCATCGCATGTAAAATTTTAGGAGTAAGTAAAAATGATACACTAGATGATATAAATAAAAAACATAAAAAGCTTGCTAGAAAATATCATCCAGATATAAATAAAGACAAAGACGCTACAAAAAAAACACAGCAAATAAATGATGCTTATGATTATATAAAAAAGAATTTCAATACAAAAGATAATTCAATTGAATTATCATATGAAGAATTTGTATCAATATGTAAAAAAGATACTAAAATTATACTTTATATAAATAATATTGAAATGAGTTTAATAGAATTATATAACCATTATAAAAAATACATTGAAATATGTAATAAAAGTAATATAAAACCTATAGAATTACTTGATTGGATCAAAGATTTTGAATGTGCTAACAGATATATGAATATTGTTGTAATTGATAATATTAATTTTATATACACCGCATACATTAGTTCAAATAGTATAGCAAACGAGACATTTACCAATTATATGTTAAGATATTTAACTTATAAAATAAATAATTTCAATTATTCTATTAATCCCCTACAATTAGAAGATTTCATTATAAAATACTCTTTATCTAATGAAAATATTAATTTTAAAGAATGGTTAGATATAAAAATACTAGGTTATTCAATCGATAGAGCAAATAGAAATATGAATAAAATACTTGAAACAGCAGATATATATAGTATATCTGATAATGAAATGTTTGAAATATTAATTGTACTAACAGGTAATTTATATATTGTATATGATCAATTCTATCAAGCAAATTTAAGAAGTCCTCTTGTCTATAGAATGATATTTGATTATAAAGTTAAACGTGATCCGGAAATTATGTGTTTAGCAGCAAAATTAAATCAGAATATAGATGTACTTATTAATGAATATTTTTTTGTTTATAGAACTATGTCATTTAAAGATTATATCATTTCAAAAATGCTTCTTAGCGAACTAAATAACGCAGATAATAAAGATGAAATATTAAAATATATAAATGATATTTATAACAATAATAAAAAGAAACAATTATAAAAAGCATTGACTATTACCCTACTATATTGTATATTTGATTTAGAAAAGAAAGTAAGGTAAATTATGACAAGAACCGAAAAATTATTATATACATTAGTAGTACTAGTAGTAAGTTTTATATTATTTTTATTCTTTCAAAATTTTGAGAAAATAAATAGCGATATTAATAAATTTATTACAAGTATGAAAGAACCTAAAATAAATATTCCAAATGATAAAACTATTTATAATAGAAAATATTCATATAAAACAGTACATGAGACAAATAACTTTATTCCTAAAAATATAGATGATTTAAAGAATATATATTACACTATATTAAATAAAGGATGGGATGAATTTACATTTTATTGTGATAAAGATTATGAATCTTGTGCAGATGATGTTAAAACAATCGCAAATGATAGTGAATATATTAATTTAATTAATAATTATGTTAGTCCATTTAATTCATATAAAAAATATAATACTGTTATTACTAACGATAATGAAATAAATGTAACATTAGAAAAATTATATACAAAAGATGAAATAAATAAAATTAATGAGAAATTAGATAAAATATTTAACGACCTTGAAATACATGATACCATAAGCAGCACTAATATTAAGAAACTACATGATTATGTAATTAATAATATTAAATATGATGAAGAATATAAAGAAAATAATAGAGAATCTATATCAAATAAAGCTTATGGCGCCCTATTTAATGGTATTGCTTTATGTAGTGGCTATACTGATACATTTGCATTAATGCTTGATAGATTATCTATACCAAATTTTAAAGTTACAAGTGAAGAACATGTATGGAACGTAATATATTATAATGGCAAATGGACTCATATAGATGCAACATGGGATGATGATGAAATAAATAAAAATAATCAGCATAACTTCTATATGATAACAACAGAAGAACTATTAAAAAAAGATAAAGAAGAACATAACTTCAATATAAATGATTATTTAGAATTAAAATAGACTTAAGATTTCTTAAGTCTATTTTGTTAGTTTACGCATAAATTCTTTTTGTAATTCACTATTTTTATCAATTTTATAAAGATCTGCGGTTGGAATTATCATATGTGATCCATCTTCAAAGACCAATTCTACTCTACCACTATTATAGGCACGAAAGAAAGTTACATTTTCTATTTCTATGAGTTCTCCTTCTATTTCAACATAATATCCATAGTCTGGTTTACTATTATTTTTAGAGCAACCGCTCATTAATGACAATGTAGCTACTCCGGCAAGTAACAATGCTTTTAATTCTCTTCTACTTTTCATTTAAACCTCCCAAATAATTTTCTACTTCTTTTATTGTATCATAAAAGTTATCATAATTAACATCAAACCACTTTATATCTTTCATTTGATTATTAAACCAAGTAAATTGTCTTTTAGCATATCTTCTTGTATTTCTTTTGATTAATTCTTTTGCTTCATCTAAACTTATATTACCATTAAAATATTCATTTAATTCTTTATATCCAATTATATTAGTATAATTTTTAAGATTCATTTTATATAGTCTTTCTGCTTCATCAAGTAACCCTTCATTAAACATAGAGTCTACTCTTTTATCTAACATTTTATATAATGTTTCTCTATCACTTTTAAGACCTATACTAATAAAATTATATAGTTTATTATTGATTTCATCTGTTTTCTTAATAACTTTACCTGTTTCGTAATAATGTTTTAAGAAGCTTTCTAAACGTTGCCTATTATTTACATGAATATCACTTTCTGGATCAAGAGCTAATACTTTATTCTTTAATTCTTCATTAGAATACTCACTAAAATCAATATCTATTTCTTTTTTATCTTCTAAAACATAATTATAAAGAAGTGCTTTTACATATAATCCACTGCCACCTACTATAATGACATTCTTATTTTCACTTATAAATCTATCAAGTAAACGTCTTCCATCTTTCTGATAATCATAAAGTGTATAATCATCATTAAGTGAAACTACGTCAAATAGATAATGTTCAATATTTTCTTTTTCATGTTCTTTTATCTTCGCTGTTGCGATTAATGGTTCAGTATAAACTTGTGTTGAATCTGCATTAAGTATTACTGCATCATATTTTTTAGCAAGCTTTATAGACAAAGTTGTTTTACCTGTCCCAGTTGGTCCTACTATTAATATTATCTTACTCATAATTTACTCCGTACTAACTCTCTTAAATAATTTTTCAAGTTCATAAACTGGATACTTAATAATAGTTGGTCTACCATGAGGACAAGTATATGGAAATTTACATCTAAATAGTCCATTGATAAGTTCTTCTTGTTCTTTGTATCCAATATTTGTATTTGCTTTAACACTCATCTTACAAGCAAGCCTAATAGCTGCTTTCTCATTAAATTTAACTCTATCAAATCCACCTTTAAATTCACCAACAAGTTCAAATATTCTTCTTATACTTTCTTCTTCAAATCCTTCTTTTAACCAAGATGGATGAGATGTAACTCTAAATGTATTAATACCAAACTCTTCTACTTCAAATCCAAGTTTATAAAGTTCATCTATATGTTCTTTTATATTCATAAATTCATTATGAGAGTACTCTAGTTGTATTGGAAATAACATACTTGTAGTATATACTTCTTTTTCTTCTAATGCTTTCATATATCTTTCATAATTAATTCTTTCATTTGCTGCATGTATATCTATCATATACATAATATTTTCATCTTGAGCAATAAGATAAGTTCCAAGTGCTAAACCTACTGGCTTTATAAACACATCTTCTTTTTTAACTTCTTCGCTATTATAACTTTCTTCATCTTCATTAACATTAAAATTTAATCTAAGCGCTTCAATAGTTCTAAAATTATTTTCTTTTTCATCTTCTGTTAAAGCAAGATCTTCACTCTTCTTAGTTTCAGTATATCCTTTAAATGTATTATCACTTTCATTAATCGCACTTCTAATAGTACTAAAAAGTAAATCATTTAAACTTTCTAATTTAGAAAATTTTATATCTTGCTTAGTTGGATGTATATTAACATCAATAAGTGTTGGATCTGTTTCAATAGATATAACAACTATTGGAAATTTATTTTCAGCAAGAACTGTATGATATGCATCTTTTATAGTCCTGTTAACTGATAAATTTGATACAACTCTTCCATTTACAAGTGTTATCATATAATTTCTATTAGACTTTGATATATTTAAATTGCTTATATAACCATGAATAATATAATCATAGTTTTCAGCATCAATTTTAATCATATTTTTAGCAGTATTATAACCAAATATCTCATGTATACATTTATACATGTCATTGCTACCTGATGTTCTAAATATCTCTTTATTATCATTTATAAGTGTAAAAGATATATCAGGGTGTGATAAAGCAATCTTCTCTAAAAAGCCAACTGTCAAAGATAATTCTGCTTGTAAACTTTTCATAAATTTAAGTCTAGCTGGTGTATTATAAAATAACTCACTTACTTCTATAATAGTACCATTTCTCATACTACCTACTTTATTTACTAAAAATTTGCCATCTTTAATAACAAGATATGTAGATTCATTACCATCATATGTATCAAGTGAAACATTACTTACAGATGATATAGCAGCTAGTGCTTCACCACGAAAACCAAGAGTATTAATGAAATATAAATCATTTTCATTTTTTATTTTAGAAGTAGCATGTCTACTAAAGCAAAGCATCGCATCATCTTTACTCATTCCACATCCATCATCTACTATTTTAATAAGTTTAGTTCCACTTAAAAGTAGTTCAACTTTAATATTTTTACTACCAGCATCAATACTATTTTCAACAAGTTCTTTTACTACATTGCCTATTCTTTCAACTACTTCACCAGCAGCTATTTTATTAGCTAAACTTTCACTCATTACATTTATTTTATTCATCTAAATCATACTCTTTCTTTTACTAATCATCTTTTCATCTAAAGTATATATTTTAATGCTACCTTCTTTAGTAATTCTAATAAATCCAAGGCCACTTACTACTACATCAGTACCTTCTTCTACACTATAATTTATATTAGGTAAATGTCTTAATTTACTATTCTTATCTTTAACTCTTTCATATCTTAATTTATCATTCATATAAAAACTAAAACTATTTGTTTTATCATTAGTATTTTCTATTCTTAAAATATCATTTATTATTATTGAATAACCACTTCTTACTTGAAATGTCTTAACTCTTATTTCTTTTTTAGGATATAGTTTTACTACTTTATTATAATCTACAAAATTATATATGGCATCTTTATCTATAAATCCAGGAGTATCAACAATAGTAAGTTTATTATTAAGTTTTATTGTTATATATGAAGCGGTAGTATTAGGTATACTACTAGTAGTAATAGTTGGACTTTTTAATGTACTTGTAAGTAAATGATTTATAAATGTACTTTTTCCACTATTAGTAAATCCTACTATATAAAGTCTTCTTACATTATCGTTCTTAACCTTATTTAAAAAATTATCTATATTATAATTCTTATATGAACTAATACACATAATATCTTCAGTATTACAAATATTATCTTTTATATAACTTATTATCTTTTTTTCTTTTAAACTCTTAGGTAATACATCTCTCTTAGTTATTAATATATATTTTCTATTCTTAAATCTATTTATATATTTTTTTACTGTATCATTTATATTAAGAACATCTATTAAGAAAGCAACACTGGCCATATTATCACTATTAATATTTCTTATTATACCATCTGTATCTATTTTTTTATCAAGCACACTATATTCTCCATAATGTTTTATTTTAAAACATCTTTCACAATAAGAAGATTTATCATATACACTTGATTTAACAAATCCTTCTTTACCTGGACTTTCTGTTTGAAGTACTGATCCACATCCTAAACATTCTTTAGTCATAATATTCACCTTTTTTAAATACATCTTTCTTTTCTAAACTACCATATATGAATTTTTCAAATATTCTATTTATCCATGTAATACTATAATCATGTTCACTCATTGGATTAACAAGTACACTTACTATATCAAGTCTATTCGCACCATACACATCTGTTAATAGTTGATCCCCAATCGCAGCTATTTCAGTATGTTTATATTTAAATTTCTCCATTATCTTTAAGTATTTATCTTTTCTTGGCTTTAATGAGAATGCACAAGCATCAACACATAAATATGATTTAAATGGTTCTATTCTATGTTTAGGAGCATTAGACATTATAATAACTTTAAATCCCTTATCCTTTAATTCATCAAATAATTTCTTAAGTCTTTTAGTAGGCTTAATAACATGACTAGGTGTTATAGTATTATCTAAGTCAAATAATAAACATCTTACTCCTTTTTTATATAATTTGTCATAATTTATATAATAAATACTTTTTTGATATATATCAGGCATAAATTTTTCTACCATTATTTCACATCCTTAGGAATATTATATCAATTTTGGCATTAAAAAAAAAGAAAAGACTATGCTTTTCTTAAAAAAGATCTATAGTTTTATATTTAATAAAATGTTTAACCTCCATAATTGATTTCCAAAGCAATATAACAGTTACTATAAAATATACAATATTGATCATTTTTTATCAAGAGTTTTTTAAAAAAATATGTCATTTTACCATTTTTAGTAAATATTCCTTATGAGGCAAAGTTGAACCATTAATATTTTGTAATAATTTATGTTTATCAAATCTAATTAATACTCTTTCTATATCAAATGTTCCATCTTTCTTTTCTTTTAATATATAATAACATGCTGTATCTTTTCTATCACTTTTATATCCCATACCAGCACCTCTTAATGTATATATTTGCGTATCTTCTACGTGATCTTTCATATCAAAGTGTACATGTCCTTGTAAAATAGTATCATAATCAGTAACCATTTTACCACCTAAAATTGGATGTTTCATCGCATCAATAACACCTTTTGCTTGATCACTTGGAAGTGACTTTAAAAGTGATTTCATATCTTCATGAGCTTCTTGACTATTTGTATACAAAAATTGTTTTGAATTTACTCCTTCTACAAAATCACTTTGATAACTCCATGTATTTTGCTTATTAAAATCCCATCTAATATCATTAATAAAATGACATAATCCTACTTTTCTATTACCTACTTTTATATTTATAGATGGAGTCCACAATTTCATTCTTTCAATTCTTTTAGTACCAAGTTTATCTTCAGTCCATAATTGATTTTCAGTTTTTATATTATCAAAATATGATTTAAAAGGAGCAATACCTAAAGTATTATAATATTCACTATTACCACATATTGATTTTACATTATAAAAATCTAACATATCAAATACTTCACTAGGATTAGGTCCAAGTCCTATATTATCTCCTAAACTATATATTTCACTTATACCTCTATTTCTAATATCTTCAAATATTTCAAGTGTAGGCTCATACATCGCATGACAATCACTAAATACTGCAATTTCACGTCCAGTATATATATCAGTATCAATATTATTTTTACTTGAATTTATTCTATGTTGAATCTTCTTAAGTATTTTATTTTCTTCTATCATTTCAAAATATTCATTATTTTGACTAAATACTTCTTTAACATTATCTATACTTTTACCTTGTTCCTGTGTAATTATAAATGGTAAATTATATTTATTATGTATTTCAATTTCTATAGGAGTTGGCTTTCTACCACCCACCAAAATAAGGCCACATGGCTTAATTCCTTCTCTATAAAGTAAAGCTTCAGCATTATTATTAACAACATCACTTGTATCTAATATACCCTCTTGATAACTATTGATATTTTTAACTTCACTTGAATTTCTCTTAATAAGATTATTACTTCCTAAATTTGCTTTTGAACTACGTATAAAACTACCATTTGAAATCTTATCATAAGCAAATGTTACTTTATTTTTATATCCATAATAATATTTTTGACCTAAATAACTAATAGGACTTAAAGATATAAAGTTCTTATCTCCTGATGATTTACCATTAATTATATCTTCCACTTTCTCACTTTCGCTAAGTACATGAGCATACAATATATAATTTTTATCACTAAAATCTAATGCATCACCATATTCAGTATCAATAACTACTCCTTTAGTCTTACTTGCTTTTTCAACATTAGTTAAATTAACCTGAGAATCAAGTTCAAATAATCTTTTAATTCTTCTATCAATATTACTAAACTCATTCTTTAATTTAATAAAATCATCAATATTAGTTTCTAATAAATATTTTAATAAAGAACTAAGTTCAGAGACATTAGTATTATCATTTACATATTCTATAAAATCTACATATTCAAGTAATGCATCAATATATGATGTTATCACTTTAGAGTTCTTATTTTTCTCTCTTAACTTTAATAAACCTATTCTATTACCAATATTATCAAATTCATTATCAGCATCACTTAATAACATATCATTAAATATACTTCTTACATCATCAAGTGTAATATTAGGTTTATCTATTCTTCTTAAATATTTTTGATAAAGTTCATCTTTAGCTTTATCTAAATCACTTGGCTCTTTTATTGAAATATCAACTTCTTCATTAAATATAAATTGTAAATTAACTTTATCTTCATGAGTAAGTATATAGTTGTTATTAATAATATACATAAATAATTCGTTATATTTATCAAAATTATTTAAAATTTCTAAGAAATCTTTAATCGCATTAATATCATTATCTTCATCATTAATATAATAATATCTAAATAAATAATTACTTACTTTTTTAAATTCTTCTTCTTTATTATTATCAATTATTTTAATTAATTTACTATACCATTTTTTATATTTTCTACTTCCAGAACCATATTGTAAGAATAATTTAAATTCTATTCCAAGTGATTCTATAAACTCTTTTATATCATTATACCTATCAAGTATACTACCATCTTTACAATATTTAGCAAGTGTAAATACTGAGTCTATATCTTCACCATCTATATTAGTTCCCTCAAGTAATACACTTTTAACAGTATAAGGTACTTCTACTAAATCAGGTACTAGAAGAAAACATTCACTTCTTTTTGAATTTAATTTTTCCCTTACAATATCTATATTATTATTTAAAATATAATCTTTATATGAAGTAGGTAAATCTGGTTCTGTTACAAATTTAACTAAAGCAGTAGGTTCTAATCTTTTAAGATATGACCTTAATAAGATATTTTTCCTATCCATAATTATTTTGCATTCTGAAACATTCATATAATTTCTATTTAATATTGTAAATATATTATTACTATTAATAGCTAAATCTATTATCAAATCTTTCATCCTATTATATATAGATTTACTAAAAAAGTATTTCATAATGTCATATACGTTAAAATCAAGTACAATATCTTTAATAACATCTATATTTATGTCATATGTCATATCTTTTAATTCTTCAAGTGTTTGACTTGAATTAAGTATATCTAATATTTGATAATTTCTTAATGATTTTATTTCTTCAGTAATTAATTCTCTATGAGTATTTAATATATTATGCTTTATTTCTTCTTTTATATTTTTAGATAAAAGTATTTCAATATAATATATCTTACTAGTATCTTTTATACTTTTATTAATATCATTTCCACGAACATTATAACACAAATTAACTACTTCTTCATAATTACACTTAGAAATAAATAAAAGTAATTCACTAGTTTCTAATTTATTTATCACTTTTACTATATCATCATACCTATTTTTATATAATAAAATAGATAAATCAGTACAACAACTTTGTTCTAACACTTCTTCTATCTTTGATAAATCTATACTCATTATATTTTGAATTATCTCATCATTCTTTAATAAAAAAAATGTATTTCTAAAACTTTCATGTACCATTAAAGGATTTAACAATATATCTATTACATTACTACTATCAATTTGATATTTAATTATTTTATCTTTTATAGTATCAGTTATACCTATAGTAAATAAAATACAAGGAATAACTCTAGAATTATATTTATTTCCATATATAGCATAATCTATTACTTTACTATCTTTTACAGAACTTAATATTCTACATACCATATTATGATCACTTTTATATGAATCTATAATTAATCTTTTATATAAAAATGGAATATCTTTATTATCTAATGCATTAATTATATCTTTATCTTTTCTTTTCAATAATTTTTCTATTTCTTTTAGTATCTTATTTCTTAAAAGTTCTTCTATTACTACACAATTACCACATATTTTATAATAATTTTCAAGTTCTCCAAGCGTATAATTTCTTTTACTAGCAAGCAAAAGGAGTTCACTTTTTCTTTTAGAAAGTGAACTATTAATTCTATCAATAAATTTATTTCTAAGTATAATACATATATCTTCATTAAACAAATAATCTAGCCATTTTTCACTTGGTAATTTACTTATTTCACTATCAAGTACTATTTCATATTTATCTAATACCTTTTGTTTTTTTTCTTCACTATCTTTACTACGTTCTAAGTATTTTAATATACTACTATATCTAAGCCACCAAAACA
>FR880117.1:0-26675 GCA_000434555.1 Clostridium sp. CAG:524 | reverse complement strand
ATACCTTTATTAATATAATCTTTCTTCGTATTCAAATTCTTGATCTAATATTTGAACTGTATCCCCTTCTTTAGCACCAAGTTTTTTAAGTTCATCATCTATACCAAGTCTTTTTAATTTAGATGCAAATCTAAGAGCAGATTCATCGGAATTAAATCTTGTCATTTTAAGTAATTTTTCAAGTTCATCACCAGTAACTCTAAATTTACCTTCACCTATTTTTTGTATTCTATATGGTTTTTCATGTTTAAATTCATATAGAACATAATCTTCAAATTCATTTTTATTATATATTTCTTCTTCTGGAAGACTTTCTAATAATTCTTTTAACTTAAATATTAATTCTTTTGTTCCTGTACGAGTTGCAGCACTTACTTCTATTATTTCAGCATTTGGAAATTCCTTCTTAAATTTTTCTAAGTTATCATGTGAAACAGGTAAATCCATTTTATTTGCTACTATTATTTCTTTTTTGTTATATAAGTTTTCATCATATTTTTTAATTTCATTACGAATTATTTTATAATCATCTATTACATTTCTTCCATCTACTTCTGCCATATCAAGTACATGAGCAACTACTTTACAACGACTAGCATGTCTTAAGAATTTATCTCCAAGTCCTATTCCTTCACTAGATCCTTCAATCATACCTGGTAAATCTGCAACTACATAACTAAAATTTCCTGCTTTAACAACGCCAAGATTTGGCACTAGTGTAGTAAAATGATAATCAGCAATCTTTGGTTTAGCTGCACTTATTACTGATATTAATGAGCTTTTACCTACACTAGGAAATCCAACAAGTCCCACATCAGCAAGTAATTTGAGTTCACAAAGTACATTTCTTTCTTCACCTGGCTCACCAAGTTCACTTGTATATGGTGCTTTATTTTTATTTGTCATAAAAGCAGCGTTGCCTTTACCGCCACGACCACCATGAGCGACAACACATTCTTGCCCATCACTAACTAAATCACATATTATTAAGTTAGTATCAGTATCTTTAATAGTAGTACCAATTGGAACAATAATAACTATATCTTCTGCTGAACTACCTGTTTGATTACGTCCACGACCCATTTCTCCATTATTACCTTTAATTATTTTCTTATATCTTAAATCAATTAAAGTACGAAGCCCTTTATCAGCTTTAAATATTATACTTCCACCTTTACCACCATTTCCGCCATCTGGTCCTCCTAGTGGTACATATTTTTCACGTAAAAATGAAGTACATCCATCTCCACCTTTACCAGCGATTAATTTTAAATTAACTTCATCTATAAACATAGTTATCACATCCCTTTCAATTACGCATAGATTATACCAAATATTATACGCCAATGCAACTTTTAGTAAGAAAAAAGCCATATAATATGACTATTTCTTTAACACTAATCCAGTTACTTTATCAGGCCCTATTTCATCTTCATATCCAATAAATTCATTTGTTTCTCTATCATATGCCAAATATAATTTATGGTATATCATATACTCATAGCCTAAATTAATTAATTCTTCAATACTATTCATTGGTTCACTTTTAATTACATCAAGATTTCCTTCTTCATCTTGAATAATTTTATATCCCACAAATTTATGCGTAACTATTCTTTCGTTGCCAGTTAAGTTATAATGTTCTTTATCATTTGTGTAAGCTTTATGTGCGATTGTTGAATAAGTTATCATAGGTCCAATAATTCTTGGACTTCGTGTTGTATATTTATATTCATATTGTTTATAATCATAAAGTGTTGACTCTAGTTCTAATAGTTTATCTATATTATCATCTATTCTTATTAAATTATATTCATAGGTTTTTCTTAATTTTTGGATTTCTTCTTCAGTAATATACTTATATTCTTCTCTTCTATAAAAGTCTCCAACATACTCAAGTTCACTTTTTATTTGTCTACTATATCCTTCTTCAGTAGTATATGTATGTGAATGTGTTTTATCAATATTACATTCTACTTCACTAGCACAAGCACTTGTTGTAAATACAGTTGCTGCGCCAAGTAATCCTGCTATAAATTGTTTTGTCTCTTTTTTCATTTTATTACCTCAATCTTTAGAAATTTTAATAAATATTTCACTATTAATAACTTATCATATTCTATTGTATATTGTAAATAATTCATTAAATCGTTGGTACAACTTTTGACGAGTTATTTAAATCAATTTCCATAATTCTTAATTTTTTAGAAATTTCCTTAAAATTGAATTTTGCATATTAAAACATAGTTGATAATTAAATTTTCGACTAGGACATAATTAAATTTTCACTATAAAAAACTATCTAAAAATTTATTTTTACTGATTTGCATTACTTTTTTATATATGCTACTCTACATATCGAAGTACCTGAGGCTAGGTGTCACCAATATTAATTTTCTGTATTCAGAAGATATAATGGAGGTGATGTTATATGAGTAAGAAAGATTTCTTAATAAGTTTTTTACTTGTTATTATATTCGTATTACTTTTTATAATAATTTCTTTAATTTTTATAAATTAAAAAAATCACCTAACTCACTTTGTAGTTAGGTTAAACAATACTATGTGATACCTAGCCTACAGGGGTCAGGTGCTTCACTAATAATAGTTTATCACATTTTATCATACATTGTAAACAATTTTTATATGTCTTCTCTATGATTAATCGCATTACAATATTTAGAATTACTATCATATTCTTTAGCAGTTATAGTTCTTGTATTTACTTTTATATTTGTTCCTACTAAGATTTCATCTATCTTTAATACAATATCATCATTTTTAGCAAGACTTTCTTTAACTAAATTACAATAAACTTCTCCATTTGTTATTAAACTTTCAACAGCATAAACTATTTTAAATGTGCTTTTATTTAGAATTACATTAGACATATCACCATGTTCAGATAAGTTATATTCTTTCTTTTTACTTTCTGTATCATATAATATATTCATCGATTTATCATATATTTTAAGTATTAAATCATAAGCATCAACATCACTACTGCCTTTTAATTTAAACATATATAAATCATTAGTTTCTTTAGTATCAATTTCATCTAAGAAATTAAATTGTTCAATATCATCTGCATATTCTAGTGTTTGATATATTTGTATACCATTTTTAGCAAAAGTAAGTTTATAATTTCCACCAAATTCATCTCCAGTATCATTTTCAGGAGTATATGCGATTGTCATTGTTGTTCCATCTTTGAATTTACATTCATTTGCTTCTTTATTATACAAACACTTAGTACATATTTTATATATATCTTCTAAATTAATAATTTCTTCTTCGACTACTTTTTGTGTTGTTGTAGTAGTTGTACTCGTTGTTGAACTCTTATTTTCATCATTCTTATTATTTGTAAGTGTATAACCAATTACTAATAAAGCAATTACTAATATTATAGAAATTAATATCAAAATATTTTTCTTATTCATCTTTATCCTTCTTTCTATATTAAGTATATCATTTCAAAACAAAAGAGTCTATACAAACATAGGCTCTTTTTCAAACATTTTTTGTTCATTATAAACATATTCATCAAGTAAAGTTACTTCACCATTCATAAATGTTTTTTTTATATCAATTAATCTTTGATTAGATGATCCTCTAAATAGAAGTGATAAATCTCTTTGTTCTAATATAAATTTACCATCTACTAAAACATCTATATTATGTAGAAATTCAGTATAAATAGGATTCTTTTCTGACATTTCAATTAACTCTTCAAAAGTAAATCCTGTATATACCCAAATATTATAACCTTTACTTTTAGCATACTTTGCAATTTCATTACAAGCAACTGGTTGGAACATTGGATCTCCGCCACTAAATGTTATTCCAGTATGATATTCAAGTTCATCTATCGCATCACATACCATTTTAATTGGCACTAGTCCACCACCATTAAAGTCATGTGTAGTTGGATTTTGACAGCCCTTACAATTATGAGAACAACCTTGTGTCCATACAACTGCCCTTAACCCTGGACCATCAACTATTGAATCACTTTGAAGATCTGCTGCTAAGCGGATATACTCTTTACTTTGTTGCATGAGTTACTCTATCGTTTACTTCTGCTTTTTTAGCATTATTAAATCTATCTAAAGTTCCAACTAGGTATCCAGTGATTCTTCTAATTCTTTCAAATCCTACACCTTCACCAACCATTTTTTTACTTTTTTTAACTTCTTTATCCATCTTTAATCCTTCCTTTCTATCTTCCATTACAATCAAAACATGTTACTTTTTCCATTTCAACGCCTTCTCCTTCGTGTCTACCACATCTAGGACAAACGTCTTTAATAACACCAACATATCCACAAACTGGATCTCTATCAACAGGGTGATTTATTGCTCCATAACCAATGCCACAATCATGCATAATTCTAACAACTGCTTCAAACGCATCAACATTATTAACAGTGTCTCCATCAAGTTCTATATAACTAATATGACCAGCATTAGTAAGTTCATGATATTTACCTTCAACTTCAAGTTTATGTTTAACACTTGTCTTATAATAAACTGGTACATGGAATGAATTAGTATAATAATCTCTATCTGTTACGCCTTTAATCTTTCCATAAATTGATCTATCTATTGCAACAAATCTACCTGATAGACCTTCTGCTGGAGTTGCAAGACATGTAAAGTTTAAATTATATTCTTTAGTGTATTCATCACATTTTTTTCTCATATGACCTATTATTTCAAGTCCTAACTTTTGTGCTTTTTCACTTTCACCATGATGCTCACCAATAAGTGCTTTTAATGTTTCAGCAAGACCAATAAATCCTATTGAAAGTGTACCATGTTTAAGTACTGTTCTAAGTTTACTATTATTTTCTAACTTTTCACTATTTAACCAAACGCCTGAACCAAGTAAGAATTTAAAGTTAGCTTTTGATTTTGAACATTGACATTCAAATCTTTGAAGTAATTGTCCTTTTACTAAATCCATTGTTTCATCAAGTTCTTTATAGAATGCTTTCATATCAGCTTTATCACGTTCACCTAAAGCAATACCATATTTAATACCAAGTCTAGGTAAATTAATTGATGTGAAACTCAAATTTCCACGTCCTGGTGTTATAGATGGACCACATACATTAGCAAGAACTCTTGTTCTACAACCCATGTATCCTACTTCAGTATTATAGTCACCTTCTACATAATATTTCTTATTATAAGGTGCATCTATAAATGAGAAGTTAGGAAATAATCTTTTAGCAGATACTCTACATGCAAGTCTAAATAAATCATAGTTTTTATCTTCTTTGAAATAGTTAACTCCTTCTTTTACTTTGAAAATAGATATTGGGAATATTGGAGTTTCACCATGACCAAGTCCTGCTTCTGTTGCTAGTAAATAGTTTTTAACAACCATTCTTCCTTCCTCACTAGTATCAGTACCAAAATTAACTGAACTAAATGGAACTTGAGCACCTGCTCTACTATGCATTGTATTTAAATTATGAATAAATGCTTCCATTGCTTGATAAGTAGCTCTATCAGTTCTCTTCATTGCATTATCATAAGAACTTTCAAATATTTCTTTAAGTCTTGTACTCTTTGACATAAATTCATCAAATACACTTAAATCTACTTCTATAGTATCTAATTTATCAATAATATCAGTTACTTTATTAAAATTAATTAATTCTTTAAATCCTTCAAAATCTAAATAATTATATATTGCTTGTTTAAATTCTTTTTTAAATGTTTTAAGTACTCCAGGAGCCATATAATAATCAAATGCTGGTATACTTTGTCCTCCATGTTGTTCATTTTGATTTGCTTGAATAGCTATTGCTGCAAGTGCACTATAACTTCCAATACTATTTGGTGTTCTAAGGTATCCATGTCCTGTTGAAAATCCATTTTTAAATAATTTATTTAAATCTATTTGCATACAAGTAGTAGTACCCATAGCCCAAAAATCTAAATCATGAATATGAATTGCTCCTTCATCATGAGCTCTACTATATTTAGCATCCATTAAATATGCTTTAGCAAATTCTCTTGAAACAGTTGAACCAAAGTGAAGCATCGTTCCCATTGGGCCATCTCCATCAACATTAGCATTCTCTCTTTTTGAATTTTCTTCAGTAGCACTCTTAAGTCCTAAAGATTCAATTGCTTTAACAAACTTATGTTGTTGTTTAACTACAAATGCTTCTCTTGATGCATCTCTTCTTTCTCTATAATTCTTAAATGATTCATATACTTCATCATATTTAAGTTTCTTTAGTACTTCTTCAATTATATCAGATACATCTTCTACTCCAATAGTTTTTCTATCTTTGTATTCTTTTCTTATATGATCTAAAACTTTCTCTTTAACTTTGTATACGTTCTTTTCATCATATTCTTCATATACACTATCAAAACCTTTTTTAACTGCTAAAGCAATTTTAGCATCATTAAAACTAACCCTCTGACCACTTCTTTTGACAACTACTAAGTCATCTAGGAAATCTTTTTCCATTTCTTTTACCTCACCTTCACTTTTTCTTATTACCAACATAATGGTAGCACGCTTATAAATATTTGTAAATGTTTTTTGATGTATTTTTTTTAAAAAATATAAAATTTTACATCTTGACTTTTTCAAATTTTTTGTTCCAAAAAACATAAACGTAGGTATTACCTACATCTAATAAGAAATGCATTAATTTGTTCGCTTTACATATTATTAATTAGGTGATTGATTTGTTTAATAAAATAAAAGAATTCTTAAAAAATATGATGATACTCACAACTAGTTATAGTCTTAATGTATTTGATAAACCATTAAGCAGTGAAGAAGAAAATAAATGTATAGAAGGACTTCTTAAAGGAGATAAGGAATCTCGTAATAAACTAATTGAACATAATTTAAGATTAGTTGCTCATATAGTAAAAAAGTATGAAACTAAAGATATTTCAGCTGACGATCTAATTAGTATAGGAACAATAGGACTTATAAAAGGAATAGATTCTTATAGTATAAATAAAGGTGTTAAACTTACAACTTATGCAGCTAAATGTGCCGAAAATGAGATATTAATGTACTTTAGAAGTAACAAAAAATACAATAACAACATAAGCCTTGAAGATATTATCGGTCATGATAAAGATGGCGGAGATATTACACTTATGGATGTACTAAAAGAAAATAGTATAAATATAGAAAATACTATAGAGTTTAAAGATAACATAAGAAGTTTATCTAAATACCTAAATGTACTCAACAAAAGAGAACTAGAAATTATTAAAATGAGATATGGCCTATTGAATGAAGAAGAAAAAACGCAAAAAGAAATATCTAAAAAATTACATATATCAAGAAGTTATGTTTCAAGAATAGAAAAAAGAGCATTGATAAAAATGTTACGTGAATTTATCAGAAACAACAACATTTAAAAGTACATAAATATTGACTTTCGAACACTTTTTTGGTATCATATAACCATTTTTAAGTGAGGGGTTTTATGAAAAAAAGTATTATGTCAAGTAACGAAAGAAATGAATACTTATTATCTTATGGATTCACTAATGAAGATATCACTAGAATGTATAAAAAAAGTAATGTATTAACTGGATTCAAAAAAGAAACTATTGAAAGAAAATTAAACGCATTAATGAATTTTGGTATCTCTAAAAAAGATATAATTGAAATAGTAAATGCATTTCCACAAATATTAACCTTATCAGAAGAAAATACTATATCTAAATATAAGTATCTATTAGATTTTGGATTTCAAATGGATGATATTATATCAATAAATAAAAGAACATCATTTCTATCAACCTATTCATTTAATTCATTAAAGAAAAAAATAAATGATCTAAAAGATATTGGATTTTCAAATAAAAATATAATAAAAATAATTAAAAGCACTCCTAGTATATTAACATTATCAATTGAAAATATTATTTCAAAAATAAAGTTATTTTTAAGTTTAGGATTTACTAAAGAAGAAATACTAAATATAATCTTAAAATTTCCAGCAGTAATTACGATGTCGCCTAATAATATAGTTAATAAAGTTAATAATATAGTTTCTCTTGGATTTACAATGGAAGAAGTCATATATATGATTAAAAAATATCCTCCATTAATTAGTCTTAGTATTGAAAATATTAATTCTAAAGTACAATTTTATGACTCAATTGGTCTACATGACATTATAGTTAAAAGACCATTATATTTAATGATGAGTGTTAGACTTGCATATGCAAGATATATGTTATTTAAAAGAAATGGTATTTATTTTAGTAAAGAATGTGTAGGTAAATTATTCTTAAGTGATAAACAATTTAAACAAATGTATTCTATTTCTAATGAAACGCTTATAAATACTTATGATTATGATAAAAGAAGTAATAAAGAAATGAAATTAATAGAGGAATAACCATATGGAAGATTTATATAAAGAATTAAGTAATACTAATATTGATAGTGAAAGAATAAATTATATATTATCACTTGGATACACACCTAATGACATAAGGTACATGATTAAAAGATCATCAGTATTCTTAACAAATTCAATATCTAGCATCAAAAATAAAATAGATAATTTACTTAATTTAGGATTCACAATGAAAGACGTTATCAAAATAACTAGAAGATGTCCTCAAATATTTACATTATCAACTGAAAAAATAAAAGAAAAAATAAAATATATATTATCACTTGGATTTACAATGGAAGAAATTATAAATATAGCTAAATTCTTTCCTATTATATGTAGTTTTTCTATAGAAACTATAGAAGATAAAATTAAATATATTATGTCTTTTGGATATACACTATCAAATGTTAGAAATATGATTAAAAATTATCCAGCAATACTTAGTATGTCTACCGAAAACTTGCATGATAAAATAAATTTCTATAAAAGTATCAACCTTATGGATATAATAATAAGTGATACCAAGCAACTTATGATAAGTCTAAAAGTAGTATATGCAAGATATATGTTTTATAAAAATATAGGTATCAATATAGATAAAAATAACTATACCCTACTATTTATAAAAAATAAAGATTTTGAAAGAAAATACAATATAACAAAAGAAGAATTAATAAATAAATATTGTAATAGTAAAATATCAAATGATAAAAATAATTCAAAAAGAAATTTATCATTTAAATATGACAGAATGTTAAACTATCTTATATCACTTGGTCTTACAGAAAAAGAAGCCGGGTTCATTCTTAAAAGAAATCCTACTATAACAGACCTATCAATTAATTCATTAAATGATAAAATAAATAATTTAAAAGATATTGGATTTAAACATGAAGAAATAATTAATCTATTTAAAAGATTTCCTGCATTACTTTGCGTTCATAAAGATAGTTTCAATAAAAGAATAAATGACTTAATAAATCTAGGATTTACATATAAAGAAGTATTATTTATGATTAAAAAAATGCCTACTATATTATGCATATCAATGGATAATATTATAAGCAAAATAAATAATTTAATAGAACTTGGATTTTCACAAAAAGATATAATAAATATAATAAAATCATTTCCATCAATACTTGGTCTTACTATAGAAAATATTAAAAATAAAATAGATAGTATCACTAAACTAGGTTACTCATATAATGAAACTTTATTTATGGTTAAAAACTTGCCTTCAATATTTGGCTATTCACTAGAAAATATAAAAGGGAAAATAGAATTCTACAATTTAATTGGTCTTCATGATCTATTTATTAAATATCCTAAAAAACTAATGATGAGTATAGAACTCGTATATGCTAGATATATGTTTTATAAAGATATGGGAATTAATATAGATATGAATAACTACTCTAAACTATATCATAGTAATAAACAATTTTATGATAGATTTGGTATAACAAAAGAAGAATTAATAAATAAATATCCATATGAAAAAGGGGTTAAAGATGAAAGAAGAATATAAAATATTAAATGATATGGGATATACTAATGATAAAATAGACACATTATTATCACTTGGATATACCATAAAAGATATATTAAAAATTAATAGAAAGACTAATATAATAGCTACATATTCAAATAAAAGCATTATAGATAAATTTAATTATTTATTAAGTTTAGGATTTGGCAAAATTGAAACTATATCAATAACAACTATATGTCCTCAAATATATTGTTATAAACAAGACAGTATCAAAACTAAATTTGATAATTTAATGAGTCTTGGATATACTTATGAAGAAGTAAAAATAATGATTATTAATTATCCAGCAATTCTAAATACATCATTAGAATATATTAAAGAAAAAATAGAATTCTATAATAGTATTGGATTACATAATGTACTTATCAAAGATACAAGTCATTTAATAACAAGCTTAAGTCTAGTATACGCAAGATATATGTTTTTAAAAGGAAAAGATGTAACTATTGATGAAAAAAGTTATCGTAAATTATTTATGCGTAGTAAACAATTTCAAAAAAAATATAACATATCTAGTGAAGAATTAATAAATAAGTATCCATATAAAACAAATAAAAAGAGAGTTCCAAATAGTAGAATTACTAAGCCAGTAGAAGAAACTATGTCTACAAAATACTATGGTATGATAAACTATTTAGTACAACTTGGTTATAAAAAAGAAGAAGCTATTAAAATATTAAAAAAGAACCCTACTCTTGCTGATTTATCTCCAAATTCAATAAATGATAAAATTAATAATTTTCTAGAAATAGGATTTACTAAAGAAGAATTACATACATTAATGTTAAAATACCCTGTAGTACTTTGCATGTCTATAGAAAATATAAATGCTAAAATAGATGCATTTAGAACACTTGGCTATAGTAAAATAGATATAATTAAGATATCTAAAAGATTGCCTACAATATTTTGCTATTCAATAGATAATATTAAAACTAAGATAGAAGATATGATATCACTAGGATTCACAAGAGAAGAAGTTATCAAAATGATAAAATTATTTCCATCAGTACTTAGTATATCAATAGATAACATTAAAAATAAAATCAATATATTTTTAGAACATGGTTACACATATGATGAAATATTATATACATTTAAAGTAATACCATCAATAATAGCAAGTGCACCTGATAGTTTAGGAAGAAAATTAAATTTCTATAATACAATTGGAATAAGTAATCGTATAAAAGCAAAGCCAATTAAATTAATGTTAAGTTTAAATTTAGTATATGCTAGATATAGATTTTTGTCAGAAAGAGGTATTATAATTGATGAAAAAAGTTCAATTAAACTATTTTGTAACAATAAACAATTTGAAAGAGTAAATGGTATTAGTAAAGAAGCATTATTAAATATGTATAGTTATGATAATGAGGTGAAAAAGAATGAGAGAAATATATAATTTAGATTTGTGTGAAGATACAATTAAATGCATGCTAGATATGGCACCATCTATCACAAATTTAAGTGATAATGAAGTTATAGAAAAGGAAGCTATATTAAAAATGATAGGTTGTAGTGACACAGAAATATCAAATATAATTGGAAGTAATCCTGAATTTTTAATTACTCCTACTGAATCTATCTTAAAACTTATTACTAAACTTAAATCATATGGATTTACCCTATTAAATATTTTATTTGATTCAAATCCATATATATTAAATATTGACTATATTGATATAGAAAAATATATTAATAAAAGACTTATTAATGAAGAATTAGAAGATATTATTGATGATCTTGATTCTAATCCAATATTATTTAACGAAATTTAAAAAGTTCACAAATTAATGTGAACTTTTATTATACTATACAAGATACATCCCATTTAAATATTGAACCAATAAGATTTAATAACCATGGGAATAATGCACAAAAGACTAATATTATTGCCATGATTACACATGTTCTAGCAGCTTTACTAAGTGCTTCAGCATCTTTTGACATAATTGCTGGTATAAGTTTTAGCATACCATTTACTATAGCAATTATACCTCCAGCAATTCTTACCCATTTAATTGCTTCTTTAACAAGCGAAGTAAGTGTTGTACCCAATACTTTATCACATTTATCACCTTTAGAACCAAATCCAGTTAAACTTGGATCTTTATGAGAAGCACCTGGATGTTTATTAGCATAATTTTTTTCATATTCTTCTTTAGTTTCATTATCATGTTTAGTATCTGTATCAGCATTCTCATCATTAGAACAGTCTTGTCCAACATATAATATTTTTCCACCAGTACCTAAATCAACATCACAAGTTTCAGTATCTCCAACATTTTCACATTTATCAAATGATTCTATTCTTATTGTATTTGTACCATATTTATTTTTAAAATAATCACTATCAAGAATAGCGCCAGCCTCATTTGGAAGTAAATGAGAATGACTTTCTATTTCTTCAGTACCTTTTTTTAAGTTTAATCTTATATATTTCTGACCATTCTTAGTATAATATTGTCCCATAATTGAATAACCTTCAGCATCAGAAGCATCATTTCTTCCAAATGCAGAAAAAACAAATGGTTCGCCACAATCTTTTTGAGTCCTTTTTTCATCATCAGCAGTAGTACCTGTACATTGTTCTTTTGATTTATTAGTCAAAGCACATTCACTGCCAGGCTTATTTGTCCAATTATAAGTGCATCCTCTTGAAGAACTACCACAACAATAACATTTCTCACCTTTTTTACCAGTATCAGTTTTTGTTTCAATTCTAACAATAGTTCCTTTAGCATCTAGATTCATTTCGCCCCAATAATTCATATTAATTAGAAAAAAGCCATCAGTATTAAACATAGCAGTTTGTGGTTTACCAAACTGAAGTGTTAAAGCAGAAGTTTCATTTTGATCAGCCGTACCGCCAGGACAAGAAATAAGTGGATTCCCATCCGTATCAACAAATGCTTTTTGCATAGTATCATATGTATCAAAATAAAGTTGCTTATCTCCAAAAATTGTACCATCACCTGTACTGCCACCAAGAGAGCCTTTAAATTCTCCAGTACTTCCAGTTCCCTCTACTTTAAATTTATTTTGTAATCCCTTTTCAGTATCTAAATAGAAAATAATATTATCACTATTATCTCCATAAGTAACCTTATATTTGCATTCAATTTCTAATGCATTAACACTAAAAATTCCTATAAAAAATATCAATAGAAACATAATCATTTTTTTCATATTATCACCTACTATAGCTATTATATAATTTTTAACATTTAAAAACAAGTCATTAAACTTGTTTCAAATTATTTTTATACTATACAAGATACATCCCATTTAAATATTGAACCAATAAGATTTAATAACCATGGGAACAACGCACAAAAGACTAATATTATTGCCATGATTACACATGTTTTAGCAGCTTTACTAAGCGCTTCAGCATCTTTTGACATAATAGCTGGTATAAGTTTTAACATACCATTTACTATAGCAATTATACCTCCAGCAATTCTTACCCACTTAATTACTTCTTTAACAAGTGCAGAAAAAGTCGTGCCAAGTACAGCACTACAAGAATCTCCGCCCTCTCCAAATCCAGTCAAGCTTGGTCCATCTCCAGTAGCACCAAGTCTACCAGTAGCACCAGTTCCACCTTTAGACCCAGCGCCATTATCATATTTATGATCAACAGAATTATCATAAGCCTCTTGTTCATTTGTAGTTATATTAATTTGATTAGTATCTCTATTGTATGTATAATGAAATATTTCTTCTCCTGGTTTGCAATCTTCTTTATCATACAAAAATATTGCTTTTAATTGTTCAGAAGTAACTTTTACAGTTTGTTTTTGATAAGCACCTAAAGCAAACTGAATATCCTTATCCAAATCAACTATAATATCAGATCTACCAGCAATTTTTATTTTATATGTTTCTTTATAATTGTTATTTTCATCATAACTAGTAACAAAATTTACATACCATGGAGTAACCCTTTTAGTTTTATCAAAATTCATATCATATTTACAAGGCTTATCATCTTTTTTAGGTAAACTTTTGTTGACTTCAGAAGCATCAACAAATTTATCAGAGCCCTCTAATTTTTTTGCCTCTTTTACTAAAGTTCCTTCAGTCGCATTTTTAAAATCATGTTGATATAAATTTTTAACTTTATCAAAATCTATATTCGTTTTAAGCTCAATAGTTTCAAAATATACATATTTATCATCCCCATCTGACTTCTCATATGGATTAGCATATAACTGAGGGCATGAATAATTCTTTTTATATTTTGAAATAAAACTATGTTCATCTTTAGAATACCTAAAGAAATCATAAGGCATAGTTGTACTTTCACCTTTACAATTATTATAAACTTTTTTACTATTATAGTTTTTATATTGATATGTATCTTTATCCTGACACTTTATTGATACAGAAGGATTATTAGTATTATAATTATTTATTTGTATCTCTACTTTACCATACGTTCCTAAATCATATAAGCATGCAACATCTGATACTTCATCTGCATTAATCAATGCAAATCCTATAAAAAATGTCAATAAAAATATCAATGCCCTTTTCATATTCTCACCTACTATAACAAGTATATAATTAATAGGATTTTTTTGCAAGTAAAAATGACTCAAATGAGCCATTATTTTACTTGTTTAATTGATACTTTCATATCATAATCATTTATCTTAAATTCTGTTTCAGCCTTATCACTTTCTTCTAAAGTTAAAGCAAGTACTTCATCCATGATATATTCTTTAAATTCATTAACCGCATCAACTACTTCTTTTGAAGCATTATATATCATATCTATTCTATCAGCAATATCAAATCCACTTGTTTTTCTTAAATTTTGTACTTTTGATACTATTTCTCTTGCAATACCTTCATTTATTAAATCTTTATCTAAAGTAGTATTTATAATAACAGTCTTATAATTTAACATTACTGCTTTATATCCATCTTTAGAATTAATTGTTTTAATAACATAATTAGGTGTTACTTCATATTCTTTATCATTTAATTTAATAGTAAGTTCACCACTTTCAAGTTTCTTACTATCATCTTCAGTAATATTACTTAAGTATTCACCAAATGCTTTAATATCACTTCCAAATACCTTACCTACTTCTTTAAAGTTAGGTTTATATGTAACAGTTAAATATTTAGATAAATCATTAGTCCAATTAACATTTTTAACATTAAGTTCTTCTTTAAATAAACTTTCAAATTCACCTATTTTTTCTTTATATTTTTCTTCAAATATAACTTCACTTATTGGTTGACGAACTTTAATTTTAGCTTCTTCACGAATATTTCTAGCATAACTAATTAATTCAATTACTAAATCCATCTTTTCTTCAAGTGATTCATTTATCATACTTTCATCACATACTGGATAATCACTTAAGTTAACTGATTCTTCACCTGTAAGTTTAGTATAAATTTCTTCACTTATAAATGGTGCAATTGGACATATCATTTTACATAATCCAACTAAAATTTCATAAGTAGTCTTATATACGGCTTTCTTAGAATTGTCAAGTTCGCTTCCCCAGAATCTACGTCTATTACGTCTTATATACCAATTACTTAAATCATCACATACAAAGTCTTGTATTAAATGTACTACTTTATTTAAATCATATTTATCCATATTAAGAGTTACAGCTTTTACTAAATTATTATATTTAGAAAGTAACCATTTATCAATATCTTCAAGATTTTCATATGATACTTCAAATTCTCTTGGATCAACATTATCAGTATTAGCATACATTTCAAAGAATGTATATGTATTTTTAAGTGTATTTATAAATTTAGAACTTACATCTTTAACACCATCTTCATCAAATTTAAGTGGAGTCCATACTGGACTAGTATATAGCATATACCAACGTACTGCATCAGCACCATACTTTTCTATAATAGTAAATGGTTCAACTGCATTACCTTTTGATTTATGCATCTTTTGACCATTCTTATCAAGTAATAAATCATTAACAAGTACGTTTTTATAAGGAGCTTTACCTGTTAAGAATACTGATATTGCCATTAATGAATAGAACCATCCTCTTGTTTGATCAAGTCCTTCAGCAATAAAGTCAGCTGGAAAATGTGTTTCAAAGTATTCTTTATTTTCAAATGGATAATGATATTGAGCAAATGGAACTGCTCCACTATCGAACCATACATCTATTACATCAGGAATACGATTCATAGCTTTACCACATTTTTCACACTTAATATGTACATTATCTACATATGGTTTATGTAAATCTATATCATGATCTATCTTTTCAATAGATTTATTTACAAGTTCATCTATAGAACCTATCATTTCCATATGACCACATTCACAAGTCCAAAGAGGGATTGGACAACCCCAATATCTGCTTCTTGAGATTCCCCAATCTTGAGCATTAAGAAGCCAATTGCCAAATCTCTTTTCTCCTACATAATCTGGATACCAATTAACTTGTTTATTTGCTTCAACCATCTTATCTCTATATTCACTAACTTTAATATACCAAGCAGGTTTAGCCATATAAATAAGTGGACTCTTACATCTCCAACAATGTGGATAATTATGACTTATCTTAATCTTTTTAAATAATTTATCATTTTCTTTTAACCATTTAATTATTTCTATTTCAAGCTCACTATCAGTTACATGTCTACCTTTCCATGGACCTTCTGTATAGCATCCACTTAAATCAACAGGATTTAACATTGGAATATTATATTTTCTACATACATTGTTATCATCAGCACCATATGCAGGAGCAATATGTACAACACCAGTACCATCTTCCATAGTAACATAATTATCACATGTTACATAAAATGCTTTACCTTCTGGCTTTAAGAATGGCATTAATTGTTCATATTCAGTATTTTCAAGGTCTTTACCTTTAAATGTTTCAAGAACTTTATAATCTTCTCCTAGAACTTTATTACATAATGCATGAGCAAGTATAAATTTATATCCCATGCTTTCAACTTTAACATATTCTTCATCAGGATTAACACAAAGTGCTACATTAGCAATTAAAGTCCATGGAGTTGTTGTCCATACTAAAAAGTATTCATCACTATTTTTTATTTTAAATGGAACAATTACTGAATTAACATCTATTTCTTTATAACCTTCCGCTACTTCATGAGTAGATAGTTCTGTACCACATCTAGGACAATATGGAAGAATCTTATGACTATGATATACAAGTCCTGCATCAAAGAATTGCTTTAAGATCCACCATTCACTTTCAATATATTCATTTTTAAATGTAATATAAGCATTATCAGTATCAATGAATTGACCCATTCTATCAGTTAAACGAACGAATTCTTTTTCATTCATTCTAACATTTCTTTTACATTCAGCATTAAACTTTTCTACACCATATTCTTCAATATCTTTTTTATCTTTGAATCCAAGTAGTTTTTCAACATTAACTTCAGTCGGAAGACCATGAGTATCCCATCCTACTTTTCTATCTACTTTAAATCCTTTCATTGTTTTATACTTGCATACTGCATCTTTTAATATTTTAGCAAGCATATGATGTACTCCTGGAAATCCATTCGCATAAGCAGGTCCATCATAGAAAACAAAGTTTTCACAGTCTTTTCTATTTTCAATAGTCTTATTTAGAATATCCATTTCTTTCCATTTAAGTATTTGTTTTTCTTCTACTTCATTTACTGTTCCTTTTTCTAAATTCTCAAACTTTTTCATTTCTCCTCCTTCAAAATAAAAAGGAATAGTACAAGGAGTCATTATGACGATACCATCCCTTTATTTACTTCATTATTTTAACGCAATCATGCGTATCTATCTTATCCATAGATAACATCAGAAGTGATCTATATATAATATGGTTACTAGTTTCCACCAAGCACTAGTTCTCTATAAACTTTAATTATATATCGTCTTCATCCCTTGTTTTGAATATATACATTATAGCACTATGATTTTATATTGTAAAGACTTATTTTTCTTAGTTTTTAAGTGTAAAATATCCTGTACTACTAGTATGTCGATTATTGCTGTTACAGCAAATAACTATACTAATGTAAATCCTCTTTTTTTAATATACACATCCAAATATACAATAAAAATAGTACTATTTCTAGTACTAAAAATACATTTGTAAGAATGGAGTTATTACATCACTAAAGTATAGTGTTATAAGTGCACCTATTAAAAGAAATGGTCCAAATGGAATAATACCTTCTTTATTCTTCTTAGTTATTATAAATGAAAATAATAATCCAACAACAGAAGCAATAAATAATGAAACTAGACTATTCATTATACCTATTGATAACCCTACAATTCCCATTAATTTTATATCACCATCACCTAAAGATTCTTTTCTAAATATTGCATTTCCAAGTAATTTAATCAAATACATAAATATAAATATAACAGAAGCAGAAATTATATGTTTAAATACAACTTCTGGTGTTTCAAATATAAATAATGTAATCACAATAGCAAGACCTGATATAATAAGTACTCTATCAGAAATATAAAAATATAAGAAATCACTAACAATAGTAACCATTAATGCACAAGTAATAATTGTACTTATAAAGAAATTCATATTAAATCCAAAAGTCAAATAATTACATAAAAATAACAATGCACAAGCTATTTCTACGAATGGATAAATAAAATTAATTGGTTTTTTACAATAAGCACATTTACCGCCTAATGCAATATAAGATATTATTGGTATATTCATATACCATTTAAGTGGTTTTCCACAATCATTACAAAAGCTACTTGGATAGGTAGTTTTTATTTTATTTGGAATTCTATACCCCATACATCCTAAAAAACTACCCATTATAGCTCCCATAATTGTTATATATATCATTGTAAATATTTCTATCATTATAATCCCCCACTTTACTAACTGATTGTTGAATAAATTCCAAACATTGGTACAACTACTGCAATAAGAATAAATCCTACAACTACTGCTAAGAATACTATCAACACTGGCTCAATAAATGTCTTAATCATATTAACACTATTCTTTTCTAGTTTTTGATAATAATCGCCTATTTTTTCTAACATATTAGCAAGTTCACCAGTAGATTCACCAGTTAAAATCATATAATATGCAACATCAGGAATAGCCCAATTATCTTTAAATGATTCACTCATTTTTTCACCCTTAATTAAGTTATTTATTGTACGACTCATTATTGATTTATATATTTCATTATTTGTTATTTTTGCTAAGATATCAATACTATCTGTTAAAAGTACATTATTTTTTTGAAGTGTTGCAAATGTACGAGCAAATAATGACATTTCCTTATATACAAGTATATTTCCAACTATTGGCAATTTCATAAATATTGTCTGCATAAATGTTCTAAATGCCTTAACATTCTTATATAAAATTATATAAGAAACTACAACTACTACAAGTACAATAATTATTGTACCATATTGCGTTCTTAAGAATGCAGATATATTTAATGTAATTACTGTTACTATATTAAGTTCAGCATTCATTGATTCATAAATACCAACAAATTTAGGAACTATATATGTAAGCATAAATATAACTATACCTATTGCAAATAACAATACTACGCATGGATAAGCCATCGCACTAATAACAGCTCTCTTTGTATCTTCTACTTCTTGATAATATTCAGCCATTTCATCCAATGTATCTTCAATATTACCAATTAACTCAGCAGATTTAATCATATTTACTAGTAATGCTGGGAAAACATTACCTTGCTTATTTAATGAATCACTAAAACTTTCTCCCATTGTAAGTTCATATATAAGAGATTCATATACTGGCTTATATCTTCTTCTTTTATCTTGTTTTGCTAAGATTTTAACCGCATCAGCAAGTGCAATACCAGCTCTAATATAAGTAGATAATTGTGTTAACCAGAATACTAAATCTTTAGTTTTCATTCTTTGTTTAAATGCAGTAGCTTCAGCATGAAAGAAATTTATAGCCCAACTAGTTACAATTTCATAAACAATATATCCTTCATCAGTAAGATAAGAATAAACATCCATTTTTGAAAAAGCTGGGAAATAACCTTTAACTAACTTGCCTTCTTTATCTCTTATTAAATATCTATATGTTTGTTTAGTAGCACTCTTTATCGCATCAGCACCATTTGGATCTAATGTTAAAACAACTAAACTTGCCTCTTTTTTAGCCCTTGCTTCTTTTACAAATGATAAATTCTCATACTTTTCAGTTATATAGTCAGCAATAGTTTTAGTAAGAGATTTAGATGTTTCTTTCTTAAGGGCTTTTTTAGCCTTTTGTTTTTCTTGATAATCTTTATACTTTTTATAATATTTATAAGCAACCTTACTTGCTTTATCATATAAGAATAATGGTAAATCTACGAATATAGTACCAAATATATATATAAATCCACTATAGCATGAATATAACATTATATATATTTCACCAAATAATCCTTTAAAGAATAAATTCCAAAAGAACAATATTATATTCTTAATACCCCAAAATGTATAAAAAATGAATGACACTATAAAAGAAACAATACCATCAAAAAAGCTAAAAATACCCATACCAATAGATTTAACAAGAATTAATATTTCATCTATAATAAACTTAATAGGATTTATATGTACTTTTTTAGTATTGGCACTTTTATCACTAGTCTTAGCTTTAGTTTTAGTTTTAGTTTTTGCTTTAACTTTAGTTTTGACTTTCTTTTCTTTATCCTTAGCCATAAATCAATTCCTTCTTATTCTACTACTATTGATTATAACATATAAAAATAAAAATAAAAACACATTTTTTAACTTTTTTTAAACAAGTAAAATATAATATATTAGGTGAATTATATGAATAGTAATATACTAGGATTATTAAAAGGAATTAAAATATCAAATATTGTTTCTAATACTAATAAAACGCTAGGTGTTGTTCGTAAAATAATACCAGTATATAAAGAAGTAAGGCCTTATGTTACTCATGAAAAAAGTATATTTAAAAATATTCCTAAGACAGAGAGCATTATAAAAGAAAGTGATACATCAAATGTAAGAAATAATTCTTACAATGATACTCTTACTTTCTTTCATTAATCATCATTTGCTGAGTCTGTACTAAGTATTGTTAAGAATGCTTCTTGAGGTATTGATACACTACCTACTTGTTTCATTCTCTTTTTACCTTCTTTTTGTTTTTCTAAAAGTTTTCTTTTTCTTGATACATCTCCACCATAACATTTAGCAAGTACATTCTTTTTCATCGCACTTATATCTTCTCTTGCAATAACTTTACTTCCTATACATGCTTGTATTGGTACTTGAAACATTTGTCTTGGTATAATTTTCTTTAAGTTTTCGCATATTATTTTACCACGTTTATAAGCAAAGTCTTTATGCACAATTACGCTTAAAGCATCAACTATTTCTCCATTTAATAATATATCCATCTTAACAAGCTTACTCTCATAATTACCAATAAATTCATAATCAAAAGATGCATATCCTTTAGTATAACTCTTAAGTTTGTCAAAGAAATCATATACTATTTCTGAAAGTGGTAAATCATACGTAATATTAACTCTAGTTGTATCTATATATGACATATTTTTATATATACCTCTTTTATCTTGACATAGTTCCATTATAGCACCTACATATTCACTTGGAACATATATATTTGCTTTAACATATGGTTCTAATATCTTAGATACTTTAGCTGGATCAGGCATCTTTGATGGTGAATCTATCATCACAGTTTCTCCATCACTTTTAATTACTTCATAAATAACTGATGGACTAGTCGCAATAATATCTATATTAAATTCTCTTTCTATTCTTTCCTCTATTATTTCCATATGAAGAAGTCCTAGAAATCCGCATCTAAATCCAAATCCTAACGCTACTGATGTTTCTGGTTCAAAACAAAGTGCTGCATCACTAAGTTTAAGTTTTAATAATGCTTCTTTTAATTGATTATATTTTGAACTATCTATTGGATAAATACCACTATATACCATAGGCACTACATGTTTATATCCAGGAAGTGCTTCTACAGTTTCACCATCTAAACATATTGTATCTCCTACCTCTACTTCAGTAATACTTTTTATTGATGCACTTAAGAATCCTACTTCACCACTAGAAAGTTCAGTTTTCTTTACTTCATGTGGTGTATGCTTTCCAAGTTCTAACACTTCATACACTGCATCACTATTTATAAATCTTATTTTATCTCCTACTTTTACTTTACCATCCATTACTCTAATAAGTATTATTACTCCTTTATAAGGATCAAAGTAACTATCAAAAATAAGTGCTCTTAATTTATCGCTATTACTTTTAGGAGATGGAATTCTTTCCACTACTGCATCAAGTAATTCTTCTACACCTTCTCCAGTTTTACCAGAGCAACATATTATTTCATCTCTATCAAATCCAATAGTATTAACAAGTTCATCCTTAACTTTTTCAGGGTCTGCATTTGGTAAATCTATTTTATTAATAACAGGTATTAACTTAAGATTCGCATCAAGTGCTAAATATAAGTTTGCAAGTGTTTGTGCTTCTATTCCTTGTGTTGCATCAACTACAAGTATAGCTCCTTCACATGCTGCAAGACTTCTACTTACTTCATAACTAAAATCTACATGACCTGGAGTATCTATTAAATGGAGAGTATACCCTTTATATTTAAGTTCTACCGCATTTAGTTTAATAGTAATTCCACGTTCACGTTCAAGATCCATTGAATCAAGTATTTGATCTTTCTTCTCTCTTTCAGTTACAGCATGACAAATATCAAGTATCCTATCAGCAAGAGTACTTTTACCATGATCTATATGTGCTATTATACAAAAATTTTTAATCTTATCTCTTTCCATAAGCAATATTTTATCAAAATAAAAAGGAAATTACAACATTTCCTACTTAGTTAATCCTAAATTATATTCACTAATATATTTATCATCTCTTAGTTTTTCTAAGGCTCTTTTTTCTATTTGCCTTACTCTTTCACGTGATATGTCTAATTGTTTACCAATTTCAGTTTTAGTTTTTATTCCATTTCCATCTAAATTATATCTATGAATTAATATAAATTTTTCTCTATCAGTTAGTGCGCCAGAGGATTTTATATCATTTATTAAACATTCATAAAATATTTTGTCCATTAAACATTCTTCACTATATTTTGATTCGTATAAGCTTTCATTTCTATAATAAAAATCATCTACATTTTCATGCATTAATATTATATCTAATGATGATACATCGAAGTTATATTTTATTGATTCATCTATTTCTTTTGCAGTCTTTCCTAATTCTTTTGCAAGTAATTCACTAGTTGGCTCAATTCCTTGTTTTTGCAATAGCGATGCGATTTTTCTTGCTTTAAAAATATCATAGTGTAAATGACATGGTATTCTTATTATTCTTGATTTATTAACTATTCCCATAATGATATAACTTTTTATCCAATATGCAGAATAAGTATTAAATCTATATCCAAGTGTATAATCAAAGTTATCTACTGCTTCTATAAGTCCAAGGTTACCATCTTGAATTAAATCTGGAAATGGTAATGTTTCGTTTGCCTTTATAAATTGTCTAGCTATGTTTACTACAAATCTTAAATTTCTTTCTATAATCTCATTTCTAGCTTCAATATCACCATTTCTAATTCTTTTAAATAATTCTTGTTCTTCTTCAAATGTTGGAACATCATAAAGGTTAACATCTGCATAATAATAACTTGTTACACTTTCTCTTTTTTCTTGTTCTATTTTATTCATATTAACCCTATCTTAAAAGTTTTCTCGTTGTTTCTTTTTCATTAAATTCTTTGATTTTTTTATTGCGTTTTAATTTTTTTAATGTTTTAACTTCTATTTGTCTTATTCTTTCTCGTGTAAGTCCAAACATTTTTCCAATTTCTTCAAGCGTATATCTTTTTCCCATAAATCCAAATCTTAATGATATAATTTCTTTTTCTCTCTCACTTAAGTTTGAATCATTAAAAACTATATTGCTAAGTGAACTATAGTAATCTTTTTCCATAAATTCCAAATCAAATCTTTTTGGATCTTCTATGAATTCTAATAATTCTGTATCATGGTCTTCTGATGGTGAACCCATTATATCATTTAAAGATAATAATGGATTTTGATATACTTTTCTTTCTAATACTGCTTGTTCACTAATTCCTAGTATATTCGCTAATTCTTTAGTACTTGGTTCTCTACCTTCTTTTGACATAAATTCGTTTTCAGTCGTTGCCAATTTTCTAATGTTTTCAACCATATGTACTGGAATTCTTATCGTTCTTCCATTATCTGCGATTGCCCTAGTAATTGATTGTCTTATCCACCATGTTGCATAAGTACTAAATTTACATCCAAGTGTGTAATCATATTTTTCTACAGCTTTCATAAGTCCAAAATTACCTTCTTGAATTAAATCTAAAAATGTTAATGCTGAATTACTATTTCTATATTTTTTTGCAACAGACACCACTAATTTTAAATTACTTTCAATTAATTCTTTTTTAGCTGATTCGTCTCCTTCTACTATTCTCTTTCCAAGAGCTTGTTCTTCTTCCATAGTTAATATTCTACTTTGGCCTATTTCTTGAAGATACATTTTTATTGGATCTTCACAATCACAAACTTGTGTTTCATAGAATTCATCATTAGAATCTGCTTTTTCTTCATTACTTTCTTTTGCCTGTTCAATTAATATGTTATATGCTGATATCAATGATGCTATGCTTTCATATCTAATTAATGTGTCATCCCCAGTTTGAGTTATTTTATCAACTACTGATGCCATATCTTTTAATTTAGATGATTTATTTAATAAACTCATTGCTGATTTTATAGTTAATCTTATACAAAATGAATCTAAATATAAGGCAAAATTTCTACAATTTTTAATTTGCTTTGCATCTGTGCCAGTTTCAAATTTAGTTTCTATAAATGTTAAAATTTCTTTTTCCATACTTCAACCCCTTTTCTTAAATGCTTGTATATTATAACATAAGAGATATTTAAAATCAAGTGAAATTAAAAGAAGCACTATCTTTTATTTTGTGCTTCTTTAATTTTCTTTTTACCTTCAATAAACATTTTATATATCTTTTCACGTTCAGTTTCAAGAATCTTTTCATCATTTTCACGAGGCTCACTATGATCTCTAATAGTTATTACACCATCATTTCTTGATATAACGCTTTCACTATATTTTTTAATATCTTGAACCATACTTCTTATTCTATTAACCCCTTCTTTATAAGATTCAAGCGATACCCTTTCTCCACCTATCATTCCGCCATTATTAGCATCTTTGAATTTAATGTAATCTCCATCAATATTATATACATTTAATAATGATATTATATCAGTAGATATTTTATCTATATTTTTACTCTTACTTAAATCACTAACAGATTTAATCATATCATTATATTCACTTATTGATTCAGTGAGAGTTTTATTAAACTCTCTATAATCCCCATCTTTGCCTTTATAATGTTTACTCATATATCCATTAAACTTAAGATCACTTATTCTTGATAATAGATAGTCTAATTTAATATTATATTCATGAGAATCAACTTTAAATGGATCTCTTTTAGGTAATTCAGGCTTAGAACAAATATCATCTTCAATGCTTTCCATATTTATAAGAGTATTAACTCCATCATAGCCGCATATTTTATCAACTATAAATTCCCTCTTTTTACACCAGTCGTATATCTTCTTTCTTAAACTTTCAGCTTCTTTAGTCCTTCTATCTAATTTATAGAATTCTCTTTTCATATCACATATAGATTTGTTAACTCTATCAAATTCACGAATATCTTTATCAGCATAAGTTTTACCAGTAGTCTTTATTTCACTTTTGACTTCAACAGTCCTGTCTTCTTTCTTTTCTACTTCTTTAGATACTTTAGGTTTAGATATAGTTGGAAGTGGAGCATTTATATGACTTACTTTAGTAGTCTTTCTTTTTAAACAAGAATCTATTTTAGAAATAAATTCATTCATCATCTTATTAAGATTAACTATAGAATTCATTTCATTAACAACTCTATTTATTTCAATTTTATTTGTATTATTTTTCTTTAAATTATCATATTCTCTTTTTAATTCTGCATATTTTTGTCTTATAGAAGATATTTCTTTAGTTATTTCTTCACGTATTTTTTCTATATCACTGATAGAATTACATGTATTAATTCTAGTATAATATTTAGCCATATGATGATAATTAGAAAGCATAGCAATATATTTACTCTTAAGTGAAGCATTTGTTTTACCTTCACCACGAAGTGAAATACAAGCATTATATGACACACTTAAATAATCATATAATTCTTTTCTAAGATTTACTATCATTTCCCTTTCACTCATAGAAACATCTCCTTACATTATAATGTATTTACTACATATATTATTTTATCATTAAATTACTTAGCAGTAAAGTATCCTGGATTACTAGTTCCACCATCTATACGAGCATAAGTTTTATCAGTTTTAGTTGAATCATATTTTGTTCCTGCTCCACCTACTAGATTAGTACATCTGCTAAACATACCGGTACTACTAGTTACAGCAGTTGTTACAAATTTACTGCTTCCATATATAGTTTTAAGATTTGTAGAGTCATAAAACATATATAACATATTTGTTACGTTTGATGTATCAAAATTACT
>FR880116.1:77969-123827 GCA_000434555.1 Clostridium sp. CAG:524 | reverse complement strand
TTCTTATGCTTGTTTCTGTATAAGGTACTGCTTTATAAAATGAATCACATTTTCCTTCTTCTACTTGTTTAGTAGTATTGTAATTTTTATAACTTTTACATTTCATATCAAGTTGTAAATCATAATTATTAATTGTATTTATAAGATTATTCCATACAATATTGTAACTTACTTTTTTAGTACCTATATTTTCAACAGTAAAAGTTTTAGTTACAAAGTCTCCTGGAATTGCATTATCAAGAGAAAGTACTGTATTATCAGTATATTTAAATTTTAAATTCGCAGTATCTAGTGTTATATATTTACCTTCTCCAATTATTTCAGTACTAAAATATGCATAAGAAAATCCTATAACAGCTAAAGATAATGTAATAACAAATATAACTAAAATAGTTTTCATTATATATTTCTTTTTCATTATCACGCTTCCTATTATAGGATCATTATAACAAAAATTACCCCACCCGCGCAAGCAAACATTTGCTCATTTTTTGACTAATCTAATCTTTTGCCAACGACAACCATTAGCTTGCCATGATGTTTTCCAAATAAGCATGTTTGAAGAACTATTATTTTATCTTCTTTATTTAATTCTACATTTGTCTTATATATACTTCTATTTTTCAATCTATTAAAGTGTTTTAACCAATCACTATCTTTTGTATATTTTAATTTCATATGTTCTTCTGTACCTACTTTATCAGCAAGAACTATACTAAATATTTCATATTTTTGAGTTTTATTATCAATCTTTAATTCAATAAATCTATGTTCATTAAAATAATCTTTCTTTAAATAACCTTCTAGTGTTTTAAATGGAGGATTATATTTTTTATTACTATGATTATGTCCATATATATTGATTTGTTTACTATCTTTACTAACTCTATAATCCATGAATGTACTTCCAATGACACTTCTCTTTTTACTTAATGAATACTTTAAATAATATTGATTATCTTTAGTTTGTACTACTGGAGTATATATTTCATCATCAATACTTAAAATTCCAATAACATCCTTATTATTGTATTTCTTCTTTAAATCAATTATTTCTTCTTCTACAGTTTTTTTTGGAACTTCTACATTTGAAGCTGGTTTAACTAATTTACTTTCATTAATTTCTATTATTGTTTTTTCTTCTTCTTTCTTCTTTTGAATTAACAATACAAAACTAACAACAACTATTATAGATAAAATAACTATTAATATATTAAATATAAAATTTGTTTTATTATCTTTTTTAGTATCTTTTGAATTATTTTTCTTTGCTGATACTGTCTTTGTTTTATTATTTGTTATCTTTTTAGTCGAAGTTACTTTTGCTTTATTGCTTGTAGTTTTCTTAATTGTACTTACTTTTTTAGTAGTACTATTCTTTTTAGAATTCTTTTTGGAATTCTTCTTTGTCTTCTTACTTGCCATATCATACCTCATATTTGAAACATACCATATACTATTAATTGATATGATTCATCCCTTTTTTCTACTTTAGCATTAACTTTATATACTTTATTTTTATTAAGTTCAGTAACCTTTAATAAAGCATCACTGAACATTACGGCTTCTATACTACCATATTCATCACTAAATTTCAAAAAACACATATTATCATTATTACGTGTTTTTATCATTCTAGTATCTTCTAAAAATAATATAAGACTTATTACTTTATTATAATATTTAGATATATCATTTAATTTAATATAGCCCTCTCTTATATATTTAGTAACAGGATGTCTCGATAGATAAAATCCATAATTATTAATTTCATTATCAATAGTTTCAATAGAATCATAATCATCTATATCATTCACTATAGGAGCATTATCCATAACAACACCTAAATCTTTACATAACATAGCATAATTAATTATTTCATCAAGTATTTCTATTGTTGCTTTCTTATTAATACCAAAACTATCAAAAGCACCACATAATATTAATGATATAACTATTCTTTTATTAATATTTTTACCATAGCATCTTATCATAAAATCATTAAATGATTTAAATTCACCTTTATTTCTTTCTCTTAATATATCTTCACTTACTATATTAGATATATTCTTTATTGAATTAAATGGTAATAAAAGATAATTATTAAATATTATAAATTCTTTATCACTTCTATTTATATCTACTTTTAAGAAACGTATTCCTAGTTTCTTAGATTCTTCAATATAGTCTTTTATCTTATCACTAGATATATTCATATTAAGTAAGTTTCTCATGAAATACTTTGTATAATTACTCTTTAGATAAGCCATTTGATATGCGACTAATGAATACACTACTGAATGTGATTTATTAAATCCATATGAAGAGAATTTTATAATTAAATCATATAGTTCTGTTCCTACTTTTTCATCATAACCATGTTCTATAACACCACTTATAAATTTAGATTTATTCTTCTCTATTACATCAGCTTTCTTTTTAGACATTGCTCTTCTTATAAGATCAGCCTCTGCATAAGTATATCCACCAATTATTCTTAATATTTCAAGTACTTGTTCTTGATAAATAATAATACCATATGTACTTTTAAGTATTGGCTCTAATTCTTTTACAAGATAAGTTACTTTCTTTTTACCATCTTTTCTTAATATATATTCCCCTATCATATCTCTAGGACCAGGTCTATATAAAGCAATCGCATCAACTAAAGTATTAAAATTATCTACTTTAAGTTGTCTTAAGAAACTCTTCATACCACTGCTTTCAAATTGAAATATACCTGTAGTATAAGCATTCTTAAATAGATTCAATGTATTTATATCATTAAGTGGTATATTATTTAAATCAATATCAATATTATCTTTCTTAATATCATTTACTATATTAGATATAGTATTAAGATTCTTTATAGATAAGAAATCCATTTTTAAAAGTCCTAAAGATTCAATATATTCCATACTATAACCTGTAAGTATAACATTATTACTTTTATATAAAGGCATAAAATTATAAAGAGATACATCACTTATAACAACACCAGCTGCATGCATACTTGTATTCTTTTTAAGACCACATAATTTATAACAACAATTTACTAAATGTTTAATATTATTATTTCTACTTACAAGATTCATAAATGCTTTATTGTCTTTAAGTGATATAAAGTCTTTTTCATCATTAATAGTCTTGCATATATTATCTATAACAATATTTTCATATTTTAAAACACGGCCCATATCTCTTATTATTTGTTTAGGTAACATTGTATTAAATGATATAATTCTAGCAGTTTTATCATGACCATATTTATCACTTACATATTCTATCACATCATCTCTTTTAGTATTATCAAAATCTATATCTATATCAGGCATAGTAATTCTATCAGGGTTTAAAAATCTTTCGAATATAAGATTATACTTTAAAGGATCTACATTTATTATACCTAAACTATAATTAACTAAAGAAGCAGCACCGCTTCCCCTACCAGGGCCTACATATATATTATGTTTTTTAGCATATAAAACAAAATCATAAACTATTAAGAAATAATCTACAAAGTTCATTTTCTCTATTACTGATAATTCATAAGTAAGTCTATTCTTATATATATTAGGTACATTATTATTAAGTCTTTTCTCTAACCCTTTTTTAGCAAGTGCTTTTAAGAAAGATAATGAATTATCATTATATACTGGTATATGTAATTCTTTACTTGGTAGTTCTATATCTATAAGACTTGCAAATTCTATTGTTGTATTAGTATCACTTTCACTTATATTTAATCTAAAATTACTATCATATACATTTATTTTATCATCTATAGTTTTACCTTCATCAATATATTTTAAATATTTAAAATATTCTTTATCTTCTTCATTAAAATATCTTATTAAATCCATATATACTATATTATTAGTTAATTTTAATGCTTCTTCTTTTAATTTAGATGTATGATATTTTATATAAACATTATCAAAATATTTACTTACTAGAGGATAATGTTTTCCATTTGTAACAATTATTAAATCACTTGAATTATCTTTTACATAATCTATATCAAGTGTACCTTCTATATTTTTATGAGATACTATTTTAAATAGATTAGTAAGTCCATTATAGTTTTTAGCATACATAAGCATATACATATCATTAACGATTACTTCCGTTCCTATAATTGGCTTTATATTATTCTTATTACATTCATTAATGAATTCCATTGTTCCAAACATATTAGGATCTGTTATACCAAGTGCATATATTTCTTTCTTTAATGCAAAAGAAATAAGATCTTTTATTCTTATTAAACTATTCATTAAATCATATTCAGTTTTTATATTAAGTGGTATATATCTCATTTCTTTCCCTCAATTTAATTATACAATATTTAAGACAAAAGAAAAAGTAGGAAGTCCTACTTAATATTTATTATCTATATCACTAAAATCAACGTTATCTATCTCTTCTATAACTTCTAATTGATTTTCTATTATTTGTCTTAATCTTCTCTTTAGTACATTAGTATTTCTTTTTAATTGATCAGCATGATTTTGGGCTTTTTCTGCTTTTAATAAAGCATCATTTATTATTCTACTAGCATTATGTCTTGCTTCTGTAATAAGAGCATCCGCTTCTTTTCTAGCACTACTTTTGATTTGATCTCCAGCAGTTTCAGCAGTGAATATTGCTCTATTCATAGAGTCTTCTATTCTCTCATAATACTGTATTTTTTCTCTTAATAGTCTATTTTGTTCTTCAGTTTTCTTACTTTTATTTAGCAAGACTTCATAATTATTTATGATATCATCTATACACTTATGTACTTGATTTTTATCATAACCATGAAAAACTGTATCAAATTTTCTCATGCTTTTCACCTCAAATATTTTATACTAATGTTAATCATTACCATTCATTCATATCGTCTTTTTTACTTGATTTTTTACTCTCTTCTTCTGAAATATTTCCTTCTATTTCAAATCCTTTAGGAGCACAAATAACAATACCAGGACCAAGTTTTTGCATAGTACCTTCTATAGCATATATAATACCATTTAAAAAGTCCATTATTCTTTTTGATACATCACTTGTTACTCTTTTAAAGTTTACTACTACTTGATTATTTGTTTTTAAGTAGTCAGCTATTTGTTGTGCTTCAGAGAATGCTCTTGGTTCAACAAGTATTGTTTTATTTTTAAATTCTTTATTATTACTTTTCTTAATTGGTTCTTTTACTTCATAATCAATTGAATCAGTATCTTCTTCTTCACCAGTAAATATTTCTTTTAATTTAAATGCCACTTTTATATTCCTCCTTATTATTTATACATATACATTTTAACATAAATATTTTTTAGTAGCAATAAATATTTCAAAAATAATAATAAATCAACATTATTATACAATAATATACATATTTTTGTATAGAAAAAAAGAATTTTTAAAATTCTATTTTCTTTGTAATATAATCTTTTAATTCATCTAAACTTAATGTTATTTGTTCCATTGTATCTCTATCTCTTATTGTAACTGTATTATTATTGATAGTTTCATCATCAACAGTTACACAGAATGGTGTTCCAACTACATCAGCTCTTCTATATCTTTTACCAATAGAACCACTTTCGTCATAACTACACATAAAATATTTTGATAAATTCTTATATACTTCTAATGCCTTTTCATTATGATATTTTTTAACAAGAGGTAAAATAGTTACTTTTATAGGAGCAAGATATGGATGAAGTTTTAATACTTCTCTTTCTTCATTATTTACTATATCTTTATGATATGCATCACATAATACAGTTAAGAATAATCTTTCTACTCCTAGTGATGGTTCTATTACATAAGGAATATATTTTTCATTTGTTTCAGGATCTAAATATTCAAGGCTTTCTTTGCTTACTTCCATATGTCTACTTAAATCGTAATTTGTTCTTGAAGCTATTCCCCAAAGTTCTCCCCAACCAAATGGAAACTTGTATTCAATATCAGTAGTAGCATTACTATAAAAACTTAATTCTTCTTTTTCATGGTCTCTAAGTCTTAGATTTTCTTCTTTGATACCTAAGTTAAGTAAGAAATTCTTGCAATATTCTTTATAATGTTTGAACCATTCAAGTTCAGTACCAGGTTTACAGAAGAATTCAAGTTCCATTTGATCAAATTCACGTACTCTAAATATAAAGTTACCAGGTGTAATTTCATTTCTAAATGATTTACCTATTTGACCTATACCAAATGGTAATTTAAGTCTCATACTACGTTCTACATTCTTAAAGTTAACAAATATACCTTGAGCAGTTTCTGGTCTTAAATATACTGTACTTTTAGAGTCTTCTGTAACTCCTTGAAATGTCTTAAACATAAGATTAAAGTTTCTAATGTCAGTAAAGTCTTCACTACCACAATTAGGACATTTAACATGATTCTTTCTTATATAATCTATTAATTCATCATTACTAAATTTACCAGCATTTTCTATACCTAAATCTTCAAGTAATTTATCTGCTCTATGACGTGTCTTACAATGTTTACAATCAATTAATGGATCACTAAATGTTTTTAAATGACCACTTGCTTCCCATGTTTTAGGATTCATAAGTATAGCACTATCTAACCCTACATTATTAATATCTTCTTGTATAAACTTTTTAGTCCATGCTTTCTTAATATTATTTTTAAGTTCAACACCTAATGGACCAAAATCCCAAGTATTCGCAAGTCCTCCATATATTTCACTTCCTTGAAAGATATATCCGTAATTCTTACAATAATTAGTAAGTTCTTCCATTGTTATTTTATTTTCCATTAAAATCCCTCCATTTTCATTTGTAATTTCATTTGTTCTTTATTTTCTTTTTCTATTTCACTAACAGCTTTATTATATTTATTAAGTTCACTTATAAAGCCTTTATTTTTTTTAATTAGATTTACTACTACTCCATTACCTACAATATAACATTGATGTTGTTTTTCTATTAAAGTAGCTTTTTCACCTTTAAATGTATGATTTAAAAATTCTCTTATAAATTCTTTTTCATAAGTAGGTAATTTATCATCATCACATGAGAAGTAATATTTAGTTGTAGGATTTCCTGTATGAATGCCACTTACCGAATAGGAACTTGTATCTTCAAAGCAAAATTCCATATTGAATTCATTATTATTATCACTTGCTAAGAAATTAAGTCTATCATTTTTATATTTATCATATAATAGTTTTTCTTCTTCAAAAGTTGCATTATCTACTATTAGTAATCTATCAGTACCTCCACCTACATATATTCTACGTTTATCACTATCTTTTGATATAAATGTTATATGATTAAAATCCATGAAGTAACCTATTACTACTTTTCTTTTGTCTTCAATACTCATTTTTTCATATTCTTTACCAAATAATGTTGAAACATTTATTCCTTCTATTGTTTCACCATGTAATTTAATGCCTATATCACTTATTTTAATTGTTTGATAAGTGTTTTGTTTTAAACTATCTTTACTACTTGATTCCATTATTACTCCTTCTTTAAAATAAAAACTTCTAAAACAATTATAGGGGTCCATATGGACGGTTCCACCCTACTTATTCTAGAAGAATCACTCTTAATTTATAGCCTCAGTGCTTTGCCATCACACCTTCATCGCTTAACAAAATAAGTTTATCACAAATATATTTCTAATTCAATAACTATTTTACATATTCATCACATGGAGCAAAAGTTTTTCTATGCTCTTTTATTATTCCATATTTTCTTATTGCTTCTATATGTTTTTTAGTACCATATCCTTTATTATGTTTAAAATCATATTCTGGATGTATTTTATCTAATTCTATCATCATTCTATCTCTTGTTACTTTTGCAATTATTGAAGCTGCTGCGATACTTTCACTTTTAGCATCACCCTTTATTATTGATGTTTGTGGTATATCAGTATCCAATTTAACTGCATCTATAAGTAAATGTTCAGGTTTAACGCTTAAATTATTTACTGCTTCTAACATAGCCCTTTTAGTAGCATTCAATATATTTATTTCATCAATAACATCTTCACTTGATATTCCAATACCTACTGATATAGCATTTTCCATGATAACATCATATAAAAGTTCTCTTTTCTTTTCAGTAAGTTTTTTTGAATCATTTATTCTTTCATCATAAAAATCTTTAGGAAGTATTACTGCTGCTGTAACAACTGGGCCCACAAGTGGACCTCTACCTACTTCATCTATTCCTGCGATAAAATTTATTCCATTATTATATAGTTCTGTTTCAAATTCTTTCATTTTATACCTCTTTACCGTTATTTATTTCTTCTATTTCAAATTCATTAAATGCTTCAAGTATTACTTATGCAACTTGTTTATCTAAATTTTCTATTAATAATTTTTGAGCATTATTTAGTGTTATTAATATTTCGTATTTATTTGTTTCATTTGTGTTCATTCCGTCTAGTACTGCACCTGCGGTACCACGTAAAGCATATCCTACTATTGCTGATTTTAAATTAATATGTTCTTCCTCTTCATGCTTTATTAATTCAAAAATAAATATATCTTTATACTTTAAAACCATATAATCGCTTATTACAGGTAACCATATCTTTCTATTATGTTTATCCAATATAAATAATCCATAATAATATTTTATTATATATGTTTCGCCATTAGAAAAATTCAATGTTTTATAACTGTTTTTTAATCTTCCTTTTAATATTTTAACTTTGTGTTTTTTATTTGATACATTAATATAATCAAATTTATCTAAACTAATTGGATATTCTTTTTTATCTACTGATAAATGTATTTATGGTGCGAAAGAAACTGATTCTTATTACAATTATTTATTATAAGTCCAATTTTATATACCTCGTTATAATCTATCTTCTATTATTTTAATTATTGTATCTTGTACTGATCTCCATGTGTTTTTTAAACTATCATAGCTTAAAGTTTCTTCTACTTTATTTAGTTGAGTCCACACAACATCATGTGTATCTAATGAATCATTATCACTTTTACCTTTATCTATTGCAAAAAACATATAACAAATACAATGTTCTCCTTTTGGTGTAGTATATTTTTCAATATAGGGTTCATAATCATCTATAATTTCAGCAATTCTTTTTGTTTCCTCTGCAGTTTCTCTTATAGCTGCTTCTTTTAATGATTCACCATCTTCAACATGTCCCTTTGGAAAAGAATAATCATTTTGTTTCTTTCTATAAATTAGTGCAATTTCTTTTGTCTCTCTATTTATTAGGAAACAACCTGCTTTTAATGTTTCCATATTATTTATTTCCTTTCTTAAATATTATATCACAATAAAAAAGATGTAGAAAGTACTTCTACACCTTAAGTTAATTTATTTTGATTTCATTATTAACATAATCTACATTAATTGTTGTATTAGATTTTATTTCATTATTAATAAGTTTACGAGCAATTATTGTTTCAAGTTTATTATTAACAAGTCTCTTAAGTGGTCTTGCTCCATAGAATTCATCATATCCATTATCTATAAAGTAATTAATTGCACTATCACTTAAATTAATCTTAACATTTATATCTATTAATCTATGTTCTATTTCTTCTATTATTTTAGATAATATTTCTTTTAGATCTTCTTTAGATAATTTATTAAATGTAATTATTTCATCAAGTCTATTTAAGAATTCTGGTTTAAAGTACTTAGTAAGCTCACTTGATACTTTATCTTCTTCATTATTAATAATGTATTCACTACCTACATTTGATGTCATTATGATAATTGTATTTTTAAAGTCAACTGTTCTACCATTAGAGTCAGTTAGTCTTCCTTCATCAAGTATTTGTAATAATAGATTAAGTACATCAGGATGTGCCTTTTCTATTTCATCAAATAATACTATTGAATATGGATTTCTTCTTACTTTTTCTGTAAGTTGTCCTCCTTCTTCATATCCAACATATCCAGGAGCTGCACCTATTAATCTTGATACTGAATATTTTTCCATATATTCACTCATATCTATTCTTACCATATGATGTTCATCATCAAATAATTCATAAGCTAGACTTCTTGCTACTTCTGTTTTACCTACTCCAGTTGGACCTAAAAACATAAATGAACCTATTGGTCTATTTGGATCTTTAATTCCACTTCTTGAACGAATTATCGCATCACTTACAAGTTTTAATGCTTTATCTTGACCTTTAACACGTTTTCTTAAGTTATCATATAGATTTAATATTTTATCTTTTTCACTACTCATTAGTTTTGATACTGGTATATTAGTCCATTTACTTATAACACTTGCAATATCATCACTTGTAACAGTATCTGATAAAATACTACTACCATTTTTATTTGAAAGTTCAGAAAGTTTCTTTTTAAGTTCAGGTAATTTACCATTCTTAATTCTAGCAATAGTTTCTAAATCATAATTATTTTCAGCTTGTTCAAGTTCAAAAGTACATGCTGAAATATCAGACTTTACTTTCTTTATTGATTCATTTATTTCTTTTTCTTCTTTCCATTTAGTACTTAATTCTTGTTCTTGACCTTTTAATTCATAAAGCTCATTATCAATATTATCTAATCTTTTTAAAGATAATTCATCTTTTTCTTTCTTAAGTGCTTCTTTTTCAACTTGGAGTGTAAGTATTTTCCTTTGTATTTTATCAAGTGATGTTGGAACACTATCCATTTGTACTCTTATTGTTGCACATGCTTCATCAATTAAATCAATTGCTTTATCAGGCAAAAATCTATCTGTTATATATCTATTTGATAAAGTAGCAGCACTCACTAATGCTTTATCTTGAATAGTAACTCCATGATATATTTCAAATCTTTCTTTAAGTCCACGAAGTATTGTTATAGTATCTTCAACAGTTGGCTCTGCGATAGTTACTTTTTGAAATCTACGTTCAAGAGCACCATCTTTTTCAATATACATTCTATATTCATTTAAAGTTGTTGCTCCTATAACATGTATTTCACCACGTGCTAGCATTGGCTTTAAGATATTTCCTGTATCCATTGCTCCATCAACAGCACCTGTTCCTACTATTAAATGAATTTCATCTATAAACATTATAAGGTTTCCTTCACTCTTTTTAACTTCATCAAGTACTTTTTTAAGTCTTTCTTCAAATTCACCACGATATTTAGCACCAGCAATTAAAGATGCCATATTAAGTTCCCAAATAGTTTTATTTTTTAAACTCTCTGGTACGTCCCCTTTAACAATTCTTTGAGCAAGTCCTTCTACAATAGCAGTTTTACCTACTCCTGGTTCACCAATAAGAACTGGGTTATTTTTAGTCTTTCTTGATAAAATTCTAGTTATACTACGAATCTCTTCATCACGACCAATTATAGGATCAATCTTACGATTCTTAACATCTTCATTTATATTACGTCCATATTTTTCAAGGACATTTTCTTTTTCTTCATTATTCATATTAAACATAATTTATACCTCCTTAGTCATACGTGCATATTATACACCAAATATTAGCACTTGTCAATAGAGAGTGCTAATAAATTTTATTTTAAAAGTGTATTTTTATTACACTTCTAATTATTAATATAATTTTACTTTATCTACAACATAATTATTATCTTTATATTTCAATAAATATATATAATTTTCTTCAATATAATATTTATAGATATCATCATATTGTTTTTTACTCTTAGTTTGCGTATCATAAACAATAATACTTCTTAACTTATTATTTTTATAATTTTTTTCTTCATATCCTTTAAAAATTATTAAATTATTGACACTTTGTGCTTTTTCCGGTAATCCCGAAATATCGCTTAATACTTGAATAAATTCATCACTATCTGTATCTAAATAATATATATTTTTATTATCATAGAAATAGTTAAATCCTTCTCCATCGTCAATTCTTTCAATATTACTAAAATTATTTGTAATCTCTTTTTCCAAAATTTTATTAACAATATCTACTTTATAAATAATCTTTTTATCAGTAAAATATATGTATCTTTCAGTTGCGGCTAAAAAAGTAAAATTATCTTTATCAATTTTATCATTTTCTACTTGATAAACTATTTCATCATTTTTATAAATATATAAAGAATCAAGTTTACTTTCTAATTTATAATAGATATTTCCATATTTATAATCAACAAATACATCCTCTATTTGTATAGAATCATCAATATTATCTAATTTAATTTCAGAAATAGTTTTATTAGTATCCAAGTTAACCTTTCTTAATAAAATATTAGTATATCGTTCATTATTTTCATTAGACGTATTAGTATAATTATATACATATATATAATTATTTTTAAGTGAATTAGCTACATAACTACCACCAACATCTAAATTACGAATATCTTTAGTTTTTAAATTAAATACTATATAATCGTTATCTTTTATACTATAAAAATAAACTTCATCATTATAAATAAAACTAAAATTACCAGTTTTCAATTTATCACTATTTGAAATAACTTTTCTATGTTTACCATTTAAATCCATTTGATATAATTTATGATAATACACAACTTCTCCATTAAATTTCGTTATATGCCCAGAATCATAAAAGTAAATTTTATCTTTATAAATAAAAGAAGGTTCATAGTCACTACCGGCTCTTTCATCAGTCATATCTAAAACTTCTTTCAAATTCATCCAAGCATTATAATGTGCTACATCATTGCCAAGAAAGTCATAGATTTTCCACCAAATAAATAACATAATAAAGGTAGGAATAAGAATATAACTTATAACATAAACAATTCTTACTGTTCTTCTTGTTTTAGAATTCATTCTAGCTTTAATTCTTTCTCTTGATGGCTTAGTAAAATACATTACCCATATAAAAATTAATAGGCCAATGGTCCCAACAAATTGAAAAACAGAAGAACCAAAATAAAGAAAAGAATTAAGAATATCAGCAAAATCATGATTTAAATTAGTATCAATTTCAGCAAGTAAATCTAAAATCATTGTTCTTCCAAAATAGATAACTAATATTGATAATATTATTGCTATTATTAAATCTTTTACTCTTTTAAGATTAACACTATCACTATCTTCATCATTAGAATTATTATTTGTAGTAATTTGCTCTTGCATATTTTGATTTGATAAATCTTGATTTTTAACTATATTTTGATTCATTTCATTTTGCACAACATTATTCTCAACATTATTATTTTTTATATTTTGAATAGTTTCTTTTTCATTATTATTAACATTTTCTACATTATTATTTTCATCATTCATTTTACTAACCACCTATTATAAGAATATTGTACTATATAGAAGTATCTTTTTCAATGAATATTATTATATAATATTATAAACAAGTATTTTTAAGTATCAAACATAAGGTTTGCACTTTTTTCACCCACTTTTTTCAATTTTAAGCATTATTTCTTATTATTTATATTCAAAATCATACTATCAAAATCATACTTACTACAGATGAACTATCACAATAACATATAAAAAGTAAAGTAACATCTTTTAAGTCTTCATCTTTGATTTGTTTTGCTTTATATTTTCTAATTTTTCTTTTTATTTGATTATTTGCTATTTTATTAATTATTTTTTCTATTTCGATTTTAATTATAACATACGTTTTTTACATTTACTATCAAAGAAAAAAATAACTTTACTCTTATTTTTTAAATAATATAATTAATAAAATCTATTTGCATTTTACATTAAGAATTATACCAATTGAAATCATACTTACTACTAATGAACTGCCACCATAACTTATGAAAGGTAAAGTAACTCCAGTAATTGGAACTAGTCCTACAACTACAGATAGATTTAACAATGTTTGAAACATAAGTAAAAAAGATAACCCAAATATTAAATATTTACCATAAAGATCATTGCAATCTATTGCTTTCTTAATTATATTATAAAATAAAATTATAAATAAAATTATTATTGTCAGTGCACCTATAAATCCAAATTCTTCTGTTATTATTGAAAAAATAAAATCTGTTTGAGGTTCAGGAAGATAAAAATGTTTTTGTCTTGAACCAAGAAATCCAAATCCTAAAAGTCCACCTGGCCCTATCGCATATAAACTTTGTATCATTTGAAATCCACTACCAAGTGGGTCACTCCATGGATCTAAAAATGAAGTAATTCTATCCATCCTATAAGGTGCGATTAATATTAAAATAACTATGCCTATTACACCTAAAATACCAAGTTTAATAAATATAGAAAAGTCAGCACCACTTATAAAAATAAGTCCGATTAAAGAACAAACAATTACCATACCAGTACCAAAATCTGGTTCTAACATGATAAGTCCAAAGAACAGCATTATCACTAAAAATAATGGAACAATAAACTTAAAAGTGTTTCTCTTAAGTCTATCATTATTAGATAAATATTTAGATGTAAAAATTATTAATGATAATTTAGTTATTTCACTAGGCTGAAAACCAAATCCTAATATTCCAAACCAACTTCTGCTTCCATTTCTAACACTACCTATTCCTGGTATTAAAACTAATATAAGTAAAATAAAACATACAAGTAAAAATTTATTAGAGTGTTTTTTATACAAATTATAATCTATTTTAGAAAAAACAAACATCATAAAGATACCAATTATTAAGAAACAAAATTGACTAATAAAATATTTATAAGCATTTCCATATTTGAAACTAGCCCATATATAACTACTTGAATATATCATTACAATTCCTATTAAAGATAGTATTATAGTTGTAATAATTATTGTCTTATTTCTTTTAATAAAAATCACCTATTCATTATATAGTATGAATAAGTGATATCATTTATTATTTAAAATGTTTTATTATTAGTATAATTTGTTATAATTACTTCTTTTACATTACCACGCTTTTTACCATTAGAATTAATACTTCTTTTGGCCTCAATTAAATGTATATGATAATCTTTGTATAATTCATTTACAAGCATTGTATTATGATTAGATAACATTACATAACATCCTCTATCAGATAATTCTTTAAATACTCTAGCAAGTCTAACTTGTTCATTTTTATTAAATCCATCTTCAGTATAACTATTAAATGTACTTGTATCTGAATCATATGGTGGATCAAAATATATAAAATCACCTCTTTTAGCATCTTTAACAGATTCTTCAAAGTCTACTGATAATATTTTGATATCATTATAGTTTAGGTATCCACATATTATTCCTAGATTTTGTCCTTCATAAGTATTTACTTTTGTCTTTTTACCAAATGGTACATTAAATTCATTCTTACTATTAACTCTATAAAGTCCATTAAAACATGCTTTATTTAAATATATTGTACGAGCAGCCCTTTTATAATCAGCAAGTTTACTAAATTTCTTTTTATCTCTATCTAAATTTCTGATTTTATAATAATATTCTTCACTATGTTCTCTTTCATGTAGATTAAGTTCTCTACACATACTTTCAAATTTCTTTTCATCTTTTATACATTCAAATACATTCATAAGTTCTTTATTTGAATCATTAATAACTGCTTTTTTAGGAGATAATTCAAATAGTAATGCTCCACCACCCACAAATGGTTCATAATAAGTATCAAATTCTTCTGGAACATATTCTTTTAGTTTATCTATTATTTGTCTTTTACCACCAGCCCATTTCACAAATGGCTTACCTTTTATCATTTACTTCATCTCCTTTACAAACTATTTATTATTATACATAAAGAGAAGAAAAAAAGGAACAATTTTGTTCACTTTCATATGAATATTAAAAATTTCTTTGTCTATTTATCTCATATAAACATGCTGTAGTAGCACACGCAATATTTAATGAATCAATACCATCTCTCATAGATATTTTAACCTTTTCATCTGCTTTTTCATTATAATACCTACATAATCCATCAGTTTCATTTCCAATAAGTAATAATACTGGTGAAGTAAAATCATAATCTTGAATTCTATTATTAGTTTGTAATGATGTTGCAACAACTTTTAAATTATTAAACTTGTTTTTTAAATCACTTACTAATTTATCGAATTCATTATTACTAGATATAAAAGTTAATAGCATTTTAAAGAAAGATCCCATTGTTGCTGTGATAACAGTATGATCATAAATATCTACTGCATGGCCTGAAAAATAAATGTGTTCCACATTTAATGCATCAGCACTTCTAATAATTGTTCCAAGATTACCTTTCTTAGATGGCCTATCAATCAATAATATGATAGGATTCTTTGAATATTGAATCCTTTCAGTTGACTTCATTTTTATTATGGCAAGTATTTCACTTGTATCATCTTTATCACTCAATTTATTCATTAATGTTGGTGAAATAACATAATTATAATTAGCAACATTTAATATACTTTTAGCCCATAAAGAGAGTTTGGTATTAGAAGCATAAATAAGTGCTTCAATCTCCCAATTGTTTGAAATGGCATCTTTAATATTTTGAACGCCTTCTACAAAAAACATTTTCATTTGTGTTCTTTTAGTTCTATTTTCTTTTAATGCTACTATTTGTTGAAATATAGCATTATCTTTGCCAATATTTATTACCTTCATATTTGATATCTCCTTATTATAATTTTATATTGTCTTGAAGCAGAACTATGCTTTTAAGTAATTCTTGTTCTTTATTTTCAGATAACTTAATTTGGCCTAATTCCCATTGTTTAGCCTTAAAATATGTGTTGGCTAAAATTATTATCTTTTGTAATTTACAAAAATATTTATCTTTTTTATGTATATCACCAGTTTCTTGATAATTAGAGCCATAACAAGAAGGACAAATATTTACCGCAACACATTTTTGACACTTTGGATCCATATCTTTTATATCTATTATATCTGTAAATTCAACCTTAATAGGTTCTTCTGCTCTATCTCCTATAGTTAATGGTAGAAAATATTGACATGGGTACATTCTACCATCAATATCATAAACTTTTGTTCTTGTTCCAGCACCGCAAAATTTAATTGCTTTGCCATTATTTGGATGAATAGCATTTTCAATTCTATAATCAAGTATATTGCATGGCTTAATACTCGGATTTTTTAAGTAAAATTCAATTAACTTATTGAGTTCTCTTCCTAAAATTTCAGTGTATTTTTCTAAAGACCAATCTACTCCAACTGCCAAATTGCAAGAAACATTTTTAAATCCTAAATCATGTAAATGAATTACCCCATCTGCTAAAGTTTCAATAGATTTTGGAGATATAGTAGCTTTAACACTTAAATATTGAAATTCTTTTGCAAAAAAATCTACTGGAATCATATCATATGAATTACTTCTATTCATATCATGCATTTCCTTTGTCCCATCTAAACTTAAAGCAATTTGAAAAATATCTCTGTTTTCCATCAACCATTTTTGAATATCTTTATTTATTAGAGTACCATTTGTTCCAGCAAAAAATAAACCTTTTTATCAAATTTTCTATCTTTGAAAAATTCTACTATTTCTTTTATTTTATCAAATTCCAAGAATGGTTCCCCGCCAAAAAAGTCGAAACAAATTTCTGTATAATTATCTTTAATACTTAATTCTCTTAAAATTATTTCTTTTGCTAAATTGACATCAAAACTATTCTTTGTTTTATTATGTTCATAACAATATGTACAATTCAAATTACAATTTTGTGTTACAATAAATGTTACATATCTCATATTACTATTACCAATATTTGACATGAAATCGTTACACCTCCTAAAAACTAAACAAGGACGAAAATAAGTATTTATCGTCCTTGCATAACATTAAAAATAAACATTAATCGTATGCACAGCAAGAACATGGCGGAGTATAAGTTCCACAACTACCTTTGCAAGCACAAACCTCTTCAAAGCAAACTTGTTCAATTGGACAAAATGTTAATTCACTTTTGATTTTCGAATAAATTTTTGCTTTTAATGTTTCATTTAATAAAAACATATTGCCTACCTCCTTATCACTTACAAATAGTATACTATTTAATCATTTTAAATGTCAATATTGAATTTAAAAGATAGATGCTCTTTTTATGCGATAAAAAAGAAACAAATTTCTTTGTTTCCTACATCCATACTCCATAATAGATAGCTATCATACCAAGCATAAATCCTATTATTAAGAACATTTTTACTATATCTGTTTCTTCCCATCCTAGTTTTTCAAAATGATGATGTATTGGTGTCATTAAAAATACTTTCCTGTGGAATTTCTTTATTGCTGTTAACTGTATTATTGAAGATAAAGCTTCTATTACAAATACTCCACCTATTACAGCAAGTGATAATTCATGTTTAGTAAGTATTGCTATAGCGGCAAGTGTTGCACCTAGTGAAAGTGAACCAGTATCTCCCATAAATACTTTTGCTGGATGCGTATTATAAACTAAGAATCCAAGTATTGAACCCACTAATATAAAACAGAATATTGCTATTTCTTGATAACCTTCTACCCAGGTTGTTCCCCAGGTGATAATACCAAAACTTAAGAATGCTATTAATGAAAGACCACCAGCAAGACCATCAAGTCCATCCGTTAAATTAACTGCATTAGATGAGCCAACAAGTAAGAACAATATAAATAGTCCATAAAACCATCCCATATCTATACTTATACCAAGTGAAGTAATAGTGACATTAGCATCTCCCCCACCTTTCATATAAATATAGAAGAATACAAGAGCAATCAACACTTGAACAGCAAGCTTCTGTGGTATAGAAAGCCCTGCATTATTATGTTCTTTTATCTTTAAATAATCATCTACAAATCCAAGTAAAGCATAACTTATAAATACAAATATTATAATAAGTAAACTATGTGTTATTTCAAGACTACCCCTTAAATACAAAAATAACATCGTAATAAGTGTTGGTATTATAAATATAAGTCCTCCAAGTGTTGGAGTTCCATTTTTAGATGCATGTCTAAATGCAGTAAAAGAACTTATACTTTGTTTACATTTTAATTTTCTCAAAAGTGGTATTAAGAAGAATCCTAGTATTACTGCTATAAAAAAACCTAACATTAATCCCAATATACTTTTCGCAAGAATTAACATTTTATCACATCCCTTACTTTTATTATACTTTATATATTTTACTTCTCATAATAATTTTACGTTTTTTATGTAAAGTCTATACATTATAAATTAAGAAAAAAATTCTCAAGTACTTTATTTTTATCATTACCTTTTACTTTTATACTAATATCCATATCACTCAATTTATATAAAATATCTAATATCTCTTCTTCACTAAAGTTTCTAGTGCTTTCATATAATTTCTTACCTACATATGGATTTATTGATATTTTTGTAACTATACTAGGTAAAGGCATACTTTTCATAAGTACTTTTATTTGATACAAATATCTAAATTGTTTACTTATCGCATCAATAATAACAGTCGCATCAGTATTATCTTTAAGTATTTTATATGAAGTAAAACAATTACCAATATTTTTACTCATAACTGCATCTATCAAAGTAAACATTTCTTTTTCATTACTTTTACTTATTGTATCTTCAACATCTTTTATAGTAATATTTTTATCATCTATTTTATAAAGCATTAACTTTTCTATCTCTTTTAAAGCATAATCAGCATTATTTTCACATAAACTAAGTATCTTTTTAACTACATCATAGCTTACATTAAATCCATTATCTTTAAGTATTTTAGTTATAAATTCATGAGTAGCCTTATAGTCCATCTTAACTATCTCTACTACCTTACATTTTTCTTTTAACTTCTTAATAAGTGAATCTTTACTATCTAGTTTTTCATCTATACATTTAAATATAATAACATTTTCATTCATATTATCTATATATTTTTTTAAAGATTCTTTTTCTTTATCTTTCATTTTCTTAAACGTAAAAGATGAAACTATAATAAGTTTCTTTTCATTAAATAAATCTATATAACATACTTCTTCTAATATTTCATTTATAGATGTATTACTATAATCATATTCTATAATATTTTTTATATCTAAAGAAGAAATAAGTTCATTTATTCTCATTTTTAAAATATTAATTTCATTACCTAAATAAACATATATCATATTTAATCCTTTATTATTACGCTTCTTATACTAGAATCTATAACAAAGTCTTTTATTTCATTTATTTCTTTATTATTAACTAGTATCTTTTTACCTTTATAAGCTATTCTTAATGCTTTTAAAACTTCATAAAGTGAAGTATATAGTTTTACTTTTACTATTGTACTTTTACCACTATTTATTGTTATTATTGTGTTATCATACATATAATCTAAATGTATAGCCTTATGTATAGCAAGTATTTCTTCTATACTATAAAATACACAAGTACTATCTTTAAACTTACTATTAGAATGAACTAAACATATATTCATAAATGCATTAATATATTTTTCATATGCACAAGTAGAATATAAATCAGTTTTAGGAATGCATATATAACAATTCTTCATATTAAATATAGACATAAATTCATCTATAGCTTCAAGTATACCCTCATATGACTCATAATTAATAACCATATCTTTAAGATCATAGTTTTTATTATATAAAGAATTTACTACAAGAGTAGTCTTACTATTAATTTTTTTATTAAGATTATATTTTTGTAAGGATGCTACTATATCACTTTTTTTAACCTTATTTATATTTCTTGATGGATTTAATTTTTCACGTTTATCTTTGTAATCATTCATTATTACAAGTGTGTTACTTTTCTTATTATTAAATTCCATCTCTTTTATACCAATAATTTTACCACTAACAGGACTAAATATTTCACTTCCATCATTATTAGTCCCAAGACTCATATTATGATAAACTAATTTATTTTTATTTAATGTAAGTAACATTTCATTATCATAAGGTATATAAATATACTCCGGTGTTAAATAAGTTATATATTCTTGTACTTGTTTTTCCATAATCTACTCCTACTAAAATATTATATATTAAAATTTAATATTTTAAAAGAAAAATATGTATGATATACTAATATTAATAATATGAGGTGTAAAATATGAAAAAGAAAATTATTATTTATGGAGTTTTTGTTACATTATTATTTTGTTTGATAGTATCAAGTATTTATGCTTTTGTTACTCTTGGAAAGAAGCCAATTAATGATATTGAAAATGAAAGTACTACTGTTCCATCTATCACTGAAGAATTTAATGCGGTTACAAGTAAATTACTTAGTAAATATGATGGTGTTATTACTTATGATGAAAAAAGTACAGAAATATATGAACTTACTAGTAGTGAAAAATATATACTTGGTAGTAATGGAAAACTTTATCCAGATAAGATTAAGTATATTAATAGTAATGAAGAATCTAGTGATGAAATATTAAAATTTGATAGATATGAAATAAGAAAAAATGAAGATAAAAATGATAATACGTTATATTACTATTATGATAAATTAAATAAAAAGAGTTCAGATAGTTATAGTTTTATAACACCTGTTTATTATAAAAATAAAAATACTCCTAGATATTTACTTTTAACAGGAGATAATATTGAACTTCTTGATATTAAAACACATAAAGTTATTACTCTTAACAAAGAAATTTCATGGCTACCTGAATTTAGTAATGAACTTTATGGATATGAAGTTATCACTAATAATAAATATGAAATAGTAGTAAAAAGTAATAATGATAAATATGGTATTATTAATTCTAAAGGTGAAATACTAATAGATTTCGTATATGATAATATTGTTAGTTATAAAAATGGATTATTTATTGCCAAAATGAATGACAAATATGGTATTATTGATAAAAATAATAAAATAGTATTAAATTTTGATTATGATAGTATGTCTACTTCTGGTAATTATATTATAGTTACTAAAGGTGATAAACTTGGCGTTTTAAATAATAAATATAAAGTTATAGTTGATTATAGTATTACAATTGATACAAGTATAGATTTTTATAATATTCCAAATAATGATATACATGGTACATATAGTTCTACTATATCAAGTGGTTCATTACTACTTATGATATATCCTAAAGGGTACGTTTTAGATGAAGGCGGTATATATAAGAAGAAAGATAGTACAGCAAAAGACATTAAAGCATATGTAATTAGTTCAAGAGGAATAGATAGAACTTTCACTATTAATAGTAATATTGAACCACTTTATACAGATGATAATTACGAAAATATTGGTTACTACTACTCTATTTCTAATACAGATGGTAAAGTTACTGTTACTTTCTATGACACAGATTACTATGAATACTATAAATATACAACTAAAAAACTAATTAATTCTAATTATAATGTTTCAGTATATATGATAAATAATATTTGTTATATTGAAATCTATTATGATGTTAATGGTAATTATGAAACTATATATTTAGATTTAATAAATTCAAGAGAAATAAAAGAGATTGATGCTTTATATAAATATTTTGATAATGGATATGGTTATACTTTGAAAGACAATGTATTAAAAATTTATAAGAATAAAGAAGAACTTGAAAAGTTTGATAATATTAAAAGTTATTTAGGAGGATATTTATTTTCTACAAATGATAATTCTATTATTAAACTTGAATTTCATAAAGAAAAATAAGCATAATAAAACTTCACATTTAAGTGAAGTTCTTTTTTATTAATTAATTTAATTTAGAACGAACAATTTCATTAACAGTTTTCATATCTGCTTTACCTTTAAAGATTGGAGTTAATTCTTTCATAATCAGTCCCATATCTTTCATACTTGTAGGTTTAACTTTATCAAATACTTTATCTATTTCAGAATTGATTTCTTCTTCTGTTAATTGTTTAGGTAAGTATTTACTTAATAAATCTATTTCTTTTAATAATTTATCTACTAAGTCTTGTCTATTACCTTTCTTAAATTCTTCTATACTTTCTTTATGAGTTTTAACTTGTTTACTTACTATATCTATAACTATCTCATCACTACATGAATTTCTTTCCATTTTGTTATTGACTAGATACATATCAATGGCTGACTTTAATAGTCTTATAGTATTTAACGAATCTTTGTCATGAGCCTTCATGGCCTCTTTCATATCATTTGATATAGTTTCATATAACATAATTATCTACTCCTTTATTAATATCTTTGTTTGTTATGTTTTTTAGCATTTCTGATAGCTTCTTTTTTAGCTTCTCTTCTCTTAATGCCAGGTTTAGAATATTCTTTTCTTTTTTTCATTTCAGTAGGGATTCCACTTCTTTGAACTTTCATTTTGAAACGTTTTAATGCGCCCTCGATATTTCCGTCTTTTACTTCTACGTGTGTCACTATTTCTTCCCTCCCTTCATGACTATAATTGATTATAGAACAAAAAGTGCCAAATTTCAAGTAAATTCTACTTATTTTGTGATTTAATTTGACATTTTTATAATTTTAATGTTTTTGGTTTACCATATAAAAATTCCTTTGTTTCTTTTCTAAGTTCTTTGATCTCTTCTAAGTGTGCTGTATTCGGACTTGAATTAGAACAATTTATCTCTATGAATAACCATTGCCATTTATCATATAAGTCTCTATTTCTAGCCTGTAATTTATTTAATACTTGATGACTTTTTCTAGTAAGTAACGCTCCATTAGATACAATTGTATCGCCTTTTTTTCTTTTTACTATATGATGAAAAGTTAAAGGGTTATTCTTTTTAATTTTAGTTCCCATCCAGTCAATATCACCAGGCTTATATATTTCAATCATTCTTTGTAGTACTATTTGTTCTTCTGTATTCATACTCCACCTCGTGAATTATTATATTGTATATTTGATTTTTGTCAATACTAATGTCTATCTTTATTTCTTAATAAAAGTTTAGTATAATCATTACCTAATATTTCTTCATTATAAAACATCGATCTTTTAGACATTTCACTATCTAGCTTTGAAAGCCCATATTGTTCAGCTAATGTTTTTTTATTAGAGAAAAGATTGGTACCTAAACTAAGTCTATCATTTTCTATATTAGCTCCAATAGAAGATAAAATTGTAGGATACATATCTAAAGCTGTAAATGTTCTATTTTTAGTATTATTAGATGTTCTTAATGAATTAATTATCACATTATATCTAAGCCTTCTTGATTTATCTATATTTTTATATATTGTCTTATGCATACTTGGATGATCACCCAATATAACAATAGTTGTATCCTTGTAATAAGGTTGCTTCTTAACATATTCTATAAACTCATATATTAATTTTGAACTAGTCGCATAAGCATTTTCATTACTGCTCTTATATTTTCTTTCAGAATATGCTCCTAGATACTCATCATTACCATGTGTGTCAATAGTTATAAGATTCAAGTTAAATGGTTTATTTGTCTTTGATATATTTTCGAGTCTTTTCTTAGCTATATCAAATAAATATTTATCATTCATTCCCCAACTTGATTTATTACTTTTATTATAATTTTTATCATATTTTTTAACATTATCGCCATCGATTATATTATAATTTCCATGTTTTGTATAATACTCTTTAAGACCTCCAAAAGACATATTAGCCGCTGAGATAACTTCATTATAATATTCATTATCCTTAAGAATATCACCAAGAGTATAAGCACCATTCATAAAATCATCAGAGTGATACTTATTACCATCAATAGGTATCTTAAATGGTAATCCAGATGTATTAGCAACTATAGAAGCTGTAGTCCATGTAGTAGCGAATAAATCATTAACTCCACCTATTTTATTATCACTAGCAAAATATATAGAATCTTCTTCATTTAATAAATCATACATTTCAGGCATTACATTATAATCCCATTCTCCACCTTCTTCTTTGCTAAATAAAGTTGTTTCAAAAGATTCAGCGAATATAAGAATTAAATTATTTTTCTTTTCAAAAACAATATTGTTATTTTTAGGCATAACATAATTATCTTCTATAAAAGTAGATACATTGACATTATCCTTTATGTAATTAATACCATTCATATTTATAATAGAAAGAAATAATATAAAAATAGTAGTTATCACTAATGAAACTTTTCTATGTTTTAGAAAGAAATTTAAAGGATATATTTGCTTTCTTATCGATTTTCCATTTTTAAATTTAATATTTAAATATACTTCTTTATCAATTAGAATATTATAATATAACGCTAATAATACCCCAAATACTAATAGAAAAAACAATAAGCAATCTCCAACTGCTATTAAGAAAACGCCAGCATCAGCATGTACTACCCCATTAGTTAAATAAAAATATAATTCCTCTATTGTTTCATTTGAAAAACAAAATTTAAAATAGAAAGTAACAATTAGTATTAAAGTTAGAATTAATAGATAAGTTATTAATAATATATTTTTTACCCTTTTCATTTGTTATCTACCTTTTTGATTTCGACTTTAACTTTTATATAATTAATCACTACTTTGTATATTAACATCATAATCAAGTTTACTATAAAGGATATAACACCATATCTTAATGAAAATACTATACTATTTTCAAAATTAGTAAAATTAAAATATTTATAAATAATAAATATACTTATAATATTGCTTATAAATAATAATTTAGCATACAATACAACCCATTTTTTATTCTTTTTGTTATTCCTATAAAAATTAACAAAAAATATAGAAGGTAACATTGCACTTATAATATTTCCCATAAAATCACCTATAGACATTATACTAGTTTATAAAGAAAAAAGATACCATCAGGTATCTTTATTAAACTACTTAATTTGACTCATTACTTCAGCAGCGAAGTCATCATTTCTCTTTTCCATTCCTTCTCCAACTTCATATTTAACAAGTTTTACTAATGTAGCTTTATTATTTTCTAAATAAGCTTTTACTGTTAATCCAGAATCTTTAATGAATGCTTGTTCCTCTAAAACAGTTTCTTCATAGAATTTTCTAATTCTACCTTCAACAATTTTATCAGCAAATTCAGGCTTTTTACCTTCATTAATAACTTGTTCTTTAATAACAGCTTTTTCTCTTTCTAAGTCTTCAGCTGGTACTGATTCAATATTAATATATTGAGGTCTCATAGCTGCTGCTTGCATTGCTACATCACGAGCAACTTCTTCATTTCCACCTTCAATAATTGTTAAAGATGAAATTTTTCCACCCATATGTAAATATGAACCAAATACTTGTGAATCAGTCTTAGTGACTTTTTCAAATCTTCTTAAAGATATTTTTTCACCTATTTTAGCAGTAGCATTAACTATTAAATCGTTAATAGTTTCATCTCCACATTTAGTATTTAATGCTTCTTCCATAGAAGTTACATTATTTTCTAAAATAGTATTTCCAATTTTATCTAATAATTCTTTAAATTCAGCATTTTTAGCAACGAAATCAGTTTCACTATTAAGTTCAACTACAACTGCATCGTTACCTTTAATATAAATATTTGAAAGACCTTCTGCAGCTATTCTTTCAGCTTTTTTAGCAGCTTTAGAAATACCCTTTTCTCTTAAATAATCGATTGCTTTTTCCATATCTCCGTTAGTTTCAACAAGAGCCTTTTTGCAATCCATCATTCCTGCTCCAGTTTTTTCTCTTAGTTCTTTAACCATACTAGCACTAATATTCATACTTTGCCTCCTAATTTAAAGCATCAACTAATTCATCTTTTTTCATTGTTGAATATCCAGAAACACCTTTTTCTTTAGCAATTTTCTTTAATTCAGCAACACTCATTGATGAATAATCAACTTTTTCTTCTTTTTTAGCTTCTTTTTTTCCTTCTTTTTTAGTATTCTTTTCTACTTTCTTAGATTCTTCTTCACTAAAATCATCAAATTCAACTACTTTAGTTTCAACTTTGATTTCTTTTGATGGTTTTACTGCATTTTCATCTTCAGTAACATAGTCTACTAATGGAAGTCCGTTTGCTTCACAAACAGCATTAGCTAAAACACCTAAAACTACTTTAACACTTCTAACAGCATCATCATTAGCTGGAATTGGGAAATCTACGTCATCTGGATCACAGTTAGTATCTACAATTCCAAATACTGGAATGTGTAATTTACGAGCTTCATGTATAGCATTAGTTTCCACTCTTGGATCAACAACGATGATTGCTTTTGGTAAACGATCCATTTCACGAACTCCACCTAGAAGTTTATTTAATCTGTCATATTCTTTTTGAATTTTTGCAACTTCTTTTTTAGGTAGTAATTCGAATTTACCATCCTTTTCCATTTTTTCGATTTCTACAAGTCTCTTAATTCTTTCTTTAATAGTTCTAAAGTTAGTAAGAGTTCCTCCTAGCCATCTTTCTGTTACATAAAAACTATTACATCTAGTTGCTTCTTCAATACTAGCTTCTTTAGCTTGTTTTTTAGTACCTACGAATAGAACCTTACCACCGTTTTCGCATGCTTTAAGAAGTTCAGCGTAAGCTTCTTCTATTTTTTCAACAGTTTTTTGTAAATCAATAATATGAATGTCATCTCTTGTAGTGAAAATGTATTCCTTCATTTTAGGATTCCATCTTTTTGCTTGATGTCCAAAGTGAACACCTGCTTCTAATAAATAACTTTTTGCAATTACTGCCATTTTTCATTTCTCCTTTCGTTAATTCTTCTGCCTATCTTTAAATTAATATTCACTTATATTAAGCACTAGAATATTAAATCAATAAGCATGTCTTTTTTCTTAAAGCGAGTTTATTTTAGCACATTTTCAAGTAAAAAAAAAGAGTTTTGTGAAAATTCAATGTTGTCTATGGTAAAAAGTAACTCTTTTTAAATGTAATTAGTTAAAAATGTATGCTAGACAAAATATAGTGGTAAATTCTTAATGAATTATTTGAACCAATTTATATAATTTTTTGTATTTCTTAATAAGTTTTTTACTTGTTATTATTATCCTATTGCTTTTTTATGGGGGGTTCAGGTGCTTCACTAATAATTGTTTATCACAATTTAATATACATAGTAAATAATTTATTAAAAAAAGTACTATTTCTAGTACTATGCGTTTACGCTAAACATGACATATCAAATTTAAATATCATACCTATTAAATTTAATATTAATGGGAATAACGCAATTACTGCTAAAATTATTGCCATCATAACACATTTATCAAGAGCTTTTTTAAGAGCTCCTGCATCTTTTGACATAATAGCTGGTACTAATTGTAACATAGCATTTACTATAGCAATTATAGAACCACCTATTCTAACAATAGATATACCAAGTTTAACAAGTTCAGTAAACGTAGGACCAAGTATATCACTACAGCTTTCTTCTCCTGTTCCAAAATTAGTAATTGTAGGCGTCTCTGCTAAAATATACATATTACCACTTACACTTTCAACTGAACTAGCATTTACATTTAAAATACCTATTAAAAATAACAACATTATTATTAATACTTTCTTCATAATCTACCCCTTTAATGCGCTATATTATATCACTTTTAATACAATTTGTCAATTTACACTCTAAAGTATAATATATAGAAAAATCATATCATTTATAGTATAATGTATATAGGTGGTGTGCATTATGAATATTACATCTATGAATAATTCTACTTATAAAAATAGAGGTATGTTTCTCGAAAATATATTAAATGATTCTAATACATATTATAACAATATAGAGAAATGTTTGATATATAAAAAGCCTACACCTATTAAAGTACTTAATGTTAGTTATCCTACTAACAACTCACATTTGATAAATAAAGCAGTTTATTCTAGTATTTCAACACTTGATTATAATGGAATATATAGAGAAAAATATATTGAATTTGATGCAAAAGAATGTCACTCTAAAACATCTTTTCCACTTAGTAACGTTAAAGAACATCAAATACTTCATATAAGAAGAGTTATTAAGCAAAAAGGAATTGTATTTTTGATAATATTTATGAATAATGAATTTTATTTATTTAAAGGTGAGGATTTAATTGATTTTATAGATAATAATGAAAGAAAATCTATAGAATATAATTATATTAAAGAAAAAGGATATAAAATAAGTGAAAGTTATACACCAAGACTTAAATATTTAGATGCAGTTGATAAAGCTTATTTTAATTAAAGGAAGGAATTTTATGAAGAAATTTAGAAAGAAAAAAGATAATGTTGATGGTGAAAGTACTCCTAAAAAGAAACGTAAATTTAGATTTGGATACTGGTTACTTGTATTTGTACTGACATGTGGATTACTTTGCTTTATGGCTGGTATTGGGTTTTGCTACTACATTGTAAAGAGTGCTCCAGAATTTGATAAAAATAACATGTTTGAAAAAGAATCAACGAGAATATTTGATTCAGATGGTAATTTATATGCTACTCTTGGTAGTGAAAAAAGAGAAAAAGTTACTTATGATGAACTTCCTCAAGTATTAATTGATGCGATTATAGCAACAGAAGATTCAAGATTCTTTCAACATAATGGATTTGATGCTCCTAGATTCTTAAAAGCCTCAATTAGTCAAGTACTTGGTCGTGGAGGTGGTGGTGCTTCTACCCTAACAATGCAACTTTCAAAATTAGAATACACAGATTTTGAAGCTCAAGGTATTAAAGGTATTATAAGAAAATTTACTGATATATATATGGCAGTATTTAAACTTGAAAAAGCATTTACCAAAGAAGAAATAATTGAATATTACGTAAATATTCCTTGTATGGGAGGTAATATTTATGGAGTTCAACAAGCAAGTCAATATTACTTTGGTAAAGATATTGGCGATATAAATTTAGTTGAAGCAGCAATGATAGCTGGTATGTTCCAATCACCTAATGGGTATAATGCTTATATAAATCCTAATGATGCAAATGCTAGAAAAAATACAGTTCTTTACTTAATGAAAAGACATGGATATATAACAGATGATGAGTATAAAGCTGGTACATCTGTTGAAATAAAAGATTTCTTAGATGAAGGTGTATCAAGTACAAATGAATATATTGGATTTATTGATACTGTTGTTGCAGATGTAATTGAAATGACTGGTCATAATCCATATGATGTTCCAATGGATATATATACAACCATGAGAAAAGATAAACAAGATGTTATAAATAATTTTTATAAAACATATAAATTTAAAAATGATAAAATTCAAGTTGGTGTTGCAGTTGTTGATGTTAAAACTGGTGCCTTAATTGCTGTTGGAGCTGGTAGAAATAAAAAAGGTGCAAATACTCTTAATCTTGCTACATTTGATTATCAAACTAAGAGACACCCTGGTAGTACAATCAAGCCTATTCTTGATTATGGTCCTGCTATTGAATATGAAAATTTAAGTACATATGGTCCATTTATTGATGAAAAAACTCCTTATGGAAGTGGATCTATGAGAAACTTTAATGGTAAATATAATGGATTTATGACAATGAGAGATTGTTTAAAGAATTCAGTTAATACATGTGCTTTACAAGCATTTAATATGACTACTAATGAACAAAAAATGGAATTTATGACAAACCTTGGTGTACAACCTGAAGAAGGTATTACTAAACTTCCTCAATCATATTCAGTTGGAGCATTTAATACTGCTACTCCTGAAATACTTGCTGGTGCCTATGCTGCATTTGGTAATGGTGGATATTATACTAAGCCTTATTCCTTTACTAAGATTGTGTATCGTGAAAGTGAAGAAGAATATACTCCTGATATTGAAAGAAAAAGAGTTATGAAAGAACAAACAGCTTACATACTATCTACTGTCCTAACTGGAGTTACTACTTCAAGGCTTAAAGTAAAGGGCACACAAGTTGCTACTAAAACTGGTACAAGCTCATATGATACAGCACTTCTTAAAACTTATGGACTTACTAGTTCAGTAATACCAGATTCATGGACATCAAGTTATACAACTGATTATGCTATGGCAATATGGTATGGTTATCCAGAAGGTCTTACAAAAGATAATGTAAAGAAGAAATATTATATGACAATGGGTCATGCTAGTAATGAAAGATTAAAAATACAAGCTGCTCTTGGTAATAAAATATATGAAAAAAATGCTAAATTTAAAAATCCAGGTGGACTTACTACTACAGAAGTTGAACTTGAAACAATACCTGCTCAAAAGCCAAGTGCTTATACACCAAGTAAACTTAAAAAGAGTTTCATATTTATAAGCGGCACAGAACCTAGTGAAGTTTCAAATAGATTTTCTAAACTTGCAGACCCCACACCAGGAACATATTCTATTAATGGCAAAAGATTAACTATCAGTTGGAATTCACCAGGTACTCCTGATGCAATAAGTGAAACATATCTAACTGAATATTTCAAAAAAGGATATACAATATGGGCGGAAGATTATTTAAAGAAAAGAATCAATTACAACAATTCTAATATTGGTGAATTTGGATTTGCTGTTTACTTAACTTCAGGTACAAATTCTACATATGTTGGTTTTACAAAAGATACATCAATGGAAATAGATTTAAACAAATATCATGGAACATTTGATGGTGTTATTATTAAAAGTATTTATTCTATATTTAAAAGCAATGCCTCTGATGGGATTAAAATATCACTTAATGCTACAGGAAATGAAGATAAAATTTTTGATATTTCTATAAACGATCTTACAAAAAAAATTAAATTAAATGATAAATACAATTATTTAGATAATACATCAGTTAACGCTATTAAATTAAATGGTATTGACGTTAAAAATAATATTAGTGACTTAACTGTAAGTTACACATCAATTAGTGGTAATGGTGGACCAACAATTGATAATTTTACTGCCACTGCTGGTACCTATAAAATCACTTACACTATCACATTTAAATATGAAGATAAAATGTATAGTAAAAAAGTTATACAAACTGTAACAGTTAATCAATAAATATAAAAGAGATGAGTTTAATACAATTCATCTCTTTTAATGTGCAAAATACTATTTTATTTATATTTACATATATTTTTTAAATGACATTTATCACACTTTGGATTTTTGCTTGTACAAATGTATCTACCAAATAATACCATTTGAGAATTTATTTTGTTCCATTCATCCTCATCAAAATACTTTTTAAGTTTAATTTCAGTTTTCAACACATCATCTTTCATAGTTGTTATACCAAGCCTTTTTGATACTCTATAAACATGCGTATCTACTGCAAAAGATGGAATATCAAATAGTATCCCTAGTACAACACTAGCAGTTTTTCTACCCACACCACTTAAACTTTCCAAAAATTCTCTGTCATTAGGAACATAACCAATTTCTTTAATTTTTGTAACAATTTCTTTAAAATATTTAGATTTCGTTTTATGAAGTCCTATACTTCGAATATAATTATCTATTTCATCAAGAGTTAAAGTATCTAATTTATCAAGAGTATCATATTTTTTATATAGTTCTCTTGTTACCATATTTACACTTTTATCCGTAGTTTGAGCAGATAGCATAACCGATAATAATAATTCATAATCTTTTGTATATTCAAGTTCGCATTTTGGATCATTAAAATGCTTGTCAAATTCATTTATTATTAAATCCTTATTCATTTTCATCAAACCATTCAAAATCTAATATATCATCTTCATGAGTATCCTTTTTATTATCATCTTTTATTTTATTTTTAATACCTTTTTTAGTCCATTCATATATAATCTTATCAATGTATTTAAAATTTCTAACATTATTTAATACAGCTTCTTTTAAAGCATTTTTTATAGTCTCTTCTTCCACACCTTTTTCTATCCATTTATTTATCATTTCATATTCAAAACTACTTAAAGTACGACCAAGTTCGCTTTCAAACATAGCATATATATCTTTTGAATCTACATTTTCAGTTTTCTTATTAAGAGCAAGTCTATCATATAATGGATCTAATTTTATTTGTTCGATCACTTCTCCATTGTTATTAGTAACAACCATTTCTATATATTTTTTATTAATAAGACTTGTAAATGTATTAAATATTTTTTCATCATCAAATCCTAGTTTCTCTTTAATATCATTTGTATTTAGAAGTGAACTTATATTGATAAAATATAATACAAGTAAAAACTCTTCTAATGTAATATCAATTGAACTTATACATTTGACTATATTAGAATTAATAACAAAATCTCTACTTGTAAAAATATTTCTTAAATCACTCATATCTATTATTTATTATGAACCTTTCTATTTCATCATGATCATTTATTAAAAAGCCTGACATTATAGCCTTCTCTATTTTTTTAAACATTGTTTTTGTCTTTGATATGCCAACTATTGTTGAAATCTCATATACATCAAAATTTATATCTATTATACTATGTAATTTTGTAATTTCTAGTATTTTTTTAACTTTTGAATCAATATTTAAAATTGAAGAAGCATTTTTGACTATATCTTCATTATAAATTCTCACATCAGCTATTGTAATAGTTCCATTTGAAACTAATTTATTAATATACTTAATATTGTACATTTCTTTTCTAGTAAGTGGAAGTTTAGTATTTAATTGAGCCCATATGCCATAGTAATTGTAAACGTTCTTGATATCTTTAAATTCTATATTTAGATATCTATTTAATTTATACTTTTTAACAATCTCAAAAAACTTTATATAATTTCCATTATTAAATATTTTATCTAATTCTTTTTTGATATATTCCTTTGGAATTTGATTTAAATATTTACCATTTTTAGAAAGAAATTTTTCTATATCATTTGATAATGTAAAATCTAATGTACATGCAAAACGAATTGCTCTTATAATACGTGTTTTATCTTCTTTCAGCCTTGTTTCAGTATCACCTACAACTCTAATAATCTTCCTATCTAAATCTTTTTTTGCATGCATTAAATCTATTAATTTACCATTTTTATCTATTGCAAGAGTATTTATAGTAAAATCTCTTCTTTTTAGATCCTCTTTTAATGTCTTTGCATATACTATTTTACATGGCTTATTATTTTTATATTTCAGTTCTTTTCTATATGAAGTTATGTCGTAAGTATAATCCTGTTCTTTGATGTGATAACTATAATAATTTGGATAAGACTTTCCTCTTTCTTGAAAAATTCTTTCTATATCTTCTATTTTAGCATTTGTACATATATCTATATCTTTTGATTCATATGAAAGAAGATAGTCTCGAACATAACCACCTACTATATAAGCCTCATATCCATGTTTATTTAATTCATCAACTATATTATTCATATCTATATTATAAAACATTTTAGCAAAATAAAAAAGCCATAACTGGCTCTTTTATAATTAATTTAAAGCGTCTTTTAACTTGCTTCCAGCTTTGAAAGTAGCAGCAACCTTTGCAGGAATTTTAATAGTTTCCTTAGTTGCAGGATTGATACCTTCTCTTGCAGGTCTCTTCTTAGCTGCAAAAGTTCCAAATCCAACTAATGAAACTTTTCCATCTTTTTTAAGACCAGCAGTAACGCCTTCAATTGTAGCTTCTAATGCTCTTTGTGCATCTGCTTTTGTAAGTCCAGCTTTTGCAGCAATAAATTCTACTAATTCAGTTTTACTCATCGTAAATTACCTCCCATTATTAATATTAGCACTGTATATATTCTTCATACAATGCTTACATATTAATTGTAGCATAACTCACTAAAAATGCAAGCAATTTAATAAAATTTTTACATTGAGATTACTAAAATAGCGAATTTTTACTAATTTTACTTACTTTCTGCTTCATTGACACTCTATTTGAGTCCTCTCTGCAGACTTAAATTCCGACAATAGCTGCCGTACATATTTTTATTATTTTTCATATTATTCTTATATTTATAATTATTATTTTTTGTTTTTCTTTATATATTTACATTTTGGATAATTAGAACATGATATAAATTTTCCATACCTTCCCACTCTCTCAACTAAATTGTTCCCACATTCTGGGCAAGTTTCTTCCAACTCTTTTAGTTCATCTTGCTTAATATATTTACATTTTGGATAATTTGAACAAGCTGTAAATTCACCACGTTTTCCTTTTCTTATCACTAGCATACTTCCACAATTAGGACAAGTTTCTCCTGTTTCTTTTGGTTTTTCCTTTTCTTCATGTTTTATATATTTACACTCAGGATAATTTGAGCAAGCAATAAACTCACCATATTTTCCTTTTCTTAACACCAATGCATTTCCACACAAAGGACAAGTTTCGCCTGTTTCTTTAGGACCAACTTTTTCCATTTCTTTAAACGCTTTATTTAATAGAGGCTCAAAATCTTTATAAAATTCATCAACAACAGTATCCCATTTCATTTTTCCTTCAGCAACTTCATCCAGCTCTTTTTCCATGTTGGCCGTGTAATCAACATTGATAATTCCAGAGAAGAATTCTTGAAGTTTGTCTGTAACGTTTATACCTGTTTCAGTTGGATAAAATTTTTTATCTTTAAGTTCAACATACTCTCTATCCTTTAAAATTTTTATTATAGTAGCATAAGTACTTGGTCTACCGATTCCTAATTTTTCAAGTTCAGCAATTAACTTTGCTTCTGTAAATCTTGGCTTTGGCTCTGTAAAATGTTGTATTTTTGATACTTTATCAGATACAATTACTGAAGACATATAATTTGCAAAATCTGGAAGTACAATATCTTCTATGTCCTCGTAATCTTTATAAACTTTTAAATAGCCATCGAAAACATACACTTGGCCAGTAGCATGAAATATATAATCATTATTTTCTAAATCTACGCTTGTGGATTCAACTTTAGCATCTGCCATTAGAGAAGCAAGTGTTCTTATATATATTAAATTATATAACTTGTATTCATCTGTTTTTAAATACTTTTTAATACTTTCTGGTGTTCTATCTATACTTGTTGGTCTAATTGCTTCATGTGCGTCTTGAACATTTTCATTCTTTTTAGATGACTTAGCATACCCAGCATAATCTTTGCCATAATTATTTTTAATATATCTTTCTGTCTCAGATACAAATAAATCAGAAAGCCTAATTGAATCAGTTCTCATATATGAAATAAGTCCGACTGTCTCAGTACCTATATTGATTCCTTCATATAACTTTTGAGCAATACTCATAGTTTTTGAGGCTGGAAATCCTAAACGATTAGATGCCATTTGAGTAAGTGTACTTGTTGTAAATGGTAATTTGCTTTGTTTATTTTTTAATTTTTTATCAACATTTACAATATTATAAGCATTTGATAATTTATTTATAATTTCATCTGCTTCTACTTTACTATTGATTTCTATATCTTTACCTTTATATTTCGTTAATTCTGCTTTAAAATCTTTGAAATCTGTTTCAATTGTATAATATTCTTTTGGGGTGAATGCTTCTATTTCTCTTTCTCTATCTACAATTAACTTTAAAGCAACACTTTGTACTCTACCTGCACTTTTACCTTCAGTTTTATTTTGCATTAATCTACTCAATCTAAATCCAATTATTTTATCAAGCATAAGTCTTGATTCTTGACTATGAACAAGATTATCATCTATTTTTCTTGGATGTTTAAATGATTCAAGTATTGCTGGTTTTGTTATTTCATTAAAAACTACTCTTTCATAATTATTATCTTTTATATTAAGAGCCTCTTTTAAATGCCAACTTATTGCTTCTCCTTCACGGTCTGGATCGGTTGCGAGTATAACATTATCACAATCTTTGATTGCTGATTTTAACTCTTTTACGACTTTGCTTTTTTCTTTAAGAATAACGTAATTAGGTTTATAACCATTCTCAAGATCAATGCCAAGTCCAAACTTACCAGTATTTGATAAATTTCTTATATGACCTTTACTTGATAATACCTTATAATCACTGCCTAGATATTTTTCAATTGTTTTACTTTTACTAGGGCTTTCTACTATAACAAGATTCTTCATATTTCTCCTTTTCTATTTCTCTTCACAAAAATAATATTAACATTAATATTTTATTTGTCAAGAAATTATTTCTTTTGCCTCTACTAATTATATATACGAAAAGTTTTAAAAACACTTCTTTTTTTCGAAAAAAATATTTTATTTTTTTGAATATGTGTTATATTATATATAGTGATAAATATATGAAAGATAGATTTGGTAAAATTAGTTTATGGAAATTTTTATTTTCTATAATGATTATAATATTTCATGTTGGTAATGTTCTTGATTATAATAAATTTAGATTTAATTTTGGATCAGGAAGTATAGCAGTAGATTTTTTCTTTGTTGTAAGTGGTTTTTTCTTTTGTAGAAAGTATATAAATTATAAGATTAAAAAATCACTTGGAGAAGATAGTTTTAACTATTTAGTAAATAGAACAAGTAGATTTATTAAATATATTATAATTTTATTAATTATTGCTATTCCATTTTCTATATTGTGTTTAAAATTTAATTTTACAAGTGTAATAAATGCTTTTTATAAATTATTATATATACCTTATCATGGTAAATGTAATTCAGAAATTTTTGGAATAACATGGTATATTATGGCTATGATTTTAGTTGAATCAATGTTATTTCCATTTTTAGTTAAATATAAAAAAGAATTTGTATATATTGTTTCTCCGATTATTATTGTCTTATTGGGAAGTTATTTATTAATTAGATATGGACATTTTGCTACTCCTTGGAAAATGGGAAGTATACTTTATAAAGGAATATTAAGGGGTATTTTCGAAATAAATATAGGAATGTATTTATATTTAATTAGTGAAAAGATTAGTAATATTAAGTTTACTAAATTATCTAAAATATTACTTTTATTGTTTGAAATAACTGGATATTTAAGTATTTTTATACTTGTAAATTTAAATAATGCTCATAGAAGATTTGATGTTTTAATGTTAATTATATTATCAATATGTATACTAATATCTACTAATAAAGATATGTATTTATATAAATTTTGTAATAATAAATTATTTTATTACTTAGAAAAATTAAGTTTACCTATGTATATTTATCAATGGCTTATTATTGAAATATTGGTATTTATACTAACTAAGTTTAATATTCATTTATCATATTTATGTTTTTCTGGTATTACAATTATAATTTCTATTATTTTTGGAATGATTATATTAAAATTAATTAATTTTTATGATAGTAAAAAGAAAAAAATTAAATTATTATTCATTGCAAATTAAAAAGTAGATTTCTCTACTTTCTAATAATTCTTATATTATAAACATTCTACATAGGTATCATTTAAGCATCTTATTGTACATAAGCAATTACAATCCATTGTGAAAATTGAATCTGTACTTACATATGGATAAAGTGAAGTTGTATCAGGGTTTGCAGCTAGAACTCTAAATGTACAGCAGCATCCATCTACTTTTTCAACTCTAAATACTGAACTAGTTGTATCTGTTTCTGTTCTACTTACAGGCATACTCCAAGGTGTGCCATTTCCACAGCAAGTATATAACATAATTGGACGAGTGTTGCATATTACACAGTTAGTGCCGCCACCTAAAGCAGGTCTATCACATGAAAGTAAGCAATTATCAGGGCAAGCATTAGACTGTAATACATTAATAACTTGTAATATTTCCATTATGCAGTTATCACATGTATTGCAATTGTTTTCATTATTATTACACATATAATCCACTCCTTTATTTCTATTCATTAATATGGTATGAATTATATTTATTTTTAGTTACATTATTTACCTATTATTTAGTATATATTGGTGTTAAATTCTTATATTTATTTGGTACATTTAGTACTGTTACTAGTTTATTATTTTTAATTATATATATGTAGTTGTTATAAACTGTTATTTTATGTTTATTTTTATGTGCTAAATAGTCTAGGAATTTTCTAAAGTCGCCATCGTATTGATAGTTATAATTTCCTTTCATTCTTGCTTGTTTGTAGTTGTATCTTGTGTTTCTTACACCCACTCTTTCTTTAATTCTTTTCTTTCCGTGTTTAGTTACTATTCTTTTCATTCTTTTTTAATACCCCATTCTTTTAATTTTACTTATAATTTCATTTTTATTAAATAATAGTATATCTTCTAGATTATTGCTCTTATGTCATATAAGATATCACATAGTTTATCAATGCTGTAATCATATTTAAAATGTCTTGCTGATTCTAGCCATAGTTCATTTAATATGTTTATTAATTTATAAGCGTTATCATGAGAATTAAATACCATTATTAATGAATCATATTCATATAATCTTGTGATGTTTAATCTACCAAGTTTATTTCTTAATTCATTTAGTTCATCTTTACTGAGAATTTCTTTGTGTTCTATTTCTGATACTTCTTCAAAAAATATATTTATAATTTTATTTTTAATATTATTTAATACTTTTATCATTTTAATATTCTTTTTTTAATAAACTTCTTTTAATATTTCTATCATACTCAAATTATAAATTTTATTGCCTTTCACTTTGCAAACATTAATAAGTTTTTTGCATAAATTATTGATATCGCAATTTACTTTTAACTCTTTTTCGGTAAATATGATAAGGTAAGTTAATATTCCAGTTAATTTATATGATAATTCTTTATCTTTTGTTTCATTCATAAGTTTTGAAAATGCATACAGACTAGTGATACTTGATTTTCCTACTTGGTTGTATAATTTTAAAAATTCTTCTTTTGATAATTCATTCTCTTTTGTATCAAATAATGTCTCACCATTAATAATGAGTTTCAATAATGTTTTTCCTTTCTTATTATTATCATATTCTTTTGAAATTAAATTTTCTTTAATGTTTCTTTTTTTCATTATACTTCCTCCCTTTGATGTCATAAGTATAACATGCGTTTTTTCATATCTTGTGCTTTTTAAAAAGATTCAGAGAAAAAAAGCACAAAAATGTGCTTTTACTTTACATAGAATTACGTATAAAATGTGATTTTTTCACTCATTTTAAGGTTCTTTTGATTACTGTTTTCTGGTTCTTCTTGTGTTTTTTCTATCTCTAAACTTCTAATCAATTCTAAAATATTTTCTATAGATTCATCTGTACTTAATTCAAATTGTATATTACCTTTAAATAAACCAGTTTGTATTAATGATTTAATTGATAATATAATTGATTTCTTTAAATCATTAAAGTAACTATCTTTTAATCTATTAGAATCTATTTCTTTTATATTTTCTTTTACTTCAAGTGTGTAAATAGTGGCAAAATTTCTTAATATTTTTCTTTGTTCAAGAATACTATAGCTATCTTTTGTCTTTAAGAATAATTCCATTAGTTTATCTAAATCATCTAATGTTATTGATGTTTTTTCTTGTGTTTTTTCTATAAAATGTGATAAGTATTCTTTCTTTAATTCATCTAATTTTTCTGTTAAAGATGTATTTTCTCCTTTTGTAAACATTAGTTCAAATTCTAGTCTTGCTTCTAGTGATATTATTGATGTTTCTAATACTCTTTTATTTTGCATGATATCTACACTATTTAAAGCACGTTCATATTCTTCACTATAGTATTTACTTCTTTCTGGATTAATGCTTTCTAATCTACTAATCATGTATTCTATATTTTCCATGCTTATTGTAAGTGTATTTTGACTTTGTCTTTCTGTTTTAGTTTTTCTATTTCTTGATATTTCAGTGACTTCTACTTCTTCACTTAAGACATTTTTATTTGATTCATATACTATTCTATCTATTCTTTTTTGTTTTTTATATTCTCCAAAAAACATTCTATCGTATTTATTTAAATATTCATCTAAATCATTTTTATCAGCTACTTCTTCAAACATCATGACTGAATATATTTTCTCATAGTTTGGATGTCTATACTCTGTTTCTATTTTAATTGTGAATGTTGATGCATTTGGGCATGATGGGATATCAGTGAGAGTATATTTCATAAATTTTGTATGACTATCACCTATTGGAAATAATTTTCCGCTTAGTAGTTCTCTTGCATATATATTACCTTCAGCATCTTCTACTTTTTCATACATTAGATTTAGTAAAACATCATTTTCATATATGGTTGGTCCTACATCTTTAAATGCATTATTTAATGATGCGATCATTTGTGGAGATGTTACTTCTACACTGCTTTTTCTATTAAAAGTTCTAAGTGCTTCTTTAGATAAGCTTTGTATTATATCGCATATTTCTATATCTGAGATTCTTCTTCCATCTAATTCTACTACTCTGTATCCATATCCTTGTAGTGCTACGTCTACGCTAGGATAATCTGTAGCATCAGCACAAGATATTAAACATCCTTTAAAATATTGCTTCATATTAATCACCTTTGAGTGATATTATATATCATTTTTAGGCAAAAGAAAAGAACTTTTATAGTCCACTACATAACTAATTCAAGTCCTTTTGCATCTTTTAATGACATTTTCTTAAATTCTAAGTTTTTAATTAAATTTAGTATTTCTTCTGTATTTTCAGTATCTGTTAACTCTGTTATTATATTATCTTTAACATATCCACTTTCTACTAAAGCATTTATAAATAATAATATAGATTTTTTTAAATCTTCAAAATAGCTATCTTGTAGTCTTTCAACAGTTACTTCGCTTTCATTTTCTTTAACTTCTAAAGCATAAAGACTAGCAAAGTTTCTTAATATTTTTCTTTGTTCTAAAATACTATAGTTATCTTTTGTTTTTAAGAATAATTCCATTAGTTTATCTAAATCATCAAGCGTTATTGATGTTTTTGTTTGCGTTTCACTCACAAAATGTGATAAATATTCTCTTTTTAAATCTTCTATTTTATCTGCTAAAGATGTATTTTCTCCTTTTGAAAACATTAATTCAAACTCAAGTTTTGCTTCTAATGCGATTAATGCTGCTTCCGATACCATTTTATTTTGCATAATATCTTCTATATTTAATGCATGATCATATTCTTCACTAAATTCTTTTGCTTTTGCTGGATTAACTTTTTTTAGTTTTTATATTAAATATTCAATATTTTCCATACATTTTGTAGTAGTATTTTGAATTTCTCTTTTTCTTTTTTCTTTCTTTTTAGGCTTAATAGGATACACTTCTACTTCACTATCAAGAGTATTTGACATGGAATCTTCTCTTATTTTTCTTAAAAATTTTTCTTTTGCTTTTTGAAGTCTAAATCCACCATCAAATTGTGTTTCATAATTTTCCACATCTTTTGGTGAAGCAATTTTATAATCAGTAACAATTTTTTCTATTCTAGCATAATTAACATGATTAGAATCTGAAGAAATAGCAAGATCACAATAATCAGCAATGCTTCCATTGGTTACTAATCTTTTAATAGTGTACACCTTTGTTTCAATAGTTCCATCACATTCGATTGGAAATAGAGAACCAGTTAATAATTCTTTGGCGTATATATTTCCCTCTTGATCTTCTACTCTTTCATATATTATTTCTTCATAAGTACTATTGGCACTATAATAATGTTGTGTATTAGAATATTCTTTATTTAATATTTTGATTATTTCTTCATCATCAATTTGAAATGTTTCATATTCAGTTATTTTATTGGATAAAGATTTTAAATAATCTGTTAATATATCTTGATCTTCACTATCTATATTAGCAAAATCTTTATCATTTATTTTTGAAAATGTGCCATAACGATATACTAGTCTTACTTCTACTGGTTTTATTGCTTTCTTTGGTATTACTCTTCCTTTATATAACATAAAAATCACCTTTAAGTAGTATTATATATCATTTTTATGCAAAAGAAAAGAACTATTACTAGTTCTCATAAACGCTAACTTGTTTTTTGTCTTTTCCTTTTCTTTCAAACTTTACATTTCCATTAATTTTAGCATATAAAGTATGATCTTTACCCATTCCTACATTGTTACCTGGATAAATTTTAGTTCCTCTTTGACGATAAATTATTGCGCCAGCTTTAGCAACTTGTCCGTCACTTAACTTAGCACCTAATCTACGACCGGCAGAATCTCTACCATTCTTTGTAGAACCAACACCTTTTTTAGATGCGAATAATTGTATATTTAACTTCATCTTATTCATGGTTTTCCTCCTTAATATTAATATTTTTATCATAATTTTCTTTTAGTTCCTTCATCATTTGAACTAAATTGTTAAGTAAGCCATTTGTTATATTATCTTTCTTAATATTAATAATTTCTAAATCATTAGTATCAGTATAACTAATAGCATCTTTGTCAAACTCAAGTATTGCATTTATAGTAGTAATAATCATAGTACTAAAAGATGCACAAACTATATCTTTTCCATCTCTTGAATAATTCGCATGACCATTACAATGAATACTTTCGATAACATTATTTTTTTTAGTAATTCTTACTTTAATCATTACTTAGAAATAGATTTGATAAGAATCTTAGTATAAGGTTGTCTATGTCCTTGAGTTTTTCTATATTTTTTCTTTGGTTTATATTTAAACACAAGTACTTTCTTTTGTTTACCATGTTTTAATACTTTAGCAACAACTTTAGCACCCTTAACAGTAGGAGTTCCTACCTTACCATCAACATATAAAACTTCATCAAAAACAACTTCTGATTCTACTTCATTATCTAGCTTTTCAACATATAGTTCTTGTCCTTCTTCAACCATATATTGTTTTCCACCAGTTACGAATATTGCTTTCATTTTATTCCTCCTTCAATAAGACTCGCTTTTAAGGTAAGAATTTTCCATCTTTTAAATAACCTTTTCAATGCGGTTGTAGAGAAAGATTTCTACAAACATGGATATTTTAGCATAAATACGTGTTTCTGTCAAATAATTTCTTTAAGTATTTCTTCTCTAACATATTATTTATTATGTGATAATTATCTCTTTTTAAATTATTTATATTCTTGATTATTTTTATCTTTTTAAAATTGTAATTATTTAGATATCTTTCTAATAAGAATTTATTATATTTGTATTTTAGATTATTTATTTCTAAGATGATACATTTTATTAAGAATAATGTTAAAAGTAATCCTAGATATGTTCTTTTTAATAATAAAAATATTATAGTAAAAATAATTGAAATTATTATTGATATTTTAAATGAAAGTTTATATGGAAATATTTTATCGAGTATGATATTTAGTAGTTTTCCTCCATCAAGTGGTAATATTGGAAGGAAGTTATATGATATGAGTAATTTATTTATATTATTAATTATATTATAGGTATGATATGTTACATAATTATTTTTATATAAAATGAATATTAAATAAACAAAACATAATTGAAATGTTATACCACCTATTAAAGTGAAGAGTTCTTTATTTACGCTTACATTTAAGTCTTCATTATAATTAGTTATACCACCAAATGGATATATTATTATTTCACTATACTTAAAGTTTACTATTTTGCTAAAGATATAGTGTCCGCTTTCATGAATAAATATTATCAATAAAAAAAGATATACATATTCAAAATATCCACTTAAAAAAGATAAAAGAACGAATACATATGTTGTATTATGTATATTAATTTTCATCTATGTTAACTGGTTTATTATCTTTTAAAAGGACATAATAATATTCACTATCAGCTGTACCTATTACTTCACCAGATTCAATATAGTCATAAAGTTTAACTGATTCTTTTACATTTCCATACCAAGCATAATAACCATTGCTTTGTTGAATTATTATTGTATTGTTATAACCATCTTTATTACCTATGAATGTAACTATTCCACTATCTTTTAGATATATATTTTCACTTTCACCTATCATATATTTAATACCATCTTTATATTTTTCATGCTTTGTTTCTTCTTTAAATACTTTTCTTGTATCATTATTTTTAAATACATCTGTTGTCTTATTCATAAATTTATTTATGAAGCTAAAATCTATCGTACTATTTAATACTTTATTAGTAACGAAATCTCTAAATTTAGGTGAATAATTACTTATAATAACAACTAACATTGTAAAAATAACTATTGTAAATAGTTTACTCATGAATGTTTTAAATATACTTTTACCACTTGTTTCTTTTTTATTATTTTTATATTCTTCGTATGTCATATTAAATTATATAATGCTTATTCTTTTTTATGCATATTTTCATAGAAACTATAATAGTTATCTTTACCAATTATTATATGATCAAGAAGTGGTATAGCCATAATACTTCCTATTTCAAATAGTTTATTAGTAAGGTCTATGTCTTCATTTGATGGTGTCGTATTATTTGATGGATGGTTATGTATCACTATTATTGAGTGAGCACTTTCTAAAAATGCATGTTTAAATATTTCTCTTGGATGAACTACAGATGTATTAATAGTACCTTTAAATAATAATTTATAAGATATTAACTCCATTTTAGGATTAAGATATAGAGCATAAAAGTTTTCTTGTGTTTCATTTATAAATAAGTCTTTAAATGTATCAAATATAAGTGTTGAATTATTAAGTTTTATTTTATCTTTTATATTTGTATAATAAACTCGTTTTCCAAGTTCTAAAGAAGCTAATAGTTCTATTGCTTTTACACTGCCTATTCCTTTTATTTTAATAAGTTTATTATATGTAATATCTCTTAAATTAGTTATATCGTGTATTTCTTTTAATAATGTTCTTGATAAATCTTTTACTGATATATTTTTAGTACCCGTCTTTAATATTATTGAAAGTAACTCTTCATTTGATAAAGAAGATGCTCCTGCGTTTAATAATCTTTCTCTTGGTCTTTCACTTTTGATTATGTCTTTTATCATAAAAAAATTCCCCCTATTATTTATATACGAGGAATATTTATAATACACTACCTATTTTTTAAATTTTCTATTACATTATGAAGATTATCTGCTTTGATAAGTTCAATGTCATAGTTGTTTTTTTCTTTTAATTTTAATGCTTCATCATAGTTACCACTTGGTACGATAAATACTTTTGCTTTATTTTTAACAGCACCTTTTATCTTATATTTAACTCCATCTATATCACCTACAGTTCCATCTACTTCTATACTACCTGTTCCAGCGATAATATCTCCTTTAGTGATATCAAAGTCAGTAATTCTATTATATATTT
>FR880116.1:62334-77917 GCA_000434555.1 Clostridium sp. CAG:524 | reverse complement strand
CACATTAATCCTCTTGACGATCCACTTTCATTATTCTTAAACACATATGTTACTTCTTCTTTAGTAGATACATTTTTTAGTATTGCTAAATATATGCCAATAGTTAAATTGCCATTTTTATCTTTCTTTAATACTGCATAACATTCTTTTTCTTTATTATTTCTAAGTATTTTTATATTTAATCTATCATTTTCATTATATTTTTCTTTTTCTTGTTTTAATGTTTCATAACTATCTATTTTAACACCATTAATTTCTTTTATAGTGTCTCCTACTTTTAGGTTATTATTATCTTTATCTACAATGTATGTTACTTTTATATCAACACTATTAACTGTATATGGTTTATTTGCTTCTTCATATGCAGCAATAATAGCATTGTAACTTGTTTCTTCTAAATATATCTTATTACGAAGATTAACTTCATCCATACTTTCATTATCGACTTTAACTTCACTTGCTGGTACTAAGTCCCATGAAGGTATTACATAAGAAAGAAGTACTACAGGTAATATTCCACTTCTTGATGTAACATACGTTAAATTGAAACTACCTTTTTCAGTATATTTATTATTTGTTTCAATTCTATCATTTAAATTAATAAGTCCTCCTGGTGAATATACATTATAATCTAATTTTATAAAGAAAGTTGAAATTATTAATATAAGTACTATATAAGATTTATAATTGTTTTTTATATCATTTTTTATATAATTTAATATCTTTTTTATCATATTTTTCTCCCATTATTAATAGTATATCACATATAAGGAAATTAAATGAAAAAAATTAAATATGTCATACTCACTATAATTTTTATTATATTTATTGTTAATATTGATATTGTTATCACTTCTGTAAAAAGTGCATCAATAATATTTTTTAATAAAGTTTTTGTGAGTATTTTTCCATTTATTATACTTAGTGATATATTATATTATTATAATTATCATTTATTCTTGAAAGATAATATTGGTGCGCTTATATCTAAAATATTTAATATTAATAGTAAGTCTAGTAGTATATTTTTACTATGTTTATTTACTAGTCATCCAGGAAATGCAATATACATTAAAAATATGCTTGATAATGATGAAATTAGTTTAAATGATGCTTCTAATTTACTTTGTTATACATATTTTCCATCTATTGCTTTTGTTATTGGAACAATTGGAATAAGTTTATATGGTAGTTATAGATTTGGATTATATCTATATTTAATATGCTTAATAAATAATATTTTAATTGGAATATTTTTAAGAAATAAGAATGATAATATTGATAGTGATATTGTTATTAATAATAATTCTAATATTTTTGATGTTATTTCTAACTCTATAATGAAAGGTATTAATACTTCTTTTATCATTCTTGGAACTCTTATTATATTTACTATTATCATTAATTTAATTCTTAGATATGTAAGTATTAATCCATATATACTTGGTATTTTTAGCGGTATTTTAGAACTTACTAGTGGTGTTATTAAGATAAGTGATGTAAGTAGTAGTATCAACAATAAGTTTCTTTTAACAGTATTTATTTTATGCTTTAGTAGCCTGTCTATATTATTTCAGAGTTTTACTATACTAAGTAAATATAAAATAAACATTAAAAAAATATTAATCGTTAAATTAATATTTTCTATTATAAGTACATTTATTATATATTTAATTACTTTAATTTAAATCTTAATGTTGAAGGTTTATATGATGTACTAAGTGCATTAAATTTACTTACTTCACTACTATTTCTAGCATATCCTATAGTAGCACTTGTATTACTAAAAATATAATTCATATTTGTTACCTTACTTGTATTAAAACTACTTAAATCAAGAATAGAAACCTTTGTGGCATAAAATGTCGAAAACATATTAGTAACATTACTTGTATCAAGTTTATCAAGTCCAGTTATTGTAGTGGCAGCAGTACCTTCAAACATATTACTCATATTAACAACGTTACTAGATTTCAAACTACTTACATCAATAGAAGTTGCTTTTGAATTAATATACATATGTGAAGTAGATACAATTGGTTTTCCATCTATCGTCGCACATATTTCATCGGTGATTGGTGAAGTTGAAGACCTATTTACAAGTTTTACGCCCCATCCATCAGCAGTAATATTTACCCAGTTATATTGATTACCTTGCATTCTTGTCCAAAAGCCTTCTTGTTTATAACTATATATATATGAACCTCTTGTAAATTTAGTACCCTGAGTTAATGAAGAATTTCCAGTTGTACATGCAAGACCAGTTACAGGTGGATTAACAGGTTCAACTGGCATAACAGGATTACCACTTTTGCTTACTGTATCATTTCCATATATTTTAATATTGTAATTTTCATCACTCATATGTAATGTAAGCACACTTATTACATCTTGCATAGTAGTATCTTTTTTATTATCATAAGAATACTTAGTTAAAGATATACCTATAAATTTATATCCATAAGTAGTAAGTTTATCAGGATTAGAAAGATCCATTCTATTTTCCATTTCAATCGTACGAATAAATAATCTTTTATTAGTTTTTTTATCAGTATAAGATACAGTACTTAAGTCAGTTCTTCTTCTACCTATTCTTTTACCTGCTTCATCAAATATTTCTACAGTACCTTTATTAGTAGTATAAACTTCAATTACTCTTTCTTCTCCATTTTTTAGTTTTAATTCACATCTACTTCCTTCTTCATTACATGTTCCAGAAGTAATACCTTTATTTGTGATAATGTCGTTATTTATATGTCTTGATATTGAAGCACTATATATTCTAATATCACTATCTTCCTCTATCACTTCATATGTTTGTTTTAATTTAACAAGTGTTGCGAGTAAAGATACCAATATTACAGTAACTAATACTATACTTACAATAAGTTCAATTAATGTAAATCCTTTCTTATTCATAGCCCCTCCACTATAATATTATTGATGCATAATAATATTTTCCTTTTCTATAAAACACTCCAACTATATAATTAATAGGTGTAGTATTATCATCTTCTTTTCTTTTTAAAGTTTTTAAATATTCTATTGTTCCATTATCATAAGTTTTAGTAGCATAATAACCTCTACTAGGATCATTTTTAAGTGCCTTTTCTACATCATTTACTTTTATAAAATAAACTAAATCAGTATCCTTAAATACTTGTACACAATTACTAAGTACAGTTCCCATAGTTGTACTAGAACAATTATCTTTAGAAGCAACCATATTGTTTTGATAACTTGAACCTGTTTTATTACCAAGTTCATTTAAAGTCCATAATAAATATTTATCACTGGCTAAATCATAATACTTTCTTTGCTTAGATTTACTTGATAATAATTCATAACTAGATAATGACATAGTAAGTGATAATGCCACAACTATTAACACTGTTACGCTTTCTACAAATACAAATCCATCTTTTTTCATATTTATTCTCCTATTACATATGGGCTTGTTCTAAGACCAGTACCACTTTCTATTATAGTATCTCCTCTTAATGTAATAACTGGAAACAATTTTCCGCTAGTCCATGTACTAACTTCACCCAATGTTCCACTTGCATCAATATTAAATATATATGAATCATTAGAACTAATACTACTATTGTATTTATAAGCAGCTGGAGTCATTGTAAAATATTGATTACCATTAGCAAGATAAAATGTACTTGTTCCTGATTTACTAGCACCAGCATAAAGAAGTTCATCCATAGTTATTAAAGCGGCCGAATAAGATAATTCTCCATTACCACTAGTTACAGCATTTGAGAATCTATCATTTTCATTAATACAATTAAATGATGGACTATTACTATTAAATCTAAGTAATGGATCATAATCTGTTGTATTATTTCCATAACCAAGTTGAGTTGAAGAACCTGTATATCCACCACTAGCATTAGTTATTTTTCTATCTGAACAATATACTGTATTAGCTAAATGCTTTGTAGTATTTGTACCTTTTGTATATATATTATTTTGCATCCATAAATCAACAGCTTTTTTAGCATTACTATCAGCTGTACCTTTATGAGCATTATTATATGAAGTTGAATAAGTTGTTGTATTACATGTAGTAGTATTTCCACACGCTTGACTCAATCCAACTCTATATCCAATAAAAGCATTATCTTTTTTAGTTTGATTATATCTTGTAGAAGTTATAGGCGCGCTTACAGTACCACTAGGACAACTACCACTAGTTGGAACACCAGCATATTGCATTCTAACGCTATTTCCTTCAGCAGTTCTAATTATTCTAAAACAAAATCCTGCATATATAACATAATTATTATTAACATTACCTCTAAAATAATATACTTTATTACCATTAAGAGTTTTAGTATGATCAGTTGTATAATATAACCCCTCTCCATTAGTAGAACTTGCTGGTTTACTAAAATCAATGCCATTACTTCTACTAACATTAGTACTACTTACACTATCAGGATAACTCAAATTATCAATTAAAATTCTATAATAAAGTTTACTTTTCTGTTCATTAGAAGTTCTTAAATCATTATTAATTCTCTCACTAAAAGTAGTTAATACCTTATTATTTCTTGAATACGTTTTTAATATAGCAAGCATAACAAAAAGAAACAATATCAAAAATGTATATACTAAAGTCATTGATATAAATCCATTTTTATTTTTCATCTTGTACTCCTCTATTGTAATTATATAACAAAATAAAATAAAAATCTACACGTATATTGATGTGTAGATTATTTATTTTCACTTACTACTCCTATACCAGAATATATATAAGAAAAAGTATTCTTAATATTATATGTATTATCCATTTCATTATCTATTCTTACTATTTTAGGAGGTATAGATATCAAGACATTAAACAACATTTTTTCTTCATCTGTTAAAGACAATGTTTCATTATATATTTTTAAAAGATATGGAAAATCTAATTTATAACCTTCTTTTTTATAAAATTTATATAGATCAAGAATTGGAGTGTCAACCAAATAATTATCCCAACTGATTAAATAATTTTTATCCCCATGAATAAAATGTTCTAGTGAAACATTGTTATGATTTATACACACTCTTTCTTTTGATTTATATTCTACTATTTTGAACCATTTTTTTAGTTCTTCTTTAGCATATTTAAGTGATCCATCTATAGCACTATAGTTTCTTGCAAATAAATAATGTGATGGTGACATTAATTCTTCATTTTCTATTTCTTCTATAGCTTCTTCATAATATTTAGTTAAGTATTCTATATTTGATAACAATTTATTATATATTGTTTTATATTTATTTTTACTAACGTCTTTAAAAAACATTGTTTTATAGTGTAACATTGATAATGTTTTCATAAGTTCTACGCCTTTAGATACTTCATGATATTTTTCTTCTTTTATATATTTAGTTGTTACTTCTCTATCATTTATATCTATTATTTCAGGGTAGTTATCATATCTAACTGTATCTAGATATTCATATAACTCTAGTAAATCATTATTTCTTTTTTTTACTACTCTGTCTTCATCAATTTGTACACTATTTTTATACTTCTTACTCATTTACTTCAGGTATAATTATCTTATCACCTATCTTTAGATCAGAGAGCGTATTATACATAGATAATTCTTCTTTAGTAATATTATATTTATTACATATTGTATCTACTGTATCACCTTCTCTTAAAATATAAATTTTATAGGTATAATATTTATTTTCATTATTAATTATTGTATTTGTTATATTTGATATATTATTTTCTATATCAATGTCATTCATTACTGGTTCGACTGTCTTTTCTACTTCTTTAGGAAGTTCCATATCATCTTTGAAATAGTTATTTAAATAGTCATCTAATTCATCAGGCTCTTCTTCTATTTCATTTTTAATATCTTCAGTCTTCTTTTCTAATTCATCACAAGTAAGTAATAAGTCAATATTAACTTTTAATACATCTTTATTTATATCATATTTAAAATCATCTATATCTATTTTAATAGTATCTTTATCTACTTTTTTAGATATAGCAATACCAAATGGTACTTTATATTCAAATTCTTCATCAATGACACTTGCTTCAGTCATTTTGTATGTACCATTTATATTTACTTCACCTTCAACTAAATCATCTAATATCTTATAATCATGTTCTAGACTGATATTAGTTATTTCTCCAATTTTAGTTTTGAAGATAATATCTTTTTTTAATGGAATAATTTCTTTCATATATTCATCCTTTCTAATTAAATATATGAAAAAAAATATTCTTTATGAGAATATTTTTTCGTATATTTCTAAATAATTACTTACGGGGATAAATTCTATATCATTTTTAAGGTCTTTTTCTAACCATTCTATATCATTTAAGTTATCTTTTGGTATAAATAATCTTTCTATATTTTGTCTTTTACAAGCAATAGTTTTTTCTTTAAGGCCACCTATTTTAAGTATGTCTCCATTAAGTGTTATTTCTCCAGTTAATGATATTTTATCACTAATTATTACGCCTTTTATATGTGAAAGTATTGCTGTTACGATTGATATACCAGCAGATGGACCATCTTTATTAATAGCACCTTCTGTAAAATTGATATGAAAGTCATTATTTAAAAAGAAGTCTTCATCAATATCAAATCTTTTAGCATTACTTTTTATATAACTAAGTGCAATTTCTATACTTTCTTTAGTAATACTACCAAGTGAGCCTGTAAATGTATATTTTCCAGTTCCTTTAAATGATGTGCATTCTATATATATTGATACTCCACCTATACTACTACAAGCAACTGCAGTAACTACTCCTGGATGAATTATTTCTTTATATTTAGATTCTTTATATAATTCTTGTTCAAGATAATGTGGTATATCATTTTCTTTTATTCTAACACTTACTATTTTTCTTGATGATTTAATATGTTCTGTTATTACTTTTCTTATTATTTTATTAATATCTCTTTCTAGTTCACGAACACCTGATTCATTTGTATATTCATTTATTATTTTTTTGATAGCTTCTGTTTCAAATTTAATAATTGTATTTTTAAGCCCATGTTTTTTTAATGCTGATGGGATGATGTAGTTCTCACTTATAAGTAATTTTTCATTATCAGTGTACCCTGTTAGATCTATTATTTCAAGTCTATCTAAAAGTGCTGGTGGGATATTAGAAATATCATTTGCGGTTAATATAAATAATATTTTAGATAAATCTATTTCTTCATCTATATAATTATCAACAAATCTTTTATTTTGACTTACATCTAATATATCAAGTAATGTTGATGCAGGATCACCTTTATAGTCTTTTTTCAATTTATCAACTTCATCAAGTAAAAATACTGGATTATTACTACCACATTTTATAAGAGAAGTAACTATTTTACCAGGGTTAGAACCTATATATGCTCGTCTATGTCCCACTAATTCAGCTGAATCACTCATACCACCTAAAGATATTTTTACGAAGTTTCTATCAAGTGCTTTTGATATTGATTCAGCAAATGTAGTTTTACCAACACCAGGAGGACCAACTAAACATATAATTGGACTAGATACTTCATCAGTAATACTTTTTACTGCAATGTACTCAATTACTCTTTCTTTAGCCTTTTTCATTCCATAATGAGTATCATTAAGTTTCTTTTCTATTTTAATTAAATCTCTTTCGTCTCTTGTTTCAGTATACCAAGGTACATTTAATAAATATTCAATATAATTTCTTATGATGCCTGCATCAGGACTCATTTCACTAGTCGCATTATATCTTTCTATCTCACTTAATAATTTATTTCTTATTCTCTCTGGATATTTAGGACTATTTACAAGATTTCTATAATTTAATATATCTTCTTCTTTAGTATTAGTTTCACCAAGTTCATTTTTAATAACTTTTAATTTTTCTTTTAAAATAAATTCTTTTTGAGTGTCATCTAATCCCTTTTTGATTTCGCTTTCAATATGACTTTCAAGGTCTATTACAGCACTTTCTACAGCAAGTTCTTTTATCAATATTTTACATCTACTTATTGGAGAAGAATCTAACATTAAATTAAGCTTCTTTTCAAAAGAAAGTGGTAAAAAATTAGCAATTACGTCTGTTAATTTATCTAAATTGATACCCTGCTTTACTTCACTCATTATTGAATTACCAACAAATGGATTTTTATTTATGTAAAGTTCTAATTCAGCTTGTAATTTTCTTTGATATGCTACCCATTCTATTTCACTTTCACTCGTTTCAATATTAGTGATAATACTATCAAGAATATCTTCTTCATTTGAATAATTTACATAACTAATTATTTTTACTCTATAAAGACCTGTTATTATAACTCTTTCATTTCCATTAGGTAGATCAATAACACTATTAATTTTTCCAACTACACCTATTCTTGGTAAATCAGATGTATCAGGCTTTTCTTCTAAAAGATTTAGAGGGCATACGATTAAGACTTCACTATCATGATATAATTTAGATATTTCAGTTACTTTTTTACTTATATCACTTTTTATTTCTACTCGTACTTCTTCTCCTGGAAGCAAGACTAGTTTTTTTAATAAAATTACAGGTAAATTACTCTTAATCATGCTTCCTCCCTACTTGACTTATTATTATAAATTTAATTTAAAAAAATGTAAACATAAAAAGAAAATTTTCACAAAAAAAGAACTATAAAGTTCTTTTTTCTTCTCTTTCTTTAACTTGTTTTTCAAAATTACGTTTATATGCATAATAAATTAAAGATAATTTTTCACGAGTAAGTTCTCCATCATAACTAACAGTTTTATTCGCAGGCTTTTCTAAATGTTTTCTAATAGTGTCAACACTTACTTTAGAAGATGAAGATTTTATCGCACCATATATTCTTGTAATTGGTGGTTTACTTGTAATTAAATCAGTATTTTCATAGAAAACTTTATCTTCTAATGATGCAAGAGAAAGTATTGCAAGTTCACTCATAATTTTTGAAGTTGGTACTTGTAATAAATCTAAATTTTGATCTATAAATTCACAAGCCTGTTCTTTACTAAATTTATCATTTAAAAATTTATCAACTATAAATTTATATGTAGCTTCCATTTGATCAATTGGAGCAGTCTTTTTATCTTCTTTTCTAAGTTCTGAACTAGTAGCTTTATCAATCTCTACAAATCCAAATTCGTTATCTAGTTCTTGTATTACTGTAAAGAATTTATTTAATGGAATTTTTCTTGTTAAAATTCTTGGATAATTATAAAAAACTCTATCAGCTGCTTCTTTTGTTTTAAACATACTTAAAATAGTTGCTAATCTCTCACTATTTACTTCTAATAAATCTTTAAAATGTTCTATATATCTTATAATGCTTTCTTCACTATAACCATCATTTTGCATTTTAAAATGTATAAAGTCATATGTGGCTTCCATTTCTTTATCACCAATATCTCTTATATGAGATCTAACATATAAAACTATTATCTTACTTTTAGTTTTTTCTCCCCATTTATGAAATATTTTTTCTCTATTACATGCATTCTCATGAATATCAGACATTCTTCTTCTATCAATTCCTAATAATCTTCTATCTCCTGAATCTCTTAACATATCATTTTCCCCCTTAATAATGTGCATATTATATCATATTTGATACATAAAGTCAATTGTAGAAATATTTTAATCAAATAAAAATCACTTTTACTTAGTGATTCTCATTGATTTTGATTCAAATAAGTCTAATACTTCACTATATTTTTGATAGATTCTTTGCTTTATGTTAGTAATTCTATTTATTGATGATTCTATTTCTCTTCTTTTATTAGAATCTTTTTCTAGATTTAATTCATTAAAAAGCTTATGTAATTTTGCTGTTAATCTATTATATTCAGTATAGCATCTTTCCATATCTTCTATTATTTTATCTATTTCATCTTTTCGTAAAGTAAGTGAACTATTATTACTTTTTTGCATTTGTCTTAGTATATTTATTCTCATTAATTTGTAGTTACCTATTTTTTCATATAATTTACTTATAAAGGTATAATCTCTTTCTATATTTAATTCATACATTTTCATTATTCCTTTCAATATTTTATTTCATCAATTCTATCAAATGTTATATTTTTAACTTTTTCTTGTTTAATTGAATTGATTATTACTAAACTTACTTTTTCATAATCAACTTCACCTTTAACAGGTATATTTTTCTTTTTAGATATTTTAGTGAAACATTCTTCTATTTCATCATCACTATAATTATCAATACCAAATTCCTGTTTTAAAATATCAGGATAATATTCACTTAACATTTTTAAAATATGAATAGCTACTTCCTCTATAGTTATAACTTCTTCTTTAATAATTGTCATACTTGCTAGATTATAAGCAACAAGATTATTTTCAAATTTAGGCCATAATATACCAGGAGAATCAACAAGATCAATTGTATCATTAATTCTAAGCGTTGTTAAGTTTTTCGTAACACCTGGCTTATTTCCCACACCAACTATATTCTTACCAACAAGTTTATTAATAAGAGTGCTCTTTCCAACATTTGGAACCCCCACTATTAAACACTTTGCCTTTTTAGGAAGTAGTCCTTTATTCTTTCTTTTCTCATTAACAGATTTCATTAATTTAGTAACTTCTTCTATTATTTTTTTATAATCATTTGTATTTTTAGAATCACATGTTACTGTTATATAACCTTCTTTATTATATTTTTCTATCCATTTACCCGTTTCATCTTTATCACATAAATCATATTTATTAAATACAATTATGTTCTGTTTATCTCTTGTTATCTTTGCTAAATCAGGTATCATTGATGAATATGGTATTCTTGAATCGATAACATTTATTACTACGTCTATATTTGAAATAATATTTGTTATTTCTCTTTTTGTTTTAGCCATATGACCTGGATACCAATTTATATTAGTTTTATTTTCATTATTCATGCTTATCACCCACTTTTTTCTTTGCTATTATATCATAAAAGTGCCACTTTTTATTATCATTTTCTCTAACATATTCAATTTCTTCTAATTTGATTATATTATAATTTTTTAAATACTCTTTTACTTCCTTCATAATTCTTTTTACTTCTTCAATACAATATATGTTTTTGACGCGAGCAAATTGGCAACAGCTTGTTTCCAATTTTAAATATTATTATGTATATAATATAATGTTAATGTTTCACTATCAAATAAGAATACACTATAATTATCAAATCTACCATAAATAGAGTCTCCAATAGGTGTTCCTTCTTTAGTAACTATTCTTACATAATCATTTTCAGTAATAGAATTTACATCAAAATCATATTCATTTAATCTTTTCAACGATTCCACTACGGCTTTAAAATCATTAAAGTAACTTTTAATATTTTCTATATCATCCGTACTTACTTTTGTATAATTATTATCATTTTCAACAATAACTTTATCATAAACATATTTAGCATAATCAGTATGATCTTGTATTCCATCTTTATCATAATATTCTGTTTTAGATATATAACCTTTTGGTATTTCTGCGTTCATGGTTCCACCACAACCAGTTAATAATAAAATTAGTACTGCTACTACTAATATCTTTTTCATATTCATCTCTCCTTAATTTATATTTATAAATACATATTCAGATTTACATCCTGTCTTAATTTTAAGTTCCCAATCTGATATTCCTGATGTAACTATAAAATTAGTATTATTTATCTTTTCATAACCATAAACACTATCATTTTCACTTATATGTGTACTAAGTAATTGAAGTGGTATCATTTGTCCTCCATGAGTATGTCCTGATACTACTAAATCAATATTACTTTTTGATTCATTATAGTAATCTGTTGGTTGATGATTAATATCTATCATAAATTTACTTTTATCTAAATCTTTTGTTAAATCTTCAGCACTCATTCTACTTCTATCTTCAACATCTTTTCTACCTATAATATATATTTTATCATCAATAAGTACACTTTCATCTTTTAAAACTTTTACATTATTTTTAGTAAGTTCCATCTCTAAATCTTGCGCAGAATACCCTCTTTTTTCATAATAATATCCTTTATCATGATTACCATGAGCAAAATATATTCCATATTTAATATTAATTTTACCAAGTGCTTCACACGAAGCAATCATGTCTTCTTTAGTGGTACCATCATCTACAAAATCACCTGCGATAAGTAAAATATCAGGATTTTCTTTTTCTATTTCTTTTAAATATTCATAAAACTTTTCAGCATGGAATGTTGTTCCTATATGGCTATCTGAAAGTAATGCTACTTTATATTTATTATTGAATTTATCAGTTTTTATATCATATGTAGTAATATCCACATTATAAACATTATATATTCCTTTTAATATGTAAAGCGGTACAAATGTTAGAGTTATTATACCTGCTAAATAATATTTAAAATCCTTCTTTCTTATCTTTTTTATTATAAGAAAAACTAGATCCATAAATAACCATATAAATAAATAATGAATAATTATTATCGCAGACGTAATAAAGTTAAGTATAAGTGTTGTTACTAAAATAAATATTCCAACTATTATGAAAGGCATATATTTATTTTCAATGCCGAATTTACTTATTCTACTGCAAATATAGATTATTCCAAGAACAAAAATAATTATACAAAATAGCATCAAAAGCATCCATAACATCATTACCACACACCTTAATTCATGTTATAAGTATAACATAATATACTTTGTTTTTAAACATGAAAAAGAGCTATTCAATTTAAATAGCTCTCAACTTAACAATCATTAATTAAAACGTTTTTTTAATAGAACAACTGTAACTATAGTTAACATAGAACCTAATAACATTATTACATAAGTCATAACATTATCACCAGTTTGTGGATTTAAATTTTTTGCTGTGAAATATGAAATTTCAAATGTTGAGAAACTTGTTGTTTCGATTGTGATGTATTTTTTTCCATCTTCTGTTTTCTTAATTTCATATTCTTTCTCATCTATTACTTTATCATTATTAATATGTTTAACTTTAGCGTGTGTATCTTTTACACTAGATGGTATTGGTAAGTTAATTCTAATTTTACCACCATTAAGTGCTTCATTAGGAATTTCAGTATAATCAATTCCATTTATTGAATACATTGGTTTAATTTCATATACAACTTTATTAGTTTTTTCATCATATTCAACTAATTTAGTATTAAAATTAACTTCAATTATAGTAGTTGTATCTATAAGTTGTAATTTTTCTTTATTAATAGACTTAACTAATCCACTATTTCTATTATCTAGTTTAATATCAAGTATTTCTTTAGCCTTATCTCCATTTACTTTATCACTAACTGTAATATCTTTAGCAACCTCAACTATATTAGCATCTTTATCAAGACATCTAGCAGTATCAAGTGAAATTGTAACTGCACCTTCTGGCATTGTGAATTCATTATTTGTTACAGTTATTTTGTTATCCTTAGAATCTTTAACAATAATTTCTTTTACGTAATATCCTGTGTCTGCCTTAGCATTAACTTTTACTTTTATACCAGCTTCAATTGATGCATATTTAGTTTCTTTACCATCTACAGTAACAGTAGCACTAGCACCTTCAACATCAATATAATTAATATTTGAAACTGTATATTTTGTTTCTGATAATTTTATAAGTTTATAACCATTTTCTACATAATTTCCAATTGAATCTGTTTGGAATGTTCCACCTTTTACATATACTTTGTCGTTTTCTTGAAATACTATGTCACCAACAAAATTTCCATCATGTATACGTAATTCATTTAAATTATTAACACCAGTTTGTGCTGAATAGTGATAAATACTATTTCCTTTTTCACTGATAATTTGAGAATTTTGTGTTATTAATAATTCTATTTTACCGAAGTATGTGTTATTTGATTCGATTTGAATAGCAGCTCCTACTCCATTGATACCATTTCCATATCCCTCAGCAACTCCAGGTTTTCCTGTTGCTTTAAGTGTAGCATTAACAATATTAAATCTTCCACTTTTAACTCCAAGTGCACCATTTATTCCTTCACAAGTTGCTTCTACAACATTCCATTGTCCTGCACCTGCTCCATAAAGTGGGAATCCATCTGAACCAGTAGCAGTAATTTTAGTTGTTTTGCTTAAATTGATAACTGGAACATTAATAGCAGTTCCATCATTTTTAATATTACCTTGAATAGTAATACCGCCTGCTTTACTACCAGTACTAACTATTGTTCCATCAAAATTAACTGTAACACCATAAGCTTTAGCACTTGTATCCCATACAGATAAGCCCCATTGTGTGGTATCAATTGTTATATCCTTACCAACATATAATGTAGAATATCCAGTATCGCTCTTATTAGTAGAACCTTCTACATATATAGTTGAACCAGGTGCTTCTAAAACACGAGTATCTTTTATTGTTCCTTTCCCAGTAATTTCAAGTGAACCTTTTATTAAATCAATATACTTTTCAGTTATAGTAATTGTTTTACCATTAAGGTCTAATACAACATTATTTCCATTAATTTCAAGTGCTTTGTTTAATGTTATGTTGTCATCAAGAACTACAGTATTGTTTCCTTTAACAGCATTAAGTAATTCTTCCATTGTTTTTACATTTATAGTTTCTGCATTAGTAATTACTGGAACTAATACAAGAACTGATATAATAAATGTAAATAATAGTTTTTTTAGATTTTTCATATATTTCCTCTCCTATCTTGGCTTAATTATATCATTTTAAAATATTTAAAAACAATTTGTTTTCTCTTTTTATTCACTTATTTACACATTTTGACATTTTTTGATATTTTATTCATTTAAAAAGCAGAAATCAATCTGCTTATGTAGTCTACTAATACATGTATTTTTGATATACATCTTTATATTTTCTTATTGAATCTTTTGTGTTAATCCAATATACATTTGTAAGTACTCCATCATAGTCATCAATATCAGTTCTTTCAAGTACTCCACCTAATGCTTGTATTGTTTTATCACTACCAAGATTTTTTACATCACAATCAAGCATTACTTTATCAAGATTAAATTCTTCGAGTGCTTTTAGAAGCCCTAAATATAAATTTATTTTATTGTAGCCTTTTCTTCTTTCAGTAGGTCTTATTCCATATCCAATATGTCCGCCATGTACTAACATTTTAGGTGTTAAATGATGTCTTATATTTATCATACCTATTAATTTATTGTCATTTTTTCTTATTAGAAAGTATGTTTTACCAGGACATCTATCTATACTTTTAGCATATTCGTTATCTTGTATTTTATAATATCTATCCATACATTCTTCATATGTTTCACCCTCTAAAACATGATCAAAAGATCCAGTACCATTTATTGCTGAATTATATTTTACATGTTCGTTCATGTATTCTATAACATCATTTTTTCTTTCCATAGATGGATTTTCTAAATAAAATTTTTCTATTACTTTTTCCATATTATTTTAACTATATATTCTTATTACGAATATAATCCCCTTCAAATTCACTTTCTAATATATCCATGTGTAATTTATTATAATATTTACCATTTAAGAATATTGCATCTCTACTCATTCCTGTATCTTTAAATCCACATTTCAAAT
>FR880116.1:0-62276 GCA_000434555.1 Clostridium sp. CAG:524 | reverse complement strand
CATTTGCTTCAATTAGATCTAAATTAACACTATGAAGATTTAAATATTTAAATGCAAATTCAAGTATTAATTTAATTGCTTCTGTACCATAACCATTACTTCTATATTCATCGTCTCCAATAAATATTCCAAGAGTAGCACTTCGTGGTATCCATTTAAAATTAACAAGCCCAACTGAACCAATTAATTTATTTGTTTTGATATCTATTATATTGAAATCTCTTGTTTCTGTTTTTCTTGCTGTTCTATCTAACCATTCTTTCTCATTTAAATATGTTGTTATCTCACTACTTCTACCTGTATAGTCTGTTACATTAAAATCATTCATCCATCCTGTAAACTTATCAAGTGCTTCTTCTGTGTATGCCACAGGTGATAAATATATCCTATCTCCTACTATTTTTTTATAATACTCCAATTTTAATTCCTCCTATCTTATTATTTCATGCTTGAAATATTGTTCTTGAAATTCAGTTAATGCATTTATCGCATCATCACTATATTCTTTATTTTCTGGTACAATAATTAATTTATCATCATTATCATTAGTTCTATGAATAATTGCTATACATTTACCTGTATATTCTTTTACAGGCTCAAATACTCCTAAAAGATAGCAATCAAGTTCTTCACCATCACCACTTATAGTACCTTCTACATATCCATAATTAACTGGATATATAAATCCATGACGAGGATGTTTACTTCCAAGTTCACGATCAATTTTAATATCTATTATTTTACCAATATATTCTTTATTATTCACGTTTACTCTTTTCTAAGCCACATATACATACCATCTTCTGCAATTTCTTTTTTAACTTTGAATCCAAATTTTGAATAAAAATCTTGTTTCCCTGGTGCTGATAAAAGTTGTATCATCATTTCTTCATTATCTTCTAAATCACTTTTAATATAATTAAGTATACTTTCAATTAATATTGTTCCATATCCTTTACCTCTATATTCTTTTAAGACAACAACATCCATTATTAATCCAGCATATCCACCATTAGTAACAAAACTTGCCATGCCAACTGTTTTACCATCTAAAACATATTTAACATTAATACCTTTTTCTAATGATATTTTGACAAGTCTTTCACTTGGTAATTTCCAACCTACATCATTAAGTAGTATTTTATATTCTTCAAAAGTAAGTTTATTATATTCTATCATGGATCCTCCTTCACTATATTATAGTAACTTGTTTTTCTTAACACCATTGTACACAATTTATATGCAAAATAAAAGACATAACTTAATATGTCTTAAATAAATAATAAAATCATTAATAATCCTTCAATTTATACATTCTTTTAAATCTAAAAAATATTATATTTAATATAATTAATACTACTATTGATATAGATATTACTAAAAAATTATCAAATTCAAAATATAAAAGGTATGATAATAAAACAGATACAATAGTAGCAATAGTATTACTTTTAACAATATTATTTATAGTAATTGATAATATAGATATAGAAATAATATATAAAAATGTTAATAGATAATAGCTTACACCTATATTATATCTAAAACTACAAAATAAATTTAACATAAATATTAATAATAATTTAATCAATATAATATATAGAAATATAAAAAATATTTTTCTTACAATCCATTTCTTACTCTTTTCTCTTACAATTATATATTCTTTAAGATCTTCAAGTTCATGATTGAAATATGTGATAGAAAAATATACAAGATAAACTATACAATACATATTATATAAAACAGATATATTTGTAGAAATCTCAGCAAAAGGATAACCAATTAAACTAATATAATATTGATTATTTATACTAAAATCATTAAACTCAATATAGTAACTAAAGTATTCTATTATTAAAATTGCAAATAATAATATTATCCATATTTTATCTTTAATAATTCTTTCTTTTATTAAACATAACTCTACCTTCATATAATATCTCTCTTCTTTTTAATAACATAATTAAATATTAATTTAACTATTCCAAATAATATTAATATAACTAATGCAGTATTAATTACATCCATATAAAAAGTACCATATATAAGTTCATTAGTCAAATAATCTTGAGGTATTATAACAATCTTATATTTATTAAAAAGTGTATCTCCAAATATAGAAATCATATAAAAAATTATATTTAAAAATAATACAATCAATGATAGATATTTATTATCAAATAATTTTAATATAAAAACAATATTAATTATCGCAGTTAATATAAATCCATTTCTAATTGTTATATAAATATTATAAACAAGTAAATTAATATTATATACATTATGTACCCCTATACTTCTTCCTTCAAATGAAAACATAAATGATATAGTTAATATCGTTAATACATATATAAGATAAAAATATAAAGTGTAAAGTGTTATATCTTTAATTGAATTTTTTACAACTTTTTTAAAATCAGCCTCTCTAGTAATGAAATAATAATTTTTAAAATAACTATCATAAGTACCTTTTCCAACTACATAAAGAGCAGCAAATAAAAATAGATTTCCAACTGAAGAAAACATTGTTTCTTTATATATAATTGATAAATTATGATGAGTTACTAAAACTTGAAAATATCCTAGTACACAGCCAGATATTATTAATAAATAAGGTAATAAATATTTATTGTTATTGATTAAAGATAATTTACTTTTAATCATTATTTATCACACCATCATCTATATGAAATATAGTATCAGCTAAATTATTTAAATCTTCTTTTATATGCGTACTAAATATTATCAGCCTATCTTCTTTCTTTTTCTGCTTCAAATATTTAGTTATCTTTTCTACTGATTTTTCCTCTATTCCATTAAATGGTTCATCTAATATAAGAACCTTTGGATCTTCCATTATAGCCTGTGCAATAGCTAATTTTTGTTTCATACCAAGTGAATACTTACTGTATTTTTTATCTTTTTCATGAATTAAATTTACTGTTTCTAATGAATCTAATATTTCTTTATCTGTTATTTTATTTTGAATTCTTGCTAAAACTTTAAGATTTTCATAGCCTGTCAAATCAGGAAAAAATGTTGGCTTTTCTATTACTGCTCTTAAATCTTTTGGATATTCATTTTTAGCATTGAAATTCACATTATCAAATAATATTTCTCCTGTAGTTGGCATATAAAACCCACATATTAATTTCATAAGTACGCTTTTACCACTACCATTTCTTCCATGTAAACCATAAATATGACCAGATTCAAATACTATATTTGTATTTTTAATAACCTCTATTTTATCAAATTTTTTTGTGACATTTTTTAACTCTATTTTCATAAAATACACTCCTATCCATTCTTCTCACAATCTATTATTAACTTTTCTTTATTTCTATATTTTAAATATACTATTATTGATGTAACAATTAATATAATAGTTAGTGGTAAATATAATGCTACAATACCTTTTCCTAAATTTAAGTTAAAAACATTTATCATATTAATAAAAATAATCATTGAATCTATATGAAAAAATTCATAAAATATATAATCGCCAAGACCCTCTAATACAGCTTCGGTACCTATAAACAATAAATATGACAAAATATTAGCTATATAAAAATTATGATTTTTTCTTGCAACTATTAATGAAAAATTTGTATATATTATACCAGCTACAAACACTCTATATAATACAGTAAATATATAAAATATTGGACTCATAGAATATTTTATTTGTCCACCAAGTGAACCTTCTGCGATAATTGAATTAGTTGAAAATCCTTTACAATAAATTATTGTAATTATAAATACAACCAATATTGACAAAGCTAAAATCATAGAGCTAAGATATGCTTTCTTAAAAAATGACCTTTTAAATTTTTTATAATTTTCTCTAGTAAGTTCATATATTAAATGTTTATTTCTAAATATTCTGCACACATTATATAACACAGGAATTGAAATCACAAAAAACATTACATATGTATTCATGGAAAATTTATTTATAACTGTAAAAGACATATTATAAAAATCTGGCCCTTTTTTTGCTTCTTCATGCATTTTTAACATTTCATCACAAATTCCTGGATTAGATTTTTCATATTTTTGTAAACATTCAATTATAGAGTCCGCAGATGACAAATTAGTTTCCATAGATACTCTATCAAAATCATAAATTTGATATATACCAAAGCCTACCAAAATAGCAAAAAATATAATTGCTATAAAATTTTCTTTTATAAAATTTTTCATTCTTACTCCTACTACATATAATTAATAAAAAGATGTAAGGCATTCTTTTTTATTAATTTAATTTATTTATAAATTTGTTTTGCTTTTTAATAATCTATATGCCAAGTTCCTACATGATCTGTATTCCATATAGTGAAATCCTGTCTACTTAATCTTAATTTATATTTGCCAGGCATATTATTTAAAAGAGAATAAGCATTTTCCATCTTTGTAGTTACACTACAACCAGTACAGGCTATTTTTCCTGAAGTATTAATTAATGTTACTTGAACCCTACAATTTGGACACGGTCTGGTTATATCGGTTGCTGACCAACTATGCTCATATTTTTGTACTGTGTTATCATCTTTTTGTCTATAACTTGTATCAGTATCTTTGGTCCCTGAAAGTTTTAATGACACCATTATTGGACTAGATGTAGCAAAAACACCTGTAGCATTACATATTATCGCAAGTACTAATACAGCAAGTGTTACTTTTAAATATTTCATATTTTACCTCCTAACTAATGCACTCACATCTTTAGAATAAATTAACATATTTTAAAAATTTTCATTACAAAATGTCATAAAATATGCCTTTCATGTCGTAAACTCTACTATTATTACTTTTTGTATAGTTTTACTATACCATATTTAAAATATAGATTCTACTATTTTATAATTTTTATTCTAATAATAAATTCTACGTATTAAAAAAACTGTATTATTTCTAATACAATTATTTCATTATTTCTTCTATTACTTTACCAACACCATCATGATTATTATCATATTTTGTTATAAATCTTGCACACTTTTTAACATTATCAGGTGCATTTAGCATTGAAACTCCATATTCAGCCATTTTAATCATATTTATGTCATTTTCCCCATCACCTATTGTTATGATATTTTCTCTACCTATATTAAGTCTATTCATTATTATTTCTACTGCTTTATCTTTAGTAGTACCAATATTTGTAATAACAAGTCTTCCACTCATACTGGTAGTTATTTCAAGTTTATCATTCATAGATTTTAATTCATCTCTAATAGTGTCTATCTCTTTTTCTGTACCAACACCTATTAATTTAAATGTATCATTATCTTTAATATAACTATCTATATCGTTAATCTTACTTCTCTTATAAATATCATTTTTAGTATATATAGTCCACTCTATATTATATTTATCTACATGATTTATAAGTTCCTTCATAGTTTCTTTTGATATATGACTACTAAATAATTCTATTCCAAGATTATTAACAATTAAAGCACCATTAAAACATATTGTATAATTAAAACTATCTACCATATCTAATTCTTCAAGATAAGGCTTAATCCTTTCAAATGATCTAGCACTAGTAGGTATTATATTTATATCATGTTTATATTTCATTAATATATTTTTAGTATACTCTCCAATTTCTTTATTATCATTTAAGAGAGTTCCATCTAAATCAGTAAATATTGCATGTATATTATTCATGTTAGTCTCCTTTGCTGTTTAATTTTATCACAATATCTTTTGTTATTCAATTATTCTTATATTCATATAATTATTATTTATAATATTTGATTTATTAAATATTTCTAAACATAAATATTATTAATATAAAAATTATAATAATGTCTAATACTTTTTTAGTTTTACTTTTTAAATGAAAATCTGTATTAAATTGTTTATATATTTTATCTACATTTACTATATTCATAATAATTACAAATAATAAAACTCCTAAATAATTAAGTATTATATCATCTATATCAAATACACCTACATTTGTTATCATTTGAAGTGTTTCTGTCATAAGGATAGATGGTAATATTATTACTGTCTGTCTTAATATATTTTTATACTTATTATCCTTTAAAATAAGTAAGAATGAAAGAGGAATAAATAAACATAAGTTACCTATTATATTTCTTATTATTTCATTTATACTTCCATATTTCAACTGTGATATTATTGTTTTAAAAGGTGTTAGTTCAGGAATATACCAAGAAGTTGATATTCTAATAGGTGGTCTTCCTACTAAAAAGAGAATGCTTATCAAACATAATATATAAAGTATCATATAAATATTAATATTTCTTTTATATTCTCTTTTATCATTAATACTTATACCACTTATAAATATATAAATTGATATTAATGATAAATAAACAATAGAATAAATAAAAGTAACATTATGAAAAATAATCATATATAAATATGATATTAAATTCATTATTAGAAATATATATTTACATTTTATGTTTTTCTCTTTTAAATTCATATTTCACCAACCATTCTTTTATTACTTTTATTACATCTTTATCTATTTCTTTTTTACTATATTTTATATATTCATTTTTCATATTAAATATATTTTGTTCTGTATCTATTTTTCTTAATATATGATTTATACTATATTGTAACATTTTTTATACCATCAAGTGAATTATTATTTTCTTTCATATACACTATACAAAATATTTAGAAAGAAAAGAACCTACGAAGTGTAGAGTTCTATTTTTTATCTTTATTATCACCTTTATATCTATTGTAAAGTTCCACTATTGTAGTAGCAACAGTTATACCAACATTTACATAATTCTTTATATTATTTATTCTTTTATCAGCAATAATTTTCTTTCTCTTTTTTATTGCTTCTTTTAGTTCTTTAACAAATTTATCTACATCTTTTATTTCATCAAATGTTATTAATATAAATTTATCTTTTGTTTCAATACATACTTCGTTATAATCTATATCAAGATTTACTTCATTTCCTTTAGTTTTAATATCATCTAAAAGTATTGTATCAACTATAATAGTTTCTTTCTTAAATAATCCTTTAATCTTTTTAAATACTAATTTCTTTGGTTCTAAATATAATTTTATTTTACCTTTACTTTCACTATATCTTACATTATATATTTTTTCTTCTTTCATTTTTAACCTTCCTTTTTATAATACAAATTGTAAATTTCGTGAATTATCTGGTAGTAATTATTAATGGTACATATATTTCATCATCTGTATATCCTGCGTGATGTGAAACGAGTGTTTCATCTCCTTTATATAATATTGCTTTATTAGTTTTAGCAATTGATATATAGTCCCCAAGTTCACTTTCCAAAATAGGATTTATATCACCATCACCAAATAATTTACTTTCTAATACTTCTTCTTTAGTATATAAATCAAAGTCATTACTAAAATATTTATTAAATAATGTTACAAATTCATCTTTTTTATCTTCTTTAATGAAGAACGAAGTCGCTCTTGGCTCTGTTGATGTGTTTCTAATTAAACATTCTATTATGTCAGGATAATTCTCTAAAAATATATTTTCTATTAATGTGTGTCCATGATCGGCAACTACAAATATAATAGTGTCTTCAAGTTCATTTGATAAACGCTCTATCATCATATTTCTATATCTTATTAAATCTTTCACTGTCTTATTATCCGGTCCATATAAATGCATTGTATGATCAGGTTCTTCATCATAGGCATAAATATATTTTTTTGATGGTTCTATGCATAATTCTTTTATTTTGTTATACATATCAAGAGTGTCAGTGTATGAATTATCTCCAAAAGGAAATAATGAATATGCTTTATATTTACCTTCTTCATTGATATATTTTTCAATAGATTTTTCTTTCATATACTTTTTTCTTAAAGAAACTGCTTCAGGAATTATAGTATGTGTTGTATCAGTTTTTTCAGTATTAAAGAATGTTGTTATTACTTTATCTATATCTTTATAATATGTATTCCAACCTATCATACCAGTTTCACTAGGATTAAGTCCTGTTCTCATTGATGTAGTTGCTGCGACTGTTGTTGCTGGAAAAACTGTTGTTATACTTTTATACATATTTTTAATTAAAAAATCATCTTTATCAAGTGTTCTTTTTAATATATTACTTCCCATACCATCGCAAAGAATAGTAACTACATTCTTAGGTTTCTTTTCGTTAAGTAACTTATCTACATGTTCTAAAGTATTATGATTATATGGTAAATCAAAATATTTTCTTATAGAACATGCTAGATTAGTTAAACATTCATTATAATTATTTCTTACTTGCATATTTATTTTCCTCCTATAATAGTTTTATTTCTATACCAACTACACCATATTTATCTTGTTCTTCTTTTGAATAATATAATTCCATATCTTTTGGATCTGCTATTTCATCTTCTTTATATCCCAAAGATACTTTATCGAAATGTTTATATAATTCTTCAAAACTATCATATTTATGTAAATTAATTACAACTGTACTTATTTGTTCATTATTACTTCTATTTGTAAATGTAATAATATCTCCTACTTTTATTTGTCTTCTTTTTTCATCATTAAGTCTTAATTCAATAGTCTTAGTACCATTTTTTATTAATACAAATGGTTCATTATGTAATCTCATTTCATGCATATTATCACCTTCTTATAACAAAATTATATCATAATAAAAAGCAGTAATAAACTGCTTATTTAACTTTTCCAATTCTATCAAGAGGATAAAATCTTATATTAACTTTACCTATTATTTTATCTTTAGTAAAGTTACCAAGTATTCTACTATCTTTGGATACTTCTCTATTATCCCCTAGAACAAAATATTCATTATCTTTAGTTTCTGCGATAAAATCATTAGTATCATGAAATTCCATATTTAATTTAACTTCTTTATCATTTATATAAAGTTTATTATCTTTATATTCAATTCTTTCATTAGGAAGTCCAATTACTCTTTTGATTATTCTATCATTATCAGTATCATTATCTAAAACAACTATATCAAATCTATTAATATCATTTATTCTATATGTTAATTTATTTATGAGTACTAAATTACCATCAAGTAATGTTTCATTCATACTATCTCCATCTACAATAGCTGGTGTAACTAAGAATGTTCTTATTAATATGACTACTACTATAATAATTATATAATCTTTTATTTCTTTTAAAAATTTAACCATTTTATTCCTTTCTTTTTAAAAAAAACTAGGTTTTTACAACCTAATTTCTTTCTTTAATTTTAAAGCTTCCTGTGATATTCTTTAAGAAGTTAAGTTTTGCTCTTCTTACTTTTCCTTTTTTAACAACTGTTATTTTGTCAATAATTGGGCTGTTTACTGGGAAAACTCTGTTAATACCAACGTTTCCACTTTTCTTACGAACTGTAAATGTTTCACTTACGCTTCCACCTTTACGAGCTGTAACAATTCCTTCAAAAGCTTGAATTCTTTCTCTTTTACCTTCAACAATTTTAACATCAACACGTACTGTATCTCCAACTTGGAATGCAGGAACGTTTGGGTTAATTTGTTTTTTGTTAATCTTATCGATTAAATTCATACTACTAGTCCTCCTTTGTGCTTTATTTAATCATACATAATAATGCATCGGATTAAGCAATATGATAATACCACAAAATATAGGTATTGTCTAGTATTTTTATGGCATTTTATTCATTTTCATATACTGTTTCTTCTATATTTTTTATGTAGGAATTTATTCCATTTAAATTATCAAATGATGTTGTTACAAATTTCATAGTGCCAAAGTCATCTTTAAATGTTCCATCTAATGAATCATTATTTATTATAAATTTATATTCAATTGGTTTTTCTAATATTGTACATAACGCATCACTTTCATACATTTTATAATCATAAAGTGATATTATATTATCTTTTTTGATATAGTATCCTTCTATAGCCGTTGTTGTTTGTTCTAATAATTCTTTTGAACTCAAGTAGTTTTTCAGTTTTTACCATTCTATCTATTCACTATCTTATTTATTTCTCTTTTCTTTTTTTCTTCCATGTTTTCAATATGTATTCTTTGTACAAGAGCAAGTGAACATATTGTTGTAATACAGAAACTACCACCATAACTTAAAAATGGAAGTGGTACTCCTGTAAGTGGTATTACTCCAAGAACTCCACCTAAATTTACAAATATATGTAACATAAGGTTAAGACCTACGCCATAGCATATGATTGAATTTCTAAGATTATATGATTTATATGATACTCTAAATATTAATGCTATTATATACATATATCCAACTATTATTACTACACCTACTATAGCCCCTAATTCTTCAACAATTATTGGAAATATAAAATCAGTATGACTTTCTGGCAAATATAAATATTTTTGAACTGAGTTCATTAGTCCAACACCTTTAAGTCCACCATTATCTATTGCTATAAATCCATTACACACTTGATATCCAGAATTTTCTTCATATCTATCACATGGATTAGTATAAATAAGTCTATTCAATCTATAATCTTTTTGTAATTTTTCTTCTGGTATTACTAAATATCCAAATTTTAATACAATTATTGCTAAGATTAATGAAATAGCTGTAATTTTCTTCATCATTCTAAATACTTTTTCATCTTTTGATGAAGGAATACCAATAAATATAAGTGCTGTTAAAGCTGCAATAATTGCTGCTGTACCATAGTCTCCACCAAAAAGTACTACGCAAAATATAAGAATACTTGGAATTAGTCCTAACCACCACAATGACTTAAATTTTGGTTTAAGAGACCTATAATGATAAAAAGCACCCATAAACATTATTATAACTATCTTCAAAAACTCAGCCGGCTGTAAAGTAAAGCTTCCTATATTTACTGTTACAGCTCTAACTCCATTTCCAATCCAATTACCACCAATTGTACCAAACAAAAGTATCATTAAAAATCCACCTAATATAATTGATACAATCCAATAACTAGTCGATGGGAAAAATTTAATTATCAAGTATGAAGCAAACAATGAAACACAAATAAAGACAAGTTGCATAATACAAAAATGATATGGATTACTATATCCATAAGTTAATGTAGACGAAATAAGAGAAGCATCTAATATAAGTAACGCCCCACCTATCGCATAAATTAGAGACATAATTAATAAGCTCTTATTCAAATTTTTAAATACTTTCACCATATATTTTTTCATACTATCTATTTATTATTATACAAAAAAAAGTTAAATATGTAAATTATTATATGTTTTCGGTATTTAGTGGTGTCAAGTATAATTAATTACCATAAAATAATATAGATAGTTAGGAGGTAATAATATGTATTATTATGGATATAATGGTGGTTATGCAGGTGGTAATAGTATGATGTATAATAACTATCCAGGATATTATTCTAATGGATATGGATATGGTGCTGCCATAATATTAGTACTATTTATTTTACTTGTAATAATTTTTGGCGTAGGTTTTATAAATAATAACAATTGTAATAATGGATGCAATAATTAAAGGAAGTTTTCTCAAACTTCCTTTAATGTTATATTATATTTCTTTTTTATTTGCTTTATTATATCACTATTTATTCCAACAATAATATCTTTATTTTTATCCATTAATATTTCTATTAAATCATAATGCTTATTATTTTTAAATTTATATATTTCATTAAATTCAGTAATTAAATATATAATATTATTTTTCTCATACATAACTATTATTTTATTTATATTAATAATATCAAACGTATTTTTAATAAATATATAATTATCAGATATATATAGTTTTCCATATTTTTTATATTTTTCTTTATCTAATTTTTTTAACTCTTCATTACTTATATTAATTGTTTTAATAAATATATTATTAATTATATATAAGAATAAATTTATAATAATTAATACTATTGATAAAATTATTGTAGTATTTAGTATATCTTTTGATGAAGCATCTAAATATAATACTTTACCTTTTAATTCAATCTTACCATTATTTATAAGTAATTTAATTCTTCTAAGTGGTTTACCATCTAATATTTTTGATATGCCTTTTATATTATATGTGTCTTTAAAATCATGATTCATTAATTTTGAATATTCTTTTCTTGATATTTTTAATACAATATAACTATCATTATTAGTTGTTGTTATATAATAATCTTTATATATACTAAATGGTGTTGTTACAAGATCTAAATTACATAGTTCATCTTGTTTTTTAATGCTTTGAAACAATTGTTTTGATGATTTATTATTAAAATAAATTTTATATGTAATTAATGATATTGTTATTACTAACAAAACTATTATTGATATTTTAAGATATTTACTAAATTTCTTTTTATTTTTTAATGTTCTACTTATCATATTTACCTCAGAATCTTGTCATTCTTTTTATTATATATGATTCTTTTTTTAATTCAGTATCTAAATGTTCAATTATTTCTTTTGTTATTTCATCTATTGATTTGATATCATCTAATGATTCAAATACTTTTTTAGTACAATCTATACGAGTCCAATTATAACGTGAAGAAATATCTAAGTATGTTTGCTCTGCTTTTCTTAAGTGCTCTTCACTATTTTCATTACCATCACCAGAAGTTCTTCCTTTTCTAAGCTCTTTTGCTGCCTCAAATGGCATATATAAGAATACTACAACATCAGGTTTAGGTAATTCACATAAATCAAATTCAAGTTCTAAAATAAATTTTAATATTTTATCTTCTTGTTCTTTTGATTTAGCTTTTCCAGCTTGATGTCCCATATTAGATGTAGTATATCTATCTAATATTATAATATCATTTTGATATATTTCTTCTTCTATAAATTTTAAAAAGTTATATCTTCTATCAGCAGCATAATATAAACTACTTACAAGTGGATCTACATTAGCTGATGTTTCTGGAAATACACTTTCACTAATTTCTGGTTTTCCAAGATAAGCACCACCTACTATTTTACCAGTTGGACTATCATATTTTGGAAAAGAAAAACTTTTTACATTTAGTCCTTTACTTATATAATACTCTTTTATTTTTTTACTTTGAGTTTCTTTACCCGAACCATCTGTTCCTTCAATTACTATTATTTTAGCTCTTTTCATATATTTACCTCTACTAAAATTCTATCATATTAAAATACATTTTTAAATATCTTTACTTAAAAATGTATCAACAAAGAAATTTTTTTGTTAATGTAGGTACAGACATCATATAACAATAACTATACATGTGTTCAAGAAAATTTGATGCAAGAATTCCAACTTCTAATGCATCTTCATTACTTATACCATTTAATATACTTTCAATAGTTTCATTTTCTAACGAATCATTTGCTTCAATTAATTCTTTAGTTAAATATTTAACCTTACAATAGCCATCATCAGTTTTTTCATGATTAAAAACAAGTAAAAATCTTTGCAATTCTTCTTTTGAACTTATATTTCCTATAAAAGTATTTAAAAGCAACAATAGATTATCAGTTATTTCTATTCTTCCACCATAATTAATACTAACATCATATAAAAACAGTTTTAATCTTTTTTCTCTCATAATTATCACTTAGGTAATTATTATACACTTTTTATTTTATGTTTCAAGCAAATATGATAAAATGAATATGGAAGTGATTTTATGGCAGAACAAAAAACTATAGTATTTAAAGTAAGTGATAATATTAAACAAAAAATGATTGATTATTATTTTCTACTTCAAAGAGACAAAAAGCCACCATATTCTATATTTCAAGCAGAAGAAGGAGGAACTATTATAACTTTATATGAAAGTGGTAAAGTAATGTTTCAAGGTATTAGTGCTGATATTGATGCTAATATGTGGAAAGATTTAGAAAGTCATTTTAATAATAGAAATATAGATCAAGAACTAAAAGAAAAAGATGATAAAATTAATGATAAAACTTATTACTACTATGATGCGATTGGTAGTGATGAGGTTGGTACTGGTGACTTCTTTGGCCCTATTATAGTAAGTGCTACTCTTGTAAATAAAGAAAATAGAAAGTTACTTGAAGATTTAAAAATAATGGATTCTAAAAAGATGACCGATGATAAGATTCGTAGATGTGCGCCTATTCTTATGTCAAAAATACCTTATGTAACATTTACTCTTAGTAATAAAAAATATAATGAACTATCTAACAAGGGATTCAATATGAATAAAATTAAAGCTATACTTCATAATAGAGTTTTATATGAATTATCTAATAAAGGAATTCCTTATCATAAAATAATTGTTGACCAATTTACTACTCCAAGAAGTTATTTTAGCTATTTAAAACAAGAAAATATTACTGATAAAGTTACTAAAATTACATTTTTAACTAAAGGTGAAAGTAAACATTTAAGTGTAGCAGCAGCAAGTGTTATAAGTAGATATTTATTCTTACAAGAAATGGATAAACTAAGTCAAAAATATGGTATTGCTATTCCAAAAGGTGCCGGTACTAATGTTGATGCTGTAGGTAAAGATATCGTTAAAAAATATGGTAAACTTGAACTTGATAATATTGCTAAAACTAATTTTAAGAACACTGAAAAAATCCTAAATAATTAGGATTTTTATTTTACTTACTTTTTAAACTTATTTTTATTTCTTCTATAATATGACCAATATTTCCTTCACCAGCATACTTTTTCATATCAAAGAAATTATCATCTATATTTACCCACTCTAATTTATTAACTTCTTCAATAAGATTTACTTCTTTATTAAGTATTCCATAATATACTTCAAGAATTTTATCAAATACAACATATTCAATATTCATAAAGTATTCTAATCTAACATCACTCTTAGAAATATTTGTTTCTTCATATAATTCTCTATATGCTTCACTAAGTCCATCATTTTCTTTTTCTATTTTACCACCAACTAAATTATACATATTTTTATATGGTTCTTTAGTTCTCTTGCACATTAATGTTTTAGTTAAATCTTTATTAAATACTACAATTACATTATATTTCTTCATTTATAATCCAAGTTTCATTGTTAATCTCTTTATTTCACTACTTTTTTCTTCTATATCTTTTTCTTCACTACTGTGAGATTGCATATTAAATCCTCTCACTCTAGCACTTAATACATTTATTTTAGTTGTAAGTAATTTTTCTTTTAATTGACTTCTTTCATAATATAGAACTAATAAATCAGTTATATCATACATTTTTTCATATACATTATATTTTGTTAGACTTTTAAATGCCTTTTCAAGAACTCTCAAAAACTTTAAATCAGCTTTTAACTCTTTAATACATAATTTCATATCATCGATAATCACATCAAATTCACTGGGATCTACACATGAACCAAATAATACTGAACCACTCTGTTCTATTCTTAAAACTATACTTGAAAATCTAATTCTCATTATTAATTCTTTTAGAATTTCTCTTGTTTTTTTAAAATCACTTCTTAATTCTTTATATATCGCTTTAGTTTCCTTTAGTTCTTCTTCTTTTGCTTTTAGAATTTCTTCAATAGTTTCAGTTTTACTAAGTGCTTCTTCTATTAATCTTTTTAATTCTTCCCCTTTTATTTCTTCATCAGTGTTTGTCACTATTACCTTATATTCTTCACTCATATTTTCTCCTACAAATCACTTTTTCTTTTAATTTCATCTAATAAATTTATTGCTTCTAATGGTGTTATATTTAGTACATTAATGCCTTTTATAAATTCTCTTAATTCATCTTTCTTTTCTTCTTCTAAATCAAGGGTATATTGCTTAACGATCTTTGTTTTAGAAGTATTAATACTTTTAGATTCATATTCTTTAAGTAATTCATTTGCTTTTTTAATTACTTCGTGTGGTAGATTAGCTAATTTAGCAACATTTATACCATAACTTTTATCAACAGCACCATCCATTACTTTATGAAGGAATGTAATATCACCATTCGTTTCATCTATTGATACATGAACATTATGTATACCAGGAAGTTTATTTTCCATATCAGTTAGTTCATGATAATGAGTTGAGAATAATGTCTTACATCTTATTTTAGTAGCAATATAATCAATTATAGAACCTGCAAGACTCATTCCATCATATGTACTAGTACCACGTCCAAGTTCATCAAATAATATTAAGCTATTCTTAGTAGCATTTTCTAAAGCATAAGCACTTTCTTTCATTTCAACCATGAATGTACTTTCTCCACCTACTAAGTCATCACTCGCACCTATTCTTGTAAATATTTTATCAAATACAGGTAGATTACATTTACTTGCTGGTACAAAAGAACCTATTTGATTTAGTATAGCTATGATACCAAATTCTCTCATGTATGTACTTTTACCACTCATATTAGGACCTGTTATAATAAGAATATTAGTGTTCTCATTCATAATAATATCATTATCAATATACTCAGTACTTATAACTGATTCTACTACTGGATGTCTACCTTTTATTATTTCAACAGTAGAATTTTCATTAATAGTTGGCTTTACAAAATTATGTTCTTCAGCAATTGTCGCAAATGACTGCATTACATCATAATATGCTATTTTAGCAGATGCTTTTTGTAACTTTGGAATATATCTTTTAACTTCTTCTTTAATCTTACAGAAAATATCATATTCTAAAGTATTTAGTTTTTCTTCAGCATTTAATATAAGATTTTCTTTTTCTTTTAAAAGTGGTGTTATATATCTTTCACAATTAGATATTGTTTGTTTTCTATCATAATGAAATTCTTCTTTAACTTGACTTATTTGTCCTTTAGGTACTTCTATATAATAGCCAAATACTTTATTATAACCAATTTTAAGTCCTTTAATACCTGTTCTTTCTTTTTCTTCTCTTTCAAAATTAGATATGAAATCTTTACCACCTGATTTAATGCTTCTTAATTCATCTACTTCCTTGTCATACCCTTCTTTAATAATTCCACCATCTTTTACAGTAAGAGGTACATCATCTTTAATAGAGTTTTCAAGTATTAAATATAATTCATTAAATGTTTCTATCTTTTCTTCACCAAGTGTTTCTAAAATATTATTTATATCAGGAATAACTTTAATACTAGTTTTAAGTTGCAATAAATCCCTTGCGTTTAAATTAGAGCATACTACTTTGCCAGTTAATCTTTCTAAATCATATATTTCATATAGATATTCTTTTAGTTCACTTTTAAGTAAGAACTCTGTCATTAATTTTTCTACTAAATTTTGTCTTTTAATAATTTCAGTCTTATCTATGCTCGGACTAATTATATAACTTTTAAGAAGTCTACTTCCCATCGCTGTTTTAGTTTTATCCATGAAACCAAGTAAACTATTTTGTCTATCCTTATTTCTTATTGTTTCAACAAGTTCTAAATTCTTTATACATTCTTTATCAAGTTCTAAGAATAGCCCACTATCAATAACTTCTACTTGCTGTATATGTCCTAAATCTTGCTTTAATGAATTAGTTAAATAATTTAATAATAATGATGTGTTCTTTATAAGTTTTTGATCAGTTACATTTTCAAATACTTTTCCCTTATATAGTTCATCATTATCATAATAAGATATAAATATATTATAATTAGATTTTAATTTATGAATTAAATCAACATCAAAAGTATCTCTTACGACTATCTCTTTAATATTTAAATTTACTATATGACTTATTAATTTATCATTATTCTTTTCTATTTTAGTAGTATAAACTTTACCACTTAGAAGGTCTGCATACGATAAAACATATAGATAATTATAATCAGTTATGCTTGCGATATAGTTAAAATCTTTTTCATTAACTATTTCAGTACTTGTAAGAGTTCCAGCACTTACTATTTGTATTACTTCTCTTTTAACTATTCCTTTTGCAGTTTTAGGATCTTCCATTTGTTCACATATAGCTACTTTATATCCTTTTTCAATTAATTTTTCTAAATATATATTAACCGCATGATGTGGTACTCCACACATAGGTACTCTTTCTTTAAGACCACATTGTTTACCTGTAAGAGTAAGTTCGAGTTCATGACTAGCAGTTATTGCATCATCAAAAAACATTTCATAGAAATCACCTAATCTATAAAATAATATTATACCTTCATATTCACTTTTTGTTTTTAGGTATTCCCTCATCATAGGGCTTACTTCTTCTAATTTTACATCTTTTCTTTCCATACAAATTATTATAATACAATTTTTAAAAAAGACAAATAAAATTTGACATTATAGAGAATAAAATGTACCATATTAATAGGAGGATACATAAATGAATGATTATCAAAAGAAGGTTCTTTCAATCGCATTAAGTGTCTCATTATTATTTAATGCATCTTGTAATAAAGATAAAGTTATATATAATTTGCCACCAGAAAAAGCAAAAATTGAAGAAGTAAAAGAATTAAAAATGAAAAAATAATTATAATTAATATTCTTATATAATGCAAAAAAAATTGAAATGAAAAATAAAAATAATATTGTAAATACTGATATTAATAAAATTATTTCATTTCTAAAAGACAACGTTGATAACGTCAATCTTAACGATTTTAAATTAGAAATTAATGGATTACATAAGACATATTATGATTTCTTATTATATGTTTAACTTATCATATAATGAAATTGTTAATTTAATTAAAAATAGTTCTAATACTAATAAACATTAAATCAATAGATAGTAATTACTTAGAAAATATCAAGAAAGCCAATAATTTTGATCATTACACTATTTTAAGTACAGGCAAATATTTTGATATTCAAACAAGAAAACTATATACGACAACAGAAGTTAAGTTTACTAATAATATTGAAAGTATAATAACTACTTATTTAGAGGAGATTTATGAAAAAGAATTTTAAATTTATTTTATTAGGAATAATAATTATAGCTTTAATAGTTATATTTGTTATGTTATTTAAGGAAAATGATAAAACTAAGTATCAAGATAAGAGTGCTTTTTTAGCTGGAGTTAAAGAAATATATAAGACAGCTAAAACACAATATACATCTAACATTAAATATTTTGCTAATATCAATGGTAAAAGTTGTAATAGTGACATATCTACAAATTTAGATTATGAAGGATTAAATTATTATTACTCTTTTGATAATAATGGTAATATTAATAAAATATATGCTTATAATGATAAATATATATTTGAACTTGAAAAAGATAATATTAGTATTGATGACTTAGGTTCAGCACTTTATAGTGAAGTTAAAAATAATCCTTATATTAGAGATTATGATAGTAATTTTAAAATAAGCTGTGAAGGCAAAATAAATGGATAGTATAAACTATCCATTTTTATTTTTTTGTAATTTTATTTTAAATTCCAATTAGCTTTATAATTTAAATTACCAGTTGTACCTTTTAGAATTGTAACTTTTAATTCAGGTGTATCTCCATTGCTTCCAGTCCACCCAATGAATTCATATCCATCCTTAGTTGGAACACTTAAACTAAATGGTAAAGAAATTTCTGCATAAGAACCAGGATTATGTGATCCATCATTAAGAACTCCTCCATCCAAATCATAAGTTATTTTATAAACTTTTCCAGCATCATATGGCAATGTTATTGCATCTTCACTATCTTTATGAGCAATATAATATAATATTATTGTTGAATCTACTTCATTAACTTCACCATCAAGATTAACATCTGCATTTTTTAAACTTATCTTATCAACAGATAAATTATCAACATATCTACTAATTATAGAAGAATCAAGGCTACTTATTTCACCATCACAATTAGCATCACCAATTAGAATTCTTTCAATTGTTATTTCATTTGAATAATCGCTATAAACTTTTTCACCATTTATATTTTTATAAACTCTTGATACAAAAGTTTTTGAAGAACCGCTTTCCATTGCTAATTCATATGTATAATTAGTTCCTTCAGTAAGAATTGAATATCCACTTTCAGTTTTTTCATATAGTTCCCATCCTGAAATCATATTTTTCTTTTCAACATCAGAACCATAATATCCTTCCGTTAATATTGATAATTTTGCTCCATCTGTATAACTATAATCATTGCTTAATGTAGGAGTTGGTAATTTCTCATTAATAACAAGTTCAGCAGAATTTTCACTATATACTTTATTATTATAAACATCAACTATATATATTCTTGCATAATATGTTTTAGTTTCCCCATATGGAATATCCATTTCATATGTATAAGGTTTATCACTTGTTATTAATGTATTTGTTTCACCTTTTTCGTATAGTTCCCATCCTGTTATTTTATTTTGCTCAGTTTCATCTTTATAAGTTCCTTCAGCAATTATTGATAAAGTCATTTTATCATTATTTTTACTAAATGTTAAAGTTGGAACTTTTATTTTTTCAATAGTAACTACTACTTCATTTGAGTATTCACTATAAGTTTTTGTTACATTTTCATTTTCGTAATATACTCTTGCGATGAATGTTTTTGTTGTTCCTTGATCCATACTTACATTATGTGAATATGTTGAGTCATTAGCAATTGTTACATATCCATTTTCAGTTTTTTCATATAGTTCCCATCCTGTTATTTCTTTAAGTGCATCTTCACCACTAGCATAATATCCTTCAACAGCCATTGAAAGATGTGCTCCACTTAAATCACTTGGATCATTTACTAGCGTTGGAGTTTGTAGTTTTTCTCTTGTTACTTCAAGTTCATTTGAATATTCACTATATATTCTATTTCCATTTGTTGTTTCATAATATACTCTTGAAACATATATTTTACTTTCCCCTGGAGCAAATTCATTAGATGTATAAAAATATTCTGTTCCTTCTTTTATTTTATTATAGTTTTTATCAACTTTTTCATATAATTCCCATCCTGAAATTTCTTTTAATACTTCTTCACCTTTTGCGTAATATCCTTCGCCTGTTATAGCAATATTTACTAAATTAGTATAATGAAAATCTCTTGTTAATGTTGGTGTTTGTAATTTTTCTCTTGTTACTTCAAGTTCATTAGAATATTCACTATATATTCTGTCTCCATTTTCTTTATCTTTATAAACTCTAGCTACAAATGTTTTTGTTTCACCTGGAACTAGTTCCATTTGATATGTATAGTTAGTACCTTCTGTTATTTTTGAATAACCATTTTCTGTTTTTTCATATAATTCCCATCCTGATATTTCTTTTAGCGTTTCTTCACTGCTTCCATAATATCCAGCACCTAATATTGATAAACTTGCTTTTGTTTTATCATTATAATCATTTGCGAGTGTTGGGGTATTTAATTTTTCTCTTGTTACCTCTACTTCATTTGAATAATCACTATATACTCTATCAAGTGTTTCATTTAATTTATAAACTCTTGCTACAAAAGTTTTTGTTTCACCTGGATTTAATGTTACTTTATAATTATAATTTGTTCCTTCTGTTATTTTTGAATAACCATCTGTTGTCTTTTCATATAATTCCCATCCTGATATTTTACTTAGATTATTTGAATCTAAATAATATCCACTAGATGTTATTGATAAAGTTGCACTTGTTTCATCACCTAATATATTTTCTAATGTTGGTGTTGTCAAAAATTTAATTAAGTCTACATATTCAATGTTAAATTTTTCACTTACTTCAACCGTCTCTCCTGTAAGTCCATTAATCCATTTACCCCTTGGATTCTTGTAGTAGATTATCATGTCATTTAATGTGTTTCCATCTATTGTTTTTGATGCTAACATGATATGTCTTGTTGTTAATGTTGTATTTTCAGTAAATTCATATGTCCCTATTATGTATGTTCTAGGTGATATATCACTACTTAATATTTCTTTTGCATTTACATTTATCTTCATACAAAATAATATTCCAAATAGTAATAATAAATATAATAACTTCTTTTTCATTTTTATTCCTTTCTATTTAATTGTTGCTGTTACTTTTGTTCCATCACTTAATACAACTTGTAATTTTGATAGACCATCAATATCACTCTTATTAACATTACCATTTGAAGAGCATAATTTAATTCCATCTGTATAGTTAATTTGTTTAAATGATATTTTTGAACCATCTTCATATACTGAAAGTATTCTTGCTGGTGAATATTCATCTACGCTTGATACCTTAACTGTGTAAGTTTTTGCTGTCCATTTAGCAACTAATGTAATATTACTTGTTACTTTAGAATTAAAATCATATGCCTTATTATTTAAAGTCCAACCTCCAAATTTATATCCTGTTCTTGTTGGATTACTTGGCTTTGTTACTTTACTTCCACTAGTAACCTCTTTGCTTGATACTTTACTTCCACCATTTGAATCAAATTTTACAGTATATTTTTTAGCTTCAGTTGTAGTTGTAGTAGTCTTCTTAGTTGTTGTTGTATTTGTTGTATCATTTTTCTTTGTTGTTGTCTTCTTGGTTGTTGAACTTGTTGTATCGTTCTTCTTAGTTGTTGTAGTAGTACCTGTTGTAGAATTATCTTTGGCTTTTTCCCATTTTGCTACTAACTCAAGATTTTTTGTTATTGGTGTATTAAAATCAAACAAAACATTATTACTATACCAACCTAAAAATTTATAACCATCACGCACTGGATCTTGTGGCTTAGTAATTGTTCCATCTTTATTAATGATTTGATTAGATACACTATTACCACCATCGGTATTAAAGTTAACAACATAAGTTACTTTTCCACCTTCTTGCTCTTTCCATACTGCCTTTAATATAAGATTTCTTGTTACTTTAGCACTAAAATCATATATTGAACTACCTAAATCCCATTCTATAAAAATATAACCATCTCTTGTAGGATCTGTTGGCTTATTAACTTTTTCTCCTCTCTTTACAATTTGTTTTTCAACTACACTACCACCATCAGAATCAAATGTAATAGTATATTTCTTATTAGCAAATATAAAATAAATTACTAAACAAGCTATTATCAAAACAACTCCAATTACGATAATTATAGTTCTTTTTTTACCTTCCATAACTTCCTCCTTCTATTATATATATTAAATTATATCACAATTTTGACATAAAACAATCGAATAATAAAAAGTTAACGAAACTAATCGTTAACTTTAAATATAATTATTATTTTTTAAATAATTCATGACTATCAAGTATTATTGTAACAGGTCCATCATTATATATTTCAACCTTCATATCTGCACCAAATATACCTGTTTCTACATGAACAAATTCACTTAACTTTTGATTAAAGATGTCATATAGCTTAGTTGCTTCAGTAGGATTAAGTGCATTTATAAAAGATGGTCTATTTCCTTTAGTAGTATCTGCATATAATGTAAATTGACTTATACTAAGAATGCTTCCTTTAGTATCTAAAATACTTAGATTCATTTTATCATTTTCATCTGTAAACACTCTTAAATTTATAATCTTTTTAATCATTTTATCTATTATTTCTATATTATCACCATTAGTAAAACTAACTAGTGCTACATAGCCATGGTCAATTTTACCATTTATTTTACCATCAATTGTTACTTTACTTTGCTTACTTCTTTGTAATACTACTTTCATTATATAAATATCCTTTCTACTGATGTTACTGAACTAATGCCTTTAACTTCATCTATGAATTTATGTAAGTCACTTATATTTTTTACTTTACATGTTATATTATAAAATAATTCTTTATTTCTATTTATTAGATTTATTGAGTCTATAATGATTGAATCTTTAGTTGATAAAGTTACTATTTGAACTAATATATCATTTACATCACTAATATATACTTTTAGTTTAGCTGTGTATCTATTTTCTATATTATCGCTCCACTCTGCATCTATCAATCTTTCACTACTTAAGTCAACATTAGGGCAATTTTTAGAATGTATTTTAACTCCATAGCCTTTTGTAATATAACCAACTATATCTTCTCCATAAACTGGATTACAACAAGTAGCAAGACTACTTAATATGTCATTAGAACCAGCGATAATTATTCCATTGCCATTCTTATTATTATTTTTATTAATAGTAAGTGCTTTCTTTTTAGGTTCATGTACTTCAAGTCTACTAAGTATAGATGATGGTAAATATTTAAGAGTAGATATACCAAAATATATATCATCTAAATCTTTAGTACCTAAACTATTATTAAGCTTTTCAATATTTTCATCTGTAATAATGTCATTAATATCAGCATTTCTTTTTTTACATTCATTATTAAGCATTTCATGACCAAGTGCAATATATTTTTCTCTCTCTTTTTTATAGAAATAAGATTTTATTCTTGATTTAGCTGCCTCTGTTTTAACTATCTTTAACCATCCCTTAGATGGAGCATGGCCTTTTTGAGTTATTAACTCAACCATATCCCCCTCTTTAAGTTCATAGTTTAATTTAACCATTTTATTATTAACAAGAGCACCAGTAGTTGTATTACCTACTTCACTATGTATTTTATATGCAAAATCTATTGGAGTAGCACCAGCAGGCAACTCTATAATATCACCTTTAGGTGTGTACACATATATTTCATTTCTTTTAAGTTCATCTTTTATATTACTAAAGAACTTCATATTCTTTTCTATATCATTTACTTCAACTAAAACTCTAAATTGTTCCAAAATATGATCTAAATTATTCTTAACTGAACCATCTATCTTCTCTTTATAGCTCCAGTGAGAAGCTACACCTTTTTCAGCAATTTCATCCATTTCATAAGTTCTTACTTGCACTTCATATATTCTTTTATCTTCGCCAAAAACAGTTGTGTGTAAGCTTTGATATAAATTTGGCTTTGGATTAGCTATATAATCTTTAAATCTATTTGGTACAGGAGGATACTTAGATTGAACAAGACCTATAACTCTATAGCAATCTTCAACATTATCAACAAGTACTCTTATACCAAGTAAATCATATATATTATTCCATGTTTTACCTGCCTTAAGTTTATTATAAATACCTCTTACTGATTTAACTCTTGATAACATTTGATACTTAATATTATGATTATCAAGTAACTGCATTATTTCATATTTCATTCTAGCAAGTGATTTTTCAAGTTCAGTTTTAGATGAATTAATTTTATCAAGGACTTTATTATATCCATCAGGATCAGTGTATTGAAGACATAAATCTTCCATTTCACTTTTCATTTTTTTCATACCAAGTCTATGTGCGATAGGTATATAAATATTTTGTGTCTCATCTACTATATATTTTTGATGTTCTTTATCATGTACTTTTAATGTTCTAAGATTATGTAATCTATCAGCAAATTTAATAAATAATGTAGCAGGATTCTCTGATAGTCCGACTATTATTCTTCTATATTTTTCTGGATTATTAATCTTAAATGTTTGTTTTAAATTACTTATTTTTGTTACAGAAGAAACTATAATGGCACTTTCACTACCAAACATTTCTTCTATTTCTTCATAAGTCATTTTATTAAGCGTTATTGCTTCATGTATTAAAGCACATCCTATAGTAACAGGATCCATCTTAAGTTCAGCAAGTATATAAGCAACATTTATAGGGTGAAGAATATAATCTTCACCAGTCTCTCTTTTCATATCGCTATATACTATTTTAGCTTGCTCATAATATTCATTTATAAAATCAACATATTCAATATCCATATATGATTTTAATAAATCAACTAATTCTTCATAACTATGGTTTTTAATAATTTCACTTCCCTATTTTTCTATATATTTATACCTTTTATTTTAAGTTCTTCTTCCTCTTCATCGTCATCATCTTTTTTATGCATAGTTCTTTTTTCAAATCTTATCCATAATCTTGGGCCTATCAAAAGTGAACTAATAGTACCAGCAATTAGACCAATTAATACTGATATATTAAATGTATATATATCATTAAGTCCTACGCATATAAGAGTTACTACTGCAATTATTGTTGTAATACTTGTCCATATATTTCTATTAAATGTATTCGATGAACTAACATTTACTAAATTATTTATCTCTTCATCAGTAAGTTCTTTTCTATTATTATATAATTTCTTTCTATTTTCTCTTATTCTATCAAATACAACTATTGTATCATTTATTGAATAACCTATTATTGTAAGAAGGGATGCAACTATTATAAAATCTACAGGTATATAGAATATAGCAAATATAGATAGTATTACGAGTACATCATGTATAAGCATAAGTATTCCTGTTACAGCAAAGTTCATATTAAATCTTATTGCTACATATATAATTATTGCGATTAATGAATATATTAATGATTTAACTGCATTACTTGTTAAATTTTTAGTAACTAGTGTACTTATTTCACTACTAGATGTTGTATATCCTAATTTTTCAAATTCTTTCTTTACTTTTATACTAGTTTCATCATCTAATATATCATTAAGTTTAATAAATCCTTCTTTTTTAGTTCCCATATAATAATCATAATCACGTATATCATACTTTCTTACAAGTTCTGTTACTTTATTAAAATCTATATCATTACTTGAAGATATATTTATATTTGTTCCACCTGTAAAATCTACTCCAAAATTAAATCCACGAACACACGCAAATATTATTCCAACTACTATTACCACGAGTGACACTATTGTTGGCACTTTACCAAATTTAACATAGTCTTTTTGTTTTGGCTCTTTAGATATTCCAAATAATAATTTTTCTTTACTATTAAATACCTTTGAATTAACAAATAGTTCTAGTAACACTCTATATAATATTACAGTACATAATACTGTTACAAATATTGTTATAATAAGCATAGTAGCAAATCCTTTTACTGATGACTCACCAAATATATAAAGTACTACTCCAGCGATAAATGTTGTTATATTAGCATCAATTATTGCTCCTAAACTATTTTTATTTCCATCTTTAAATGCTTCTCTAAGTTTTTTACCTTTAAGTAATTCATCATGTACTCTACTATTAGATATGATTATTGAATCTACTGCCATACCTATTCCAAGAACAAGTGCAGCTATACCTGTTAGTGTAAGAACTCCACCTACTAGATTAAATACTACAAATACAAGTAATGCATATGCAAATAAACATACACTAGCAACAATACCACTTAATCTATATTTTACAACTAATATTACCGTTATTAATGCAAATGTTATAATACCAGCAATACCTGTTTTCTTAATAGTGTCACTACCAAATGATGGTGAAACACTTTTAGGAGTAGCTTCTTCAGTTAATTTAGTTGGAAGACTACCACTATTTATTAAATCAACTAAGTTTTGTGCTTCTTCTTTAGTAAAACTTCCTTCAATAACAACACTATTACTATTAAGTGCTTCATTTACATAAGCACTTGATATACATTTCATATTAGCATCTTTACCACAAGTTGTTTTTTCATTTTCATATGAATCTAATCCTTCAACAAAATCAAGCCATATTACAATTAGATTTTCTCCATTAGGTTTCTTTGATATTTTTTTAGTTATTTCATAAAACTTTTCAGTATCTTTTATATCTAATTTAACTTGATATTGAAATGTCTTAGAATTTTGTTCAAGAGTTGCTCCACCACGACCAAATACATCACTAGAAAGTAATAAATTGTCTTCAGTGTCCCTCATTGAAAGTACAGCTGTTGTACCTATTCTTTGCCTTGCTTCTTCTTCATTCTTAAGACCTGGAAGTTGTATTCTAATTAAATCATTTCCTTCAAAACTAATAACTGGTTCACTAACACCAAGAGTATCTATTCTATTTACAATTGCCTTATATGTTTTATCTAAATCATCTTCAGTTACTGTATCTCCTTTTTTTAAAGGTTCAATATTATATAGTATTTCAAATCCACCTTGTAAATCTATTCCATAATGAATACCTTTTAATGTAGGCTTTATTAATAATATACATCCCACTAATATAAGAAATGTTATCACTATTGGTTTTAATATTTTTTTCATTTTTATTTCCTCCTAAAGTATATCTGTATTATTTGTTTTATCTAGTTTACTTTTCATTCTTGAAAGTTTATCTGTAACATATAAATTTATTTTATAATTATCAGCATTCATAATATCACTAATTAAATCGTATAATTCTAAATTAGTTCTATTTTTCCAATCATTATCAACTAAATAATTCCATATATCTTTTTCTGTTACTAATGTGTAACCCATTCTTTTAATCTCTTTAAGTTTTGAATATAAAGCAGGTGATACTCTTTTATATAGTTCCTCTACAGTTTTGAATTCTATCTTTTCCATTCACTTCACCGACTTAATTATACTATATTATTCAAAATAAATAAACATATAAAGAGCACTATTGTCTAGTGTTTTAATGTAATATTTATCAATAATTTTTATTTTTGCCTAAAATTGAATTTTGTATTCTTAAATGTAGTCAATAATTTATTTTTTTTCTAGAGAATAATTTGATTTTCAGTATAAAAAACTACTTCAAAATTAAATTTTACCTATTTGCATTACTTTTTCATATATGATACTTTATCATTCGAAGTACCTGAGGCTAGGTGTCACCAATATTAATTTTCTGTATTCAGAAGATATAATGGAGGTGATGTTATATGAGTAAGAAAGATTTCTTAATAAGTTTTTTACTTGTTATTATATTCGTATTACTTTTTATAATAATTTCTTTAATTTTTATGAATTAAAAAAATCACCTAACTCACTTTGTAGTTAGGTAAATACAATCAATGTGATACCTAGCCTACAGGGGTCAGGTGCTTCACTAACAATAGTTTATCATAATTTTATATAGATTGTAAACTTTTTATTTACTAACACTAATTATGTAGATGACAAGATGCTGAATGCTCTTTTAAATTACATTTCTTTTTAATTTCTTCTTCAGTCATCTTACCTTCTTTTCTATAGTAATCTGCGATTGCTAAATGTATTGCTTCTTCTGCTAAAAGTGAACCTTCTAATGTTTTACCAATTATCATTTCAGTTGATATACTGCTTGTTGCGATAGCTACTCCACAACCAAATGTTTTGAATTTTACATCAGTAATAACATTATCTTTTACTTTGATAAACATTTTCATAATGTCTACACATACTAGATTTCCTACTTCTCCAATACCTGATGCATTTTCTATTTTCCATACATTTCTAGGGTATTAAAAATGAAAAACATTTCATTTAAAAAGTCTTGTCAAATGACAAGGCTATTTTATTGTTTTAATTACCGAAGTATTATCACTATTTATATTTTTTAATACATATAATGCTTTATTATAATCAAGTTCTATTATTTTAGTATAATCATTATAATCTATCTTGTTATCTACCATTAATGCATAAGAAATTATATATTCAACATCTTCTATATTATCAAAATCTAAAATATAATTCTTTAAATATCTTTTTTTCTTTCTTTCAAATACTTCTTTTGTAAGTGATAGATTCTTAATATCACTTTGTATTTCATTTAAGAATCTACTTGCATCTTTAGTAAATGCTTTTAAAATAAGTACTACATAATTATCAATTATATTTACTGAATAACTTAAACTTGTTACTATATCTTCATTCTTATATTTTTCATATAGTGATGATGTTGGTGAAAAGTTTGCGCCTAAAATAATATTTAGATATGCTGATAAATCTTTATTATTTTTGATATCAAATTTCTTTTTATTTATCTTTATCGCATATTTAACTCTTTCATCATTTATATCTTTCTTTATCTCTTGATATGGTACTTTAACAATATCTTTATCTTTTGCTTTGATAACCTTAGGCAATTTCTTTGGCTTTAGATTTAACTTATTCATATATTCTTTTATAGTATCCATAATATCATTTTCATCAAAGTTACCACATACGATTATAAATGTATTATTAGGTACATAGAAGTCTTTATATATCTTGTTTAATCCTTTTGAAGTAATTTTAGCAATATCACTTCTCTCACCTACGACAGTATTTCTTACATATGAATTTGTAAATAGATTTTTAAATAGTTCACTCATCATATAACTATTTATTTTATCTTTATACATATCTATTTCTTCACCGATAATACCTTTTTCTTCTTCTACATTTTTAGGATTTATATCAGTATTATAAAATATATCTAAAAGTAATTTTAAGTTTTCTTTTATATTTATACTTCCAAAAATATTATAATTAGTACCATTATAACTAGTCCATGCATTCGCAAGACTACCAAGTTCATTTATTCTTCTTGATATTTCTTTATTCTCTGATAAAGCCATTACTTTATGTTCTAAGAAGTGAGCACTTCCTGGGATTATTTCTGTTACTTTATCATTTATTTTATATTTTGTAACACTCGCTCCATATTTAACTGAAATAGATATATAAAAATTCTTTGTTTTATCTGTCTTATATAGATATACTTCTATTCCATTATCTAATTTTTCAGTATAAAGTGATTCATTTACTCTTTCAAATGTTTTCTTTTTCATAACTCACCTCTTAATAGATATATTGTACTAAGTGATATTTTTTTATTTAGATTAATAACTTCATCAATAGTAACTTTATTTATATTACTTCTTAATTCTTCTACTGATTCTGTTTCTTCGAATTCTTTCTTATAGTATTCATTTATTTGAGATGTTACATCATCATAATAATTATTTAAATATGTATTTATTGTTTTTAATGATGAATCAAATAATCTTTCTACAGTAGCTTTATCACTCATTAAGTTAACACATTCTTTTATTAATTTAACACTTTCTTCATAATTAACTTTATTTATACCAGCATATATTGTAAGTGATGGATTATATTTTGAATAATAAGAACCTACTGTATAACATAGTGAATGTTCTTCTCTTACTATATTAAATAATAATGAATCATTCATTGTACCAAGTATTGCATTATATACTCTTAAAACATGATTAAGTTCATGATAAGTAAGATCATTTAATCTATATCCTACATATAATTTAGATTGATTAAATGGAAGAGTGTCTACTTTCTCTATAACTTTTTTATCATAAGTATGTTCTATTTTAAATGATAGTTTCTTATTACTTCCTTTAACATTCTTGAATTTGTTTTCTATTATTCCTATAATCTTATCATCTATTTCACCATTAATGACTATATCAATTTTATAGTTTCCATTAAATAATTCAGCATATTTTTTATATAGTTTTTCTGGTGTAACTTTTTCTACTTCTTCTATATTTGGAATAGTACTATAAGAAGAAGGTGTTCCATTATACATTATTTTAGCATATTCTATACTAGCATAAAGACCTGGATTATCTTTTACTGATTTACATTTTGTTATGACATCTTTCTTTATAAGATTAAAGTATGTTTCATCAAATTTATTATCTTTCACATTTGGATTAAATAATACTTCACACAAGAAATCTAATGTATCATTCATATATTTATCTTCTGTATATTTTGGATTTAGAAATTCTAGTGAAAAAATAAATGATTCAGTATTGCCTGATATACCAAAAGAAGCAGTTATATTTGCTCCATATAGTTCTTCACCTATTATTGCTATTTTATTTTTAGTATTATATTTTTTTGATGTATAAACTAGATTACTACTTAGCATTCCACCATATGTAATGTCATCTTTATTAAATTTTTTTGTTAGAAATACTACTACATTTATTGTTTTAAATCTATTTGAATTTATTAAGTGTAGTGTATATTCTTTATTTTGTATTTTTTTGTATTCCATTTGTTCCTCCGATTAAGCATAAAAAGAAGATGTGAATCTTCTTTATTATTATGTTATATTTTTATTTTTTTATTATAGATTCTAATGCTAATAATATCATTTCATCTAGTTTTTGTTCACGTGCTTTTGGATCTATTTCTTCATGTGTAATTAAGCTATCACTTATTGTAAGTATAGCTGTTGCCTTTTTAAGAAACTTTTTAGCGTTATAAAGTAATGCATATGTTTCCATTTCTACTGCTTTACATCCAAGATTTATAAATTTAGAATAATCTTTATTATCTGTATAAAATGCTTCAGTAGTATGAACACGTCCTAAACGTGCATTTATTCTTTTAAGTGCTGCTGTATCCATAATCGCACTATTAAGTTCAAATGATGAATTTATAATTTCAATATCTTCTCTACCTGCTTCTTCATCAAAATCAGTTTTAGAATATGCTGAATCAGCAACAAGTATATCAAATATCTTGAAGTCAGTTGTATAACTACCTGCTGTACCTATTCTAATAATTGAATCCACATCATAATAGTTAAATAATTCATAACTATAGATTCCCATACTACCTATTCCCATACCACTTGAGAATATTGTTACATCTACTCCTTTATATTTACCAGTAAATGCAAGTTCACCTCTTAATTGATTTACTAATACAGGATTTTCTAAATATTTTTCTGCAATATACTTTGCTCTATTTGGATCTCCTGGCATTAATACTCTTTTAGCGATCTCACCTTTTTCTGCTTCTATATGTACTGTTCCCATAATTATTCTCCTTCATTTTGTGATTCTAATTTTACAAGTACATCTCTTGGTTTAGAACCTTTTGCTGGACCAACTATTCCTTGTTCTTCAAACTGATCCATTATTCTAGCGGCTCTATTATAACCAATTGAATACTTTCTTTGAATTAATGATGCACTTATTTGACCCATACGAATCGCATAATTTAATATTTCATCATAAAGAACATCTTTAACTCCACCACCATTACCGGAAGCATCTCCACTGTAATTTCCCTCACTACTAGATGCTGAATCTAAATTTGTGAATTTTTCATTATATTTTGGTGGATTACAATTTTCTTTTACGAAATTTACAACTCTTTCTATTTCATCATCACTTACAAAACTACCTTGAATTCTTGTAGGAGTATTATCATCCATTGGTTTATAAAGCATATCACCTTTACCAAGTAATTTCTCTGCTCCAACCATATCAAGTATTGTTCTTGAATCTATACTTGAAGAAACTGCAAATGATATACGAGTTGGTATATTTGATTTAACAACACCTGTGATTATATCAGTAGATGGTCTTTGTGTTGCGACAATTAAATGTATTCCAGCAGCTCTTGCAAGTTGTGTGATTCTCATTATTGATTCTTCAACTTCTTTAGCAGCAACTAACATTAAATCAGCAAGTTCATCTATAACTACTAATATAAATGGCATTTTAGTAAGTCCACAATTTGGATTCTTTTTAAGTTCTTTTTCTACATAATCATTATATGTTTGAATATTTTTAGTTCCACTATTTTTAAATGTTTCATATCTATCATCCATTTCAACAACTATCTTTTGTAGTGCTGCGGATGCTTTTTTAGGGTCTGTAACAACTGGTGTAAGTAAATGTGGTATTCCTTCATATACATTAAATTCTACTTTTTTAGGATCAACAAGTACCATCTTTACTTCATCTGGTGTCGCTCTCATAAGTATTGCTAGGATTATATTATTTATACATACTGATTTACCACTACCAGTAGCACCAGCAACTAACATATGTGGAGTTTTATTTATTTCAACACATTTAACATTTCCCATAATGTCTCTACCAAGAGGTGCTGCAAGTTTAGAATCTTTATATTTAGGATTACGTTCTAAATCTTCCATTATTTCTCTCATTGATACAGCCATTATTGTTTGATTAGGTATTTCTACACCAACTGTATTTTTACCAGGTATTGGTGCTTCTATTCTAACTTCTTTAGCCGCAAGTGCTAATGCTATTTCTCTTGAAATGCTAAGTACCTTATTAACTTTAGTACCACGTTCTAATTCCATTTCATATTGAGTTACTGCAGGTCCTACATGTACCTCAATTACTTTAGCCTTAATTCCATAATCAATAAATGTTCTTTCTAATATTCTTGTATTAGAATTTATAGTTTCAGTTGAATTAGCTTTACCTTTATTCTTAGTTGGATTTAATAATTGAATAGAAGGCTTTTTATATGGTTTTGCATCCGCTATACCTTCTATTACTTTATTATCATTTTCTTTTGTTGCTGCCATTACAGGTGCTTCTTCTTTATGAAGTGCAGGTTTTAAATCTTCAACACTTGTAATAACTACTCTTTTATCAATAGGTTTATCATCTTCATCATCAGGAATATCTTTAATTCTACTTTGCTTTTCTTCTTGAATTCTTTGTTTCTTCTCTTCTTTATTTTCTTTCATATTTCTAAATGAACTCGCTACCGAACTACATAAATCAGATAGATTCATTTCAAACAACATTATAAGTCCGAATAAAGATATTATTACTATTACTATACTTGTTCCTTCTACATCAAATAGTGATACAAATGCCCAACTTGATGCAGCACCTATAATACCACCACCTGTATTTCTTATTTCACTTTCTTGTTCATAAGATGCACTTATATTATCAAATGTAGTCGTAAATATATCTCTTGCACTTAATTTATTAGTAGAAATATATTTTGTATGTGAAAATAATAATAATGCTAAAACTATAGCATATATGCCTATCATTCTTCCACTTAAATAGTTTGGTTTACCTCTTTTAACAATTAAATATACTCCAAGAACGAGTGCTAAAGCAAGTCCTAGTGTATACCATGTTCCAAATAAGAATATAGCAAATTTTTTCATAAGTGAGCCTACTATTCCAAAGTTACCAAGTCCTGTAATTGACACTAAAATCAATATTAATCCTTCTAATTCTTTAGCATAAGCAAATCCTTTTTTACTAGTTTTTTCTCTTTTCTTTTTTGCCATTTTTACACCTCTTTTTCCATTTTACTAAGAAGTTTTTTATGTATTCCAGGTTCAACAATATTAAGTGTATTTAATACTATTTCTAATGAGTTTTTATAGTCTCCTTTATAAAATGCTTTAGAGGCAGATATTAATCCCATTTCTACTTCTGTATTACTACTTCTATATCTATTTCCATATACTATAGCCATTTCAGCCATAGCCGCTGTATTCACCATAGAGTCCGCTGTTTGATATAGTTTTAATGATAAATCTCTTGCAGTATCTACTCTTAAATTTAATGTTTTTATTGATATTGGTTTCTTATCTATTTCTTTTACTATTTCTTTTATCGCATCATGTGCTTCTTTTAATTCTATATAGAATTTATCAGGTATAACTGGTAAATTATAATCTTTAATTTTATATTTTGAGTTATTAATTATTGTTTTAATTTCACTTAATTGATCTCTCGCTCTTGCTTCATCTTCTTTAAGACTACCTAAATTCTTAAGTGTTGTTTCAAGTTTATCTTCTACTTTTGATAAAGACACAGCAACCATTTCTATTTCACTACTTAATTTTGAATATGGCATTACTTTAATAAGAGTTCTATCTTTAACAAGTTTAAAACTATCTTTAACAGCAATTAATTCTTTATTAATTTCATCTATTACTTTAATTTCATCATCACTTAAATCATAAGTATCTTTTATATTATCAATTTCTGCATATAAATTTCTTATTATAGAACTTACTTTACTTATTCTTTCATTTATATTAATAAGTCCTCTTTCATATTCTTTCTTGCCTCTTTTTTCAGCATCAAAATCACTATACAATGTTTCATAATAATCAAGTAATGTTTTTAAATCAAATATAGAATCTTGAAGATTAAGAACATATAATTTATCCATTATTTCAGCAATCTTCTTATTTGTTTCTTCTATATTATAATCTATATTTAAGTATTCAAGATTATATCCTTCTCTAATCATTTTATTAGATACACTTTTTATATCTTTCATCTTTTTAGGAAGTATCATTGTTGCCATCATTACTATGGTTGGTGCTTCTTCTATAACTATACTTATGTTATGAATCATATCATCAAGTACTTTAACAATTTTACCAAGTTCATCATATTCACTGTTTTGAACTGCAACTTCAAAAGCACTAAATAGTTTGTCTATATTTTCGAATTGTAATTCAATTCTTGATGATACATCCATATAATCATTTTTATTTTTATTATATTTGAATATAACTTCTCTATAAACACTTTTTAATTTTGTTATTGCTTCTCTATTTCTTTCTTCACTTTCAGTAAGCTCTTTTATTTCATTTAATAGTTTTATTGATTTTGCTTTAACAAGAAATATACTTTTTTCTGCTTTATTAAGACTTCTATGTGCTTCTGCATAGTTTTTTTCAAGCATATAACTTTCTACTTCAATTAACTTATCTGTTAATTTTGGCATGTCTGTTTTTTCAATTTCATCAAATCTCTTTTTCCACTCTTCTACTTCACTTGCAATTTTTTTATTATTAATAAGTTTATTTGCTTTACCAAACTCAGTAATTAATGATGAAGATATTATTAAATTCTTCTCTGTAGTTAACCTATCTATATTAGATAGTATCTCTTTCTTTTTCTTATTTTTAATTATTATTGTTAATATATATAAAAGTATTATACAAAATACAAATATTCCAGTTATTATAATTGTTACTTTATCCATACAATCCTCCTTATACATTTTAACATATTTATTATTGTTTTTGTAGTCTTTCAATTTAAAAAGTAATCATTTTACTGATTACTCTCTCTTTTATCTATTAATTTTAATGTTTTTGGTGAGTTACATCTTAGTGTTTTTGATTCAAGAACAAGATATTTTTTATTATCACTTTGTACTTCTACAAGCTCAGTTTCATCATTTTCATTTTGTTTTCTTATGTCTCTTTTAACAATATTTACTGCGTGATTATAGAATTCATTGTCTATATCTTCTCTTGTTATTTCTTCACCATTTTCTTTATAGAAAACTATATTTCCATGTTTAATTGATATCCCTGATGTTATTTCACCATTTGTTACACCAGTATATAAAGGATTTGGAATATCAGGATAAATATCCCTATTTAATCCCTTTTTATATGCTAGTATCTCTTTTAATTGCGATATTAAATATTCTATTCTCATTTTATTTTTATACGCTTCTATTTGTGATGCCCTAAATTCTTCAGGAGTCATTTTTTCAGTATTACTTTCACTTTCTTCATATAGTTTCATTTTTATTTTTAATATCATTAATTTAATATCTTCAGGTCTTCTACATTGAAAAAGATTGAAATCAAGAACATCACTTTGTGATAATAAATAATCTATTTGATTTTGGTTAGTTATTCTTATATATTTATTTTCTTGTATATCCATTAAATGTTCTAATGCAAGATCAAGTGGAAAAGTAGAATCATAATGTGATAGAAACTCTATATCGCTTCTTTTTACATACAATTCTCCATTACTAATTATTTTCATAATATCACTTCTTTCTTATGAGTATTTTAACACCATTTGAAGAAAAATAAAAGACTATTTAAAATAGTCTTATTTACTTAGCGTCATTATTACTCATAATTTCAGGCGTAGGTTTTGGCTGTACTGGTAACTCATATTTTTTATTTAGAAAAAAAAATACAATAAAAAAATAGATATTTCTATCTATTATCTTTAAATTTGGTAGCGACGGGGGGATTCGAACCCTCGACCCTCTGGGTATGAACCAGATGCTCTAGCCAACTGAGCTACATCGCCATTTCGCACCAACGCTAATAATATATCATAAATATTTATTTAGTTCAAGTGCAAATTAATCATTTTTTACTGATTTAAATCAAAATTTATATTTTCTTTAGTAAGTTTTATATTAATTAAACTATTTATTTCATAATTACCTTTTAGTTTAACTGGAATATAATTACTTGTAAATCCATGGAAATAACCATCTTTATATTCTTCAATAAGAACGTCTTCTTCCCTATCAATAAATTTTTCAAAATATTCTTTTTCTAGTTCATTTGAAAGTGTTATTAGCTTTCTTGCTCTATCTTTAATAATCGTTCTATCTATGTGGTCTTTCATTCTTGAAGCAACAGTACCATTCCTATCAGAATATGGAAACACATGTATTTTAGAAAATCCTATTTCTTTACAAAACTCCATTGTTTCATTAAAGTCTTCTTCTGTTTCACCAGGAAATCCAACAATAACATCAGTAGATAATGATATATCTTTTCTTAAACTTCTTATTTCTTTTACTTTATTCATAAAATATTCTTTATCATATCTTCTATTCATAAGTTTAAGTATATGGTCTGATCCTGCTTGAAGTGGAATATGTAAGTGAGATACAAATTTATCATTATTTTTAATTATATCCATCATTTTTTCATCAAGTTCTACTATTTCTACTGATGAAAGTCTTATTCTTTTTATTTCATCTATCTTACTAATTTCATTAATTAAGTCAGCAAGTCTCTTATTATCACTATTATATTGACCTGTATGTATGCCTGATAAAACTATTTCTTTATGACCAGATAATGCTAAATCTTGTACTTCAATAATACATTTATTAAATTCTTTGCTTCTTACTCTACCTCTTACATAAGGAATAATACAGTAACTACAAAAATTATTACATCCATCTTCAATCTTAATGAATGCTCTATGATGATGCTCATATTTCTTAATTTCCATATCTTCAAAATCAACTTCACTCATATCATAAAATTCTATTATTCTTTCATGAGTACGTTCATATTCCTTAATATATTTAGTAATCTTACTTTTATTTTTATTACCAATTATTATTTCAGCATTGATTAAGTTATCAATATTATCTTGTCTAAACTCACAAAAACATCCACAAGCAACTACTATTGCTTCTGGATTATTTTTTCTTATATTATTTATTATTTGTTTACTTTTATTATCAGCTGTATTTGTAACAGTACAAGTGTTAACTATACAAATATCAGCATTTTCATTTACTTCTTCATATCCATCATTTAGCATAATTGTTCTTATAAATTCACTTTCATAAGAATTAACTTTGCATCCTAGTGTTTTTATTAAAAATGTTTTCATTATAACGACAATCTAAACTCTTTAAGTATTTTTAAGAATTCTTCTTCTTCTAAATAACTTATTGCTTGAGTTACCTCTTTCTCTTTAACTTCTATTTTATTTATTTTTGGACAACCCTTTTCATTATTCTCTTTCTTATATGATAATGTGATATTTGATGCATTCTTTAGAAGTTGTTCATAGCTGATTATTGCTTTCTTTTCTTGTTCTTCTTCATATTTAGCTATTGCTGCTTGATTATCATTAAGTCCTAAAGTATCCATTCTATCTCTAGTAACTTTTTCAAGTTCTTCTGTAGAAATAACAGCATTTGATTCTTCACTATCTTCATATTCATCTATAACTTTATCATAAGTCATTACATTAGGAACATCTATTTGTTTAATTAATGGCTTATTTTCATCAATAGTATCTTCTTTTGTATCTGCTTTTAGACTTTCGAATAAATCTTCTTCATGTGAATCTTCTTTAATACTTTCAAATATATCTTTTTCTTCTTCATCCTTCATACTAGTCTTTAATGATGTTAAATCTTCTAGAAAGTCTGGAGAATCTAATTTCTTTTCTTCTCTTGTTATTACTTCCATGTAATCATTACGTGTTTTAACAAGTGCTAAAACAAGCACAACTAATATAATTAACATTAATATTAAAAATATTAAAAAATAATCTCCTGTCATAAATGCTTCTAAAAAATTATCAAACTCTTTCATTATTATTACCACTATCCTTCTAAATATTTTTTTACTGAAGCTATCATTAGTGGTACTGTTTCTGTTCTTAAGATATCATCACCTAAAGATGTTTTAGTATAACCTTTTTCCACCAATATATCTTCTTCAATATTTGATAAACCGCCTTCCGGCCCAAATACTATATTCATTGTATCACTACAATTAGAAAGTGTTAATACGTCTGTTAAGCGTTTTACATTGTTTTTGTCAAGTGAACACAATATATTTACACTTGCGTCCCCTTTGACATCTTTTATTTCTATGATATTTCCTAGTGTTGGCTTTACTAATCTATAACTTTGTTCAGTCGCTTCTTTCAGTATTTTATTCCATCTTTGAAGTTTCTTATCAAAGTCTTTCTTAGGTAATTTATATTTACAATGACTATACATCACTACTACAAACTCTGTTATACCAAGTTCAGTACCATGTTGCAATATAAAGCTCATTTTTTCTTCACTTAATAGTGGAACATATACTCTAAAATTATTTTTTTCTTTATATTCTTTAAATATTTCATTAATACTAGCACTCATTAAATCTTTATTAAGAGAACATATATAACTTTTATCACCATATACAACTATTACTTTATCATTTTCTTTCATTCTCATAACATTCTTTATATGATTTAAATCATTAGTATTAAGCATTATATTATTATCTTTTTTAGATATTCCAAAATATTGCTGCATAAACTCACCTACTTAAGTATAACTATTGTTTCACCATCATTATATATATTTAATTTATATTCAAGAACACGTTTATCATGTTTTAAATATTCATGTGTTGCTTCTTTTAATATTCCTTCTCCATGTCCATGAACAATTCTTATTTTTTTACTTTCTATTCTTTCCATATTATCAATGAAGTTTCTTATTAAAGCAACTGCTCCATATCTATCATAACCATGTATATCTAAAGATGGAGTATTATATAAAAATGGATCTATTCTTTTATACATCTTAATTCCTTCTTTTTTCACTTATATTATAAAGTATAATTAGAAATTTATCAATCAAAAAGTATCCATTATGATATGGATACTTAATAATTACTTAATTATTTCTTTAATGCTTCAACTAAGTCGTTTTTCTTCATTGTTGATAGAACTTCAATTCCTTTTTCTTTACATAAAGACTTTAATTCAGCAACAGTTAATTTAGCATAATCTACAGCTTCTTCAACTTTCTTTTCTACTTTAGCTGCTACTTCTTTAACTTCTTTACTTTCTTTAGTTACTTTTCCTTCTAAAGCATCTTTAGATAATTTAACTAATTTAGAGAATTCTTCTGGTGCGAATATAGCAAGTTCGCTAAGCATTTTTCTATTAATTTCAATATTAGCTTTCTTAAGTCCATTAATGAATTTAGAATATACTATATCATTTGCTCTACATGCAGCATTAATTCTTGTAATCCATAATTTTCTAAAGTCGTTAGCTCTTTTCTTTCTATCGTTGTAACTATAAGCTCCACTATGGAATAATTGTTCTTGAGCAGTCTTATATAATCTATGTTTGCTTCCAAAATAACCTTTAGCTCTTTTTAATACTTTTCTTCTTCTATTTTTAGAAACAATTCCACCTTTAACTCTTGTCATTTCTTAACTCCTCCTTACTTAACTAGTCCTCTGTATCTTTTAGCGTCTCCACTACTAAGTACAGAACCCTTTCTTGATTTTCTATTGAAGTCAGTGTTCTTTTTACCACTGTTATGATTTGCTCCAACGTGTCCAATTTTAGTTGAACCAGAATTTCTTACATTAATTTTTTTACTAATTCCACCATGTGATTTCATCTTTGGCATAATTTACATCTTTCCTTTCTATTTTTTTGGTGCTAGGAATAGTTGCATACTTCTTCCTTCTAATTTAGGCATTTGTTCAATAACTGCTACATCATCAAGTTTACTTGCGAATTTCATTATTACATCACGTCCAAGTTCTGGATGAGCAAGTTGTCTACCTTTAAATCTAACAGATACTTTGATTTTATGTCCTTTTTCAATATATGCTTTCGCATTACGAAGCTTAGTTTCAAAGTCTCCTACATCTATTGAAACACTAAGTCTATATTCTTTAGTTTCAAGATTTTGTTCTCTTTGTTTCTTCTTAGCTTCTTTTTCTCTTTTTTGTTTCTCATAACGAAACTTATTGTAATCAATTATTTTACAAACAGGATTTTTTGGATCATTATTTAAAAGTACTAAATCAAGCCCTGCATATTTTGATAATGTTAACGCATCATTAATATTTTTAACACCCATTTTTTCTCCATTTGGTCCGATTACCATTACGTTTTGAAAAGTTATTTGTTCATTAATTTGAACTTCATTATTTTGCTTAGCTATTGCTAACACCTCCATATTACATTTAAAAAAGTGAACTTGAGAGTCCACTTAAAAAGAATATTTACATTTTTAATAAATAAGCTTTTTACCAATGTACTTTTACATCTGGTGAAGAGTGGATCTCTTTCTTTCTTTTTCAACAAGTATGATTATATAGTAATAATATGTGTTTGTCAACCAATTTTATGCATAATTTGGTTGTTTTTCTTATATTTTCTTGTTTTATATATAATTTTAAATTATTTTCATTGAATTTTTTTGCCACTTTTACCATTTTTTTCACTAAAAATTGTTTTATCGTTAAAAAAAAAGCACCAAAATGGTGCTTTGTTAACATTATCATTCGTTAAATATTTTTGTTCTTTTTTTTACTTTTACTTTTCTATATCTATACGCTTCACCTACCTTATGTTTCAATTATATCTGGCGATTGTGAAAGATTTGTGATAGATATATTAAAAGTATGTTACTTTACATTAATATTGAATTCCCCAAACTACTTCATGTTTAGCATCTTTTTCACATACTACACATTTTTCATTTTCATAGTCTTTTGATTCTAATATACATCTTGATTTTGTACCTTTTATTTCTTTCATTTTAAGCTCACATTCAGTATTTCCACACCAATGAGCATGTACAAATCCTGGTTGCTTATTCATAATATCTTCAACATCTTTTAATGTTTTAGCATAGAATGTTTTATTCTTTTGATTTTCAAGTGCCTTATTATATAGACTATTTTGAATATCGTTAAGCAATTCTTTTACTTTAGCATTTACTTCATCAACTTTTACATTTATTTTTTCACTTGTATCACGTCTTACTAAAGTAACTTCATTATTTATAAGATCTCTTGGACCTATTTCTATTCTAACAGGTATACCATTTACTTCTGCTTCTGCAAATTTAAATCCAGCACTCTTATCACTTAAATCAACATATGAAGTGATATTGCTTTCTTTTAGTTCACTATTTATTTTATTAGCAACATCTAAAACATTATCTTCCATTCTAATTGGAACAATACATACTTCTTTTGGAGCTATCTTTGGTGGTAATACAAGACCTTTATCATCTCCATGAACCATTATAAGAGCACCTATCATTCTTGTTGTTGATCCCCATGATGTTTGATAACAATATTCAAATTTATTATCTTTATTTACAAATTTAACATCATATGCTTTAGCAAACTTTTGTCCAAAATAATGACTTGTTGCTGATTGAAGGCATATTCCATTTTGCATAAGAGCTTCTACTGTTAAAGTGTATTCCGCTCCTGCAAACTTCTCTTTTTCAGTTTTCTTACCTACTACTACTGGTATTGCTAAATATTCTTCAAAGAATCTTTTATACGTATTTAACATTCTTAATGTTTCTTCTTCAGCTTCTTCGCTTGTTGCATGAACAGTATGTCCTTCTTGCCATAAGAACTCACGACTTCTTAAGAATGGTCTTGTTTCTTTTTCCCATCTTATTACATTACACCATTGATTATATAATTTTGGTAAATCTCTATAAGTTTTAACAACATTTTTATAGTAATCACTAAATAATGATTCACTAGTTGGACGAAAAGCTAATCTTTCTTCAAGGTTATTACTTCCACCTGATGTTACCCATGCTACTTCAGGAGCAAATCCTTCTACAAATTCCCCTTCTTTTTTAAGTAAGTTTTCAGGTATCATAACAGGTAAATATACATTTTGATGTCCAAGTTCTTTAAACATACCATCCATTACAGATTGTATCTTTTCCCAGATAGCATAACCATTAGGTTCAAAAATAATAAATCCTTTTACATTAGAATATTCAGCCAAATGTGCTGCTTTAACTACATCAGTATACCATGATGCGAAGTCTTCACTTCTTGATGTTATTTTTTCGTTTTTCATTTTTCCTCCTTTATAAACAAAAAAGAATGGTACATAAGGAGTCAATAATGACGGTACCATCCTTTAATTAACTTAATTATTTTTAACGGAATTATCCGAGATATGATTAGTATCCTTTTTAAGAAGATAGGAATTAATAAATATTATTCTCTAGTTTACACTATCCTAGATTCACTATAATAAGGAATTCATTAATATTTCTTCAAGATTTAAATAAATTTTAGCACGATATTATATCATTGTCAATCAATTATTTATTAAAACAAAAAGCACTAAATTTTAGTGCCTTTAATTACTTCTTACTTTTCTTTTCGTCTTCTAATTTCTTTTCGATTTCTTTTACTACTTTTAAAGATTGTTTTCTTACTTCATCAGCAGCTTTTTCTACAACTGGTGTACTCTTTTCAATAGCATATCTATATAATTCTTCTGCCTTTGCTTTAATATTTTTAGCTTGTTTTAATGCTATTTCTTTAGCTTTTTCAGTATCTAATTCAGCAAGTTCTGCTTGTAATTCTTCAGCTTTAAATAATAATTCATCTTTTACTTCATCTACATCTATTTCTTTTAATTTTTTTAGAAGTTCATCAAGTTTCTTTTTAAGTGCCTTTCTAGTGTTTTCTCCTTTATCTGGAGCAAGTAATATACCTATTCCAGCACCTAATGCTAATCCTCCTAAAAACTTTCCAAATCCGCCTTTTTTATTACTCATCGTCTTCATCCTCCTCATCATTTTTCTTAAATTTAATTATTCTTTTTAACTTACTAGTTATAAAGTTTACTACTGTATCACTAATCATTGTCACTTTATCAGTAGTATAATCAATCATATTGAATACTCTATCAAGTGAATGAACTTTTTTAGTTACATCATCAAGTAATAAATCTACTTTATTCATAGTAAATATTAACTTAATACCAATAACTATAACTACTACTAGCAATACAATTAATAATAAATAAATTACCACAGGTAGTGTCTCATTTAGTGCTTCCATTAATCCTCCTTATCATCATACATTGAATCAATTAAGTTAAATAAGTCATGCTCTAAAGTACTATCTGTCATTGTCTTATCATTAGATAATTCTGTTGTATCATCAAAGTTTTCTAATTTAACTTTATCTTCTAACTCTCCAACTGAAACATTTTTATTCATTTCTGGAGAGGATTCAATCTTAGTTATTAAATCTTCTATTTTATTTGATCTTTCTTCTAACTTATTAACATCACTATCTATTTTTTGAACTTCAGCTTGTATATCATTTGGAGTTAATTTATTCATCTTGTTTAATGTATCTTCAAGATCATCTTCAAGTGTACCATATGCTTTTCTTCTAACTGTATCATAGTTAACTGTATTAGCACTTAAAGTTGTCTCTTTTACTTCAACTTTTTTAGGAGCTATTTCTTCTTTTTTATAGTCTTTATCTAAAATACCATATATTGGAGAAATAACTGGACTTGGTTTAAATACTTTTGGCTGTTCCACTACTGGTTCTTTAACTTCTTGTTTTACAACTTTCTTTTCTCTCTCAAGAACATTTCTTCTTGGTGGTAAATCTATTTCATCATCATCAAATTGTGTAAAATTAAATGTTCTTTCACTCCTAAATAAATCTCTTTCATTACCAAAATTATCATTTTCTTTAAGTGTTTCTTCTCTCTTAGGTTCTTCTCTTTTTTCTTCTTGTCTTACAACCTTTATTTCTTCAACTCTAGGTTTCTCAACTATTTCCTTTTTAACAGGCTTATCTATTTTAATCTCTTTAGCAGGTTCATCTACTTCAACTTCATCATAAAATATGTTTTTAAGTTTACTAAAAACTCCCATATTTTCTTACACTCTCCTATTCTTCTCCCATATATTCTAAAATATTTTTAGAACTATCTTTATCTTTAGGCTCAGGTATCTTATATACTGTTTCTGCATTATCTATATCATTATTACCAATATATTTTTGAATAATCAAATCATTATATTCTATTGAATTCAATATAATTATTCCTCTTGATATAGCATATCTTATGTTACTTTCCTTTACCTCTACTTCTATTATAGCATAATTATAACATAACTCAACAAAAAAAGTATCATTATTTTGAGTTATTTTCAAATAACCACTCTTATTATTATTCTCAAATTCATAGTATTTATAATCATTTAAATCATGTGATGTTTTCATCTTGTTTTTATAATAATAACTTACTATATCTATATTTAAATAATATCTAGTGTTATCATCACTTAATAATTCTTGATTATATCCATTATCTTTTGAAACTATAAATCCAGTTGGTAAATAATATTTATACCCTTTATTATTTGTATTAGTAGTTTTTCCATTATCATTAATTGATACATTAATTATGTCTTCATATGATAAATTATTTATATAATATGTTTGCTTAGTACAAGCAGTTAAAAATAATAGACATATTATTATAGTTATCTTTTTATACATCTTTCTCTCCTACTTAAAAATTATAACAAATTATTTAATCTTTAACAACACTTATATAGTTTATGTTTTTACCTATACTTCTAAACTTGTCTTCATATTCTGTTGTTATATCACTTATATGATTAGTATCTTTACTAACTATCTTATATCCATATTCACTAAATGACTCGCATGAATAATCAAATAAATCATCATTATCAGTCTTCATTTCTATCATTTTAGTATCCTTGAATATTAAATCATACTTTTCTAAAAATCTACTTGATGTAAGTCTTCTTTTAGTATGTCTTTTTTTAGGCCATGGATCAGAAAAGTTTAAATATATTTTAGATATCTCTTTGTCAAAAATATTATCTATAGTAAATGCATCATAGCAAATAAGTCTTAAGTTATTTATATCAAGTTCTTCTAACTTTTTTACTGCTGAAACAAGAGGACTATCATACTTTTCTATTCCTATAAAGTTTATATTTGAATTTTGAAGTGCTTTTTCAATTATAAATTTTCCTTTTCCTGTACCTATTTCTATTTCTATATTATTGTCATTATTAAATAATTTATTCCATTTACCTTTATATTCTTCTGGTTTTTCTATTATATAGTTACTTTTATTAATTATTTTATCAGCATCTTTTATATGTTTTAATCTCATAATTCTTCCTTTCATATATATTATAATACAAAATATACTCAAAAATAAACATTTATCATATATTATACTAGGTGATGTTATGAATAATAGAGATATGTTCTATCAAAATCTAAATCAAGGATATCAAAATCCAGGTATGATATATCCTCCTAGTGGATACAATTTAAATCAAGAATATCAAGCTTATGGGCCTAATGTTATGCCATACAATAATGGAATGAATGGTATGAATACTAATATGAATAATAATTATAATAATATAAATAATGATTTAGAAGATAGAGTTAGTAAATTAGAAAGACAAATAAAAACATTAGATACAAGAATTCAAAAGTTAGAATCTGTATCTAATGAAATTAATGATAATATCTATATGATCTAAGAGATTTAATCTCTTTTTTTATGATAATATTACTGATGCAAATGTAAGTATTACAATTGAAGATAGTCCTATTAAAACTAATAACTTCATAGACCATTTTAACCAAGTTGTATAGTTAACTTTAGCAAGTGCTAGTCCTCCCATGATTGCACCACATGTTGGAGTAAATAAGTTAACAAGTCCATTTGCAGCAACGAATGTCATAATTGTTGTTTCAACACTATAACCAAGTTGGAATGCAAGTGGAGCCATAATTGGTGTAGATATTGTAGCAAGTCCTGAACTAGATGGTACAAGTATTGATAATAATACATGTAAGATATAGTTACAAGGAGTAAATATTGCAACTGGTGTACCTTTTAATGCATCTGCTACATTATAAATAATATAATTATCTAACATAGTTGTTTCCATTAATACTTTAACACCACGTGCTACTGCAACAATAAGTACAACTGATAAAATATCTCTTGCTCCAGCAATAAATTCATCAATTATTTGATTTGTTGTAAATCCATTTATATATCCAATTAAGATACCAATAATTAAGAACCAAGCAGCTGATTCATAGAAATACCACTCACCTAAAGGTACTCCAGTTAACCAATCAGTCCATCCTTTAAAGAATGTTATACCAAATTCTTCCCATGGAATAAATCCTATAATCATTACTATAAATGTTATAGCAAAAATCCATAATGTAGCTTTTTGTTTTCCTGTAAGAACTGCTTCTTTTGTAGCATCTTTTTCATTGAATTTTTCCATTTTCTTTTGTTCTTGTAATGATAAGAAAGTTGAGCCTTTATCATCTTTAACTTTTCTTGCATATCTCATTACATAGAAAATTGAAAGTCCAAGTGATACTAACCATAACACAGTACCAAGAGCAATTAAAATCCCTTGATTAACTGCAAGTCCTTCTGGAAGTGCAGCCACTGCAGCACCTGTTGCAAATGGGTTAATAGTTGAACCTAAAACACCACAACCTGCTCCAAGTAATACTGTTGCTGATGCAACAATTGTATCCATACCTGCAGCTACCATAGTAAACGAAAGTAATGCATAGAAACCAACTGTTTCTTCCATCATTCCATAAGTTGTTCCACCTATAGAGAAGATAATCATTAGTATTGGAATTAATACTAATTCATTTCCTTTTAATTTTTTAACTAAGACCTTAATTCCATTTTCCAATGCCCCTGTTTTTGTTACAATTTGTAAGAATCCACCAAGAATTAGAATGAATACACATACATCTACTGCATTTTCAAATCCTTTTATAGGAGCAAGTAATACATCTGATAATTTAGCTGCAACTACTCCAGAACCATTAACGATTTTTCCAGCAGCATCAAATTTTGCTCCAGGTAACACTAATGTTACTAAGGCTACTATAATAGTAAGTAAAATGATGATAGTGAATGCGGACATTCTCTCTCTTTTTTTCTTTGTTTTAGCCATTTTTTTGCCTCCTTTTTGACTATTTGTAATAATTGTACCTGTCTCATTTAGAAGAGCTTCTTTAGCACATTCAAGTGATGTAATAATACCTTTTCCATCTTTATTATATTCACAAAATTCAACACAAGATTCTACTTTAGGAAGCATACTTCCTTTAGCAAATTCACCTGCCTTAATATATTTTTTTGCATCACTTATATCAAGATTACGTAAACTTACTTGATCAATTGTATTATATTTTAATGAAACAGTCTCGACTGTAGTTAATATAAGAAGAGCATCAGCATTTAACTTTCTAGCAAGTAAACTACTAGAACGATCTTTATCGATTACTGCATCTACACCAACTAAAGTATCTCCATCACGTACTACAGGAATTCCTCCTCCTCCAGATGCTATAACAATATTACCTTGATTTAACAGGTCTTTAATCAAATCAAGTTCTACTATTTCAATTGGCTTAGGAGAAGGTACAACTCTCCTATAACCTCTTCCAGAATCTTCAACGAATGTATAACCTTTTTCCTTTTCTATTTTTTTAGCTTCGGATTTGGTATAAAACATCCCAACTGGTTTTTCTGGATTATTAAAAGCAGGATCTTTTTTATCAACAAGAACTTGTGTTACAACTGACGCACAATTTTTATTGATATTTCTTGCTTTCAATTCAGATTGAATTGCTTGTTGTAAATGATATCCAATATAACCTTGACTCATTGCACCACATTCAGGAAAAGGTACTATAGGAGTACCACTTCCATTTTCATGTGAAACAGCAAAAGCTAAATTAATCATTCCAACTTGAGGGCCATTACCATGACTTACTACTACATTATATCCTTCACTAACTAAATCAACTATAGATTTAGCAGTGTTTTTAACTAATTTTAATTGTTCTTCCGGTGTATTGCCAAGTGCATTTCCACCAAGTGCGACTACTATAGTTTTCATATTCTATCGCTTCTTTGAAGTGGCATTGACATACATCTAGGGCCACCTCTACCTCTTGATAGCTCAGCACTATGCATTTCAAGAACTTTGATACCATTATCTCTTAATAGCTCATTAGTAATATTATTTCTATCATAAACAATAACTACACCTGGAGCTATACATAATGTATTACTTCCATCATTCCATTGTTCACGTTCTGCACCGATTTTGTCTCCACCAGCACAAGGTATTAATGTGATTTCTCTATCTAAATATTCTTCTAATATTCTTTCAAGTGAAGCACTCTTCTCTTTAACATTAAGTCCATCTTCACCATCACTAGTTATTTCATATACTTTTAAAGTACCCATAATACCTGGATGATATGTAAATTTATCCTTATCTATTTGAGTAAATACAGTATCTAAATGCATAAATGCACGACATACTGGAATATCAAAAGCAAGAATTGTATTAATCTTAGCATCTTTATCTTCAAATATTTTATGAGCAAGTTCTTCAATCGCATCAGCACTTGTTCTTTGAGAAATACCTACTGCTAAAATATGTTCATTTAAGTTAAGCACATCTCCACCTTCAATATGATAAGCACTATATCTATCAAAATATTTATCAACAAGTCCTTTATATTCAGGATGATATTCAAATATATATTCTGCATATATAGTTTCTCTATTTCTAGTTACAGAATACATTCTATTTAATGATATTCCATTTCCAATTGAAGCAAATGGATCTCTTGTAAAATATAAGTTTGGCATAGGATCTACTACAAATGCTGTATCATCTTGAATATAATCTACTAAACTTTTACCTTTCTTTGCTTTAGATTTAATTACTTCATTATTAACTATACCTTCCATAGTCTTTAAAACAAGTAATCTATTATTTTCTATAGAACTTAAATATTCATAAACTAAACTACGATATTTAGGTGTTCTAATACCTGCTTCATAAATAAATTGAGTTATAAATCTCTCTCTAATTTCTGGATTTGAATCTAATACTTCAGTCATTAAATCTTCTAAATATACGACTTCAACTCCATTATCTCTTAAAATTCTTACGAATTCATCATGCTCTTCTTGAGCAACTGGTAAATATGGAATATCATCAAATAAAAGTCTTTCTAGGCTATCAGGAGTTAAATTAAGTAATTCACGACCTGGTCTATGTACAAGAACTTTTTTCAATGCTCCAATTTCACTTTTAACATTTATTGGGTTCAATTTTGACCCTCCTTTCTATCCTAAATAAATTATAGCAAATCTATATTTTTTTGTAAATAATAGAAAAAGAAAAAGTCTCTTTTTAAAATAACTTCATTGAAACTTAATTATTATTTAATATTTTGTCAACTATTTTTAACACTTCTCCTGTTTTTATATCCATACTTTTTTCTTCACTTCTAAGTTTAAGTTCAACATAATCATCACTTAATTTTTTACCAACTGTTATACGTATTGGTATACCAAATAGATCCATATCATTAAATTTAACTCCTACACTTTCTTTTCTATCATCAAGTATAGTATCTATTCCATTAGAGCTTAATCTTTCATATAACATTTTAGAATACTTATAACTATCTTTATCATTAACATTTATTACTACAATTACAACTTTATAAGGAGCTATATTTATAGGCCATATAATACCTTTTTCATCATGATTCTTTTCTATTATCGCAGATATTAATCTATCTATACCAATACCATAAGAACCCATATGAACATAATTAAAACTATTTGTTTCATCTAAATATCTTAAATTATAAATCTTACTATAATTAGTTTCTAATTTAAATATATGTCCTACTTCTATACCATTTAATATTTCACATTTACTGCCACATTTAGGACATAAAGAATTATCATTAAAATTCTTTAAATCAGCATATCTATCTATCTTAAAATCTATTCTAGGATTAGCATTCTTATAATGATAATCTTTTATATTAGCTCCACATATTACATTATGCATATTTTTAACTTCACTATCAGCAATTATCATCATAGTTGATTTTATAGGACCAATAAACCCTACTTCAGTACCAATTCTTTCTAATTCATATGAAGAAGGTATTTCAATATCTTTAGTTTTTAATACTTTTTCTAATTTAGAAATATTTAATTCATCACTACCTTTTAAAAGTATCATTATATATTTTGAATCAGCCTTTATCACTAATGATTTTAATATTTTATCATCATCTACATTAAAGTATTCTTTTAGCTCCTTAACTGTCTTAACTCCTGGAGTATATACTTTTCTTAACATTTTAATGTCATAAGATTTATCTTTTTTATCTTTTATAAGAGAAGATGCTTCTTCTATATTAGAACTATATGAACATGTAGTACATTTTACAATTTCATTATCACCAAAATTACATAGGACTTGAAATTCTTCACTAGTTGTACCTTTCATACTTTCTGGATTACTTTTAACAACTATTGTATCTAAATTACACTTTTTAAATATATTTTTAAATGTTTGATACATCTTATCATAACTAACATCAAGTCCACTCATATCAGCATCAAAACTGTATGCATCAGCCATTAAAAATTCTTTTTTACGCATAAGCCCATATTCAGGATGTTCTTCATCTCTAAATTTATTACTCATTTGAAATAATGTAAAGTGTAAATCCTTATAACTTTGTATTTTATTTCTAACTAAATATGCAAATAATTCTTCATGAGTAGGACATAATGCATATTCTTTATTATTTCTATCTTTTAATGTAAACATTTCTTCGTTAAATATTACATTTCTACCACTATTTTCAAAATATGAATAATCAACTAAAGAAGGCATTAATACTTCTTCAGCACCTATTTTCATCATTTCATCTCTTATTAATTTTTTTACATTATTTACTACTTTTAAGCCCATAGGAAGATAACTATATATACCATTATCATTTTTAAATATCATTCCACTTTTAATAAGAAGTGATGCGGAAATAGTATTTTCATCTTTAGGATATTCTCTTCTTGTAATAAAAAAGCTATTAGACATTCTCATAGTTATTCCTCCACTATATATGATACTATTTTTCTATTCATCGCATCATTATTATCAAATCTTACACATACAAGCATACCATTCATACTTTTTTTATTTATAGGATTTTGTAATTCAGTTTTATCGTTTTTATCTCCCGCTAAAAATCCTTCATTTATAAGTTCTCTTACTAAAATACAAGCACAATCTTTAGTACACGTTTTTTCATTACCAGTATAAGTAGAAGAAACAAACTGAGGAATTCTTACTAAATTCTCTCTACCCCAACTTTGACTTGTAGATAATATTTGTTTAACCTTAGTATCATAAAGATTATTAAGTACTTTCTTCCTAATAGCGTTAATTGCTGGTACCAACATAATAGCAAGTATCATCATTATTGCTATTGATACCATAAGTTCTATTAATGTAAATCCTTTATTTTTCATTTTATTACCTCTATTATTCTATTTAAAAGTATAACAAATTTTTCATTTAATAACAATATTATGTTGAATTATTTTTTTCATTATTATATAATAATATTTAGAATAGAGAGGGAATTATGAGGGAATTTGATTTTGAAAAAATGCCTATAGTTGAAATAGCTAACGAAATCATAATGGATGCTGTTAAAAGAAATGTTAGTGATATTCACTTGGATCCAACTAAAGATGCTATTAGAATTCGTATTCGTATAGATGGATTATTATCAGATTACTCTATGATTCCAGGTCAATATAAAAGAAACTTAATATCTCGTATAAAAATGATGGCACAAATGAATATTATGGAAACAAGGCTTCCACAAGATGGTGCTATTAAAACTAAAATTGGAGATAGAATGCTTGATCTTCGTGTTTCTTCATTACCTACTAATAATGGTGAAAAAGTCGTTATTCGTGTCCTTGATTATTCAAAGAGTTTACAAGGCCTTGAGACATTAGGATTTTCAGAAGATAGTTTAAATAAAATACATAAAATGATTAATGTTCCAAATGGTATCATTCTTGTAACTGGTGCTACTGGTTCAGGTAAATCAACAACTGTATACTCTATTCTTCAAAAGATGAACACTGAAGAAGTAAATATTATAACAGTTGAAGACCCAATAGAAATGGATATTGCTGGTATAAATCAAGTACAAGCGCAAAGTGAAATTGGACTTACATTCGCAAATGTACTTAGAAGTATCTTACGTCAAGACCCTGATGTTATAATGATTGGAGAAATTCGTGACGATGAAACTGCTAGAATTGCTGTTCGTGCTTCTATCACAGGTCATAAAGTACTATCTACAATACATACCAATAACTCACTTAATACTATTGAAAGACTTACCGATATGGATGTAGAACGTTACTTACTTGGTTCTGCTCTTACTGGAATTATTTCTCAAAAACTAGCGAGACGTTTATGTCCACATTGTAAAATACTTAGAAATACAAGTGAATATGAAAAAACTGTATTTAGAAAAGTACTTCATAAAGATGTAGAACAAATGTATGATGCTAATCCTGACGGATGTGAACATTGCTTTAGAGGATTTACAGATAGAATTGCAATACTTGAAGTACTTCTTATGAATGATGATATAAGAGATGCTATTACAAATAATATGCACAAAGATGAACTTAGAAAACTAGTTTATAAAAGTGATGTTATTACCCTACTTCAAGATGGACTTATAAAAGTTGTTGAAGGAGAAACATCATTCTCAGAAATACTTAAAGTTGTTGACCTTGATAATGACTTATCTAATTATGAAGATGATAACTTAGAAACAGGTATTAGAGATATAGAAAATCAAGAAACAAATACAAATATAAATCATGAAATAAATAAATCAGATATAAATCATGAAATAAATAAACCAGATATACAAGAAATAGATGCATTTAATCCTGATGATCATTATGTATCACTAGAACCAGTAACAACAAATAATAATGAAATAATAGATTATTCAGCATTAATACCTAAAGATGTAGAAAATCATAATAATGAAATACCACATGATACAATAAAACCAGGTGAAATTGAATACTTTAACTTTTAGAAACTTTTATATTTATGAAAATTTAGCATTTTAAAACTGTAGAAATCATTTGATTATCTACAGTTTTTAATATTAATTACTTCTTTATTAATTTTATTTCAGATTCTTCTTTACGAAGTTCTGATTCTAAATAATCTCTTAATAAATATAATGATAATAAACAGTCATGATATTTTTCTAAAAGATTTCCTTTAGAATCAACATGATCATGTGAATGCCCTTTTTCTGAATCAGATTTAACATATACATCATAAGTACCATCTTTTCTTTCTCTTACAGTATAATCACTTTGTCCATATGTTCCTGACTTATCATATGTATAGTTTCCATCTTTTCCTTCTTTAGAAAGTTCTTCACTTTTTGACTCTTTTGCGTCAAATATACTTCCAAACCATCCCATTATAAGTGCCTCCCTTCTTCTAAATTTTCATCTTCACAATATGAATCAATATATTCAAGGTGATCTCGTAAATTTGTTGAATTTACATTTGATTTTTTCTTGAATAATGCGATCATATTGTAATTTTTATCAAAAAATAAATCCATAAAAATTGATTTTTTAGGTTTGCTTTTAATAAATTCAGATTTTAAGTTTTCATTCTCTCTATAAACAAGTAAATATTGAGAATCTGATTTCATAAATTCAAACGCTAACTTTTCAAATTCATTTTCATATTGTAAAGTCCAATCTTCATTTTTCTCTTCAACCTTCATTTTTCTTTTTTTAGGAATGTAATCTAATACCAAAGTATTTTCAACTATATTGCATTTATAATCAGGTCCAAAATTAGGTATGTTACTTTCACCAATAAAGAACATTTCTATATCAGTATAAGTTAAATCATCATTAATAGCATCTTTTAATATTTCAAGTTCATGACTATTAAGAGTTGATATATCAAATATGGCTTCTTTATCTTCTTCGTATTTTATTATATTAACACATAGTGTTTCAACTTTTTGTGTTTTAGAATTTTCAATATCAATATAACATTTCATAATTTTAACTCCTTTATTTTATTAAATTCTATATTTGATAGTTCACAACCATATTCTAATCTTTCTTCAAATGTTCTTGGTATAGTTTTAGAATAGTTTATTGCTTCTTCAAAATATTTTGTTCCTTGAAAAAATATTTGTATTGGATATCTTTCTTTTTCATACCCAAATTCTATACAATTAGCTAATCGCCTTTTTAATAATATAATTGTAGTAGAATTGTTTAATTCATTATCTAACATTACAACATATGAAAGTGAGCTTATTTGTGCTTGTCTTTCTATGGGGTTTGTTAGGTAATAAGTTACATCATATTTCTTTTGTTCTTTTAACGTAGTTTCTACTTCTTCAGATAAAAGGACTAAATCATTTTTCTCTTTTTCTTGAGCAACATGTATGATTTCATGTAAAACTGTAGATAATATATATAAATTTATATATCTTATAAGTTCCAAATTAGAATTTAAATGTATTTTGTTTGCGTTAAACATTATTTGTGATAACATCATATCATAATTAAAACAAAGTATTTTTGAACTATTATAATATCTAGCAGCTGGTAGATTATTTCCTATTTCAATTTTATCAACATAATCAGTTAAGTTTCTAGCATATAATTCGTTTATAATTAAACTTATTAACTCATGTTCACTAATAATTTTATCTTTTTCAGTAATATTTTTCATCAAAATTAATCTACAATATTTTATTTATATTGTCAACATTTTTTAAAATTTTATATATTAGGAAATAATATAAATTCTCATGAATATAATTTATGGGTGAATTTATGTTTCAAAGTAAGCAAAATACTAGAATTAAATATATGTTTTTGATATGTATATTAATATTTATATTTGTTATTGTTAAAGTGTTTTATATACAGGTTATTGAATATAAGAAACTTAATAATCTTGCTAATGAATTATGGAGTCGTGATTTAACAGTACAGGCTGATAGAGGTAAAATACTTGATAGAAATGGTAAAGTAATAGTAGATAATGTTACTACTGTTGGGCTTTATCTTATACCAAATCAAATCATTAATAAAGAAGAAGTAAGTAAGACTTTATCAAGCATACTTGAAGTTAGTTATGAAGAAATGTATAAACATGTTACTAAAAAGACTTCTATTGAAAGAGTACATCCTGAAGGAAGAAATATTAGCCATGAGAAAGCAGACTTAATTAGTTCTTATAATTATGAAGGAGTTTATCTTTTAAAAGAAAGTAAGAGAGATTATAAATATGGTAATATTTTATCTCATGTTATTGGTTATACTGGTATTGATAATCAAGGGCTAAGTGGTATTGAACTTAAATATGATAAGACTCTTACTGGTAAAAATGGTAATATTAAATATTATAGTGATGGTAAAGGTAAAAGACTTTCTTTGCCTGAAACATATGTGTCCCCTACTTCTGGTAGTGATGTAACATTAACTATTGATTTAGATATTCAGCTTTCCCTTGAAAATGAATTAATGAACGCATATAAAAAATATGATGCTGAAGGTGCGATTGGTATTGTTATGAATCCAAAGTCTGGTGAAATACTTGCAATAAGTAGTATTCCATCATTTAATCCGGCAAACTATAAAAATTATAGTAGTGAAATTATTAATAGAAATTTAGCAATATGGTCTAACTTTGAGCCAGGAAGTACTTTTAAAATAGTAACACTTGCTTCAGCCATTAATGAAGGAAAAGTTGATATATTTAAAGAACACTTCTATGATAGTGGAAGTATAAAAGTGGCGAACTCTACTCTACACTGCTGGAAAAGAAAAGGTCATGGAGATGAAACATTTATACAGGTTGTTGAAAACTCTTGTAACCCTGGATTTGTTAATTTAGGTCAAAGACTTGGCAAAGAAACATTATTTAAATATATTACTGAACTTGGTTTTGGTAAGAAAACTGGTATTGATTTAAATGGTGAAGCAACTGGAATATTATTTAATCTTGATAAAGTTGGTCCAGTTGAACTTGCAACTACTGCGTTTGGCCAAGGAATAAGTGTTACAGCATTACAACAAGTTACAGCAGTTAGTGCAATCGTAAACGGTGGTACTCTTTATACTCCATATATTGTTTCAAGTGTTGGAGATGATTCAAAAAGTCCAGTTATTAAAAAAGAAAATATAATTACTAAAGAAACAAGTGATGTTGTAAAGTATGCTCTTGAAAGTGTTGTTGCAAATGGTAGCGGTAGAAATGCTTATATTGAAAACTATAGAATTGGTGGTAAAACAGGTACAGCTCAAAAAGTTGGTAGTGATGGACGTTATATGCAAGGAAACTATGTTCTTTCGTTTATTGGTTTTATGCCTGCTGATAACCCTGATTATGTTATGTATATAGCTATAGATCACGCTAAAGGTGTTACACAATATGGTGGTGTTGTAAGTGCTCCTATTGCTAGAAATGTATTTAAAGATATAATTTCTATTCATGATATAAAAGAAGATACAAAAGGTATTCCTAAATCATATAGATGGGATGATATTGTTTATAAAATGATACCAGATGTAATTGGTAAAACTAAAAAAGAAGCAAAAAAATTGCTTCAAGGATTCAACATAGAATTTACAGGAGATGGTGATAACGTCATAGATACAAGCCCAAATGTTAACTCTCGTGTTAAAGAAGGTTCTACTATCAAAGTGCTTTTAAATTAAAAATATTCGTAAAATCTTAAAACTTTTTATAATAATTCTCTTTTAAATATAGTATAATATCTTTAGGAAGTGATAATATGAAAAAGATAGTAATTACTTTCATCTTATTACTATGTAGTGGTTTTATATTATATTATGCTTATATATGTGTTAAAAATATAAATACTATTGGTATTGAAAGTGATGTTAAAGGTAAAGAAATTGATAGTGATGAATATATATATAAAGAAGATTTATTACATTTAGGATATGATTTAAAAGATATAGAAATTATACAAAATAAAGTTAGTAATATTGATGTAAAAAGTTATTTATTAAAAGAAAAATATGATAATCTTACATCTTATATAAATGCATTATATTTTATACCAAAGAATATAGAAAGATACATAAGTTATCATAAATTAAATAGTGATATACCTTATGATAATGTTATACTTAATGTAAATATGAATCTAGATTATGATTTTTATACTAATATAAATACTCTTCATAATTATTTAGATATAACTACTCTTGTAAATAAATATAATAAACTTCCAGATAATTATGAAATAGATGATTTAATAACATTAGATAAAGAATATAGTAAACGTGGTGAAAAAGTACGTGAAGTAATATATAAAGACCTAAAAGCAATGTTTGATAAAGCAAAAGAAGACGGGTTAAAATTAAATGTTGTATCAGGATTTAGAACTAATGATAAACAAAATACATTATTCACAAATTCAGTCAAAAATAACGGCTTAGAACATGCATTATTATATTCAGCTAAATCCGGACACTCTGAACACCAATTAGGTCTTGCAATTGATATAAATAGTGTTAATGAAAGTTTTAAAGATACAGAAGAATATAAGTGGCTTATAAACAATTCATATAAATATGGATTTATAGAAAGATATAAAAAAGGTAAAGAAAATATAACAGGTTTTGCATATGAACCATGGCACTATAGATATGTAGGAATAGATACTGCTACTAAAATATATACAGAAAATATTACATATGAAGAATATGTAGTTAAATTTTTGAAATAAATTTATAGAATAAAAATACAAATGAACAAGAAATAGTTATTATAAGAACCTTAACTATTTCTTTTTTTGTACCGCTCATTTCTTTAATAATCTCCCTATCTTTGGAATATGACACTTTTATAGTTTTATGAGCATGTATATTGTATACTTTATCTCCCACTTTAATCTTTATAAGATTATTAGATTTATTAAAGTTACCATTACCAGTTATTACTACACTTGTATTATCATTTACTTCATATTTAATATTTAAATTATTTTCATTATTTAAAGTAATATCATAATCATATATATCTTTATTATAATTTATATTATATCCATCTATATTTAAAGATAAAAGTTCACTACTATCATATTCTCTTTTATCATAATTTTTAAATACATTTATTACATAATCATTATCAATATTAGAGCTAATTATAATCTTCTTATAATTATTATCTAAAGTATACATACCTTCCCCATTTACTATTTCATTTTTATCTTTTTTAACATTTATATTAACGCTTTCACTATCAGTATAATAATTATATACTTTTATTTCTTTATCAAAAGAGGGAATTAACTCTTCATTATTAACCTTAATATTACTTAAAGCATTTACCTTAACAACACAAAACAATAATATAAATATAGTAATCTTTTTCATATTAATATTATTTACATATTAAAAAAATAAATTCATAAAGAATCTATTTTATTGTTTTAATTATTATTTTTTTATTTTTTCTTTTTCTTTTATCAATTTTAAAACATTCTTTTAATGTTTCTGTCATATCATCTATCTTTTTATTATAATATATTGTCGCAAGTAATTCTTTTTCTTTTACTTTTGAACCTATTGTTTTATTTAAAACAACTCCTACACTATAATCTATGTTATCTGTTTTATGAACCCTTCCTGCTCCTAAATCAAATACTAATTTAGATAATTTATGTACATCAATATTATTTATATATCCAGTACTATCACTATAAATATATTTTCTATGAGCATTTATTTTAAGTTTTTTTATATCTCCACCCTGTGCCTTGATCCACTCATAGAATTTATTTTTAGCATGACCACATTCAAGTAGATTTATAACGAGTTTACGTGCTTTACTTATATTTATTCCTTTAGAAACACTAATCATAAGACTAGATATTGATACTGAAAGTTCATATAATCTTTTATCATATTTTCCATTAAAGAAATCTATTACTTCTTTTACTTCAAGGGCATTACCTATATTAAGTCCAAGTGGAACACTCATATCACTTAATGTACACACTACTTTTTTATTATAGTATCTTCCTAGTTCTACCATTGTTTTAGCAAGTTTAGTAGCATCTTTTATATTAGTCATAAATGCACCTTTACCTACTTTTAAGTCTATTACTATAGTATCACTACCGCTTGCGATTTTCTTAGACATTATAGAGCTTGCAATTAGTGGAATTGAATCAACCGCACCTATTTCATTTCTTAAAGCATATATTTTTTTATCAGCTACAGCTATCTTTTCACTTTGACTTATAACAGCACATCCAACTGTACTAAGTAATTTAAGAAATTCTTTTTTAGATATGTTTAATTTGTATCCAGGAATACTTTCAAGTTTATCAACTGTTCCACCAGTAAGTCCAAGTCCTCTACCACTCATTTTTGGAACAGCAACTCCAGAAGCAGCAACTATAGGAGCAACAATTAGTGTTATTTTATCTCCTACTCCACCAGTTGAATGTTTATCACATACAGGCTTATCAATACTACTTAAATCAATTATCTCACCACTTTTAATCATTATATCTGTTAAATAATATGTTTCTTCCATAGATAAATCATTATTATAAATACTAAATAAGAAATCACTCATAGTCTTATCATTTATTTTACCTTTGATATAACTATTAACCATATATTCTATTTCTTTATATGTAAGTTCTTCCTTATTATTCTTTTTATCAATTATTTCTACTACCTTCATATACCTCACCTATTATACATTATACAATATTTTTGATGAAAAAAATAGATTCATTTTTATGGTTCTAAATGGCCTAATTAGTAGATAACATTATAAAGAGTTAAATAGAATAGAAAAAGCCCTTATTTTCATTTTGATATTTTTATCATCTTTTATTTTAACATTTATATAACAGAACTATTGTATCAAAAAAGATTTTCTATAAGACAAAAAATTTGAATTTACATAAATTCAAATTTTATTACTCTACCTTAAGGCAGACATCCCATAACCAATGCATTTGTTTTAGTTCTTACCCGACTATCCATGCTTTCGCATGGAGTAGTCACTTTTTAACATTCGTTATACCTTTTTATTTTTTAGTCGGATTTGTTTTAGTTCTCTCTTCCAATTACGTTTTGCTCTAGTTTACATATGCTTTACACATTATTATTACTCTACCTTAAGGCAGACATCCCATAACCAATGCATTTGTTTTAGTTCTCATCGCCTATCCATGCTTTCGCATGGAGTAGTCGCTTAATAATATATTCCATACCTTTTTTGCTTTAAGTCGGATTTGTTTTAGTTCTCTTAACTAATTTCGTTTTGAATTAGTTTATATATACTTTACATATTATCCTAATCGGAAAGCTGGGGCGACGCCGTTTGTATCATAAGCATCGTTGTCAGCCCAATCTCCGTTATTGTAAACACGTAAGAAATAGTAAGTATAAGTAGAACGAGCCGCGCGAAGCCACCAATAAGAATCACTAGTTCCGTTTTTCTTTATTGCTCCACTATAGTTACTTGTACTTGTTCCTAAATTTTTATAATAGTCTAATTGTCTTGTTAGATCTCTTGCTGTATCAG
>FR880115.1 GCA_000434555.1 Clostridium sp. CAG:524 | reverse complement strand
TTTCTTACTTTTAGTACTGACTCCACTATAATCTTCATAGTACTCACTAATTATTCTATCTATCGCATTACTTACTTCATTATCTATATCTAAATTACTTATTTTAGAAATATCTACATAATTATAAAGTCTTAATAATTTTAGAATTTTTCCGTCTAAGATAGGTTCACTATTTCTACAATCGGCGCACAAATATCCGCCTCTACTTGTACTTAAAGTCACTACTTTTGTACTTCCACAATTAACACATGAATCTAAACATAAACTTATTCCTATATAATTTAAATATTGTATTTCTACTATATTAGTAATAATCTTAGGATCAAAATTATCTTCTATCTTTAATAAAGCACTTATAAGAATATCATATACTTCAATATTATTAGATTCTTTATATACATTAGTCGCAAGTTCACATAAATAAGACATATAACTAATCTTAACAATATCACTTTTAATATTAATGAAATAATTCTTAATATCTGCTTCTATTAAAGTAGAAAGACCATTTTCTTTATAATAGAAATGAAATGTACCATAAGCAAACTTTTCACTAGGAAGTCTTAATTTACTTTTTAAGCTTTTGCATCCTTTAACAATACAACCTACTATTCCCATATCTTTAGTAAGAATATTTATTATTCTACTGCTTTCCTTAAAAGGAATACTACTTACTACAATTCCATCTGTACTAATTATCTTCATACTTACTTTAAAAGCATAAAGATTACTTTATGCTTTATTTTCCTTTCTTATATTCTAAATAATATTCTATCTTACCAGTCTCTTTAAACTTATTCCAAGCCTCTTTTTTATTCATATCTCTCTCCTTACAATATTATATTGCAGGAAAAATAAAATATTTATTCAATAATTAATCATTTTTTATTAAATAGCCTAAATCTTTTATGAATTTCTCTTTTTCTCTCCACTTTTTAATAGTCTTACAATATAGTTCAAGATATACTTTCATACCGAGTAATTCTTCCATATCAAGTCTTGCTTCATGACCTATTGTTTTAATCATATTACCATTACTTCCAATTATTATTTTACGAAGTGAATCTCTATCTACTATAATATCTATATATATTTTAGCAATATTATTCTTTTCTTCATACCCAACTAATTTACATGATATTGAATGAGGTACTTCATCATTAGTATGTATAAATATCTTTTCTCTTACTATTTCTGATAATCTAAATTCCATTTCAGCAGTTGTTGTTTCACCATCCATAAAATATTTAACATTATCAGGTAAATATTCTTTTAATACTTTAATTAATCTATCAATATTATCATTTTTAAGTGCTGATACTGGTATTATTTCAGCAAATTCATATAAATTCTTATATTCATCTATTTTCTTAAGAATTTCTTCATCACTTAATTTATCAATTTTATTAAGTATTAAGAATACTGGCTTTTTAACACTAGATAGTTTATCAATAATGAATTGATCTCCTTTTCCATATGGAACACTTGCATCCACTACTAAAAGTAATATATCAACATCATTAATTGAGTAATATGCTTGATTATTAAGTGCTACTCCGAGCTTATCAATTGGCTTATGTATGCCTGGAGTATCTACAAATATAATTTGAGTATCATCTTCATTATATATTCCTTCAACTAGATTTCTAGTTGTTTGTGGCTTTGGACTAATAATTGCTACCTTTTCTTTTATGATTTGATTTAATAATGTACTTTTTCCTGTATTAGGTCTACCAATTAAACTTACAAAACCACTTTTCATACTAAATCCTCCTTGGTAAATGTAGTACTCATTAGTTTTTCAAAACTCATTACTTCCATTTTACCATCATGAGTCATTATATTAAACATAACATCTTTATCAAAAAATTCTAAAAATGTTTGTTTACATATATTACATGGATAACATATTTCATCACTACTTGTCATTAAATATAGTGCTTTAAATTCTCTTTCTCCATGACTAACTGCATTGTTAATTGCATTTCTCTCAGCACATATAGTTCCACCGTATGATGCATTTTCTATATTAACACCTTCATAAAAATTACCACTCTTTGTTTCAACTATACAAGCAAAGTGCATATTTGAATAAGGTGCATAACTATTTTCTAATAATTTTAATAATTTATCTTTCATTTTCCTCCTTAAAATAACGCTACTATTTTTGGCCCAAATATAATTATTCCAACTAAAACAGCAACTATCGCAAATACAAATACTGCTGCAGCTGCTGTATCTTTAGCAACTTTCGCAAGTGGATGATATTCTTCAGTAACAAGGTCAACTGTAGCCTCTATTGCTGTATTAATAAGTTCACAAGAAATAACTAAGCCCATGGTAAGTAAAAGTATTGCCCACTCTGTACGACTTAATTCAAATACAAAAGCAAGTATTGATACAATAAGAGCCATTCCTATATCAAATGCTAAATTTTGTTCATTTCTATAAGCATATCTAAGTCCTTTAATTGGATAAGTAAAACTATGAAAGAATTTCTTTATACCCTTTTGAGCTTTTCTTTCATCTCGTGATATCATATTCACCTAGAATCTCCTCCTCTTTTGCTCTCATAACTTTCTTGTCTTCTTCTGTCATATGATCATATCCAAGTAAATGTAATAAACCATGAACTGCTAAATAACAAAACTCACGTTTAATACTATGACCATATTCACTTGCTTGTTCTACACATCTATCATAACAAATATATATTTCACCAAGAAATCTTATGTTATCATATTCTACATCATCTACTTCTTCAAAAGCAAAAGATATAACATCAGTAACAGCATCTTTACCTCTATATTCTTTATTTATTTGTTGAATTCTATCTTTATCAACAATAACTATATTAAGCATAGGATTATTTACTTTCATATGCTTACATGCAAATCTAATAACTTTATCAAGTTCGCTTATATCAATATCTTCATGACTTGTTGTATTAATTATATAATCTTCCATACACACTCCTACTACATAATCTTATAAATATATAAACCCATAAGAATTAATATTATAACACTAATTACATTTAAAAACCAATCTCTTCTTAAAAATTTAGGCATATTATTTCTAATAGCGTTAAGTGCTGTGTAAAGTAAGAAACCTATAATACCACCAACTATATTTAAAATAATATCATCTATATCAAAACTTCTACCTATATAATGTTGTACACTTTCAATAGTTAAACTTGATAAAAGAGATACAAGAGTAATCGTACCAAGTCCTTTAATATTCGCATAACTTGTTGCAAAATAACCAAGAGGTATAAATAAAACTATATTACCAGCAACTTGTTTATAAAAACTATTACTACCTACTGGATATCTCATTATTTCTCTAAATGGCATTAAATTAGTTCCACCACCAGGTAAATCTTGACTAGTAACTAACTGGAACAACATAACTAAATATGCAAGAAATAATAAATTAAATATTTCTTCATGTAAAACAAATTTACTTTTATCACTTTTTAATATACGTGTAACTCTTAATATAATAACAATAGTTAAAACTATTACTAAAGTTGGTAATGACATTTTAATAACACTTCTAATTGTACTCTCCATTCTCTTCTCCTATATCTTGTATTTCAGAAGTAACCCCTATTTTCTCATAAACTTTAAAAAATACTTCTAAATTTATTTTACTACGTTTTACCTCTTTTTTCAAAACTTTTTTTGAAATAATGTATTCATCACTAGAGAGTTTTTTATTAATAATATCAATACTTCTATTTAATGCTTCATTGTATGCTTCTTCCTTGTTTAAAATAACTTCATTATAGTCGTATATTTTCTTTTCTTCTTTATACAATTTAAAAAATAAATAAGGCTTATCAAGAACTATACTTTTCTTATTTATTGTATTATCACTATCATATTTACCACTTATAGTAAATTTATGACCAAATATATCTAAATAATAATGATTAATAGTCTTCTTATATACATAATCTATTCTTTTAAATGGAATACTTATATTAACTGTTTTCCATGTTTCAGCATATATTACTCCTTCACTATGTACTTTATCAATAACATTTTCATTTTTAATAATATTACCGCTTATTAATATATCACCTTTTTTAACATAATCTCCATTATCAATAACCTTACTACCACGATGAACAACTATATGTTTAATAACACCATCTTTTTCAGCTACTATATCGCTAGGTAAACTATTATCTACATTATTATTTGATTTAACACGAGGAGTAACATCTATATAATATATACATCCTTTTTCTCTTATTTCTATCCATTCTAATGTATCTTTATTATCTTCAAGTATTTTATTTTTAATACTATTTAGTTTATCAAAAGATACTTTCCTTTTATATACACCAATACCATTATCTTTTAGACTATCATTTATTATATTAACAATATCTTTATCATCACTATTTATCTTAATATCAAATATTGTATTACATAATAAAAAAAGTAACATGAAAGATATTATCAAAGATAACAATACATATTTATTATTTTCATATATGTTAACTATATTCTTTTTACCATAGTATTTTACTATATGACATTTATATCTACGTCTTATATATAAGTAATCATCATATGATACATCTAGTACAAAATATTCATTATATTTATTAAGTGAATCATAATATATTTTATTATAAATTAAATAATTTAGAAATTTATTACTATTTTCATTTACAACTATTCTTACTTTATTCAAGAGTAAATTCTATATTATTAAATATGCCTTTAATAGATAAATCACATTCATCTAATCTATTAATAACCATATTATTTCCTTTTATTTTAACTATTTTATTATTTAATTTAATTTTTATATATGATTCACTTATATCTATAATTCTTATGTAATTCTTTATGCATATTAAATTATCTTCTATACTTATACAATATTTATTATTCTTAATAATATCTTTTATCATAGTAAAGTATATGTTTATGATTGAAATTTATTATAGAAGATGAAACTATTCATATCTTGTTTTATATGATTGATAAAATTTACTAAAAATTAAATTTTGCATACTAAAATATGATTCATAATTAAATTTTCATCTAGGGAATAATTGAATTTCCAATATAAAAAACTATCTCAAAATTAAATTTTACCTATTTGTATTACTTTTATATATATGTTACTCTACCAATCGAAGCACTTGAGGCTAGGTGTCACTTTCATTATTTTTTTAAAAATAGGGAGGTGATATTATATGAGTAAGAAAGATTTTTTAATAAGTTTTTTACTTGTTATTATATTCGTACTACTTTTTATAATAATTTCTTTAATTTTCATAAATTAAAAAAATCACCTAACTCACTTTGTAGTTAGGTTCAAACACTATCAGTGTGATACCTAGCCTACAGGGGTCAGGTGCTTCACTAATAATAGTTTATCATATTTAAATATACATTGTAAACACTTTATCAAAAGAAAAAGCACTATTTCTAGCACCTCTTATAAAAATAAATTTTATTTAAATAAAGTCCTACAGGACTAGCGCATATACCAGCACTAATTCTATTTTCACTTTTAAATATATTATCTATATCATTAATACTCTTTTTACCATTATTTATATCAAGTAATAATCCCACTATGTTTCTAATCATATATCTAAAAAATCCACTTGATTCAAATCTTAAGTAAAGTATTCCCTTAGTAATCTTATAATCCATTTTAAGTATTCTTTCATATGACTTTTTATCTTTATCACTAGTAAAACTCTTAAAATTATGTTTACCATTCATTTTACTTATAAATTTATCAAGTAATTCTTTTGGTATTTTCTTATTATATTGATATACATAATCTTTCTCTATAGGGTTATATTCATTCATATTTATTTTATATATATATTCTTTCTTTATACAGTTGTATCTCGAATGAAATTCATTACTTACTACCTTTATATCTTTAATATAAATAGATTCATCTATTAAACTATTTATACTATGTTTAAGTCTATCAACATTAATCTTTTTATCACTATCAAAATGACAATATTGATTTATCGCATGTACTCCTTTATCTGTTCTTGATGTACCTATTATATTAATACTTTCATTAAATATTTTAGAAACAGTTTTTTCAAGTTCTCCTTCAATAGTCTTTTCATTCTTTTGAACTTGATATCCATAAAATTTACTTCCATCATAAGTAATATTCATTAAATATCTCATATTACACCTTTATCCTTTAAATATGCAAGTATTAATAAAATATGAAATGCTGTAAAAAATATATCATAAAAGCCTACTTTATTAGTTCTATAATTAGTTCTATAACGTCTTAAATTAAATAGTTTAAGTTCTCTTGATAAAGCAATTTCTCTATTCTTTCTTCTTGTAAGTCTATGTACATTTAAATATAAACTCATAACAGCATACATTCTTCCAAAAATATTAGTATGATAATAATCTATTCCTCTTGAAGCTTGTGCTTTTAAAGTTTTATATTCTACATTCATATAAAGTGGAACATATCTAAGCATTGAATTTATTTTAAATGCAAGTCCTGATATTGGTAAATATAATATATTAAAGCATGCTAGAAACTTCTCTATTCCATAAGCACTTTCACTAGGAGAAGTTGTATAACTTATTATATTTAAGTATTCTACTACTACAACTATTTTGGCAAATATAGTTAAGTAACCATTCATATTCATTCTCATACTAGCACATATAAATGCTACTAAAATATAAATATATCTTAAAGACCAAAAAGTATTCATATAAAACTTCAAAGGTACAAAACTAAGTAACATCATTATAATAACAAGTCCTAGCATAAATAAATTTATATATAATGAATTACAAAATATAACTAAAAATATTATTATAAGAAAATCAATTAATTTAATAATAGGATTTAGTCTATGTACTGAAGAATCAATTGGATAATATGAACCAAATGAATTCCTAGAATACATCTCTATACACCCCCTTAATTAAATCATGAGTTGTTGTATAGTGATATATTTCATGTCCATTTTTATTACATTCGTTTACAAAATCAACTATTGGTGGAACTTCAAGATCAAGTTCTTTTAATGTTTCTACGTTATTTAATATTTCTTTTTCTCCTTCACAAGCAAGTTTAGTCATATGCATAAGATATACATAATCTGCTATTTGATAACAAAAACTTGTATCTTTAGAAAGTAATATTATCATTTTTTTATATTTAGTTTTAAGTATTCTAAGTAATCTTAATAATTCATTTTTATCTTTATATGTAAGTCCTGCGGTAAACTCATCTAATATTAATACGTTTGGATTATATACAAGAGCGCATGCTAGTGCTACTTTTTTCGCATCACAAAATGATAAATCTTGAGGATTCATATCTAAATAACTATCATCAAGACTTACAAGTTTAAGTGCTTCACTTGCTCTCATATCTATTTTTTCTAATTTATATTTAAAATATTTCATTCCATATTCTATTTCTTTTTTAACTGTATTATTAAAGAACATATCATATGGATTTTTATATACATAACCTGTATCAAAACGAAGTTTATCTATATTTTTTATTCTATTAACTCCATTATTAGTAAATCTGCCTATTTTTACACTACCTTTAGTTGGCACAAGTAATGCATTAATTAAATCTCCTATTGCTGTTTTACCACTATTGGAAGAGCCAAGTACTGCATATATTCCTGGGCCTTTCATACTAAAAGAAACATCGTTTAATATAGTTTTTTCAAGTGGTGTATATTCATTTACTACATAACTTACATGTTCAAACTTTATTTCCATATCGCACCTACTAACTTTTTATTTGTAAGATAATATTTATCAATTAATTTATAATCCATTAAGTACTTATTAAGTTCAACAATAAATGGTAAACCAAGACCAAGTCTTCTAAGAATCTTTTCTTCATTTAAAACACTAAGTGTCTTACCTTCACATATAAGTTTTTTATCATATATGATTATTATTTTTTCACCATACATAGTTTCTTCAATATCATTAGTAAAGTTAATAACGATACCTGTATCTTTACAAAATTCTTTTAATATATCAAATACTAATATTTTATCATTGTAATCAAGTAGTGATAGTATATTATCTATAACAAATACCTTAGGTCTTATTATTAATGATGACATGATTTTCATTTTAATTTTATCACTACATCCTAAACTATTTGGATCTTTATTAAGTAAATCAGTCATTTTAAATCTTTTAGCCATTGATTCTATTTTCTCTTTGATATCATTTTTACTCATTGCAAGACTTTCAAGACCAAATGCTATTTCATCCATAACAGTTTCTGCTACAAAGATATCTAAATCTTTATAAAGTACATAGTTCATTCTTCTTCTTGCTTTTCCCATATTTATTTTATTAAGTTCTATATCTCCAAGAAATATATTTGCTTTTTTATTTCCAAATAAAAGAGTATGAACAAGTAAATCATTATTATTACCTATTATAGAAACAAATTCTCCATCTTTAATATTAAATTCTATATCTTCACCAAATCTGTATTTAAAGTAATCATTCATAGTTAATTCTCCTACAATGATTATACTATATTAATGACAAAATAAAAAGTATTATTTCTAATACTTTTACTATTTAATGTTATTGTACATCTACTGTTTGATGTGTAATCATTTTAGCTGAAAGTCTAGTTCCATCATTATGAATATCATAAAGACCTAAAACTCTCCATTCAACGCCATCATATTTAAGCCAGTTATTTGGATCAGCTCCAGCTATAATACATGCTGATACTTTATTATTAGTACCTTTTTTGTAAATTCCAGTAACTTTACCATTACTATCATATTTACATTCACAAGTATCACTATCAGCAGGACCCCATTTGCCAGTATTAATACCTTGTTTAAAACTATCGCAAACTTGTTCTACTAAAGTATCGCCTTCAATAATAGTTTCTGTTGAAGAACCACCAAATTCAGCAACTACTCCAATGGCTTTCTTTCTAATAACAACTTTTTCATTATTCATTGATTTGTTATTCATTGGATTAATTACACAACCATTATCTGATTCACATGTAGAACCATCTTTAGCTGTATCTTGTTTTAGATAATCACTATTTAATAGTTCACCTACAAGTACTTCAACTTCATCCTTACCATTAAAGATATCAGGATTATTAGTTGCATAAAGTTCAGCAGCAGATACAATCTTTTCTACTTTCTCCTTGTACATTCTCTTATTAATGTTTTTATTAATTGTTATAATGCTTGGAACAGCTATAACAGTGATAATAGCTATAATAGCAATAACAACTAATAACTCAGATAATGAAAAACCTTTCTTATTCATAACACTCACTCCTTTATTCTTAATATCATTATATAAAAAAAGATATTATTTTTCAATATCTTTTTTATCATTTTTGAAATAACTTTCAATTATTTCGTAAATTCTTTCTTTGCCAACTTTAGTAACACTTGAAAAATTAATTATTTCATCGCCTAAAGCAGGGTTCAACGTCTTTTTAATAAGTTCATCTTGTTTCTCTCTAAGTGATCTATTAACTTTATCATATTTAGTTGCTACTATAGTAACAGGTAAATTATAATATTTTAAGAATTTATACATAAGAACATCATCTTCAGTAGGTTTATGTCTATAATCAACTAGAAGAAATACATGTTTTAAATATTGTCTTGTTTTTAAATATTCTTCTATCATTATACCAAATTTCTCTATTTGTTTTTTATTAGTAGCAGCATAACCATATCCAGGGACATCAACTATATAAAATTCTTTATTTACTTGATAAAAATTTAATGTTGTTGTTTTACCAGGCTTAGAACTAGTTCTTGCTATATTTTTTCTATTAACAATAGTATTTATGAAACTACTTTTTCCTACATTACTTCTTCCTAAGCATAAAAATTCATTCTTTTTATCTTCTGGATATTGTGAAACTCTAACAGCAATAACTGGTTCTTCAACATTTAATACTTCCATACTATTTCTCCTTTTCACTATATTCTTTACATAAGTTTTTTAAGTCATTTAATAAGTTTTCAATTACTTCATGAGATTCAGTACGAACACCACTAGCAAATTTATGGCCTCCACCATTATATTTACTAGCAATTTCATTTATAACTGGTCCCCTACTTCTTATATTAACTCTATACATATTATTTTTAGCATCATGAGATACAAATACCCATACTAATACTTCATTTATATTATTGAAGTCATTAATCATATTTGATGCAGAGCTTATATCAGCACCAAATGAATTAATAACATCTTCTTCTATTTCGATATAAGCAAATCCATATTTATCTACTTTTAATGATGAGGCTATATAGCCCATAAGTCTTACTTCACTTAAAGGCTTAATATAAACTTGTCTATATAATTTTTCTATATCAAGCTTATTTTTATGAATTAGTTCACTTACAAGTTTAAATGTTTTATCACTTGTACTAAACAAAAATCTATTAGTATCACTTACTATTCCAATAAATAGATTATTAGCAATACTTTCATTCATCTTTAATTTTGTATTGTTTATTACTTCAAGAACAAGTTCGCTAGCTGAACTAGCTGTATCATCAATAAGTTCAACTTTACCAAATGTGTCTACTTTTGGATGATGGTCTATCTTAACAATATTTTTAAATGATAAGAAATTATCTATATCTACTCTTCTATTATCAGGAGTATCTACAACTATCAATAATGCATTTTCATAATCATAATCATTTACTTTATCAACTTTACCAAAATATTTAAATCTTGATACTGTTGTTCCAACTGCATAAACTTCTTTTGATGGAAATGTAATCTTTATTGATTCTTTTAATGCCATTTGACTTCCAAAAGCATCTGGATCAGGACCTATATGTCTAGCAATATAGATCTTTTTATATTTTTTTATTTCACTATATATTGATTTATATATATCACTCATTAAATATCTCTTTTCTATTTTACTAAATTATAAGTATCTTTGATAATCATAATTTCTTCATTAGTTGGAAGAACATATACTGGAACACTTGAATCATCACTTGAAATAATTCCTTCATTTTCATTCTTATAACTAGCTATTTTACTATTTTTTTCTTCATCAACTTTAATTCCTAAAGCATTAAGTCTTCTTATGATTTCTTTTCTTGCTTCAATACCATTTTCACCTACACCAGCAGTAAATACTAGAGCATCAACTTCACCATCTAGTTTAATGTAGTATTCAGCAATGTATTTAGCTATTCTATCATTATACATATCTAATGCTAAAGTAGCATTTTTATCTCCTGCAGCTCTTGCAGCTTCAACATCACGGCTATCAGAGTATCCTGAAATTCCAAGAAGTCCACTCTTCTTATTTAAATCATTTGTTAAATCTTCAAGACTTTCTCCTGATTCTTTACTTACATATTCTAAGATAGATGGATCTATTGCACCACTTCTTGTTCCCATCATAAGTCCATCAAGTGGAGTAATTCCCATACTTGTATCATAACATTTTCCATCTTTAATTGCACTAATTGAAGCACCACTACCAATATGACAAATAATTAGATTAACATCATCTTTACCTAATTTTTCTTTCATTTTTAATGTTATATATTTGTGGCTTGTTCCATGAAATCCATATTTACGAACACCATATTTTGTATACCATTCCATTGGTACTGGATACATATAGTTTACTTTAGGCATTGTTTGATGGAATGCAGTATCATATACAGCAACCATTGGTACGCCTGGTAATGCTTTTTGCATTGCTTCGATACCTGCTAAGTTACCTGGATGATGAAGTGGACCTAATTTAGTTAAATCCTTAATATCTTGAATTACTTCATCAGTAATGATAACTGAATCACTATATTTTTCTCCACCATGTAAAACTCTATGTCCTACACCTTTAATTTCATCTAAAGATTCTACAGCTTTATGTTTTAATAATTCTTCTATTAAAACTTCAGCAGCTTCTTTATGATTCTTTAAGTATCTTTCACCTTTAATTTTTTCACCATTTACTTTAGTTGTCCAAAAACTATCTTTTAATCCAATCTTTTCAATATAACCACTTATTATTAATTTTTCCTCTGGCATTTCAACTAATTGAAATTTTAAAGAAGAACTACCAGCATTTACACATAATATTTTCATAATTACTTTTCCCTTCTTTTCGTAAATATTATAACAAATAAAAGTTAAAAGTTAAAGAAAAATATTACAAAGAATAACATATATATTAATATTGGTTATTTTATTTTTTCTATTTCACTTATGGATAGTCCTGTTGCTTTAGATATGTCTTCTATTTTCATATTCATTTCAAGCAGTTTTTTAGCAATAGAGATAGTACCTTCTTCTATACCTTCTTTCATTCCCTCTTTTCTTCCTTCTTTTATACCTTCTTCTTTTCCATTCTCTAGTCCAGTTTGATAGTCCATAAAAGCATTATCTTCTTCTCTTGTACACCAGCCTTTATAGTATTCATCTTCACTCATATTGCTAAGTATTTCACTAAAATCTTTCATATTTTTATCACCACCATTTTTAATTATTTTTTCTCTTTCATCCTTATCAGCTATTATCATTGATAAGTATAAAAATAATCTGTCTTTAGTAGTTCCATTATAACATTTCTCTAATATCTTTTCCATATTAAAGTCAATCATTTCAATATTACTAACAGCTTTCACATTATCATCTGACTGCATATAATATCTTTTCATTA
>FR880114.1 GCA_000434555.1 Clostridium sp. CAG:524 | reverse complement strand
TAATGAAAAGATATTATATGCAGTCAGATGATAATGTGAAAGCTATTAGTAATATTGAAATGATTGACTTTAATATGGAAAAGATACTAGAGAAATGCTATAATGGAACTACTAAAGACAGATTATTTTTATACTTATCAATGATAATAGCTGATAAGGATGAAAGAGAAAAAATAATTAAAAATGGTGGTGATAAAAATATGAAAGATTTTAGTGAAATACTTAGCAATATGAGTGAAGATGAATACTATAAAGGCTGGTGTACAAGAGAAGAAGATAATGCTTTTATGGACTATCAAACTGGACTAGAGAATGGAAAAGAAGAAGGAATGAAAGAAGGCATAGAAGAAGGTGTTAAATCTAATCGTATTATAGTTGCTAAAAAGCTGCTTGAAATGAATATGAAAATAGAAGACATATCTAAAGCAACAGGACTATCTATAAATGAAATAGAAAAATTAAAACAAGAAAAATAATTTTATAACATTAAGATTAGTAAAAAACACAAATATTCTTGATGCAAACTATAACATCATACGACGACACTACAAATGAAATTGATAATAATAAAATGGTGTTATCAACAGCTTTTCGATTAGGTTAAAACAACAAACAATAATCAATATAAGACTTATATGTAAAGTAAGTCTTTTTCTTTCGAATAAATACATATTGTGTTATATAATATAAGTGGTGATAATATGAGGAAAATAATTAAATATGTAGTTATACCTTTAATAATAATTATACTCATTTTAGGAAGCTTATTATATTTCAAATATAATAAAAAAGATAAAGATAATGATAATGAAATCATTAAAACATTAAGTGGTACAAAAATAAAAGATAATATATATGGATATAAACTTAAAGAAGATATAGAATCTTCTATAGTATTTAGCATTCTATATAAAGATTACATTTATTATGGACTTAGCAATAAAGAAAATATATCATTCTATAGATACAACATTTACAATAATGAAAATAAATTGATTAAAGAGTCATTTGGTTATATGGGATGTAATATCAGCAATGATAAATTATATTGTTTTGATAATTCTAAAACAGACATGTTAGACTTAAATCTCAATATAATTAAAAGTAATATAGGAAGTAACATAGTACCTATTAAAGATACTTATTATGTAATTAAAGAAAATGATTTATATGATAATGAAAATATAATATATAAATTTGATAATTCTAAATATAAAAACTACGAATATTATGACTATGAAATTATTAATAATGAAATTTACCTATATTATTTTGACTATGATAATAATAAATATATAGTATGTGATATTAGAAATAATAAATGTAAAAATATCCCATCAAATATATATACTAAATATAATAATGGAATATACTTCGTAAATAAAGATAATGTAGAACTATATGATTTAACCACAGACAAACAATCAAAATACAATCTATCAATTAATAGAAGTGAATCATATACAAATTACTTATTAAAAGATAATTTATATTTCTACAATATGAATTTACAAAGATTAGAAATAATAAACTATAAAGAAAATAACATAGACTATATTGATATGAAAAGTATAAGTACATTTGATTATTATAATAATTATTTGTATATTTATACATATAACGGAGACTATGATTACTATATAATAGATATTAATTCATATAAATTTAATTACATAAGTAGTGAAGAATATATTAAATCATTTGATGATATATTAAATAATAAAATAAAAGAAATCAAAGATAAATATAATGTTAATATACATGTTAAAGATGATATAATTAGTTTTCCGGATTTTACATATAAAAAGTATGATGACACTATTCATATAATAAGTAGTCTTAATGAAATAACATCCGTGTTTGATAAATTATCAAAAGAAGTGTTTGATTCGTTTTATGATAAAGATTATGAAGGATTACATATGTATTTAACAGGTGAATTAAAGCCTAAAGATATGAAAACACAATATAGTAGTCCAGCAGCTTATTCACTTATATATAAAAATCAATATATTATTACAATGAATATAGGAATATTTGCTAATGAAACAAATACATGTCATGAACTTATGCATAATATAGAAAATAATTTAAACAATAAAGGTGAATACTTTAGTGATTGGTATAAATTAAATCCTAAGAAACATACATATACATATTCATATAAAGATACAAATAATAATAAATATACAATAGGTGAATCTAATATAAACAATGTATACTTTGTAGATTCATATGCTAATACTTATCCTGCTGAAGATATGGCACGTATATTTGAAAATATATGTAATACTAATGAAAGTTCAATATTAAATACTTATCCTAATTTATATAAGAAAGGCATATATTTAAGAGATACATTATATAAATATTATCCATCATTAAAAGAAACTACTTTATTTAATAGTTTAAAAATATCTTAAAATATGCTATAGTTAATAAGGTGATCTTATGAAAAAAATATTATTAATTTTACTAGTATTTATATCATTTATAAAAGTTAATGCACTTAGTATAGATAAAATGTATATTGATAGTGAAATAGACATATCAGGTAATTTACTTGTTAAAGAAGTAATTGAAATAAATAATTTAAATGAAGACTTTGATTATAAATTATATTTTAAAGATATGAATTTAACTCTTAATGATAAAAACTATTATGATGGTATCAATATTAGTATAGAAAATATTGGATTGTTAAATGAAGATTATGATTTAAACTTACTTAATAAAGATGATTTTAAAAAATATATTAAAGAAAGTAACGATATAGAAACTATCAAAAACGATAATAATTATTCAGTTAAAATAAAAAAGAATAATAAGAAAACATATATTTATATAGACTATATGGTATTATCTCTATCTGTTATACATAATGATATTGCTGAATTCTATTATAAATATTTAAATAATTTAGAATACAATATTAAAGAATTAAAAATCATATTTAAGTTACCATATAGTTCAAATACTTTTGATGTTTATGCTCATTCTAATATGAAAGCTAATATAACAAAAGATGATAAGAATTATTTAGTCATAATACAAAAGAAAGATTATAAAAAGGATAATGATTTAGATTTAAGAGTTCTTTATGATAAGGATTTATATCAAGTAGTTTATAATAAAAATAAAAAGAGTAACATTGATGCATTAGATCTGATAAAGAATATAGAAAACGATAGAATTAGTAGTACTAAGAGAAATAATATATTGCCTTATGTATTTACTAGTATTATTGTTATATTAATTGTATTTATTACAATATTTATCATAAAATATAAGCATATTAAGAAATAGTACCTTATTGGTACTTTTCATTTTGTTAAAAATTTGTGAAAAAGTACTTTAAAAATATATCAAAAAATGTTACTATATATTTAAGATAGGAGAGGAAGATGTGAAAAAGAAGTTTTTAAGCTTATTAGTACTTCTAAGTGTTCCTGTAGGAGTATTAAGTGCTGCAACAACAGTTAGTAATTATGAAACTTCCAAGAAACAAACTAATATTTATATTACTAGATTTACAATGTATGATAATTATATTGAAACTGGTAGTAGTGTACCTTATTTATTTAATGGTACTAATAGTATTAGAAGTGGATTTACAAATGGCGGATTAATCAATAAAAAAGAAGTTGAATTATCTACTATTAAAAATGATTCTTATTTGTTTACTGGTGCTTCATATTTTACAATGACTGAAGATGGAAGTAATGTTTATAATGTAAATATTAATAAAATCAATTTAGTAGCAAAAACAGAAGAAAGTGGAACAAGAGTTACTGAACTTATAAAGCCTAATACTAAAGTTACAGGTAGTGGTTCTAGAAATAATCCATGGATGTTTATAAGAAAATATAAAATATCATTTAATGGAAATACTTCTACAAGTGGTAGAATGGATACTATTACATGTGATTCTGGTAGTAATTGTACTTTACCAGCAAATGCTTATAGTAAAGTAGGATACACATTTGAAGGATGGTCATTAAATCCTAACGACACTGTTGTTTATGGCGATAAAGCTGCTGCTAATATAACTAATATTCCTAGTGATAACGTAGTTGTATTATATGCTAAATGGAAAGCTAATAACT
>FR880113.1 GCA_000434555.1 Clostridium sp. CAG:524 | reverse complement strand
AGTTATTAGCTTTCCATTTAGCATATAATACAACTACGTTATCAAATGGAACATTAGTTATATTAGCATAACCTTCATCACTGAAGTCTGCGATTTCATTAGGTCTTGTTGACCATCCATCAAATGTATATCCAGTTTTCTTATATACATTTTTTGGTAAAGCACAATCATTACCAAAATCACATATGATAGAGTCCATTTTACCACTATCAGCTGTGTTACCATTAAATTCAACTTTGAATTTTCTTATAAATACCCAAGGATTATTCCTTGAACCACTACCAGTGACTTTAGTGTTAGGCTTTACAAGTTCAGTAACTCTTATTCCACTTTCTTCTGTCTTTGCTACTAAAGATAGCTTATTAATATTTACATTATAAATATTACTACCTTCTTCTGTCATTGTGAAGTATGAAGCACCAGTAAACAAATAAGAATCATTTTTAATAGTAGATAATTCAATTTCTTTTTTATTGATTAGTCCACCATTTGTAAATCCGTTTCTAATACTATTAGTACCATCAAATGAATATGGTACATTACTACCAGTTTCAATGTAATTATCATGCATTGTAAATCTCGTAATATAGTTATTAGTTTGTTTTTTGGCTGTTTCATAATTTCCATTAACAGTCGCAGCACTTAATACTCCTACAGGAACACTTAGAAGTACTAATAAACTTAAAAACTTCTTTTTCACATCTTCCTCTCCTATCTTAAATATATAATATCATTTTTTTAATAAAATTTAAATACTTATTTATTAAAAAAAGAAAAAAGAGTTCATTCGAACTCTTAATTATGATATTGTAATTGTTTTTACATTTTGAATACTATATCTA
>FR880112.1 GCA_000434555.1 Clostridium sp. CAG:524 | reverse complement strand
TTTGAATTATTTTGATATATAAGTTTATAGTATGTATCTATTGGATTTTCATTTGTGATAGTTACATCTACTATTGTTTCACCACTTGGTACTGATAAAGTGTTAGTAGTTGTTCCATCGACAGTCATTGAGTATTTTAAAGTACCAATATACATTTCAGCTGCTTTATGATTATTTGATGTAACAATATAATTTGAATATGTTACTCCTAAAGTAATACTAATTCCTACTAGTACTAAAGTTACCATCAAATATTTATGTTCTTTTAAAAAATCTAATACTTTAGTCATATCTATTCTCCAAAATTATTTTATCATTATTAGCAAATATTATCAATTGCTTCTTTGAAGTTTTATATTTTCATATAATAATTTTATTTATATATTGTTTATTCTTTTATTGGTATACCATAATTCTTTTTAATTATTTATTAATAGTGTATAAGGTTCATATTAATTTTTTGCTTTATTTTGATAGTTTTATCATAGCAATTCATATGTTCTTGTTATTATCCTTGCATCGCTTGAGTATTCTATTACATATTTATTTTCTTTTTTACAAATGATAATACCTATTGTTTTATCTTGATTAATCTTTTTTAAGTTTTTATCTATATAATTCATATATACTTGTATTTGCCCTATATGTTCTTTCTTTAATTCTGTTACTTTTAATTCAACCACTACATAACAATTAAATTCAATATTAAATAGAAGTAAATCTATATAATTATATCTATCACCTATTTTGATTTTATATTCATTGTCTATAAAACTAAATGAATCTCCTAGTTCTTTCATAAATAATGAGATATCTTCAAGTATTAGTTTTTGTAATATTTTTTCTGTTATTTCTGTATAATTATGAATATTTTTTATTAATATTGGATTCTTTATATTATCTTTAATATTTAATTTTTCATTATCAATTAGTTTATTTTTAGTTTCTTCATCAAGTCTTTCATATTCTTTGTTTTTTATTTTATTCCTAAGTTCTCTAGCTGATAAATTTTGGTATATACATATATTTATATAATAATTTATGATTGTTACGTTATTTATTGGTATTATTTCTATATAATGGCTCCATGTCAAAAGGTGCGACAGTGTCGCACCTTTTTCAATCATTAAGTAAAACTGTCTAAATCTTTTTAAATTAGATACGCCATATCCTTTGCCTAATTCATTTGTTAGTTTTTTGGAATATTCTTTAATTATACTTTCTCCATAACATTTACCTGCTTCACTTAACGTTTTTCCCACATTATAATAAGTGGTTAAATCACTTTTATTAATTGAATGTGTTTTTACTTTTCTATTTATTTCATTATTTATTAATTCTTTCTTTATATCTTCATAATAATTCATTTGTTCTTGTTACTATCCTTTCTTTTTTGATAAATTTATGGTTCAAGATTAAAATACGCGCCAGTGGTGCGCGTTTTCAATCATTAAATAAAACTGTATAATCTTCTTAAATAGATATTCTTTCAATTGGTGCGACAGTGTCGCACCTTTTCACATGACAAAAGTGGTAGTTTTGATACCACTTTCTTATTATTCTTCAGGTTTTTTATAACTTGATAGGAACGATACTTTTTCTGCGATTACGTCCATTACATATTTAGTTTCACCATCTTTATCATATTGTGAAGTTTGAAGTCTGCCTTTAACACCAACTAAATCACTTTTCTTACAATACTCACAAGTGGTTTCAGCAATACCATTCCATAATGTACATCTTATGAAATCAGTATCATATTGTCCTTCCATATTCTTGTAAGCTCTTGGTACTGCTAGTGTTATATAAGTTCTTTTCTTATTATTTTCACCAACTATTACTTCAGGATCATTTGCTATTCTACCTGTTATAATTACTTGATTTATCATTATGTTTCCTCCTTTCATGAGGAATATAACATAAATAAATATAGTGTTTCAAATTGGTAAAATTTAATTTTGAGATAGTTTTTTATAGTGAAAATTTAATTTTTCTTTAGAGAAAAATATAGTTTTCGGATATGTTTTTATACCTAAAATTTAATTTTAGGTAAAATTAAAAAAATTACAAAAAAATGTAACTTTTTTAACTAATTAGCAAACTCAAAGATTTCTTTTTTATTCTTTAATACTTTTATTAAATAGTCTATTTCTTCATATGTATTATAGAAATATAAACTTATTCTAACAGTATCTTCTGTGTTATCACCCATTTTAGCACAATGTTTACCACTTCTTACGCAAATACCTTTAGTATTTAGATAAAGTCCTAAGTCTCCTGATAATACTCCATCTATATTAATTAATACTATACTACCTTCTGTATCTTTATTATATATTTTTATATATGGTATCTTTTCTAGTTCTTTTATCAAATATTTTTTTAAATATTTTTCATGTCTTTCTATATTATCCATACCTATTTCATTTAGATAATTTATTGATTCACTAAAGCCTATTATTCCACTTAAATTAGGAGTACCTGCTTCAAATCTATATGGAAGTTCAGCAAGTCTTAATGAATTACTATCATATATTAGATTCATTCCACCACCATATTCAAATGGTATCATTTTCTTTAATAAATCATATTTTCCATAAAGCACTCCTACCCCTGTTGGTCCACACATTTTATGAGCAGAAAATGCTAGAAAATCTATATCTAAATCTTGAACATCAGTTTTAATATGAGGAACACTTTGTGCTCCATCAACTACTACTAATATATTATGTTTATGAGCTATCTTACAAATAGTTTTTATATCTCTTTTATCTCCACTTACATTTGTTATATGAGCAAGTGATATTACTTTAGTTTTATTAGTTATTTTACTTGTTAAATCATTTATATTTAATTTTTCATTTACTGAATCTACAAATACTATCTTAATATTCTTTTTTATAGATAATATTAACCATGGAAGTATATTAGATGCATGTTCACTACTTGATAATATTATTTCATCATTTTCTTTTAAATAATTTAAGAAATAGCCAAAACATATCATATTTAGTGAGTCAGTTGTATTTCTAGTAAATATTATTTCATCTGTTCTTTTAGCATTAATAAACATTTTAACTAAATCTCTTGTATAGTCTATTTCATCATCTACTTTAAAACTTATATCATAATCTCCTCTATGTGAATTAGCATTATAATCATAATAATATTCATTCATTTTATCTATAACTCTATAAGGCTTAAATGTAGTAGCAGCATTATCAAAATATATTAGACTTTTTTCTTTCATAGGAAATTCATTTTTATTATTCACCTTATACCTCACCTAATATAATATATACATGTAAAATAAATTGTTTTATAACAAATATAATAATTGAAGTAGTTTATTATTTAATATATAATATATATGGGTGAAAGAAAATGGATTGTATTTTTTGTAAAATTATTAAAGGAGATATTCCATCATATACAATATATGAAAATGAATATGTAAAGTGTTTTTTAGATGTTAATCCTAATTCTATGGGACATACATTAATTATACCTAAGAAACATTTTAAAGATATTTATGATATAGATACTCTATATCTAAGCGAAATTAATAAGGCTAGTAAAGAAGTAATTAAAATCCTTGATGAAAAATTAAAGCCTAATGGGTATAAACTAGTTCAAAATAATGGAATATTACAAGAAGTTAAACATTATCATTTACATATTATTCCTAGTTATAATAAGAAAAATAATATGGATGTAAGTGATGTATTTAATATGATTAAGTAATTGTTTATTTGGATTATTTAGTGTATAATTAATTTATAAAAAGGAGTGACAAAAATGTTTGAATCTATTGATAAGAAAAAATTAATAATAATAGGTGCTTCTTTAGTAGGATTTCTTGTTGTAGTTTTACTTGCAACATGGATTATATCTATTGTTAAGCCACACTATTATACTTATGAGGAAGTTGAAGAAAAAATTACTTTAGCGGTTAAAAGTTATTATGAAACTAATCCTACTTTAGTACCTACTACTGATGGAGATTATACTATTCAATATAGTACATTAGTTGAAGGAAAACATATTAAACCTCTTAATGAAATACTTAAAGATGGAGATAATTGTACTGTAGAAATAGTAGTTAATAAAAGTGGAGATAATATAGCATATCTTCCATATCTAACTTGCCCAGGTAGTTATGAAACTAAAGAGTTATACAAAGTTATTAAAGAAAATTCACCTGTCGTTACTGAAGGTAGTGGACTTTATGAAAGTGAAAATGGTGGATACTACTTTAGAGGTGAAGTTAAAAATAATTATATAACTTTTGGAACTATAAATATTAATGATAAAGATGTTCCATACCTATGGAGAATAGTTAGCATTGAAGATGATAATACAGTTAAAATAATAAATGAAACTGGTAAAAGAGAACAATATCCTTGGGATAATAGATATAATGAAGATAGAGATGCTACTTGGGGATACAATACATTTGAACTTAGTAGAGCTAAAGAAACATTAAAAATTTTTGAAAGTAATGAAGAGATAGTTAATGAAAATTTAAGAAATGCTATTGTTTCTAAAGAATTATGCGTTGCTAAAAGAAAACTTAATGATGAAACAAAAAATGGTACTGTTGAATGTTCAGTTAAATCAAATGATAAATATATGTTTGGACTTATTACTCCATATGAATATATGAGAGCAAGTCTTGATGAAAATTGTAAAATAGCTACTAGTGAATCATGTTCAAATTATAATTATTTATATCATGAAAGATGGAATACATGGTCATTAACAGCACTTGATACAGAAGATAATAATTATTCAGTTTATTATTTAAATGGTGCTGCTTTCAACACAGCAAGAGCTAGTTTAGAAAGAAGATTCATATTAACTGCATATGTTAATAAAAGAGCATTATTTAAATCTGGTAATGGTACTGAAACTGATCCATATGTTGTAAGATAATTTATTCAAAATAAAAGCCCTATTGAATTATAGGGTTTTCATTTGTAATAATATTTGTATTATTATTTTGCATTTGATTTAATTTAAATTGTTCTTGTTCTTTAAGTAACTCTTCACTCCTTCTGAACCACTCAGTACCAATATGAGCATTACTTGAATTTGGAGTTGGATCTGGTTTATCTATTTTAGTAAATGTTGGTATATTAAAGGCATTTCCAAAGCATAATGCAACACCTGGTCTTAATGTCTTCAATCTTTCTACATCTGTTTCACTTATGCTGTGAGTAATATTTTTAACAATTTCAAGATCTGCTGGATGGAACATTCTAAGAACTAAATAATTAGAACATTGACTAAGTGCAGTATTAGATAGTTCACTAGGTCTTTGAGTAATAAGTCCTAAAATAACACCATATTTTCTTCCTTCTTTAGTAATTCTATCAAATATATTATATCCAATTGTATTAATATCATTATCATTTTGAACATAACGGTGTGCTTCTTCTAATATTATTTGCATTGGGAAGCCTCCCCTGTTTTCTAAACTAATCGCATAATCAAAGAATAACTTAGAATATACTTTAGTAAGTACTTTAGCAAATCTTTCATCAACATAATTTAAGTTAAAATTTACTATTTGAGCTTTTTCACCAGTAGGAGCAGTAAATATATTTTTAATATAATCAGATTTAGGTATATATTCATCTACTTCAAAATATATTCCATAGTCTCCATTAATTATAGTATCTAATCTTACTTTTAATATATTATTAACATCATAAACTTTATCACTTTTTAAAACACCTTCACTAATAAGAGCAAATTCAAATGCATTATATAAGTCCTTAAGAGTATAAAATTTAGGTTTCATATTTCTATTTAATTTTAATTCTTCACTTACATAACCTTCCAAATATTCAGTTACTAACTGCATTGTATTTATTTTACCAGTTTGATCTATATTTAAACATTGTCTTAATGTTCTCGTATATCCCGGTTGAATTATCTTACTCTCTAAATTTATATCTTTTGTATAGAATGTAGAAAGTACAGCTACTACTTGATCTCTTATTTGTGCTGAACTTTTACCACTTGTAAGTATATCTAATATTGCTTTAGCAATGATATTGTTTTTCATATCTTTTACTTTTTCTTCATCTTCAGTAAATAAATATACATACTTAAGTGCTTTTTCAATAATAGGAAGTTGTGATGGAGAATCTACATTTAAAAGTAATGCTATATCATCAACTTCAAGATAATATGGTGGTATTTTAACTATTTCACTTCTTGTAAATCCTGGGTCTGTAGTAAGTGTTTTACATCTACAAAATTTAGTTTGATTTATTCTATCAAGAGCATAATGATATTCACCATATACATCAAATAATACTATATTAGCATTAGTTGGAATATAATTCTTTCTATAAAATAGATTTTGAAATAATCTTGTTACACTACAACTTTTACCACTACCTGTATTACCTATTATAGCAAAGTGATTTGAGAAGAAATTATCTATATTAGCAGATACATTAAATCCATCATATATAAGGCTTTTACCAATATAAAGATCAGTTGGAGTATCTATTTGTTGATTACCAACAAGTGCGATTACTTCATCTTTATTAACTATTCTAGCCTTAGCATCAGCAGTAGGTTTATTTAAAACACCACTATAAAATTGATTATTAATAAATTCACCTACTAAAATACAAGATATTTCATCTCTAGTTATTGATGTAATTTCAGCAACTACTTTAAATTTATCTTCAAATACTATATGTACTCCAACTAAAGTTGTTTCTACTCTTTTTGATAAGTTTTCTAATTTAATATTTTGTTCAAATATTGATATTATTTTTCCAAACATATAAGCACCTTCTTATTCTATTAAAATTATATCATTAAAAAGGTACTATTGCTAGTACTAATTATTTAACAATTATATTTTTTAATTCACCTGTAGGTTCTATTTTAGTTATTTTATATATTTCATTTATTAAATCTATTATATCTTTATAATTAAAATTATCTGTTATTATATAATATCTTTTATCATTAGATATAATTATTATATCTCTACCATCATATAGATAATTACTTATATTTAAGTCATTTTTATAACCATATTCTTTTATATTTTTTAAATCAACTTTATATTTTTTAGGAATATATGCTCCACATTTAAATTTATTACTTGGTATAGTGATAAGTTTATATGGGTTATATACTTTATCTTTTTTTGATATGTTTTTTGATGGAAGTAAGAGATTCAAATATAATGTATCTTCTTCAATAACAATACTTATACCTTTATAATACTTTATACCTGTTACGATATTACCTATTAAAAATACATTTGGTACTGACAATATAAATAATGATATAATTATTCCTAGTAATTCTATTTTTATATCTAATGCTAAAAAGAACACTAATATTGTTGGAATTAGAAAGAATATTTCTAGTGTTATATCTAATATTATTGTAGGCATAAATTTATCTTTTTTAGCATTTATTTTCATATAATTCTCCTGCTTTATAATTATAACATGACAAGAAAAAAATGAGAACTTAATCTCATTAATTCTTTCTTAATATTCCAAGTTTATGTTCTTCTTTAGCTAAATCTTCTCTTTCTTTATTAACTATTGCTTCAGGTGCTTTATTAACATAGTTTTCATTAGAAAGAAGTTTTTTACGTCTTTCTATAGATACTTCTAGTTTTAATATTTCTTCTTGTATCTTTTGCTTTTCTTCTTCACTATTTTTAGAATTATCAAAATATATATCAAATTTATAACTATATAATTCTATAGTTAATTTATCTTTATATGTAGGAGTTTCTACTATTTTATCTTCTAGTTTTAACATCTTATTTAATAATGTATTCTTGTTATAATCTATTATTTCTATATCATTTGATATTTTATTTTCTAGTTTTTTATTTCTAAATAATGTTATATATTCTAACATATTATCTATTTCTTTAGTGATATCGTTATATATTTGTTTTTTATTATATGTTGGATATTCACTTTGTAATAGTAATTCTGTATCTTTTATTTCAAAATTACTATATATTTCTTCTGTTACAAAAGGCATAAATGGATGTAACATTTTTATAATACATGTTATTGTATATAGAAGTGTACTCTTTGTACCATTTGATTCACTGAATTTAGACATTTCTATATATTTATCACAGAATATATCCCATATAAATGAATATAAGCAACTTCCTGCATTATTAAATTCATATTTATCCATTGATTTTGTTACTGCATGAATTGTTTCATTTAATTTAGTAAGCATCCATTTATCAGCATCATTTAAATTTTCTAATTTATAGTCTTCCTTCTTAAAGTTTTCTAGTTTCATGAGTACAAATCTTGATGCATTCCATAATTTATTTATGAAGTTCCAAGTTGATGCGACTTTTTCTGTATCAAATTTTATATCCATTCCCATTGCAGATGTTGTTGTTAAATAAAATCTTAAAGCATCACATCCATATTCATCTATTAAGTCCATTGGATCTATTCCATTACCAAGTGATTTAGACATTTTTCTACCTTGTTTATCTCTTATAAGTCCATGAATTATACAATCTTTAAATGGACGATTATTCATTTGTTTAAGTGATGAAAATGCCATTCTTGCTACCCAGAAGAATATTATATCATATGCTGTTACTAAAACATCTGTTGGGAAATATCTTTCTAAATCTTCTGTTTTATTTGGCCAACCAAGAGTACTAAATGGCCATAATGCACTACTAAACCATGTATCTAAAACATCATTGTCTTGAGTCCATCCTTCTCCTGGACATTCTACTTGTACTTTAACTTCATCATCTTTATACCAAGCAGGAATTCTATGTCCCCACCATAATTGTCTACTTATACACCAATCATGGCAATCTTCCATCCAGTGATTAAGTATCTTTTCAAATTTCTTTGGTATAAAGTTTATTTTTTTATCTTTAGATTTTTGAGCATTTAATAAGTCTTCACTCATACCTTTCATACTAACAAACCATTGTTTAGAAAGATAAGGTTCTACTACTGCACGTGTTCTTTCAGAATGCCCTACACTATGTGTCATCTTTTCAACACTAATAAGTAGTCCTTCTTTTTCTAAATCTTTAAGTAATTCACTTCTACATTGTTCTCTTGTCATACCATTATATTTACCGGTAAGTTCATTCATAGTTGCATCTTCATTCATTATGACAATTCTTTCTAAATTATGTCTATTTCCTACTTCAAAATCATTAGGATCATGTGTTTAAAGTACCAATATACATTTCTGCTGCTTTATGATTGTTTGATGTAACGATAAAGTTTGAAAAAGTAACACTTAAAAGAATACTTATTCCTACAAGCACTGAAATAATAACTAAATATTGTCTCAGGAAACTAACTACTTTATTCATATTTTTAATATAACATATTATTCTATCAATTTCAATATGAAATCTTTCGTTTTCAAAAAAGTAATTTTTAATCAAATAAAAACATCTTGAAGATCAAGATGTTCTTTTTATATTTATTTTGTAACTATTTCCATAGCTTTTCTCATTAATAAGTCATACTTGAATAATTCTTTTGAACCGATTTCTTTTTTTAGGTAAACTTATAATGGATGCTAAAGAAAAAGCTATTTTTCTAAATATTTTAACTCCTAATAATTCATATATTTTCATTTCTAAATTTTTATTTTTTTTCATACTATCACTAAAGTAATTGATATTATACAATATAAATAGAAGAAAAGATACTATTTCTAGTATCCTTAAAAATCAAATAAACTAAGTTGTGAGCTTTCTGGCATACTATTAAATATACCCATTGCTCTCATTTTATCTATAAGTGTTTGTGAAACTTTACATCTTGTTTGAAAGTCTTCAATACTTATAAATGGATGTTTCTTTGCTTCTGATTCTATATTTTTAGCAACTGTTTCACCAAGACCATCAATTGTTATGAATGGTGGAATAATTGTATTATCATCTTGTACATCAAATGTAAGACCTTTACTTTTATATAAATCAAATGGAGCTACTTTTATATTTCTTGCGGACATTTCAAGTGCTACATTAAGACATTCAAGAACTCCATTTTCTTTATTAGTAGCGTCATAGCCTTTATTTTTAATTTCAAGTATTTTATTTTTTATTGCATCATATCCATTAATCATAGATTCTATATCAAAGTCTGTTGCTTTTGTACTAAACCATGAAGCATAGAAGTATGCTGGCATATGTACTTTATACCATGCAATTCTAAAAGCACTTGTTACGTACGCTGCTGCATGTGCTTTAGGGAACATGTACTTAATCTTTTGACAAGAATCAATGTACCATTCTTCAATACCTGCCTCTTCCATTGTCTTTCTATGTTCTGCCCATGTAACTGGGTCTTTAGATGCTTTTCCTTTACGAACAAATTCCATTATTTTGAATGCTTTTATTGGCTTCATACCTTTATACATTAAATATACCATTATATCATCACGACAACCAATTACATCTTTAAATGGAACTTTTATATTACCATTTTCATCAGGTGTACATAAGTCTCTAGCATTACCTAACCATACATCAGTACCATGAGAAAGTCCTGATATTTTAACAAGTTCTGCGAAAGTAGTTGGCTTAGTTTCAGCAACCATACCTATTGTAAATGGAGTACCAAATTCTGGAATACCAAGAGTACCAGTTGGGCACATTATTTGTTCATTTGTAACTCCAAGTACTTTAGTACTTGTAAATATACTCATTGTATCTTTATCATCAAGTGGAACATCAAGTACATTAGTATGACTTAAATCTTGAATAAGTCTTAGCTGTGTTGGATCAGAATGTCCTAAAATATCTAGTTTAAGCAAATTTTCTTCAATTGAATGGTAATCAAAGTGAGTTGTTCTCCATGCTGAAGTTGGATCTTCTGCTGGGAATTGGAATGGTGTAAAATCACTTACATCCATATAATCTGGAACAACTACTATACCACCTGGATGTTGACCTGTTGTTCTTTTAACTCCAGTGCAACCCATAGCTAGTCTTTCTATTTCACAACTTCTTTTATCTAAGATTCCCTTATCTTCAAAGTAACCTCTTACAAATCCATAAGCTGTTTTTTCAGCAACAGTACCAATTGTACCTGCTCTATAAACATTATCAACACCAAATAGTACTTTTGTATACTCATGAGCTGATGCTTGATTTAGATCTGAGAAGTTAAGGTCTATATCTGGAACTTTATCTGCATTAAATCCAAGGAAAGTAGCAAATGGCATATCTTGACCATCTTTTTTCATATACTCTCCACAATTAGGACATTTCTTATCAGGTAAATCAAAACCACTCGAATAAGTAGAGCCAAGAGGATTACCTTCTTCATCATTAAATAAACTTGTTTGACATTTTAAACATCTATAATGTGCTGGTAGTGGATTTACTTCTGTAATACCCATCATTGTTGCTACAAAACTACTACCAACAGAACCTCTTGATCCAACAATATATCCATCATCATTAGAGTGTTTAACAAGTCTTTGAGCAATTAAGTATATTGGATCAAATCCTCCACCTATGATACCTCCAAGTTCTTTTTTAACTTTAGAAGCAAGACTCTTTTCATTAAGTTCTCCATCTTCTTCTGTCCATTCACTCTTTACTTTTTCACCAATTAATTCTTTAACCTTATCAAATCCAGCAATAAGTGTTTCATGTAAATTATCAAATGTTTTTTCTATAAGTTTGTCTTCACTTATTCCTTCATTTTCGCTTTTTAATCTATTATACCAATAATTATATACTGCATCTCCATATAATTCTTTAGAAATTCTTTCTTCAATATTATGTGGAAGCGGACTTCCATACCAAGACGCAGCTTTTTCAAATACAAGATCTGTAACTACTCTTGGGCAATCAAGGTATGTTTTTCCATCATCAGCTTTAACTCTTGGACTAAATGGAATACCTTTTGTATCCATAATTACTTCAAATTCAGTTACCATATCACATATTTTATTTGTATTAGTAACTACTATTTCATATGCTAAATCTTTATCTAAGAAATCAAAATCTTTTAACATTTCTTCAGTAGTTCTAAAGTGTTGTGATGGTATATTTGTTATATTACTTTTAGCAAGAGGATGTCTTCCACCTCCTGGTACTTTTTGATTAATAATTATTTCTCTATATATTTTATCTTCTCTTGTAAAATGATGTACATCTCCTGTTGCAACAATTATCTTTCCTGCACTCTTAGTAGCATCAATCACTTTCTTTATATGTGTTTTAAGTTCAAATATATTAGCAAAATCACTTGTTTGTATCAAATGATCATATACTTCTGGTGGTTGAACTTCTACATAATCATAGAAATTAATTATATTAGTAAGTTCTTCTCCATCCTTACTTCTTGCTTCTATAAATACTTCACTTTCATAACAGCCGCTACCAATAAGTAATCCTTCTCTTAATTCATTTAGTTTACTTCTTAAGATTCTAGGTGTTTTATATAAATATGTAGTGTTCGCAAGTGAAATAATTTTAAATAAATTTTTAAGTCCTGTTCTATTTAAGGCTATTGCATTAAAATGGAAAGTTCTACCAAATTTATGTATTTCATCTTTAGGAATTAATCTTTCAAGTGAATTAATTGTATCATAATTTTGACCTATTAATTTTTGTAACATTTTATGAAATACTAGTGCTGTACCTTCAGCATCGTAGTCTGCTCTATGGTGACTTTCTTCATCCCATGGTACATTATATCTTTTAACAAGTGCTGATAAACTATGTCTTGCAAATCCTTGATCAAGTGCTCTTGATAGTTCTAATGTATCTATTACTGTATTGTTAAATTCTCCAAGATTATATTTTTTCATAGCCATTTCAATAAATGAAATATCGAATTTAGCATTATGAGCAACCATTGGAGCGTCCCCAGCCCAATCCAAAAATTCTTTTGTAACAGTACCTTCATCATCTGCACCTTTAACCATTTCATCTGTTATAAATGTAAGTTCAGTTATTTTATCTGGAATGTGTCTTCCTGGATTAATAAATTTATCAAATCTATCTGTTATAACTCCATCTTTTATTTTAACCGCACCTATTTCAATCATTTGATCTCCATTAGCTGCGTTAAATCCAGTTGTTTCTGTATCGTATACTACAAATTCTGTTCCTTCAAGTGGTAAGTCAGTTCCTTTTACAACTATCTTAACTGTATCATCAACAAGAGTAAGTTCGGTTCCAAAAAGTCCTTTAAATATTGGTGGATTTTCTACGTCTTTTTTTGCTTTTTCTATTTTTTTATTAAGTTCTATTTTTTCTTCTTCAGATAAATTATCATTAAGTTCACTTTTTAAGTTATCAAGTGTTTCTTTGACTTTCTTTCTAACACCTTTATTGTATCCTTTTATAATTTGATATGCGATAGGGAATGCCTGACAACCACTATGATCAGTAATTGCTACTCCTCTATAACCCATCTCAATAGTTCTACTTACAAGTTCACATGTATGAGCACCTAAATCTAATCTAGTAAGTCCATCCATCTGACTCATCATAGTATGAGCATGTAATTCTACCCTTTTAACTTCTGCATTATCTACTATTTTATTTTCAGTTTTTTCATATGTCTCTATATCATTAACACTAAATTCATAGTCGTTACTTCTTGTGTTATACTTTGTAGTACCTTTAAATTTATACCATTTATCTTTCTTGATATTAGAAAGTAAATAATCAAATTCCTCTTGTTTTTTAGTAAAAATATTGGCAATGATACTATCAGTATAATCAGTTAATTTAAGAGTTATTATAAACCAACCACTTTGAGTACTTTTTGAGTCAACACCAAATACTTTTGCTATAAGTACAACCCTGTCTTCAGCTGCAATTAGATTCTTTATTTGTGATGCATCTCCAGCAATAGGATTACCTTTAATAGTAGTTCTTGTCTTCTTACTCTTAACTTCATCATGTACTTCTATTAATGATTCTTTAAATTTTTCTCTTTCTTTTTCATTAATAGTTGCTTTAATATTTATATCATCAAAGCCCATATCACTTAAAAATACTTCTATTTTATCAGTAAGTTCTTCTATCTTATTCTTTTCAGCACTATTTAACACTTCAATATTAACACTATTTCCATCAAAAGTAATTTTATCTTTTTTTATACATTCAAGCATAGGACATGACTTAACTAATATATCAAAGTAGTATAAAAAGTATTCTTGAAAGTATTTATTATTTTCTTTAATAATGAATTTATATCTTATTTTATCAACACCATCAAGTGAAGTACCTTTTTCATATAATTCATGAAACATATCTATTGGAAATAAGAAATCATTAATGATAACTATAGTCATTTTATTAGTTTTCTTATTTAGAAGCACTTCTTTTAATTCAGCATTTTCTAAATATTTAGTGAAATTTTCATTTAATTTAATTGTATTTGCTAATTTTAATAGTCTTATATCTTTCATTTCACTTCACCTATTTCATTATACATATTTAAAAAAATTATATCAAGAATGTTGACATAATTTTTATTTTTCTACACCTTTTAAATATAATTTTTTAGAAAATCCTCCTCTTTTGATTTTCTTTTTTTCTTTTGTGTCTAATATATCTTCTAGTGTTTTGTTATGTAGTTCTGCAATTGATTCCATTACTTCTAACATATCAGCAAGTTCTTCAATAATGCTTTCTTCATTTGCTTCAACTACTTCATGATATTCTTCATTTAGTTTTTTGATTAGTTCTTCGTTGTATTCTACATCATCTAATATTCTTGTGATAGGCTTTTCACCATTACTTTCTATTATTTCTGGTATTTTATCTCTTACGAGTTTATTATATTTTGACATGCTATCCCTCCTTAAACTCATTCTTATGTTCATCAAAGAACTCTTTATATATTTTTACATTAGAAAGTTCTGTCCATTTCTTAGTTTCAACTGGTATGCTGTCTAAATCGTAAATAATCGCATCCTTCATTGATAAAAAGAATGGTGAATGTGTTGATATTATAAATTGACAATTATAAAATCTTACTGAATCTTCTATATATTTTTTAAGTTTTAATTGATTTTCAGCACTTAAACTATTCTCTGGCTCATCTAATATATAAATACTATCTTCTTCTATTTCTTTTTCCCAAAACATTAATGCTGATTCGCCATTTGATGACTCAACTATATTATTATTAACAAGTCTATCTCTTATATATTTAGACATAGTCTTTCTTTTAGAATCTAATGTATCTCTTATACTCTCAAAGTCATCAAAATACATTGTATCACTATTACTATATTTATTTTCTAAAAAATCATGTGCTAATTTTTCTTTTCTACGATTTATATGAGTATTAATACTTCTTATATCAAGTAAATAATCAAATACATCATCACTAGTTATTGTTTTTATTGTAATTGGTGTTTCAAAACTCATTTCATATGATGTATGTTTTACATATATATTAAAGTATGATCCTTTATCTATTTTTGTTTTTCTATTAGAGTTTATCTTTTCAGATATGATATTTAATATTGTACTTTTGCCACTACCATTGCCACCATAAAAGCATGTAATAGAACCAAATTTTATATCTTTTAATCTTTTACTACTGAATATTCCAATAGGATAATAATTATTATATATATTTCTTATATCACTACCAAGTACATAATTGTTTTCTTCTTTATCATCAAGTAAAGTAAAACTTTTTAAATATATCATACCCTTCACCAATATCATTGTATTATACCAAACATTAGTTTGTCAATACAAATGTTATTTTTTCTTGTACTCAGTTATATCTTCATATTTAAACATTTGATTAAATGCTTTCTTAATGAATTTTTGACTCTTGTATACTTCAATCATTTCTAGTTTTTTATTATATGTATATTCATCTAATAATCCGTTATTATCAGTTTTATTTTTGATTTTCTTTTTAGAGTAGTATTTTCCAAAATATTTTAGTTTGCCTACAGGATTATTATCGTAAATACTAGTAACTATTTTATTTGTCATTTTATGATGAATGTGTCCATACTCTCCCTGTTTATTATGAGTAACTATATCATTCCATTCTTTTTTATGCATAATGTAGTCTAACTCTTTTTTGATTCTTTTCTTTTCCTTTTTCCATTCACTTCTTTTACCATGAACTTTATCAGGCATTTTTAAGAATACTACTTTATCATCACTTATTTTAAGAGCACTTTCTATTTCTTTATCTCTTACTCTTTTATTACCACATGTTATACACACTACTAAATATTTGTCTTTTATCAAGTAAGATGATCCCCAAAGTGTTTCATCATCAGGATGTGCTACTATCATTAAATTATCTACTTTATCCCAATCTTTAAAATTAATATAATTATGAGGAAAAAAATATTTTTGAATTATAAAAATAAAAATTATATCTATTATAATTATTGGTAATAACACTGCTCTTTTATTCATACATATCTCCTCAAGATTAGATTATATCATTAAATTGTTTTATAGTAAATTGTTTAAGTGAAAGATTATAGCTTAATGATTATTTTTGCGGTCCCAAATTGGGACCGCAAATTACATTATGTATCTCATTAATCAAAGTAATATTTCTATTCTGCTAACTAAATCATTAATAAATATTTTTTCATTCATTTTATACATATAACTATATTTTTTACCTAAATCTTTAAGTGACATGCCACTTACATAAACTGTTTTTCTGTCAAGAATAATATATCTATCATGAAATAAATCATTATTTATAAATGTAACATTTGAATATTGTTTACTATATTTGTTTATTAAAATATTATCTAAGTTTTTTGATATAACATATATCTTTTTATTTATATTTTTTAATATATCAAACAATTCCTTATTTGCATAATTATCAACTATAATTATTTCTTCATATGCTTCATTAAGTATATCTAATAATAATGAATATGAATCATATATACATCCTTCATATATTATTGAATTTTGTTTAGCTGATAATTTATCAAATGATTCTTCAAGTTTTAAAATTCGCTCTTCATGATTTAAAATTAAAGAGTCTTTATTATTATATGTTAAATATTTTCTCATATATACAAATGCATCTATTATTTTCATACTTACTATGTCAGCAACACTTGTACGTAATATTGTAGCGAGCATAGCAACTCCCTGTTCTGTGAAAGCATAAGGCAAGTATTTGCTATATTTACCTTGTCCTTCTATTTCTAAAATAACAAATTGTGATTTTAAATTAAAATATTCTTCTTTAGATAATTTAAACATATATCTTTCTGGAAATTTATTAAGGTTTCTTTTAACTGCTTGATTAATTGATTTTGTACCATTTTTGCACTCATAAAGTCTAGCTAAATCATAATCTAGCATCACTTGTTTACCCCTTATTTCATAAATCATATTTTCTATTTTTTCTGTTTCAGTTATCTCATCCATGTTGATATTCTCCTTGTGATTATTATCATTTTGCGGTCAAAAATTTTGACCGCAAAATTATTTCTTATAGCTTTAGACTAAAAAACGGAATACATCTATTAGATATATTCCGCATCATGCATACCTTTTCTTGCCTAAAAAGTATACTTTATCGTCCAAATTGTCACATTAACATGGCAAGTAATTAATGTAAGATATATTATACAATTAATATATACCAAATTCAATAATTTTTTATTTTAAATATTATTTTTTGTAACTCAAATTTAATAGTGTAATTTTCAACAAAAAATCTCTATGATATTTCATAGAGATTTGACGACTTATGGCTTCAAAAGTTTCATAAAAGTACCAATTGGTATAAAATTTATCACAAATTATGATAATCGTCAATAGTTTGAGCAAAGCTTAAGTTTTTATATGACTTTTTAGTATTCTAAATTTATGAATTATAGTTATTATCGTGAATGCGTTATTTCTAAGGTCCCAATTTGGGACCTTAGAATATTGCTTTAAACCCATAAATTATAGTTATTATCGTGAATGCGTTATTTCTAAGGTCCCAAATTGGGACCTTAGAATATAATTTTAAACTTATAATAAATTAGTTATTGTTTTGAATATTTTGTTTCTAAGGTCACGATTTGTGACCGCAAAATTTCTAATGTTTCAATAATAAATTTGGTTACATTTTAACTATTTTTATTTTTTATTATTTCTTTGTACATAGAATACACATCATGAATAACTGTATCCCAGTTAACATATAAATCTCTATATGCATTTTCTGATACTTCTTTATAAAGCTTTTTATTATCTAATATTTCTATTATTTTATTAGCATAATCTTGTACACTATATTTGGATAAATAACCATTAACATTATCAGTGACAGTAGCACTAGTAGCAGTGCCTTCTAAAAATACAGTTGGAGTTTTTTGACTAGCTGCTTCTATTTGAACGATAGAAGAACAATCATATACTGATGGGAAAAGCATTAAGTCTGCTCTATTATAATAATATGAAAGAATAATTCTATCAGTTACTTTACCACACATAATAACATCATTATCCATATCAAGTTCATGTATCTTTTCTTTTAGTTTATCTTCATCTTGACCAGAACCTACAAATAACATTTTAAATCTTAATCTAGGTTTCATTTCTTTTAATACTTTTAGAGAATCAACAATAAAGAATATATTTTTTAATGTATTAATTCTACCTACAAATAGAAAGACAATATCGCTTTCTTTTATATTATATAATTTATTTATATATTTATGGGCATATCTTGTATCTTTAACAAGTTCCATTTCAGTAGCATTATTAAGTACTTTAGGTAAACATTTATAATGATAATCTTCATAATATATACGTGCTACTTCACTATTAACAGCAAAACATTCATCACACTTATTAAATACTTTTATTACATTATGAGTTAGTATATTAGCAATCCATTCATTTTTAACTGCTTTCATAAAGTCTTGTTTATATTGACTGTGCATAGTCGCAACACATGGAATATTATGTTTTTTAGCATATCTCACACCTTCTTTACCTAATGTAAATGGTGAGTTAATATGTACTATATCTAGTTTATAACTATCAAGTATTTTCTTAAACTTTTTATCAAGTTTAGGTATTGGTAAATTATAATCCCAAAAATATGTTTTTAATGAATAACATCTTACTACTTTATAAGGTAATGCTGAATCATCAAAATCACTTCCTATATAACTAGGTGTGAAAACTATAACATTAGCGTATTTAATAAGCCTTCTAGCATAGTTATCTACTACCATGATAACTCCATCAGTCATAGGAAAAAATGTATCAACAAATATTCCTATTGTAATTTTATCTTTCATATATCACTCCTAGATTTATTATAACAAAAAAGATAGATTATTTTCTATCTCTTTCTTTCATTGTTGGAAATAATATTACATCTCTTATACTTGCTGATTCAGTAAAGAACATAACAAGTCTATCAATACCATATCCAATACCACCAGCAGGAGGCATACCATATTCAAGTGCTTCAATGAAGTCCATATCTATATCATTTGCTTCATCATTACCAAGTTCTCTTTCTTTAAGTTGACTTTCAAATCTTTCTAATTGATCAATTGGATCATTAAGTTCAGTATATGCATTAGCAAATTCTTTTCCACCTATGAATAATTCAAATCTATCTACAAATCTAGGATCTTCTGGATTCTTTTTAGTAAGTGGGCTTATTTCAACTGGATGACCATATAAGAATGTTGGTTGAATTAATGTTTCTTCTACATATTTTTCAAAAAATAAATTTATTATATGACCAACATTATGTTGATGCTCTTCTACTTCAATATCATGTTCTTTAGCAAGTTTAAGTGCTTCTTCTACTGACATTTCTTTCTTAAAATCAATACCAGTTACTTCTTTAATAGAATCAACCATGCTTATTCTTTTCCATGTTCCTTCAAGATTAATTTCATTACCATTCCAGTTAAATGTATATTTATTAAATATTTTTTCAGCTATTGTTTTAAACATACTTTCAGTCATTTCCATCATACCTTCAAGGTTAGAATATGCAAGATATGCTTCCATTAATGTAAATTCTGGATTATGCATAGGATCCATTCCTTCATTTCTAAATGTTCTTCCTATTTCATAAACTGCTTCCATACCACCAACTAAAAGTCTTTTTAATGGAAGTTCAAGTGCTATTCTTAAATACATATCCATGTCTTGAGTATTATGATGTGTAATAAATGGTCTAGCACTAGCACCAGTTAATAATGTATTTAAAATAGGAGTTTCTACTTCAGTAAAGCCACGACTATCCATAAAATTTTGAATACATCTAATAATTTTAGGTCTTGTGAAGGCAACTTTTTTAGAGTCATCATTCATAATTAAATCAACATATCTACGTCTATATCTTTCTTCAATATCAGTAAGACCATGGAATTTCTCTGGTAGTGGTTTTAATGCTTTAACAAGTGGTGTATATTTTAAACATTTAATAGTAAGTTCACCTGTTTTAGTTTTCATAATTTTACCATAAACGCCAACTATATCGCCAATATCAGCACTCTTAAATAAATTATAAGATTCTTCTCCAATATCATTTATAGAAATATATATTTGAATTGGACCAGTTTTATCTTTAATACTAAAGAATGATGCTTTACCCATCTTTCTAATAAACATAATTCTACCAGCAACAGTAGCTGTATCAGTCATACTCTCGAATTCTTCATGTTCAACATCTTTGTACTTTTCCTTTAAATCAGCAGCAAAACTATCTCTATCAAATCTACTACCAAATGGATCCATACCAAGACTTCTTATTTTTTCCATCTTTTCTCTACGAACAAGTTCTTGTTCTGTAAATTGTCTTTCCATTTTTTCACTTCCTTTATAGTTTAATATCTTGGTCTATAGAATTTACATAATTCATAAATCTATCAAGAAATGCAAATTCAAGGCCATTATTTTTTTCTTTTTCTTCTTTGTATATTTCTTTTAATATGGATAAAGCTGAGTCATCATCATTTGTAGTAACTTTAGATATTTTTTCTTTATCTACTCCTACTCCACTTTTAGTATGCATATTAAATGATTCTACTTTATCACTACTTGTTATATATCCTAAATACATTCTATTAGTAAATTCTTCTTTTTCATGTAATTTAGCTTCGTCTATATCTAACTCATCATAATCATCATGAGGAATATCAAGTTTTAATACTATATTAGATTTCATATATTCCATCATCCATGTTATAGCATAGTTAACATTATCTTCTGTATAGTATAGTCCATTAGTAAAATCTTCTCTAAACTTTCTTTTAAGATTCATTCTTTCTTCCTTAGTAATGTCTTTATATTTAAGAACTGAATTATATAAACTAATTCTATATATGAACCAGTTAATCCATACATCACATATTCTAAGAAAACCAATGTTTCCTTTTGAAAAGAATACTTTAGATGTTTTTTCTATACCGTTTGCATTATCACCAATAGAAGGTATAAGTCCATTTAAACTTATACTTTCATAATTATCTCTACTCGTAAAATGATAGAATGCGTTTTCACCATCAAATTCGTTTAAATCAATTGTGTTCATTAGTCACGTACCTTGATATGAGTTTCTCTAAGTTGTTTTTCAAATACTTCGTTTGGACATCCCATTAATGCATCAGCTCCATTAGCAGCCATTGGGAATGCTACCATTTCACGAATATTTTCTTCATCTTTTAAAAGCATAAGAATTCTATCAAGACCAGGAGCCATACCAGCGTGAGGTGGCGCACCAAATTGAAATGCTTGATATAATGATGGGAATTTACTTTCAACAACACTTTCATCATAACCAGCAATTTCAAATGCTTTTTTAAGTATTACTGGGCTATAATTTCTTTCACCACCACTTGCCATTTCAAGGCCATTACATACAAAGTCATATTGACAAGCAACTATATCACCAGGATTTTTATTAAGTAAAGCATCAAGACCACCGTTTGGCATACTAAATGGATTGTGTGTAAAATCCCATTTATTATCTTCTTCATTCCATTCATAGAATGGGAAGTCAACAATGATACAGAATTCAAATCTACTCTTATCTACAAGATTTAATTCATTACCAAGTTTAAGTCTTAATGAACCACAAAGTTTATCAAACTTTTCACCTTTGTTACCACAAATAATTACTACAGTATTTCCTTTTTCAAGTTTTAATGTTTTAACAAGTTCTTCTTTTTCACTATCACTAAACAATTTAGCCATTGAACCAGTTATTTCATCATTATATTTAATGAATCCAAGTGAGCTAGCACCTAAATTCTTATATTCTTCTTCTAGTTTTTTATAGAAACTGTTAGATTTATCATTTTCAGGAAGAACCATGCATTTTACTTCTTTATCTTTAAACACAACACTTTCACTCTTTGAAAGTAATTCAGTAATATTAACAATTTCAAATGGTATTCTTAAGTCTGGCTTATCACTACCGTATTTTTCCATTGCTTCTTTAAATGGTATTCTTCTAAATGGTACTGGAGATACTTCTTTATTGCCAAATTTCTTAAATGTATCATAAAATACCCTTTGTCCTACAAGGAATACATCTTCTTGTGTAGCAAATGACATTTCAAAATCCAATTGATAAAATTCTCCATATAATCTATCGCTTCTTGGATCTTCATCTCTAAAGCAAGGTGCGATTTGGAAATATCTATCAAATCCACTACACATTAATAATTGTTTAAATATTTGAGGTGCTTGTGGAAGCGCATAGAATTTACCTTTGAACTTTCTACTTGGTACGATAAAGTCTCTTGCTCCTTCTGGACTAGATGCTGTTAAGATTGGTGTTTGTATTTCAGTAAATTTCATATCCTTCATTGTATGTCTTATGAAATCAATTACATCTGTTCTAAATCTAATACCATCATGAACACTCTTATTTCTTAAATCTAAATAACGATATTTAAGTCTTGTTTCTTCACTAGAAGATTTACTGTTTTTAACTTCAAATGGAAGTGTTTTATATACATCACCTAGTACTTCTAACTCTTTAATTTCAATTTCAATTTCACCAGTTTTCATGTTTTTATTAACCATTTCAGGTGTTCTTGAAACTACTTTTCCAAGAACAGTAACAGTGCTTTCACGATTAAGACGGCTATATTCAGTATTTTCACTAATTAGTTGTACTATACCTGTTTCATCTCTTAATGCTATGAATACTAGACTTCCTAAATTTCTTACATTCTCAATCCATCCAGCAACTCTTACTTCCTTATTTTCATATTCTTTTGTTACTTCACCACAATATATATTTCTATATTTGTTAGCCATAATAATTCCTCCTTTATAAACAAAAAAGAATCTAATCTGTAAGAGCGATTTTGTTCGCTGTACCATCTTACTTCATAGATTCATTATTTCTACCTTTTAGTCTTTATAGCAGACATGCTTATTTGCTCTGGAAATTGTCACGTACTTTTTATTCATTATTCACCTATTATTAGTTTCCACCAAACACTAACTCTCTATTAAGGAAGATAAATAACTACTACTTTCCTTCATTGCTTATGAGTAGATTATAGTTTATTTGATACCATTTTGTCAATAGTTTTTTTACTGCTTTCACTTGATTGATTTACTTATTCCATAAATTACTCCATTCATATTTTCTATTTACAAAATAATTATATCAAAGTGAACATAAAATATAATTTATTAAATTTTAATTAAATAGTTATCTAATCATTTAATATTCCATTTATATATCTATCATTATTATTACTATTCATCTTTTTAGAATTAAGCATAATAAAAGGCAAGAATTAACTCTTACTTATAATATCTCATTTCATGTCTAAGAACGTATTCTACCTCACTTGAACTATCTAATTTAGCAAGTGTATCAACATCATAAATTGGTACATTATATCCATTTTCACTTAGTGCATAATTCATAGTATCTAAGTCACACATTATTCTTTCCATTTTCTTTGAAAAACTTTCTCCGTTATCACGTACTAAATGTATAGGATAAGTAAGACCTATCATATGTTCAAGTGAAACTTTATCACGAACTTGTACTTCATCAGGCATATCACTATATCTTTGATTACCTTTAAGCAAACCTAGCTTTTTCATTTTAGCATAATCTTTTGCAGTTCTAAGTGTTGGTGCTTCTATTATAGTTGGTTCTATAGCATCAAATTTATCTTTAGGAAACATAATTGATAATGAATATCTTATATATGTGCAAAATGCATTAAAATCATCGTTAACTCCATTAAAAATATCTCTTTTAGAATAATCACAAAGTGATACATAATCAACACCATTAAATCCTTCATTAGACATTGCTTTTTGTAATCTTGAAGATAAAAGAGCATGGCATTTAAGTATCTTGCATAATAAGATATATGTATCATATGTATCAATATAAACACCATTATTAGTAGCATTTATTGCATGTAAATAAATATTATCATCCATACTCTTTTTATCCCCCCTGACTTTCAAATAATTATTTCCTTAATTTATTTATATATCTATTAACTCTTACTGACCATTTTGGATCACTTGCATATTTTGGTCCAATTTGTTCAGTTGTTGTAAGTCCTTTTTTATAATATGAATTTAACTTATTAATTGCAAATTTAATTCCTTCTTCAATAGAATTAAATTTTCTATAACTTCCTCCATTACAACCTGGTTTACCTTTGTTACCACCTACATTATTACATACCCTAGTAAGGTAACTGCAAGTCCATTGACATCCAGTTTCTTGAAGCATAACACCAGTCGCAAGATAAGGATCCATTCCAACCTCTATAGAATATTTAGCTATAAATTCGCCTTTACCTTTTAATGTAGAATTTAAGTATCTATTTAATTTACGAGCAATTTCATCTACTGTTTCTCCATTAAAAGTATTTATCTTTTCATATTCTTCCTTTTCAACTTCAAAGTGTTTAACACTTAAATTAATATGACTATCTAAATAATCATGATTAATCGTTATTTCTTTATTACTTTCAAATATATTTGCAAATAAACTTAAAGTAATAAATAATTTACTTAATATCATATAATTTTTAATCACTCCTCATTTTTAAGCAAGCGAGATATATTATATCATATTTAAAAAGTAATTTCAAATGTAGCGAATTTGCCATAATAAAAGAAGTATTTCTACTTCTTTTAAATATTAATCAACATATGGATTACAAAATTCTATTCTTCTTTTACAAGTATCATTATTGCATTCTTTATAATCATCACAATTAAATTTTTCACTTTTACTTATAGATATATTTTTTGTATTATAATTTACATTATATTGAATTTCTAAATATTGATTTGGTAATAGTCCTGTATATTTGTATCCATTACATGTTCCATTATTTGATGGAGAACATAACTTTTCAGTAAAGTTCTTTTCTTTTAAATCAATTGCATAATCTACTGCTGGTATTCCACATTGGCAATTTAAGGTAACAAATACATAATCATTATACTTTTCTAATCTATATAATGCATTGTTATCGCCTGTATAAACTGAAAAAAGTTCCCCATTTATATCAAAATATATATAACCTTTACTATAATATATTTCTAATAATGAATTATTTATTTTAACTTTATATGTAACTGATTCTGCTTTTTCAATATCACTTTCTATTTCTTTAATACCATTATTTGTAAGTTCAATATTAATAATTTCTTTATTATTATCATTTTCATCGTTATCATTATTTCCTGGTATTACTTCGTTAGGTGTATTTGGTGTCTTATTATCATCCTTTTCACTTTTATGGTTATAAATTATATAGCCTATCAGACTAATTGAAATAATACTCAAACAAATAACTAAAGCAACATAAATTTTTTCTCTTTTCACATTCTTTCCTCCTAAAAATATTTTATCAAATGAAAAGAAGTAATTTCTACTTCTTTATTATATTTTAAATTTATTTTACGTTAAATATACTTAATATATCTTTACCAGCATAACTAGTTGGAAGTTTGCCATCCCATTTATTGATAAATTCTTTTGCGATTAAGTTATCAGTAAGACTTTGTTTTAATAAATCATTTGCTTTTTTAGTTGCTTCTGCTTCAACAAGTTTACTTTCAGCATCAAGTTTTGCTTTTTCTAATTTTTGTTCTGCTACTTGTTTATCTTCAATTGCTTTACTATATTCTTCACTAAAACTTAAATTAGTTATGTTGAAATTATCAATTGTTATACCATATTTTTCTACTTTCTTTTGTAGATCATCTAAACAATTATTTGATACTTCTGCTCTTTCAGTAATTACTTCTGCAGCTGTATATTTAGCTATAGTTGCTTTAATACTTTCTTTAATAGCTGGCTCTAATATAGTTGCTTCATAATTATTACCAACTGTTCTATAAAGGTATGTTGCTTTATCACTATTAATTCTATAGTTTACTGCTAAAGTTGTTTGTATTGTTTGTAAATCTTTACTAGAACTTTCTGTATCAATTTCTAATTTTTGTACCTTTATATTTACTGTAACTATATCTTCAATATAAGGTATTTTTAAATTTAATCCTTCATTTAATTGAGTATTAACTATCTTACCAAATCTTACTTTAAGTCCTACTTCACCACTCTTAATTGTTTGAAAACTACTAAATATAGTTATAATTAAGAATAGTCCTATTACTCCATAAATAACTAATTTTTTTGTGTTTTGTTTATTCATATGATACCTCCCATTTTTCATTTTGAATTCACGTTTTAACATATATCCTCCAGATTGGTTTTATATTATACTATATTTTAATGATTTAGTATAGTCTTACCTACTATATTAAGTTCATTATCTAATTCGTATATATAAGGAACAGCGGTAGGTATTTCAACACTCATAATATCTTCATCACTTATATTTTCTATATATTTAATAATACTTCTTATACTATTACCATGAGCTACTATAAGAACGTTTTCTCCTTTTAATAAATGATTTTTAATTTCATTATTATAATATGGAAGTACTCTTTCTAATGTATCTTTTAAACATTCTGTAAGTGGTAACTCATCTTTACTTAAATCTTTATATAATGGAGCATTACCTGGATACCTTGGATCATCTATAGTTAACATAGGTGGTCTTACATCATAACTACGTCTCCATATATGAACTTGTTCTTCTCCATATTTCTTTCTAGTTTCGTCTTTATTAAGACCTTGTAAGGCTCCATAGTGTCTTTCATTTAATCTATAACTATAATATACTGGTACATTTACATTCATTTCTTTAAGTACTAAATCTAATGTTCTTTTCGCTCTTAAAAGTACACTACTAAAAGCTACATCAAATGTAATATTATTATTTTTCATTATTTTACCAGCATTAATAGCTTCTTCTACACCCTTACTAGATAAATCTACATCAGTCCATCCAGTAAATCTATTTTCTTTATTCCAAATGCTCTCCCCATGTCTTAATAATATTAATTTCATATATTACATATTCTCCTTAATTATATTTTTCATTCATTTCTCTTTCTAATTTATCTTTTTTCTCAACCAAACTATCATATTTTTTCATAGCACTACTAGTTCCAAAATAACAAAATTTATCTTCTATACATAACTTATAATTGTGTAAATTTCCTTTTTTATCAGCAATACTATCTTCAAGATCATTAATTTGATTTTTATAGTCATTATATTTCTTACTAAAACCATTTTTTCTAAATTCAGCATTTTGTTTTAATTCTAAATCATCTATTTTATCTTTAGTAGGCTTTACCTCTTCTTTTAATTTATTGTATTCATCCTTAATAGTATTAAATTCTTGATCTATTTGACTTTGTAAATTATCTATTTCAGTTTGATATTCTTCTTTTGTTTGATATGTTTCTTTTTGATTATTATTAGATTCTTTGATAATTGTAAATATTATTGAACCAAATGCACCTATGAATATAACTACAGCAAACATACTAACTATTATTTCAAGAACAGATGGTGAAAATTTTTTCTTTAATTTCTTTATTGCTTCTTTTTTATCTTTTTCACTAAAAGTACTCATATATTTATCATACTTAGTTTTATATTTAGATAATTCTTTTTCATCTGCTAAACTTTCATATTTATTAAAATATTCTTCATATTCAGGATTATATTCTTTTTTAGTAAAATCTTCTGTTGCACTTCTAAGTAATCCAAGCCATACTTCTTTATTATCAGCATATCTCATAGATAATCTTTTGTATCCATAATATGCTTTTTGATAATCTTTAAATTTTAGATTTGCTTCAGCATTATTAAATTCTTGTTCTTCAGTTATTTGTCCTGCATGTAATATTTTTACTTTCTTTACTTCATCATCAATAAGAATTTTATTACCGCAAAACTCGCAAGTTAATTCCTTTTTACTTTTATCAACTTTCATTACTGCCTTACATTTAGGACATGTTATGTCAATTAATTTCATATTTTTACCACTTTGTTAACACATTAACAGTACCACTTATTACTTCTATATCAATAAAAGTATTACCATTACTGTTAACATTCTCCCTTTCTTCATTAATACTTATTATACCAGATATTTTAGTAGTTTTAAATCTATAATCATCACCTTTTAAATTTAAATTAACTGTTCCACTTTTAAGTTCTATATGATTATTACCTGTAAGTAAACCATTTATATTAATTATGCCACTCTTAATATTAGTATCAATATTATTAATATTACTATTTTCTATATCAATTGTTCCACTAGTATTATCCATATCAAAATTACTACTTACATTTAAATTGTTTATTTTAATACTAGCACTCATATTATCAATTTCAAATTCTTTAGTATTTAAGTTATCAATTTCTATAAGACCACTCTTAATATCAATATCTACATCATTAAATATAGTATTACTTGGTATATAAAGATATACAATCTTTCTCATTTTATCAACTATATATTTATTCTCTTCTATTTCAAGTTTACCATTTTCATTCTTAATACTAATGCAATCACAATCAGTTTTAACCCTAAATTCATCACTATTTTGAATATTTATAGTTATACTTTTAGTATCAATATCAAGTTCACTAATATTATCAAATTTCATATCTATCATATTATTTACATCTTCCTTCTTAAATAATGAAGTTATTACTCCTATAAACACTATTATTATAATAGTAATTGGTATTATTAAATATTTATTCATGATTACTCCTTACATATCTACTTTTATCAAACATTTGCCATGGCAAATATCTTTTTCCTTCAGTGTGGCCACTTATTGAGAATTCATTCATATTATAGTTTTTTAGTTCATCTTCCATCTTTTCTAATTTCTTTATTACATTTTTTATTACATCCATCCATATAAAGTCTGGTATCTCATTATAGTTTTCTGGTATATATTTTTCTACATCTTCATTATGTATAACACTCTTTAAAAAATTAATTCTATCTTTTCTAGTATTTTTATATTCTTCATCTTTTATTAAATAAGTATTATATTTTTTAAAATTACCAATACTAACATTTCTTATTTCATACCATGGAATACAATATCTTTCATGAGTACAGATTCCTTTAGATACTTCTCTACCATCAAACCCTTTACCTACTGCTTCAATAATAATCTCATTACCTAAACTTACACTTACTGCTATACCTGCATATCTATTATATCTTTGACTAGGTTCATGATTTAAATTAAATAATACTAATACACCATCTTTATCTATTTCTTTTATTTTCTTAAATATTTCTTCAACATTATCTTTTATACCTTTAGTCTCAACGCTTTTCATTGAAGGCTTAGTAATTAACGTATCATTTCTAGTGCATAATAATTTACTTGTTACATCATAATTATCTAAATAATCTTTATAATCCTTAACAATAGTTAAATCAACAATTGGACTGAGTTCAGGAAAATAATCAATTAAATTTATCATATCCTTACATCTATGATAATTTCTCATTTTATCTTTATCTTTTTCTATTACTAACATAATCTACCTCAAAACAAATAAGTATATTGCAAAGTAATGACATATTGATGCTGCTATACAAAAGAAATGAAATACTGAATGTATATATTTCTTTTTAGATCCAAGAACATATAATATTGTTCCAATTGAATAAATAAGTCCTCCTGCAATAATTAGTATTACACCATATTTTCCAATATTGCTAATAAGTTTCTTTATTAAAAATAATGCACTCCATCCATTTATTAAGTGACACGCTACTTCTATTTTTTGATTTTTATCTACGTTAATAGCACTAAAAGTAATACCTATAACTGTAATAAATGCACTTATTCCAAAGTATATCCATCCAAGGTATCCTCCTATTCCAACTAAAGCAATAGGTATGATTGTACCAAATACAAGTAAAAATACATTACAGTGATCAAGAACTCTCATTACTTTTTTGCCTGTTATTCTGGGACTTAATGAATGATATATACAAGATATAGTATATAAGAGTATCATTGTCGTTCCATATAATGTAACAGTTGTTATTTCTAGTCCTCCATGTGCTTTAATGATAAGCATTACAAGTCCCCAGACACTAAGTAATGCAAATATTCCGTGTGATATAGCATTAACAAGTTCTTCTCCTAAAGTATATGAAGGTACAATTATTCTCTCTTTCTTTTCCATATATTCACCACATATATTTTATCAAAAAAATAAAAGAAATAGAACCTTATCTTCTATTTCTAAATATTCTTTGTAATATATTTGTTTTTTTACGTTCTCCAAGTACTACTTCATCAAATGATTCAGCAACATGTACATTTCCATAATCATGTAGTATACCTGATAATTCCTCTACTGTCATACCTCTAAATGTTGATTCACTTTCATAAGTTTTTGATGGGTCGTAACATATCAAACTACTTAGCCCACATGATGCTAAAACTATTCCATCACTACTTATCATTACTCTAACATCATCATCATAACAATATACTATTGGTCCTTTATCTTTCATCTAATTTACCTTCTTTTCTAATACTGCACCTTTATTTTCAGGTTTAAATTTTTTTAATTCTCTACATAATTCTATTTCTTCATGAATAATTCTAGCAGAAGCAGGATTTTGATACATTTTTTCTAAATCTTGTAAACTATAATCATACATACTAACTTTATCACTAGGAATTACGAATCCTTCACTAGCAGGAATTGTTCCAATTACTTGCCATTCAAGTTTACTTATCATATCATCATATTCTTCATCACTTCCCCAAATACTTTCAAGTAAATCTTTTTTTACTTTATCATCTATATCAGGGTTTCCAAGTATAAATTTCTTAAACATAAATAAATCAGCATACATATCTGGTTCACGAAACATATCTATTATTTGTTTTTCAAACATTTCTTTAAGACCTTGATCCATAACAACTGCATCACTGCTAAGAGCTACTGCTAAAAACTTAATATAATCAGTTTTATAATCAAATCTATTCAATCCCATTTTATTCATCCTCTTCACCTCAGGAACCATAGTATACAACATTTATATGAAAATTTCAAGGAAAATTGAACAAAGTTGCAAACAAAAAAATATTATTCTTTATACAAATAACATTCTTTATCATGAGAATAAATGATGCCTATCGCTTGTAAATATGAATATATTATAGTTGTACCTACAAATTTCATACCTCTTTTTATTAAATCTTTTGATATATTATCTGATATATCATTATGAGTTTTATCTATTTCATATATAATTTTATCATTTGTGAATCTTTTTAAATAATTATAAAAACTTCCATATTCATTTTGTATACTCTTAAATATTTTTGCATTATTGATACTAGCATTAATTTTTAATTTATTTTTTATAATATTCTTATTATTTAGAAGCTCATATATTTTATTTTGATCATAATTACAAATTTTATCAATATCAAAATTATCATAACACTTCCTAAAGCTATCTCTTTTATTTAAAACACATTCCCATGAAAGACCTGCTTGAAATGATTCAAGAATTAACATTTCAAATAAATATTTATCATTTTTATTTAATTTACACCATTCATTATCATGATATTCTACATATTTTGGATTATTTAAATTACACCACTTACATCTTTTCATAATCTATTTCCTTTTGCATTTATATTTACTTATGTCTATACCTTCTAATTCTAATAACTTTATCTTATTATTAATACCGCCACCATAACCTGTTAAATTATTATTAGAGCCTATTACTCTATGACAAGGCATTATTAAACATATTTGATTTACATGAAGAGCATTTCCTACTGCTCTTGAACACATTTTCTTAATACCTTTCTTTTTGGCTATTTCACTTGCTATATCCCCATAAGTAATAATTTTTCCATATGGTACTTTTATATTAATATCATATACCATCTCTCTAAAAGATGTTAAATTTGTATGTTTTATCTTTGGTATAAAATCAGGCATTTTGCCACTAAAATATATATCTAACCATTTAATAGTTTCATCAAATACATCTAATTTCTTATAGTTAAAATCAGTTTTATCATTATCAAAAATAAGTCCAGTTAAGTACTCTCCATCACTATATAAAACTATATCATCAAAGGCTACTGGTGTTTTATATTTTAAACTATATGTCATTTGTTTTCCTTAATTATATTGATAATCTCATTACCATGTGTTTTTATCTTTATAGGTGTTAAGATACTCTTAAGTTCACTTATATCTTTTGGCTTTAATTCTACTAATTTATCAAGTTCTTCATTAGTAAATACATAATATGCTGGAATATTCATAGAGGCTGATCTTTCTTTTCTAAAATTAATTAATTTGTTTTTAAGATTATCATTATCAATTGTTGTTTCTTTTATAAATTTACTCTTATAATAATCATGGTAATCTATATCATTTGATACATTATAACTTAATAGTGAACTTGCCCATGATTCCATTTCTTTCTTACCCAACCATAAGTTTCTATCACTATATTTAATATCTTCTTCTATTTTTCTTATTAATGCATCACTTCTAATAACTTTATTTTTTATATCTTTAGGTGCATATCTAGTGTTTAAGATTGTTTCATTATTCGCTGTTACTACTAAAACTCTATAATTATCATTAAAATTTTTATTTCCATAGTACTTTTTAAATGCTTTTAAAAGCACATTTCCATCTATATTACTTTCCCATATCTTTCTAAAAACATCTCTTTGAGCTTCTACTTGTCTAATTGGTGAGTACATTCCCTTTTTGATCTTTTTACTATTAATTACAAATTCACGTATAAAGTCTCCTCTTTCATTTATAGTAATATTTCCAACTAAGTTTTTGCATTCAATAAAATAAGCACATACTTTTGTAATAATAATGTAATCTACTTGAGCCTTTAAATCAGCGTTTTGAAGATTTACATCATGTAAAACATACATACCAATATTAGATTTACTAAGTTGATATTTTATTTCTTTTTCACCAGCAATACCTTTATTAATTAAATATAGTTCTTCTACTATATCTTCTCTATTTGAATATTCTTTCAACAGCTTATTTAATGCATCTCTTTGCTTTTCAAGAGTAGAATCTTCTTTTAAAAATATTGTATCTTTAAATGTATCAAATAATAACATAGTCACTCTCCTTAAGAAAATTATATCACAATAAAATGACACTTCATAGTGTCATTAAATCATTAATCTATTTATCTATATCACTTTTGAATACTTCTAAATTAGTCTTAATTTGTTCATTATCGTAGATATTTGATTCTTTCATTCAAGCGTAGCTATCCATTAAAGCATCATAAGTTTCTATAATTCTTTTTCATGTCCCTCTGACACAAATAAAGTCATTATATCACGGCAAAGTCGATTAACACCATCTTCTAGACTAATTTTATCATCAATAATATCATTTAAAACAGCATTTTTTATATAATGTATACTTATTTCTACTGAACTATTTGCATTTATAGCTGTACACACTGATTGAACTATTTTATTCAATGTATTCTCAATTTTCATATAATCTTCTCTTACGCCACATACTTTCTCAATATATTCATCTATTGTTTTAGGATTGCTTTCATTATTATATCTTTTTAGAAATCTATCAGGAATATCGTGATAAATTTTTTGTCTATAATTTCCTAATATAAAGTCAATGCAAGATAATATGCTTTTGTATGCTAAATACAATTCATTTTTATCCGAAATCAATGGTAAAGAATTTACAAGTTCATTAATTTTATTAACACACTTTTCTTCAGCACTTCCAGGTTCATAAACTTTTTTACTAACATATATTTGTAATTTTTCTTTTAAAGTATTATAGTATGATGAATCACAATTAATTGGTTTACCTTTTAAAGTATCATAAGCAGTATTTACCGCTTTCATCATTTCATCACTTCCACCCATATCTGGATGATATTTTTTGGAAAGTTCTAAATATTTTTTTCTTAAATTTTCCTCAGTAAATTCACCTGTAAAACCAAATAATTTTAATGCTTCACTATAATTCATAATAACCCCTCTTAAAAAAACTCGTTGATTATACAACGAGTCTCAATTTCACTTTTTTTGCAACCCCCATTGCTTAATCAGTTATTTGATTATAGCACATAAAAGGTTAAACGTCAAACTTACATAAATTATTTTTGAATTTTAAAATTAATGTCAACGATTAATTTTGCAATTAAGTCAAATTAAAATATCTATATTTTTTGTAAATTAAAGCCTTTTTTCTATAATTCTTTTATATCATTAATCCATTTATCTATATCACTTTTTGATGTAACAAGTTCATTACTATAACTTTCAAAGACAATATTCATTTCACTCTCTACTTTAGAGTTTTGACATAACTTTTTTATTTCGATAAATGTTTTACCAAGCCATCCTGCATTTGTCGCATAAGGAATTATTGTTTTACTAGATAAATCATTTTCTTTTAAGAATGTTCTTATTACTGGTGTTTCTCTATACCACCATACAGGAGTTCCAAGTATTATTGTATCATAATCATTTAAGTTAACATTTATATCTTGATATTCTCTTAAATGATTACTTCCTTCAAGATTTTGCTCTTCATCTACTACTTTTTGATAATCAGTACTATAAGGTTCTACTGGCTTAAGTTCTAAAATATCACAATTTAGTTTGTTTTTAATCATGTTTGCTATTTTTCTAGTATTGCCAGTATATGAAAAATAAACTATTAATTTTTTGTTCATATTATTATTTTCTTTCAGTTTAATTTAAAAAATTCATAACTAAATCAATTATTACTTCTTTTTCTTTTGGATTAGATTCTGCTATTAATATAGTTAGTGCTGTTAAAGTGTTATTATCAATAACTTGCTTATCTTCTTTATATAAAATGTTATAATAGTTTAAAAAATATATAAATAAAGTTGCTGCTATTCTTTTATTTCCATCGATAAAGACATGATTTTTAACAATCATATATAAGAAATTAGATGCTTTTTCCTCAATACTTTTGTATACATCATTTCCATCAAATGTTTGATATATATTTCCAATTATTGCCTGTAATCCTTTGTCTCTTTCAATAGCAAAAATATCACTTTCTTCATTAAATCTTAATTTATTAATCACATCTAAACAGTCTTCATATTTAATTTGTTCTTTACTATTACTTCCTTTAGGTTTTGATAATGTCTTATGATCATAATCATCTAAAAGATCAAGAGCTTTTGAATAGTTACCTATTACTTTTAATATTTCCCTTGCATCACCATTATTTAATTTTCCATCTATTCTATTAGCAATATCGATTAGTTTAACTGTTTTTTCTAGATATTCTAATCTCTTTTGATTAACCGCATATCCTTTAATCATATAATCTTTTAATATTTGACTTGCCCATTTTCTAAAAATAATACCATTTTGTGATTTAACACGATAACCGACACTAATTATTACATCTAAATTATAATAATATGTTGGCTTTCCATTAAATTCGGAATTTCCGAATTTAGTCATAGTTTGTTCTTTAAGGCATTCTTCTTCTTTATAAATATTTTTTATGTGTTCATTGATAGTTGACTTTGCTTTTCCAAATAACTTTGCCATTTGGTCTTGACTCAACCATACTGTTTCATCCTTCATATTAACTTCAAGTTTTACATTTTGATTTTCAAATAAAATTATTTCGTTTTTCATATAACTTTCCCCCTTTGATTTTTATACATTTATTTTAACATATAAACAGAATTTTTACTATTATCTTTACACTTTTTTACTACTTACTATAAATTGTTATATTCTTCATCATTTACTGGTTCACACCATTCATTTGATGTATTTTCTAAATAATATTCAAGTGAATTATCAGTAATATCACTAGACATACTGTAATAATACATCTTGTTTTTAAATCAGTTATAACTTGTATTTTAATTATCTAATCAATTTTTAATTCTTTATCAATAGTTAATTTACCTATATTTATAAATTCCATCATAACTTGATTAATTCCAATTTCACTTTTCCACCAATCACTTTTACTAATATTTCTATTATCAACTATTCCATAAAAATCACATTTATCTATTGGAAAATTATATTTTCTAGCATTCATAAACCATCTTCTAGCAACAAAATCTTTTGCAATTCTTAAAATTCTATTAAATTTACTTATATCAACAAGTTTATTTATATTTTTTAATATTTCAGGATTACTAATGTACTTATCACTAATTATGATTTTATTTAACAATCCTTTTTCTTTTAATAAGTTTACTAATATACTAGCACTTCTTACATTATTATTTCCATGACCTTCACATATAATAAATAAAGTGTTTTCATCTATTATATTCCTTTTAAACATTATTTGCATGTCGTTAGCAAGACTTTCTTCAGCCCAATCAGCATTTATAATTAACAAATCATAATGAGATAATTCGTCAATAGTTTTTCCTATAAAAATAAAATCAGTAATATCTTTTATTGTACTATTTATGTTTATCACCCCAAGCTTAATATTTTAATAATTAGTTATTTAATTATTAATCATTCTATACATTCTTTTATTCTATAATTATCCATTCTTGAAGATATTTAATTTTAGTATGGCAAAATTCACATTCACCTTTTTTCGCATCAATAGAAGCACCACAATTATGACATTTAATTATATTAGCCCCATCTTTTAAATCTAACACATCATTACTTATTTTTTTAAATGTATATTTTTCTTCTAAATACTTTGACGTTATTTTACCGTTATCAAAGTATACAATTCTTACATAAGCATCAATATCAATATATAAATCATTATTCTTTTTATAACTTTTAAAATCATCAAAATCAATAACATCATAATCAATAATATTAGATTTAGAATAATATTTATTTCTTACTTCATAGTTATAATTATTAAAAAAGTTTTTCTTATTTATTTTTGTACTTTTCCAAAAGTCAATTTGTTTTTGATTTTGTTTATCTTTATATCTTTTAATAGGCCCTAATATTATATAAGCATCTATTATATAAAAGAAATAATAAAGTATTAATGATAATATAAATCCATATATAAATATTTTAGATATATCATAAGAATTAAATGTTCTTGATGTATTAATTATATATAAATATGTAAGAAATAAACTTATTATAATATCTATTATTCCTGTAAAGATTCTATATTTTGTATTTCTAAGTACTCTATCATAATGATACTTACTGCCTAGTTCTTTATCTGTATAGTCTATATTATAATATGTTTTACAATATGGACAACCATCTAAGAAGTCATGTAGTTTACCACTCATACCACAGTTAGGACATTTATAATCTTTATTTTCCATTTCTTTTGATATAAATGTATATGTAATTCTTGAATCAAATTTATTTTCTGTATGAACTAATTTATCATTTAGATAATATTCTTTTTTACATCTTATACCATCTAAGATATCATCATTATAACTGTTATCTGTATTACGTTCTAGTATTTTATTACCAGTTATATATTTTGTTTTAATATTTATATGTAATTTTCTTAATTTATTATATTGTGTATCTTCTGATATTAATGACATATTATCACCTACCTATTATTGTTATTATTGTTGTTATTGTTATTATTATTATTGTTATTTGATGATCCACCACTATAACTTCCACTATATCCACTACTACTCCACGTTGTAGGTTCATAATGTGGTATAAGGCTAAATTTTTCATTATCCATTACAAGTCCATCAATACTTTTATTTATAAGATTTACTTTCATAGTTTCATTTTCTTTTACATTCTTTTTCACAAGTGAAAGTTCTGTTAGACCGCCTCTTACTTGTCCATCTTTATTTTCTTCTAAAAAAGTATATATTTTATTTAAATCATCCATACTAAGTTCATAATATTTAGTTAAGTCAATACATCTTTTTTGTCTTATTAATTCTTCATATGTTTCTGGTTCTTTATTCATTCTATAACTCCTTATCTATATAATAAAATTCAATATTTTGAAATGGTAAATTTATAGCATTTATATGATAATATGCATTATTCTTTTGCTTTAAATAATGATAATCTCTTAAAGATGATGTAGTAAAGAATATATTATTTGGATCACTCATTGAGTATTCTTTACTATATTCTTTTATTAAAGATGATATATCATATTTATAATATCCTTTTTTAGATGAAACATTGTTATCTAAAACGCCTTTATATATTTGATGTGTTGCAATATGTCTTTGTTTAGTTCTATTTTCATCTCCATATGTGATTAAATCGCCAGATAATAACATTATATATAATGAATTATTTTCAGGATAATCACATACTTCATTTATTAAATTCTTTTTCATATATATTTCTATTTTAGATGTTTTAGCGATATAAACTATATCTCTAGTTTTCTTTATAATTTGAGACTCTAATTTAAATTCTATTCCATCTACTGATAATATAAATGAATCATCATCATAAATATATTTTAAGTTTTTATCATTATTAATTATACTCACTAAATCTTGATTGTTATTACTTATCCTATTTGGTATATATTTAGTAAGATCTATATTTCTCATATTAGATAGATATCTATAAACTGTTTCATCATTATATATATCTTTTGAATAATTTCTATCTTTATACATTTTTTGTTGTAATAAACATGTATAACTTTTATTAGTATTATAGTTATTCTTCACAAATGGGCAACCTGTTTTACATAAATATAAGTATCCACATTTAGCACATTCATCATTAAATGATAGTTTATTATGGTTATTAAATATTTTTAATTCTGCATTAGTTAGTATTTCTTCTATAGTGTTTTTATATATATTTCCATAGTAATAATCTTTATTTTTTTGACCTCTTACACATGAATAGATATCACCATTTTTTTCAAGTAAGAAGAACTTTTTACCACAGTTATCACAATTAGAACAATATTCAGGACCAAATTCATCAAACCATGGACCATTTACTCCATAATCCAAATCTGTACCATCAAATTCTTTATGCATTCTTTCATAGAATGATACTTGTTCTTCTTCTGTTATATGATGAAGTATACCATTTGAATTATAGTCAAATCCTATCATAAAATTAAAGTCATTCATATCTAAACAAGTATTTTTGTGTAAAAATTTAATATCATTAATTATTTCATCTATTTTTTCATAATGTTCTTTAAATATTGTAGAAGAAATTTTCTTTTTATTTGGAATATCTTTTAATAGTTCTATATTACTAAGTATTTTATCTAGTGTTTTATTGTTTCCTTTAGTAACTCTATATTCATCATGAAGTGATAGTGGTAAATCTAAACTACCAGAAATAGACACATTAAATTCTTTTATTGTATCTATATGTTTATCTAATCCATATAGATTAGTTTTTATATGTGGCTTTCCTACTTTGAATCCTGCGTTTGTTATAATATTTTTATTTTCTTTATAGTAATCACTTATGTATTTTATTAAATCATGGAATTCTTTTTTAGAAAGTGTTGTTACTTCTCCTCCATGAAGTGAAATATTAAATGGAATAACATTATTTTTTTTGAATTTATTAATCGCATATTTTAATGTTTCAATGGAATCAATATTACTATATTCATCTTTTGTATTATCTTCAAGATAACAATATTTGCATGCCATATTACATGCCATAGTTGGAACATATAATAGATGTATAAATTTTGTATTATTCATGTTTATCACTCTTTCTATCTATAACATTGTATGCTTGTAGGGCTTTCTTTAAATGCTCTTTCATTAACATAAGTCCTGCATGGATATATTATATTTTGAAGGCTTGGGCATTGTCTAAAAGCACTTGATCCTATTTCAGTAAGTTTACTATTTTTTGATATTGTAACACCTGATAATGAAGTATTATGATAAAATGCATGTCCTCCTATTCTAGTAACTTTATCAGGAATTACAATACTAGTAAGAGATGTACATTCTTCAAAAGTATTTCCTTTTATTTCAATAAGATTTTCTGATAGTTTTATATTTCTAAGAGAACTTGCATTATAAAATGCTTCTCCACCTAATTCAGTTAATGTATCAGGAAGTATTATTTCAGTAATGCTAGTACAATTATAAAAAGCACCACCGCCCAAGTACTCTAAACTTGATGGAATATTTACTGTTGTTAGTTTTCTATCATTTTTAAAAGCTTGACCCCTTATTTCTTTAATAGTATTTGGAAGGCTAACACTTTCTAAGAATGGCATATTAGAAAATGTATTACCTCTTAATTCAACAATCTTTTTATTTTTATATGTTTCAGGTATAGTTGCAGTTTTATAATTAGTAAGTCCAAAAGTATAAAATCTAACTGCATAACCACCAGTTGTTTCTTCATACAATATTCTAGGTTCATAGAATATTACAAGAGGAATAATAACTGCGATTAATATAAATACTATATTTTTCTTTTTACTAGTATCTTCAATTAATGAAACTTTAGTATTCATAATTATATTAGATATTTTTTCACCTGGTCTTGATTTAACCTCTTTCTTTAAATAATTCATTAAATTATATTTTTTAGTTAATTTTGATAATATAAATAATATTACTATACCTATAATATATGTTATAAGTGGAAAGTGAAAGAATATAAGAGATACATAAGCAAATATCAATACTGAAAATATAATATTGAAGACATTTTTTCTTTTCATTAATTCTTGTGGTATAAGTGGGGTATCAAGATTAAGTTCTGCTTTTTTAAGTTCTCTATATATAAATGCTTCTAATAGTTTATCATCATCTTTTGCTTGAAAGATTATATCAAATTTAGATGGATCTACTACTTCTACAACTTCTTCACTAACGATAGCATTATTACCACTAAATGCTTCACCACAATTAGTACAAAATTTGTCATTAACATTCATTACATTGCCACATTTAGCACATTTGATGATAACTTCTGTTTTTGTTTTATTAGCCATTTGTGATGTTACTGTTATATTAGGCACAGATTGTACTTTTTTATAAGGATCTTTTTTCTTTATTATACTACATATAGGTACAATAAATATTCCAAAAATAGCTATTACTAACATATCAGTTTTATATATATTAGTAGAGATAAATAGATCAAATATAATCAATATTAGTGCTCTAATACCAAATAATTTCCAAAAAAGCTTTTCACTTTCTGTTTCTGAAAATAATTTTGATAATGGCTTTAAAACAAAAAGAGTAGCAAATATTGTAGCAAAAAATTCATAAAATACTGCTTCATAAAGAGAAATTGTATTATTAGTACTCGCTAAAACAATATTTGGTATTATCAATAAACTTATTAACATTAAATAATTTTTAAATTTTTTCATACTGCACCTCTAATATTCTAAATACTAAAATAATTATAACATAGGTATATTAAAAAAACTAACTATATGTTAGTTTAATTGTTAATTTTTTATTTAATTTCTTTTTTAGGTATGAATTCTTTTCTATTTGAACGTTCTCTTAATTTACGCATAGTTTTACAAAATTCTATTTCATCATATATTCTATCTGCAGTTTCTTTATCTTTATAAAATTCTAATAACATTTGATATGTACATTCATAAATATCAAATGTTTCAAATAAGAATTCTGAATCTTTAAAGTTTACAGGCTCATTTATAATAGCACTTTTCCATTCTATTAAGCATGTTTTGAAATCTTCTTCATCATACCAAAAGTCATAAACTAGTTTTTCTTTTTCAAGATTTGACCAATTAGGATTTCTAAGAATCCAAAATCTAATATCAAATTCTCCTGTTCCATGTGCTTGTGTTGTAGACAAAAGTGATGCTAAATAATTAATACGCATATAATATGTTTCTAGTCCAATTGGAATATTAGTATCAGGAATATTAATAGTCATTTTATCACTTATTCCTTTATTTTTTAAAGCTTTGTTATATTCTTCTCTATTATTTTGGTAACGAACTGTACCTATCTTGTTCATTGCTTCATCTACTGCGAATGCTTTTTGTTCTTCAGTTAATTTTAAATTTTGATTCCATAAAGTCATAAGTAAGAATGAGTTTCCACCATTAGATGCTCCATCCATAACAATTCTTGCAATATCTCTATTACTATATATACTTCTTACTAAATCTTCATATACTTCTTTATCTACTTGTTCATAATCAAATAATATTGAATAGCATATAGTAGGAGCAACTACAGTGTCGTTTTCGTCAAATTTATCTCTAGTGATAGTTATTGCTTCCTTTAATATTTCTTTATCACTACTTATTTTAGACCATATTTTATCATAGTTTTTAAGTCTTGGAATAGTATATATGCATCCATATAATTCATTTTCTAATACATCAATTTTCTTCATAACATACCTCACTTTAGTTATTTATTATAACATACATCTATTTAAAAACAAGTTGTACTAATACAACCTGTTATTTTATTTTGAATAATTAACTTCACAAGAACCATTATGTTCACTAAAATAATCTTCAATATGAGCAATAATTTGATTAATGTCTTCATATTTTTCAACATCTATATGATTAGGTATAAAAGCATCTCCTCCAGCATTGATAACTTGATAGTTTTTATTATATTCAACTTCATATAAATATTCTTCACTATTAAGTTTACAAGAAACACTAGCTTTTCCAACTATAACTCTATCATTATTAAATCTTTTAAAATTAAACATTATAAGTAATGTAAGCATTAAAACAATAAATAATATAAGTAATATACCTGATACCTTTAATATCTTAATAATTATACCAGCTAGTCTTTCTGTATTACTTACTTTTTCTATTAATATACTATTTACATCATTATTAACAAGTTCATCAAGACTTATATTAAATATCATAGATAGTTTCCTTGCTTGATTAATATCTGGTGTTGTTTCTTCAAGTTCCCATTTAGATATTGTTTGTCTTGTTACACCTACTTTCTCTGCTAAATCTTCTTGTGAAAGATTATTCTTTTTTCTTAAAGTCATTATTTTATTTCCTAAATTCATACTTTCTCCTTTCAAAAAGATAATAGCATTTTAAGTAAGTATATTCTACCAATATTCTATGGAAATTACGCAACTAATTTTAACATTTATATAATACAATAAAATTTCTTTATGGTGCCAAAAAGAGGAATCGAACCCCCAACCTACTGATTACGATTCAGTTGCTCTACCAATTGAGCTATTTTGGCATGGTTGCCCTGATAGGATTCGAACCTATGCATGCTGGAGTCAGAGTCCAGAGCCTTACCACTTGGCCACAGGGCAATATTAACAACAATAAAATTATATCAAAAGAAAAACTCTTTTTAAAGAGTAAATAACATATTTGGTGGAGATGAGGAGTAGCGAACTCCTGTCCAAGATTCATTCCAATAGAACATCTACAAGTTTAGTTGGTTTTTATTCTCGAATAATAATGTAGATTGCCAACTTCTCTTACTATTCAAAGTTTACTAATCATTCGTTATAAATCATAAACAAATTTATAATATAGTTCACTTTATGACTCCCCTCTTAAAACTCGTGAACAAAAGTTAAAAGTGGAAGCTCCTTTTTACCTAACTTAGGCAAAAGCTGGAGAAAAATTAAAATCGTTTCCGATTATTTTGTTTTTACGTTTAAAGTACGCCTACTACTTGCATTCTACCCAAACATAATCCTGTCGAATCAATGCATCCCCATGTGTACATAATTATATCACAAAATCTTTGCATTGACAAATAAAATAATATTTCATAAAATAATACTTATGAAATATAGTGCATTAAAAATTATTGAACTTGTATTTGTAAATCTAATAACTACTACAAGATTATTAGGTGCTTTTGCATTACCATTTATATATGTATACCATGGCCCTAGTGTATGTGCTTTAATTACAATAATACTTTTTTTAACAGACGCAATTGATGGCTTTTTAGCAAGAAGACTTAAAATATCAACATTTTTAGGTTCAATGTTAGATGCATTTAGTGACAAATTATTAAATGGTATATCATTTATAATACTTGGTATAGAATATAATATCATGTTTGCTCCACTAATACTTGAACTTTCAATATTATATACTAACTACTCTACTTATAGATTTGGTGGTAATGTTCAATCAAGCATCATTGGTAAAATTAAAACAGTAATACTTGATATATTTGTAATATTAAGTTTTGCACTTTTAAGCTTAAATGCATTTAATACAAATAATAATATAATAAAATATCTTATTGAAAATAAAAATATATACATCAATATTTTTGGATGCATAATCACTATCGTATGCATAGTCGCATTACTTGATTATATGAAAAAGAATAAAAAAACAAGAATTAATCCTGAATTTACACACGTTAAATTTCAAAATAGAAAAAGAAAAACATTCAAAGAGTTAATGAATAATTTAATTGATACAAAATATTATGTTAAACATAAAAATGAAGCAATAATGAAACAATTCTATAAATAACTTTTATAATAAATAATAATATGATAAAATATAATGGTAAGGATGTGAACTATGAAGAAAAAAAGCAGTATAATGCTTATAATAATTATGGCTATAATTGGAGCTTATTTAATATATAATCACTTTAGTAAAAATGAAAATATAAATAATAATAAAAATTTTAATGAAGAATATAGTTTAGTAAGCAAAGAAAATGTATATAAATATGGTAATATTGATGAAGTATTAGATACGTTTAATAAAAGTGGTATAATATTTATGGGTTTTAAAGAAAATACTTGGTCTAACTACTATGCTAAATACTTAAATGAAGTTGCTAAAGATAATGATATAAAAGAAATAATATATTATGATATTAAAAAAGATAGACAAAGTAACAATATTAAATATAAAAAACTAGTAAATTTACTTGAAAAATATTTAATGATGAATGATGAAGGAAACTTATATATATCAGTACCATATTTAGTTATCATTAAAGATGGTAAAATAATGTATACTGATAATGAAACTTCAATTATAAATGGTAAAACTACTCCATCATTATATTGGAATCAAAATAATATAGATAATTTCAAAGATAAAATAAATAATTATATAGTAGAATTTAAAGGAGGAAAATAATGGGAAATTACTGGCAATACGTTGTTATAATTCTTGTATGTTTAATTGTATCACTTATAGTTATCAAAATGAAAAGAAAAGATTTTCATATTGAAATTAATAAGTTAATACAATACCTAGGTGGTAAAGATAATATAATAGATGCTGAAATAAATCTATCAAGACTTAAAGTAAGACTTAAAGATACAAGTATTGTAAACAAAGAAGGAATACAAAAATTAGGAGCTAAAGGTATAGTTGAAATTGATAATGAACTTAAAATTATATTAGGTCCTAATTCAAAACAAATAAAAAAATATATGACTGATTTAAAATAAGAAATTCAATTTTCTTATTTTTTTTGACATAATTCGACAAAATTCGACAAATTGATTGTGTTAAGATATAGATGGTGAATAAAATGAATCATATAGAAATAAATTATATTTTTAATAGTATAGTTATAATACCAATTATGATATATATAATATTCTTTCATATAAAAGATGAAATAAATAAATTACATAATAATGTTACATTAGAATTGACTATACTTCTTGTATATTTTTTATGTTTATATGTGTTTATTAGAGTATTTAAGATAGAATATATTTATTATATAACCTTACCTATCATATTATCATTCATATTTGATAAATATAAATTAAATATATTCTTATCAATAATAAATATTTTTATGACTTTGTATCTTCTTGATATAAATATATTTTACCTATTAAGTTATTATATAATTTTATTTACTTTATATTTCATTATTAAAAATAAGAAAGATTTTATAAGTACATATACAATATTAAATATAATATATATGTTCTTACTTGATAATTACAATATCATATTTTTAATAAGCATATATCTAATATATAACCTAATAATATTACTTAAAAAACGTATGAAATTATATTATACTCTTGAAGATATAGAAAATAATAAATTAATTAAAACAAGTATATTTAAAGTAACTCATGAAATAAAAAATCCTCTTGCAGTAATAAAAGGATATTTAAGTATATTTGATCCATATGATAGTGATAAGTGTTTAAAATATAAAAATATATTAGAAATAGAAGTAGAAAACGCATTAAATGTTTTAAAAGACTTTTCTTCTATAAATCATTTAGATATTAAAAAGAATAATATTAATTATTATGATTTACTTATGGAAGCTAAAGAAACAATATTACCATTTTTTAATGATAAAAATATTAAATTAAATATTAACTCTCCTAGAGAACTATTTGTTAATGCTGACTATAATAGAATGAAACAAGTACTTATAAATATACTTAAAAATTCTACTGAGGCATTAAGTGATAATGGAAAAATTGATATAAAAAGTTATATAGAAAATAATAAATTAATAACAATTATAAAAGATAATGGACATGGTATGGATAAAGAGACTATTGATAATTTATTTACTCCATTCTATTCAAAGAAATCATTTGGTACTGGTCTTGGTCTTTGTTTATCTAAAGAGATTATTGAATTACATAATGGTACGATTAAATATACTTCTAAGTTAAATTTATATACAGAAGTAAAAATAGTAATTCCAGTATATTAGAATTACTATTATTAACATTATTTCTTTTGTAAGATAAGTTCACTACTTTGTTTTTTACTTACTGATTTATGTAAAATGCTTGGATACATATGTGCTAATTTTGTAACAAGAGGACCTATTTCATGTCTTTCTCTATAAGTAACATTTTCAAGATTCTCATTTAATATATCATTAAATAATTTTTCTATGTCACATTCAAGTTGCTTTTCTACTGATTTACCGGTAATTCTTTTAACAAGTTTAGCAAGTACTTTTTGATAGTTCTTCCATGTCATTACAATCTCAAGTGGATCTTCAAGAGGATAACATCCATTTTCAGCAGGTATTAAATTTAATCCTCCACTTGGTCTTTTTGATGCATCATATTCGCATCCATTTTCAGTAAGAAGTGAGCATTTTGTTTTAAAACTTAATAAATCAACTGCATCTCTACCTGTATTTCTAGCTCTTAAATATAAGAATGGTGTTACATATTCACGTCCAAATTTATTCTTTTCAATTGATAGAAAAGCTACTATAGATGTTTTACCTTCCATTAATATATTATATAATGCATCATATCTTAAATCATCAAAGTCTTTAGCACTATAATCATATCCGGATTTTATACAACAAAATCCACCACATTTTTTACATAATTCTTTATTTTCTTTTTCCATAATATTCCCCACAAAGTAGGCATATTATACTACAAAATAAACTTTAAATCAATGATAACTATTTCAATCATTAAATAAAATTTAAATTAATAATAAGGATAATATTGATATTGATAAGGATTACTATAATATACTGGTCTTGGTCTATAAGGATTAAAAGCACCTACTGCTACACCACCAGTTAAAGCGCCAAGTAAGAATGGAGCAGCAAATCCAAATCTATCTTTTGAATATTTTACATTACTATACATAATTCACCTCTAGTATATCTTATGAAAAAAACACAGTTACTTCTGTGCTTTTAAACGATATAAATTAAATGAAGGTTTATTATTAAATCTATAATGATATTTTCTAGTACCAAGTCCACTTGAAATATAAATATTAGTAATACCTTTTTCATAATGTTCACTATAATATTTATAAGATAAGTCATCTAAAAATAATGCTCCATAATATGGTACATCTATACTGCCATTTAAAGAGTGTCCTCCAAGTATTAAATCAACTTCATAAGTACTATCATCTATATACTTAATAGTTTTACCATCATGAACTAAACATATTATATATTTTCTATCTTCTTCTTTATAAAACTTAAATGATTCGTCTAAATTAACTTCTTCTTTATCACTACTTGGAAGTCCTACTATAAATATAGGCTCATTAGTTTTATAATATATTTCTTCATAACTATTACTAAGTAATTTAAAATCACTTTTTGTAATTACATATTCATACTCACTATAATTATAATCATTTTCACCATATATTGCATATTTACCAATACTTGCGTTTAATGAACTTAAATATTCAATAATCTTTTCTTTATCACTATTACTTATTTTTTTACTATAAATAAGGTCTCCTGTATATACTATAATATCAGGTTTTAACTTATTTATATTACTCACTAATTCTTTAAAATCATTTAAATCAAATGTAGAATTATAAAGTATATCACTAAAATGTACTATTTTAATACCATCAAAATTTTCACTTAAAATTTCACTATTAATTCTATATTCTTTTACGACTAATCCTTTAACACCAACATATTTAGCATAGAAATATAGAGAACATATAATAACTATAATTAACATTAAGAACTTTATAAAGAAATGACTCTTCTTTTCTACTTTTTCTTCCTTTTCTTGTTCTTCTTTTTTACCCTTTTCCATTAAATAGCAACTCCTAAACTAGATATAAGTAAAAGTAATATTCCAGTAGCGGCATTATGTAATCCATGAAAACTTATTGATGTAAATGTTGTTTTAGTATCATTATCCATAAGACTAAATACAAATCCAAGTGTACCATAAGGAAGTAAAAATAATAAGTCAACTAATCTAATAGCATCTCCAGTGAGTAAGTGAGCACCTCCAAATAAAATTCCAGAAATGATCGCTCTTACCCATTTATTTTTAATAAGAGGTTGTATACTTTTTCTAAATATTAATTCTTCTGTTATAGGTGCAAGTATTGAAATATTAATAAGCATGAACACTGGACTTGCAAGAAGTAATTCACGTACGCTACTTTCATTAGCTGAAGTTCCGCCTGTAAATTGTGTTATGATTAAAGAAGATATAATCATGCCCCCTATTCCCATTACATAATATTTAAATCCTGTTTTAAGTGAAGATGATAAATTCTTTTTAAATGTCTTAAATTCGACTTTTAAATCTTTATAAAATAAGAATATCAAAAATGAAATCATAAGAGCACTATTTATAAGATTAAGTATAACGCCATTTTTAATAACATTCTTAAGTGTACTTGATACTATAAATGGAAATATCTCAAGACTTAAAAACGCACATAAACATATTAATAAATTTATATACCATTCTCTATCTTTACTTAATTTATTCATTTTATCACGTCCTTACTATTAAATTATATAACATATAAGATTTATTTTAAAGAAAAAGTTAACTATTTTACTAAGTTAACTTTAATATGTGTCTTTTTACCTTTACTGATTATTAAATCATTAATTTCTTCTTTTGTAAATATTCTTTCTGGGTTTAATTCTTTTTCATTATTAACACTTATTCCATTACCAATGATAAGTCTTCTTGCTTCACTTTTTGATGTAGTTATTTTAGTCATAACAAGTATATCCATAAGATTCATATTGTCCTTATATTCAATTGTTTCGCTTGGCATTCCTTCACTACTATATCCTTTAGTAAATACTTCTTCGCTTGTTTTCTTTGCTTTTTCTGCTTCTTCTACTCCATGTAAATCTTTAACTACTTCATATGCAAGTGTTTTTTGTGCTTCTCTCTTTTCTGGTTCTGTTTTAACTTTTTCTTCTAAAGCATCTATTTCTTCTTTATTTAAGAATGTAAATACTTTTAAGTATTCAATAACTTTAGAATCATCTGAATTAAGTAAGTATTGGTATATTAAATATGGACTAGTTTTTTCTTTATCAAGCCATAAAGCATTACCTTCACTTTTACCAAACTTTTTACCTGTTTTATCAAGTATTAATGGCATTGTAAATCCATATGCTTCAACGCCTTCAATCTTTCTTATAAGTTCTATACCTGTTGTAATATTTCCCCATTGATCAGATCCAGCTGCTTGAAGTGTACAATTTTTATTTTTAAATAGATGTAGAAAATCAAATCCTTGAAGTAATGTATATGAAAACTCTGCATATGTAATACCACTTTCAAGTCTTCTACTTATTATATCTTTATTAAGCATATAGTTAACATTAATATACTTTCCAATATCTCTTAAGAAATCTAAGAATGTAACATTTTTAGTCCAATCATAATTATTTACTACTTCTGCTTTATTATCTAATAATCTTGTAACTTGTCTTTTTAATCCTTCTATATTTTTTTCTACTGTTTCTTTAGATATAATTTCTCTTTCAGCAGTAGGTCTAGGATCTCCAATTAATCCTGTAGCTCCGCCTACTAAAAGTATAGGTTTATGTCCATGTAGCATTAATCTTTTTGCTGTTACAAGTGAACTATAGTGTCCTAAATGTAATGAATCAGCTGTAGGATCTGTTCCCCAGTAAAATGTTAAACTCTCATTATTTAGTTTTTCTTCTAAATCTGGACTACTTATATCTTTAACAAGTCCTCTCCATTTTAATTCTTCAAAAAATGTCATTATTTTCCCTCCTTATTGGTAGAACCAATTCCACCAGTTCTTTCATTTTCTATTTCTTCTTCATCATCAACAGTTAAATACTTCATAAATATTCCTTGAGCAATTCTGTCCCCTATATTAATTTTTACTTCTGTATCACCATGATTAATAAGTTTAACTTTAAAATGTCCTTCATTATCAACATTATTATAAAAATCACTATCAATAACACCAACACTATTAGCAAGTGTAATATTATATTTATATCCAAAAGAACTTCTTCCATATAAATATAAAACTTCATCACTATTCATACTTACTTTAAGTCCAGTAACAAATATATGAGCTTCTCCTGGTTTTAAAGTATATTCTTCTAAACTAGCTATATCGTATCCAGCACTATTCTTAGTACTTCTTTTTGGTAATAAATAACTTTCATATAGTTCTTTATCATCACTAATATCTTTCTTAAATTGTTCAAAACTAATCTTCTCAAATTTTCTCATTTTTACCTCCAAAATAAAAGATGGTATCAAAGGACGACTATTGCCGTGGTACCACCTTATTTTATAGTTAAACTATTTCTCTTATGACTATAAAGCATCACCATTAAATTCAAAAATCAGTAACTTCTTTATAAAAATTCATTAGTTTACACCAACCACTAATTCTCTATAGATTATTTCTATAAATACTAATAATTTCATCAACATTTAATAACAAAAGTATATATTATTTTTAATATATTGTCAATTACATTTTAAATTTTTATAGTTTGAATTTCATTGACAGATATAAATAATTTGCTATAATATAAGTGAACTACTTGAAATGCGAATGCATGTAGGGTAGTGTTTTTATTTTGGATATTTTACAATACCATAAGCACTATCTTTATTAGCATTTAAGTTAATTTTGCCATTTACTTTTAGTGTTTTCATTACACTACCAATGAATTTTTTATCTATACAATTTGCAATCCTATTAGGCAACTCATTTTTTTCTACACAGCATTTTTGATACAAATGTGTGAAATATGATATAAAATCACAAACTTGTATAAAATGAGATTCAGTCGAATCTTTTTCTAAAATATCTTCAATTAAACTATGTATTGGTTGATTTTTTATTTGTTGAGAATATTTTGAATGAATTGGATTATATGCCCTAATCCTTCTTGCAGTTTTTCTCATTGGCGATAATCTTCCTTTGTCAGTTATAATTAAATAATTCCATTTTCCTGCACTATCATTTTCAATTCGTTGAATATTGTAGGTTAATGCATTTTCCAAAACTTTATAATCGTTTCTCTTAATTTTCCTTTTATCAATCATCACATTAATTATTGAAATATCTAGTTTACTAATAGCCAATGTATATTCTTTTAATATTTCTTGTTTATCATTAATGGACCAATTATGCTTCCTATAAGGATCCTTATCACATAGAAAATGTTTTGTATGCATTTCTTCTTTAAGAAAAAAATTATATTTTTGTTTTAACTTTTTTCTTAATTCCAACATGATATCGTAATTCTTTTGCCAACTGTTTATTGACATATAAATACTCGTTAATAAAAATATGTCTGATGAATTTGTATTGTTACCGTCATCACCGGTTTCATCAAAGTAAGCTATATAATTTTCTTTCACAAATCCCCCTAAATTAATTTTTATTTTTCTTTCTACTTAGTTATTTTAACATATTTATACTAATCTTTGAAAGTATTTTGTACTAATTACAATGTTTTTACTGCTTAATTTATTTTACTAATTAATGTACTAAAACTGAAAAGCCAAATAAAAAACTAACATTTCGTTAGTCTTAAGCTCTACTAAAATATTTACCATCTCTTGTTGTGATAACTACTTCTTCACCTTCACTAATAAATAATGGGGCTTTTAAAGTATATCCAGTTTCAATAGTAATATCTTTTTGTGCACCACTTGTAGTATTTCCTTTAACTGCATCAGGAGCACTAATTACTTTATAAGAAACTTTTTCAGGTAAACTAATTCCAATAATTTCTCCTTCAATACTCATTGATTCAACATTAATTCCTTCTTTTAAGAATTTAGCATCATCACCAATAAGTTTTGCGTCAAGTTCAATTTGATCATAAGTATTATTATCCATAAATACATACTTATCACCAGCATTATATAAATATGAAAGTTGATTCTTACGTACATCAGCTTTTTCCATCTTAATACCAGCATTAAATGTAATTTCTTGAGTAGTACCAGCTCTTAAATTCTTAAGTTTAGTTTTAACAAAAGCACTACCCTTTCCTGGTTTAACATGTTGGAATTCAACTACTTGGTAGATAACTCCTTCATATTTAATAGTCATACCATTTTTAATATCATTAACATTAAACATATATTAAATACCTACGCTTTCTTTTCTTTGTGAGCAGTTGTTTTATTGCATCTAGAACAGAATTTCTTAATTTCCATTTTTCCTTCAGTATTCTTTTTATTCTTACTTGTTAAATAATTAATTTCTTTACATACAGTACATTGTAATGCAATACCTTCTCTATTTTCTTTCTTTGCCATTATAGGTTTCCTCCTTTTTTTACATAGAGATTATAACAAATAAAACAAATAATGACAAGAGATTTTATGTTTTTATTGAGAAAAATCATTAAACATGATAAAATACATACGAAAAAGCGGAGGAAATATGAATAAAAAGTGTGTTTTAGTAACAGGTTCTAGTATAGGACTTGGAGCATCAATAATAAGAAAATATGCGAGTATGGGATATAATACTATTATTACTTACAATAGTCATAAAGATGAAGCAATAAAATTACAAAAAGAAATAAAAGATAAATATAATACTGAATCTTTAGTAATAAAGTGTGATATATCAAAAGAAGAAGATATTGAAAATTTAAGACAAGAAATAATAAATAAATTTAATAAATTAGATGTTTTAGTAAATAATGCTAGTATAGCGATAGATACAACATTTAGTGATAAAACAAAGGAAAACTATATGAAAATATTAGAAGTTAATTTAGTTGGAACATTTCTTGTATCTAAAATAATGTCTACTATAATGAGTGATAATAGTAGTATTATAAATATAAGTTCAACTAATGGAATAGATACTTATTATGAATATAGTCTTGATTATGATAGTTCTAAAGCTGGAATAATTAATTTAAGTCATAATCTAGCAAACTATTTAAGTCCTAAAATAAGAGTTAATACAATATGTCCTGGATGGATAAATACTCCTATGAATAAAGATATGGACATGGAATTTAGAAAGCAAGAAGAAGATAAAATATTACTTAAGAGATTTGCTGAACCAAATGAAATTGCTAATCTTATATATTTTATATCTAGTGAGGATGCAAGTTATATAAATGATTCAGTTATAAGAATAGATGGTGGTAAAAAATGTTAAAACTTAATCAAAAATATATAGAACTAGTTAATAATGAAGAAAAAGAATTAATAGATATTTTTAGTGAAATAGATAATAATACATTTAACAATAGTAAAAAAGTATTAGATGCTTTTCATAAGTATAATATAAGTGAAAGTGATTTAAATGGAACTACTGGATATGGTTATAATGATATTGGTAGAGATAAGATAGAAAGTATTTTTGCATATATTCTTGATACTGAAGATGCTCTTGTAAGAACACAAATAATATCTGGAAGTCATGCGATAAGTACTGCTTTATTTGCTATTTTAAGACCAAATGATACGCTTTTAACAATAACAGGTACTCCATATGATACATTACATGAAGTAATTGGTATTAAGCCTAATAATAGTTCACTTATGAGTTACAATATTAATTATAAAGAAATAGATTTAAAAGACAATGATTTTGATTATGATAAAATTAAAGAGAAAATAGAAAATAACAATATTAAAATGATACATATTCAAAGAAGTAGAGGCTACTCTCTTAGAGATTCATTAGATGTAAATAAAGTTAATAAAGTAATAGAATTCATTAAAAATATAAATAAAAATATAATAATATTTGTAGACAATTGCTACTGTGAATTTGTAGAAACAATAAATCCTAAAGCAGACTTAATTGCTGGAAGTTTAATAAAGAATTTAGGTGGCGGTATTGCTCGTAATGGTGGCTATATTGCTGGTAAAAAAGAACTTATAGAATTATGTGCTGAAAGATTAAATGTGGTAGGAGAAGGAAAAGAAGTAGGACCTAGTGGAAGTGCTAATCGTGAGTTCTTACAAGGACTATATTTGTCACCTTCAGTAGTATCTTCTGCTTTAAAGACAGCTATTCTAACGAGTAAAGTACTAGAAGCTCTAGGGTTTAAAGTAAGCCCAAGATATAATGAACATAGAGTTGATATAGTAGAACTTATATATTTTAATAATAGAGAACAAATGATAAAGTATGCTGAAGGTATCCAACATAGTGGAGCAATAGATGCAAATATTAACCCTATTCCATCCCCTATGCCAGGTTATACTGATGAAATAATAATGGCTTCTTCTTCATTTATACAAGGAAGTTCAATAGAAATATCATGTGATGGACCATTAAGAGAACCATTCGTAATATATGAACAAGGAGCACTTACATATGAATATGGAAAAATATCACTTATTAATGCAATATCACATTTAAATGAATAAATAAATCTCTTACTAATAAACTATTAGTAGGAGGTTTTTATTTGAAAAAAGAACTACTTAAGAATTATATATCAAAACTAACTAAACAAGATATAATAAATTATTTAAGTAAAGAATGTATACCAGCATCAAATGAAGAAATAGATATGATATATAATGCTATTAAGAATGACTATGAAGAGATATTAGAAACTAATTTCATGAGTTATATTTCAAATTATAAATTAAATTTCAATCCAGATCTATATAGAACAATAATTGAAAAATATAATCAATATAAAAAGTTTATTGAATAAAATCAGTAAACTTTTTATTCCTAATACTCTCTATTTCCATTTTATATGGAGCATAAGCATCTTTATTATTTCTATTTATATATGGAGTTTCTAATATAAATGGTATACCTTCTAATCTATCATTATAAACAACATTAATTAAGTTATCAAATCCAATAGTACCATATCCAATATTAGCATGTCTATCTTTATGACTACCAATAGGATTTAAACTATCATTTACATGAACACATTTTATTTTATTAATACCTATTTTACTATTAAATTCATCTAAAAATTCATTAAATTTAGATATATCAACACCAGAATCATTCATATGGCAAGTATCTATACATACGCCAACTCTATCTTTATCATTTATTTTATCAATGATACTTTTAAGTTCATCAATAGAAGTACCTACTTCATTACCTTTACCAGCCATATATTCTAAAAGTATCATTACATCTGTAGTCTTTTCATATATTTTATTTATGCCTTCAGTAATATTAGAGATAGCTTCTTCTTTTGTACATGTAGTAGCACTACCAGGATGAAGAACTATTTTATCAAGTCCTAACTCTTTTACTCTATTTAATTCATTTATTAAGAATTCTATATAAAATTCATATTTTCTCTCATCACTTTTATTTGCTAAATTAACTATATATGGAGCATGAACAATAATGTTTTTAGGATTAATATTATTCTCTATCATTAATTTAAATGCTTCATATGTATATTCATCGTTTATATTACTTCTTATAGTACTTTGAGCACCACCTGTATATATCATAAATGTATTTGCATTATAACTAAGTGCTTCTTCTACACTACCTAGTAATTGTTTCTTGCTATTAAAACTTACATGACTACCTATTATTAAATTCATTTTACATCACCATTAACATTATAAAATATTTTTTTAAAATAAAAAAGCCCTAAGGCTTTAATATCTTATTATGATTTACAACTATTTTCCTGCTTTTGTAGTTGTTGTAGCACCTATTTCAGTTGCTGTAACTTTAGTAGCATCATAATTGCCACCTGTAAGTTCATATTTATAAGTTCCATCATTTGCTTTAATAGTATCTACTTGTCCATCACTAGCTTTAAATTCGATTACAAAGCTTTTTAAATTTCCAGCTTCTTTATCAATTTTACAATACTTTCCAGCATCTAATTTTTCAGTACTACTAGTACAAGGAACGATGTTAGTAGCTGCATTAGGAACGTCTGCTGAACCAGCAGTTGCATATCTAGTGAATTTACCAAAAGTAGCTAAGTATTGTTGTTGAGCAATTTTAACCATTTCTTTTGTTTCAGTAGTAAATGTATCTTTTTTAGCTTGATTGAACATTCCTAGTACATTTGGAAGTGCAATAATAACTAAGATAGCTAAGATAGCAATAACTGCTAATAACTCTACTAATGTAAAACCTTTCTTATTCATAATAAATATCACAATCCTTTCTATATTATCTTTACAATATTAATTATAAATTATAAAAATATATAAGTCAATAAATTTTTAGAATAGTTTTGTTAAAAAGAAAAAAGCCCTAAGGCTTTTATTATTTACCAATTTCAGTAGCTGTAACTTTAGTAGCATCAAATGCAACTGTACCACCATTGCTATTGAAAGTATATTCGTATGTACCATCATTAGCATATAATGTATTTACTTGACCATTGCTAGCATTAAAAGTTAAAATAAAACTTTTTAAATTTCCAGCTTCTTTATCAATTTTACAATATTGTTCTGCACTAGCTCCAGAAGCACTTGTACAAGGTACAGTATTTATTGCTTTTGTTTCATCAGTTTCGCCTTTTGGTAATGACTTGTCAACAGCATATTTTGTGTACTTACCAAAAGTAGCTAGATATTGTTGTTGTGTAATCTTAACCATTTCTTTTGTTTCAGTAGTAAATGTATCTTTTTTAGCTTGATTGAACATTCCTAGTACATTTGGAAGTGCAATAATAACTAAGATAGCTAAGATAGCAATAACTGCTAATAACTCTACTAATGTAAAACCTTGTCTTTTCATAATAAATATCACAATCCTTTCTACTATTATCTTTACAATATTTATTATAAATTATAAAAATATATAAGTCAATAAATTTTTAAAATAGTTTTGTCAAAAAAAAGCCCTAAGGCTTTTATTATTTACCAATTTCAGTAGCTGTAACTTTAGTAGCATCAAATGCAACTGTACCACCATTGCTATTGAAAGTATATTCGTATGTACCATCATTAGCATATAATGTATTTACTTGACCATCGCTAGCATTAAAAGTAACTATAAAACTTTTAAATATTATTTCTTTTTCATGATGTATTCTGCAATATTGTTTAATATTTCCGCTAACATCAGTTGTTACATCGATACCATTAGCTGATGTACATTCTTTAGTAGTTACAGGATTTGAATTTTTATCCCTTGATCCATCTAAAGCATAATAATTCCATTTACCAAAATCACTTAAATATTGATGTTGAACATTTCTTATCATTCTTTTTGTTTCAACAATAAATCTATCATTACTAATTTTAGTAGTAGTATTTGTATTATCAACTTTACTATCATTACTAAACTTTTTAATTAACTTTGGAACAACTAAAATAGCAAAAATTATTAGTACTCCAAATATAATAACACTTGATTTTTTCATAATTAACATCTCATTTCTATCTATAATCTTACAATATAATTTTAATTTAACTAAATTTATAAGTCAATAATATTATAGATATTCTATAAATTATTCATTAGAAATATTAATTATCTTAGTTACTAAATCAACTGTGTCAACAAAATTATCTACTTTATCTATAGTTCTAAGTTTATATTTCTTTTTCATTTCTTTAACAAATTTATCATAAGAAGATGGGTCTCTATTAAGTTCTGTATACCAATTAGAATTCTCTCTTAAATATTTTTTAAATCTAGGATCTTTATCAAGTTTTTCTTTTACTTCTTTGTACATTATTTATCATCTCCAAAGAAAGTATCAATCTTTTCTTCTTTTGCTTCTACTTTTTCTTCATCTTTCTTACTATCTCTTGTTAATTCTTCTACAAGAGACATAGCCTTTTGAAGTGAACCAATGTTTTCTTCAAGTGAATCTAAATTAATATTTTTAAGAGTACTTAATATTCCTTTTATATTAATACTATCTTTTATATCATCCTTAATATACTTATTCCATACATCCATATCTTCTCCATATATATCATATAATTCATAAAAAGATTGCCATGTTACTTTATTTTTATGTACATAATCTACAAATTCAGGATGATTAGAAACAAATTTTTTAAATTTATCTATCTTTTCCATATTAAATTATATTAAAAGAGAAGCAAATTATGAATTACTTCTCTTTAATTTCAAAATAGTTTCCACTATCTAAATATAATATACCCTTTTTATTATCAACCTTTTTTATTATTTCAACATATTTATTTAAAAGTTCTGCTTTTGATACAGTAATATAGACCATATTACCATCATTCATATAAAGTAAGAATCTTTTATCATCATATGAAGTCTTACTATATTCTATTTCACTTATCATATCAAGTATACTCTTATCTACATTACTTAACTTTTTAACAAAGTTTTTCTCTATATCTTCTGGAATATAATTAATTAATGTAGGAACGCCTATTATATTATCAAGTTTATAATTATTATTATCAGATGCTTTATATGTATCAGTACTTCTTACATAATAAAGTATTTTCTTTTCTTTGACATCAATTTCTAAAATAAATCCATATTTCTTTTTAATAGTAACATCTTCTATTAGATCAAGTTTTAATAATTTATCTTTTATTTTGCTTTTATTTAATAGAATAAACTTAGGATAATCTTCTATATTAGCAGTATAAATTATATCATCATCACTATAATAACTATTATTTAATATAACTATATTTTTTGTCTTAATAGATAATAAGTATGAAAGTCCCATATATAATAAGAATAGAAATATTATAAAGAATAAGAATTTCTTAAAGTTGAATTTTCTCTTAACCTTTTTTTGCATTCTTTTCCTTTAATATTGCTTTTATATTATTTACTATTAAAGTACTAGATGCTACGTCTTTTATTTCTTTTAAATTACTTTTTATTTCTTTTAAAGTATTTTCATCAAATATTTCATCTATTGCTTTAATAAGTGTATTTTTATCTAAATCTTTTTCTTCAATAAGAATACTTATCTTTTTATTAACTAAATCAAGTGCATTATAATATTGATGATTATTAGCTACATATGGACTTGGTATTAATATTGATGGTGTTTTAGTAGCCATAATTTCTGCGATAGTTGAAGCACCAGCTCTTGATATAATTAAGTCTGCACTTTTCATTAGGCTTGGTAGATTCTCAAAAAAAGGTACAATTTTAGTACTTTTAGGTACGATTAAATTATTATTTAAATCTGCATAACTCTTTTTACCTGTTATAAATAAAATTTCAGTGTCATCTCTTTCGTAGCTTCTTAAGAAATCAAGTAATCTTTCGTTAACAGAAGTACTGCCAAGAGATCCCATCACTATTATTATAAGTTTTTTATCTTTAGAAAATCCTAAATCTGTTTTATTATATTTTTTTGTTTCAATAGCTCTTTGACTAACTGGATTACCTGTATATATAATATTTTTACATTTAAGTTTTCTAGTTCCATCTTTAAATGATACGAATACTGCATCTACTTTAGATGATAAGAATATATTTGTTTTACCAGGTAACATGTTTTGTTCATGAAGAAATACGCTTATTCCTTTCTTTTTAGCTGCTAAACATACTGGTAAAGTTACATAGCCACCAAATGCGATAACTGCATCTGGTTTAAATTCATCCATTATTTTTAAACATTTTTTATATGAAGAACTAATACATTTAATATTTTTAATATCACGAATTATATTAGTTTTAGAAAGACCATATATTTCAAGTCCCTCATATGGAATTCCCATACTTGGAATTAAATCACTTTCCATTCTATCTTTAGTTCCAATATATAAGTATTCATTACTTTTATCCTTTTTTATTTCATCTAGTACTGATAAAGCTGGATAAATATGACCTCCAGTTCCACCAGCAGTTAAAATAAATTTCATGGAATACACACCTCACTCATAAATATATTATATACCATAATTAGATTTTTTGCATTAATTCTATTATTTTTTCACGAAGTAATTTATTAGCATCTTCTAAATCCATATTAGATACATCTATAGGAGAGCCTATTCTTGTTATTAATTGATCACGTTCTCCATTATAATCTCCTACTGTCGCATAAGGTATTATTAAAGAATTTGTTTTCTTTGCAAGAGATACTGCACCAAACTTAAATGGTAATAGTAAAGATTCTTTATATTCTTCTTTAGTTATTATTTTCTTTTTTAATAGTTTTAATAATGATTCATCTGGTTTTAGTATATAATCTTTAAGTTCATCTTTAGTAATTTTATGGCTATTAGATAACTCTATAAGTAAATTAACTTGTGTAGTTCTTGTACATTTATTCTTAAGTTTATCAAGTACTTCATCATGAGAAATGCCAAGTATTTTAGCAACTTTATCTATTTCTGCTTCTTTAGATGTTACTTCATTACGAGTTCCTTCTGGAAAAAGACCTATTGCTCCTTTATTATTAAGTATTTCTCTTGCTTCGCTTTTAGCATTTTCATCATGTATACTTCTATCAACTGGAATACACCCGGCCATTCTATAGAACCATTCTTTTTTACCTTTAAAGTATTCATCTTTAGCAAGCATATGGACTACTCTTTTAGTTGCGATAAGAGCATTATATTGATCATCTACATGTCTATGATTACCACATACTACTATACCACCTTTTTCTGGAATATTTTCTTTCCCAAATACAACTGGATGATATTTATTTTTAAATTTAATTGTCACAAATGGTCTCATTAATTTATAACCAAATTCTTTTTGTGAATCACTTTTCTTCTTCATCTTCATTTTCTCCATTCATTAATTCTTTATATGATATTTTACCTAATTTAGTTTTAGGAAGTTCATGTCTATATCCGTAAGCATAAGGAAGAGCATAAGTTGCTATATTCTTTTCACAATATTCTTTTATGCTTTTCTTAATTTCACTATTTAAGACAAGTCCTTCTTTTAAAACGATATATGCTTTTACTACTTCCTTTTTGTATGGATGAGGTACTCCTACTACAGAGCATGCTTCTACATAAGGATGTTTAAGTATTATTTGTTCTATTTGTCCTGGATAAATATTATATCCACTTGAAACAATCATTCTTTTAGCTCTTGATTTAAAATATACAAATCCATCACTATCCATATATCCAAGATCACCACTATGTAACCATACTTTACCATCTTTATGTGTCTTTAGTACATTATCAGTCTCTTCTTTATCATTTAAATATTCTTTCATAACTGTTGGTCCATATATACATATTTCACCTATTTCACCACTTAAACATTCTTTATTATTAGCATCAAATATACGAATAATTGTATCAGGACATGGAATACCTATACTGTCTTTTCTTACTTCTTCTTTTGGCATCATAGTTACACCAGCAGTACATTCAGTCATACCATATGCAGTTCTAACATGAGTTTCACTTCCGTGATCACTTAGAAATTTATCTATTTTTTCTTGAAGTTCACCACTTAATGAATCTCCTCCACATATTATACATTTTATAAATGATAAATCAGTTTCTTTAAGTTTTTTACTTTTAGTAAGTCCTTCAAGTACACTAGGTACGCATGCTAAAATATTAGGCTTATATTTAAGCAATGTTTCATCAAACTTTTTAGGATTAACACTAGGTAATATAATAGCTGCCCCACCTGATACTAATGTCGCATGAAATGTACATCCAAGACCAAATCCATGGAATATTGGCATTATTGCTAAAATGCTTATACCATTTCCAAGACACTTATTTATTTCAAGTTCACTTAATACAAGAGAATTAAAATTCATATTAGTAAGAACTATTCCTTTTGGTTTACCAGTAGTTCCTCCACTATGTAATATAGCAGCAGTATCTTCACCTGTACCAGTATCTTTAATAACTTCATGATAATTCTTTGCTTCATTTAAGAAACTTGAGTACATTATAACATCTTTATCAGGTTTTAATACATTTCTACCATTTGTTAATTTATAACCAAGTTTAGTTACAATATCCATACTTTCACTTATAGGTAAATATATTATCTTAAGTACATTTATATCATCTTTAATATTAAATAATTTTTGATATGCAAGATCACATACAATAACATATTTACTACTAGTTAAATTAATATCATATTTAAATTCTTCTTCACTAGATAGCGGATGTATCATATTACATATAGCGCCTATTCTATTTAATGCGTAGAAACATATAATTGCTTCAGGTGTATTAGGCATAATTATAGATACGACATCACTCTTTTTAACTCCTAATTTTATAAAAGCACGACTACATGTATCAATCTTCATAAGAAAACTTTTATAAGTAACTTTATTTCCAAAATAAGTATATGCAATATTAGATGGATACTTTAAAGCACACTTTCTCATTAAAGAATACATAGATGTATTTGGATATTCAATATGAGTTTTCATATCATTGTAATACTTATACCATGAATAATTATCTTTTTCTTTTAACATTACTTCTCTCCTTTATAAGCATTTTTGTAATTATATTCATAAGTTTTTTATTTTCAATTTCTAAGTCATCAGTAACTTTATATGGTTTTCCATATGTTATTTTAATACTTCTTCTAAATAATTTATATTTACCTGTTATAGTAAATGGAACAATATAGGCACCTGTCTTTTTTGCAAATGATACTGCTCCATATTTAAATGGAAGAATTATATCATTTGTTCTATTGACTGTCCCTTCAGGAAATATACCGATTACTTCATTATTTTTAAGTACTTCTATTGCTTCGCTTTTAGCATTTTCATCATGAATTTTCCTATCAACTGGAATACATCCCATACTTCTAAAAAATGCATTACTTATTTTACTTTTAAATAATTCTTTTTTAGCAAGCATATGAACTACTCTTGTAGGTCCAGCAAGCATTATCGCGGCATCTAAGTTATTAGTATGATTTCCAGCAAGTATAACACTACCACTTTTAGGAATATTATTTCTTCCTTCAAACTCTGGTCTATATAATAATAAAAATATAGGATAACCAAGAGTTCTTACAATTCTATATAATATATATTTCATATAACATCTCCATATATTTAAGTATATCACATTATATAATATTTTATCAATTTAAAAGAGCCATTTTAAGGCTCTTAATGTATATTATGATATTGTAATTGTTTTTACATTTTGAATACTATATCTA
>FR880111.1:88331-94595 GCA_000434555.1 Clostridium sp. CAG:524 | reverse complement strand
AATTATTATATTTATTAACAAGTTATACTAGGTTCAAAAATCATATCACGCCAAGAACCTGAATCTAACATAAAATTATTATCTAAATAATCCATAAAAAAGTCTAACTCACTTTCACTAATTTCTCTTCCATAAGATTTATTATATTCTAATCCTGCTGAAATAATTTTTGATAGTTTCTTTGTGTCAGTACATTTAGAACTTAATGTAGTAAAATCATCTCTAGTAATTAGTGTTTGTTTTTCTTCAACATCTTTGTAAAACTTTTCCATACCGGATATATCTTTCATAAAATAAGCATTTAACAAATAATTATTACTAGACATAAACAAATACGAAATAACAACAAATGGAGCATAACTACCAGTATATTCACCTGTTATAATTGATGTAAGTAATTCAGTTATTCCTTCATTTAATCCATCTGATGAAAGATTATTTGGATTTTCATAATCATTTAGAGATTTATCATAATAATCAATTTTTGTTCCTGTTTTAGTATAAGTAATTCCATTTTCATCAAAAGGGTTATGTTTTTTTGATGTAACACCATGTAACATTTCATGAGTTAATTGGTGATTATTAAAATTCTTTCTCATAACAACACCTGGTTCTATATAAAGTTCGTTAGGATTTACACTAATAGACATATTTGTTTTAAGAGCGCCTACTCCGCTAGAAATTCTATTTTCTCTTAAAGAACCATTAGGAAGTTTTATAGAATATGTATTATCTTCTGAAATTTGAATAAATAAGTCTTCAAAGTTAGATAAAGATTCTTCTAAAATATCTTTATCAGCATTAGTATTTCTTAAAGTACTTTCTATATTACTAACTATTTCTTTAACATTTGATGGTTCACTCGTACTATTAAAATTTTTATCTATTACTTTCATATATTTTATTTCTCCGTTTTATACTAATTATTATTAGGCAAACTTAATGCCCAAGATAATAATTCATTATTAACATTTTCTATTTCTTTTTGTATATCGTTACTATTTCTTTTCTCATTATCTTCGTAATAACTTATTTCATAAGAATAAATAGTTTTATCATCTATCCATTTAAAACTCTTTGATAAATCAAAATCATATCTTTTATCAAACATAATATAAACTACTGTATCTTGATATGGAATTAACACATCGACATAATCATCTTCTTCATTAATAATATGATAATTATGTTTATCATTTAGTTCGTCTTTATGTAAATGATATTTTTCATACAATCTTGGATCTTTAACATGACCACTACAACAATATAAAGTGTGATACCCTTTCTTATTTAAAATAGATATAGTTTCTGCGATTAAGTCATCTACTTCAAATATATCATTAACTATTTCAAATGTATTACCATTTAAATATTTATGCATGTTATCACCCAATTCATCATATACAATATATATTACAAACATTTATTTGTCAATATTATGTTTAAAAACAAGAACTAATAATTCTTGTCTATATTATTTAGGACAACTAGTAAGACTTAATGGTATTTTATATGTAATAGTTTTATCATCTTTACTAGCCTGTATTTCTATATAAAGGTCATTACTACTAAATGTTTTACAACTAGATTCATAGTTATCAATCGCAAATTCTATTTCATTTAAATAGTCATCTAATGTTATTGAAGTTTTACTTTCACTTTTATATTCTTCTATTTTATGAATAACATTATTATGACTCTCATATAAAGTACTACTTATTGAATCATATAATGTATTATCTTCTTTACCACAATATTTGATGTTAGATATGTATATTGATGATTTATCTTTATTATAAGATATACTACCTTTGATAGTGAAGTTATCACATGTAGTTGTTAATGTTTTAAATACAAAGTCTTCATTATGAGTAAATATTAAAATAATTAACATGATAAATAATATTATAATGATACCAATTATATAATAAGAAGTTTTAATCTTTTTCTTACTAGTTTCTCCATCAAGTAAATCATTAATATCAATATTAAAGTCTTTACTCATTTGTTTAAGTATAGAGATATCAGGTATATTTTTACCATTTTCCCATTTACTAACAGCTTGATAAGTAACATTATATTTATTTGCTAAGTCTGCTTGTGTTAAATTATTATTTTTTCTAATTTCTTTAATAATTTTACCTATTTTTTCTTGATCCATATTTACTCCTCTAATGTATTATATCATATTTAAAAAGAAATACCGAAGTATTTCCTTAAATAGAATTTATTTTTAATGTTTTTTCTGTTTTACTTTTCTTTTGAATTTTACTTGTATAAGGTCTAAACATATTTTTTACTTTTTCACCTACTATACCTCTAATATCAAATTTATTACAATATTCAAGTCCTCTATAGTCAGTATTACCTCTTAAATAAAATTCATTAACACTACCATTTTCTGTATTATAATTACATACTAATTCATAACCATTATATTGATATAATGTAATATCACTTGTTTCACCATTATTAAAGTTTCTAAATATTGGTGAACCATAATTAATGATATCATTTAATGAAAACATTTGATTTTTTTCACGAGCTTCTTCGCTACTTTCTAAAGTAATATTGTTTTCATCTTCTATACTTAAGAATTCTCCATCTTTATTTCTTAAGACAAATGGATCATATAATACTTCTTCAGTAGTATCATTAGGTATTCTTACATATATATTAAATAATTTATTATCAAGCATTGTAAGTAACATTTTATCAGTAGTTTCATCACTAAAAGTAATATTTTCAAGTATAGATATTTCTTGAATACTATATTTGCCTTCACTTGCCATCTTTAATAAACTACTACATTTAGACATCATTCTATAAACATAATCAAGTTTAGATTTATCTTTACTAATTTTTAAACTTATTGCCATAAGTGATGATTTTGAAACTAACAATCTATGTAACTTTTGTAATGCTTTTTCTCTATCTTCAAATTCAAATACTGATGCTGTTACTTCATCTTTAACCGTATCAAAATTTTCTTTAAAGACACTATCATTTAATTTAGTTAATAATTTACTTTTAGCACATCTTCCATCTTCATAATTACCTGGTAATTTATCAATATATTTTTTAATTCTTCTATATTCTAAACTTACTGTTATATAATAATCATATTTTGATTTTATAAATTCTCTAAAATCATCAAATAGTTTATTTTCTTCATAATCAAATAAATTATAGTTATAAAGTAAACTTTTAATACCATCCATCATATTATCTAAATATGATGATAATATAATTGAATCACCTGCATTAAAATATGTATATATTATTCCATTTAGTTTATTATTTATATATTGATCATATGCTTTTTGAAGTTCTTCTAGTTGTGTTATAAATTCATCTGTATTACAATCATATCTTAAAGCAAATTCAAACTTTTTAGGTATTCCATTTTGTCTTTTGAAAGATATTTCATAATTTCTATAATATATTTTTAATGTTGAATAGAATTTATTTGCTTGTTCATCTAGTTCAATTACATCTTTACAATCATCTAGTGATACATTGCTTCTAAAAATACTTTCAGCATTACTTTTTAATACTGAATCACTACAATTTTCAAATCTACTTTTTATTTCATTTAGAGTTTTATTTTTCATAAATATAAACTCGTTATCTTTTTCTGCTTCAAATTCTAGACTTGATTTTAGTACGTCATATGCTTCATTAAGCATAGAACATTTTCTATTATATGCACATATTCTTTTTTCTTCTTCATTTACATGCTTATCAGGATGATATATCATCATTAGTTTTCTATATTTAGTTGTAATTTCATTTAAGTTTAAAGGACGATTTATATCGATACCTAAAATTAACATTGCTTGTTTCTTAGTCATAATTATTAACCCCCTTAATAATGTGCATATTATATCATATTTGATACATAAAGTCAAGAAAAGCACATTTATACTGGGATTAATTCATAGTTTTTGTTAATGATTTTCCCTGTGTATGATAGATAATATCATCTAAATTACCTGTGAATTTAAAATAGCAAAAGCCATTAAGTATAGCATCATCTACTGTTTCAAATGGTGAACATATAATACTACCATCATATAATATTGCATAAAATTTCCACAAATCATTTGTATCTTTATAACCATTATCAATTAAATAATCAAAATAATCATAATTTTTATTAATGGAAACTAAGTCATTTTCAACTACTGCTTTTTGTTGTGTATCATTTAAGCTATAATATTTGGTTCTGTCAAATTCATAGTCCCCTTCTTTTATATTTACTTTTTCACTATTAAAATATTTTTTTATTGTTACATCATCATCAATAGTGCATTCATATAAATGTGAGTGTCTAGTTGTCTCATCACATTTTACTTTTTTGGAACATCCACTCATATTCATAACTGTTATTAATGCTAGTATTGAAGATATAATTCTAGTTTTATTTTTCATCTTAACCACCCCTAAATTTCCATTTATTATACCACTTAAAAAGACTTTAGTAAATTACTAAGTCATTTTCAATCTTGTTATAAGCACCACTAAAGTCTATTCCGTCTATTTTCAAATAATCATTTATACTTTTACCATCAGCTGTAAAATATATATCGCATTCTTTAATATTCTTACGAATTGTATAAGATATACTATTTAACATGAATAATCTCATTTCATCATTATTTTTAAAACTAAAAACGCTATTTTTATAATCATTACTTAATCCTTTAACAAAAGTAGAACTAGCTAAAAAATTAACATATATTGTATTATCATTTGGTTCACTTGTTTCTAAATAAAAATCAAGTCCAGTCCAAAAAGATATAGAACTAGCGAGATTAGTTATATTTAAATCTTTTTTATATTGGTATTTTATTTCTTTAATATCATTTTTAGATACAACTCCATATATTTTTGCATAATTTTCTTCACTTTCACATCCACTTAAAGTAAATAGCATTATAAAACTAGTTAATATTAATAATATTTTTTTCATTACATTCACCATATATATATTAACATATTTTTAACATTTAAAAAACAGTTTTCACTGTTTATTCACTAAATAATTAGTATCTACACTTTTATCTATTTCATTATTTATATCATTTTCATCAACTATAATATCATAATCATCTTCACTATTTGAAACTGGTATTTTTATTTTTTCATCTCCGACTATTTCTATACCAAGTTCTTTTGATATAGTATATTTGATAGTTTTATCTTCATTACTAACATCTACACATGTTGGATTCTTAAGACTTCTTATTATAATTTCAGATTCATCATTAAGTTCCGTATTTTCACGTACTTTTACTTTAACCTTTTCTTCATAAAACATTTTCTTACTTACAACATCTGTTTTAGTATTATTATCATAACTATACCAAATATTTATGTCGTAGCTACCATTTATTTTAATATAATCTTCATCCTTTTTTCCTCTTAAGTTATGATTAATGACCCAACATCCAAGTACGTTATTAATATCTTTATCAACAGTTATTTCATAATCATTTTTAAATACTTTCTTTCCTTTACCAATGATTGTTTTAGTAACAATCTCTTTATAATTATTAAACATGACATCCTCCTATAATAGAATATGCTAGTTAACTAGATTTGATAAAAGAAAAAGAAACTACATTACATAGTTTCTCATGAATTTAAAGATTCATTTTTATATAGATTTTTATACATATTACATGTTTTTAGTAATTCATTATGTTTACCTGATGCTATTACTTTACCATTATCTACTACATGTATTATATCAGCATCCATTATAGTAGATAATCTATGAGCAACAATAACTACTGTATGATTTGATACTAAATTATCAATAGTTCTTTTTATATAATCTTGACTATTGTTATCAAGTGCTGAAGTTGCTTCATCAAATAATATTATTTTACTATTTCTTGATAAAGTTCTAGCAATAGATAATCTTTGTTTTTGACCACCTGATAGATTAACACCACCTTCTCCTAAAACTGTATCATAACCTTTAGGAAGGCTCATTATATAATCATCTAAGTATGCCATCTTACAATACTTTTGAATCTCATCTAAAGTAAGATTCTCATCTACAATAAGGAAGTTCTCTTTTATACTTCTATTAAATATAAATGGTTCTTGTCTTATTATAGATATATTTTTTCTAAGTTCACTTTCTTTTAAATCTTTAATGTTAACATTATCAATAAATATCTTTCCACTACTAACATCAAATATTCTAGTTAATAAGTTAAATAATGTACTTTTGCCTTGACCTGAAGCCCC
>FR880111.1:83636-88234 GCA_000434555.1 Clostridium sp. CAG:524 | reverse complement strand
ATTCTTCATCTGGATATGCAAAAGATACATTTTTAAATTCAATAACACCTTTAACATTTTCTAATTTTTTATCTCCAAACTTTTCATCTTCAAAAAGTCTATTTTCTAAAATATCATTAACTCTTGAAACAGATACTTTTACTTTTTGATATGTTTGAGTTAATTCATTAATATCTTCTATTAAATAAGTAAATCTATAAATGTAATATGTCATAGAAACTAAAAATGATAATGAAATTTGTTTATAATATAACAATACTATGCTTGTAGCTATAACACCACATTCAAGAACTGATTTTAAAAAACCTGTACCTATATCAAAATTCTTCTTAGTATCAATTTCATATGCTGACTTATTAAATATTCTTTTTACAATTTCAATTGCATTATTAACTAAATTATTCTTAACACCTAATGTTTTAATCTCTCTTATACCTCTAATTGATTCATTAGTTAAAGATATAAACTTATCTTGTTCCTTTTTTCTATCTTTATGTATTTTTTCTAATATTGGATTATACTTCTTTATTATTAAATATAATATAATTATACAAACTATTATTTCTAAACCTATAATCCAAGAATTTATAAATATGTATATCAGCACAACAAATGATGTAACTAAAACAGTTACCATATTTAATAATCTTAAAAATACAAAACTTAATGTATTAGCATCATTCGTTATACGGTTAATTATCTCACCAGAAGATATTTTTTCAAATGCTACTGCTGGTAGATTAAGAGCCTTTTGATATGTATAAAACTCTAATTTTCTTGTAAGTACACTTTCTAATTTTGATAATATTGATTTAGCTTTTAAATAAAGTATACCATCCGTAGTAATCTCTAATAAAAAATATATACCAATATATATAAGTGCATATTTAATATTCATTTCTGTAATACACTCAATACTTTTACCATTTAAATAACCAGTAAATATCTCACAAAAACCACATATAACAACTATTACACTTGCTAAGATAAGTTTACCCTTTTCATCTTTCATTAACTTAATTAGAGGCTTAAATTCTTTTAAATCTTTCATTTCTTACCTCCAAAAAAAGACTACTCATGATAAGAGTAGCCATATTAATTAATTATTAAACGTTATAAGGATTGTGGAAAACATTGAAGATTCCCACTTCCTTTGTTAAAACTCTTATCACTAAAAACATATAAATTAAATTTAAAAATCTTCATTTCTTCCACTCCTTTCTCTTTAAATTCATTTAAAATATATCATATTTGATACCGAGTGTCAATAAATCATTTAAAAAAACTAGTTATTTCAATAAAACTGGTCTTTATTTATTAATTTATTTTTTAATTCATAATAATCATTAATCTTCCATGTCGGTACTAATTCAGTATCTTTAATTATAAATAAAATTAAATACCTTTTTATTCTTATTCATTAATGTAAGCTACTTCATGACATCACTCTTTTACTAATAAATTATTATAAATATTATATCATAATTAACTAATTTCTATAGAGTTTTATATAAATTATTAAAGTGAAATTAACATATTCAAATACTAAAAAATATATGATATTATTATGGTAAGGAAGGATATGATAAGATGAAAAAAAGTTTATTTGGAATTTCTATGTTAACAATAACTTGTTTATATGGTCTTTTAGGTGGAGTTATAATATTAGTCACTTACTTAATTGGTGGTAAAGTAATTGTTGGTATCATCATTAGTTTAATTGTTCTTATATTACAATTCTTACTTGCTCCATTCTTCACTGATTTAACTATGAAATGGTTTTATAAGGCTAGTTTTAATGAAGAAGTTCCAGAGTATTTAAAAACATTTATTACAAATATATGTAGTAAATATAACATGAAATTTCCACGAGTTGGAAGAATACATGATGGAGCACCTAATGCATTTACATATGGTAGAACTAAGAATGATGCTAGAATAGTTTTAACAGATGGAATATTTAATTTACTTACTGAAGAAGAAATAAAATCAGTAGTTGCTCATGAACTTGGCCATGTAGTTCATTACGATATGTTATTCATGACAGCAGTACAAGTAGTACCTTTAGTACTTTATGGTATATATGAAGCATTTGCTGGTAGTAGTAATGATGACAGTGATAATGCTAATGCTGGAGCAATAATCTCTATAATCGCATACGTTCTTTATATAATATCTCAATATATAATATTATGGTTATCAAGAACAAGAGAATATTATGCTGATAACTTCTCTATTGATGAAACAAAAAATCCTAATTCTTTAGCAGAAGCACTTGTTAAAATAGGATTTGGTCTTGCAACTAGTAAAAGTACTGGTAAACATAATGCATCAAAAAATAATGCACTTGGTATAAGTGATGTTAAAGAATCAAAAGCAATGTCTATTAGTTGTATAGAAAATGGTACAGTTAATAAATCCAAAATTAAAAATGCTATGAAATGGGAAATGTGGAATCCATGGGCAAAATGGGCTGAATTTAATTCTACTCACCCACTTATTTCTAAAAGATTGCTTTACATCTCTAAAAGATCAAAAGAATTTAATCAAGAACCATATATAGTATTTGATTTACAAAAAACAGAAAGTTATGCTGATGATTTTATATTAGAATTATTAATTAATTTCTTACCTAGTATATTTCTAATTATAACAATTATTATTTACTTAGATGAAAATGCTAGTTTAAGATATGTAGGAGTTAGTTTATTACTTACGACAATATTCTCATATATTAAATTTAAAAAAAGATATAGAAATAAATATACTGAATCTAATGTAGAAAAATTATTAGGTGAAGTTAAAGTATCAAATATAACATCAGTGCCTTGTATATTAAAAGGTGAAATAATTGGTCGTGGTAATCCAGGATGTATATTTAATGAAGACTTTGTTATTAAAGATGAAACTGGTATTATATTTTTAGATTATAATCAACCTATTCATTTTGTTAATAAATTATTTGCATTATTTAATAGTGAACAATATTTTAATAAGATTGTTACTGTTAAAGGTTGGTATAGAAGAAATCCTGTACCATATGTAGAAATATATGAATACACAGTTGATAATAAAACTAAAAAAGTATGGACTTACGCATTTAGAAAAGTATTATATATAATATTAACAATATTTTCATTATTCTTAATATTATAAGTATTTAAAAAACATGGACTACATCATCCATGTTTTATTTTGTCTATTATTTAATTAATTATTTTTAACTTTAATAACAGTTATTAATGCTAATAAACTAACAATAAATATTATAATTGAAACGATTACCTTCACCACTAGCAGTAACATAAAGCTTAATCTTAACAATAACTTTACTATCATGAGCAAATCTTACTGTCATATTTCCAAAACTTTCCTATAATCTAATTTTTAAAGAAAAATATTGCTTAAAATACTATAATAAAATATAATTTATGTCAAACTATTTTGACTAAAAGTATAAAATTCAAAATATAAACTCATAATATAAATATGATAAATATTGATAGATTCTATAAAATGAAAGAATATGCCCCTGATCTTCAAATAAAGGAAGTTTCTTTTGGTATATCAAAATTATATATAATAAATATACAAACAGTATCTTCTTCAGAACTTACTAATCATTTTATATTAGATTATTTATCTAAAAGAAGTCTTATCAAGAATGAACTAATCTCTAATCTTAAAAATGATATACAATATCATATACCATCTATAAGTTTTATAGAAATAAAAGAGACTGATATAACAGAATATTTATATAATGGATTTACTGTATTAATATATAAAAATGAAGCTATTGCATTTGAAACAAAGGCTAATCTTGATAGAGGTGTTAACGAACCATCAAGTGAACCTACTATAAAAGGTCCTAAAGATGCATTTAATGAAAACTATAATACAAATATAGGACTTGTAAGAAAAAGATTAAAAACAGATTCACTTCATATAAAAGAACTTACTCTTGGTACTAAAACAAAAACTAAAGTAAGTATTCTTTACTTAAATGATATTGTAGATAAAGAATTATTAGATGAAACAATAACTAAAATAGAAAGTATTAAATCAGATAAAATATTAGATACATATTATATAAAAAGTCTTATATCTAATGAAAATAAATCTACATTTCCGTCAATAAAGTCAACTGAAAAGCCAGACACTATAAGTAAAAGTTTAACAGAAGGAAAAATATGTATTATATCTGAAAACTCTTGTAATGCTTTAATAATACCCACATTCTTTATAGATTATTTTTATAATGATGAAGATAATTATCAAAAAAATATATATATTAAATTTGTTAAAATTATTAGAATAATAGCACTCTTTATAACTATTTTTATGCCAGCTATATATCTTGCGATTATTACATATGACCAACAAATATTACCAACAAGTTTACTTATAAATTTCTCTCTTCAAAGAGCTAGTGTTCCTTTTCCAGCACTTATTGAAGCATTTATCCTAATGTTTACTTTTGAACTATTATATGAAGGAGATGCATTAACGCCATCATCAAGAGGTACTTCTCTTTCAATACTTGGTGCTTTATTACTTGGAGATGCCGCTGTTAATGCAGGAGTTGTGTCTCCTAT
>FR880111.1:66749-83588 GCA_000434555.1 Clostridium sp. CAG:524 | reverse complement strand
GTTATAATAGTCGCTGTTACTGCAATTAGTTCTATATTCTTTGTTTATTATGACTTTCAATCATTTATAAGATTTTATAGATATTCGCTTATGTTTTTAGCATCTTTCTTAGGTATAGTCGGAGTATTATTTGGATTCATATTTATAATAACTAACCTATGTAGTATTAAATCATTTGGTAAACCATTTATGATAACAATAAGTCCTAAATTAAATATAAAAAGTAAAAAGAAATTAATAAAACGAGGACTAATGATACAAAATACAGATAAGGAGACTCTATGAAAAAGATAATACTACTATTTATGCTTTTACTTTTAACTGGATGTAAAGACTATACTGAAATAAATGATCTTGGAATAATAAGTGGAATGATAATAGATTATAAAGATAATAAATATGAAATAACAACAGAAATAATCACAAACGATAAAGAAAGTGAATTACAGATACTTAGTACTACAAGTACATCAATAGATGAAGCAATAAAAGAACTATCAAAACTCACTAATAAAAAAGTATTCATACCACATTTAAAAGTATTAATAATAACAGATAACATATTAAAAGAAGATATAGATTATTATGACTACTTTCTTCGTAATTCAAAATCATCAATGAACTTCTATGTTTACTATATAGATTCAAAAATAAAAGATAAAATATTTAAAATAAATGATGAAAGTAATAAAAATTCTTTACATATAGAAAAGATGTTAGAATTTAATAAACAAATATTTTCATCAACCACACCTCTTACATTTATAGATTTAGTATATAAGAAATTAGAACCAGGTATAGATATAATATATCCTGTAATAGAAATAAAAAATAATAATGATAAAGATATACTATATTTATCTAATCAAATAAGTTATAAAAATAACAAATTAATAACATTTACAGAAGATGAATCTATTACATATAATATACTCGCTAATACAATAGATAAAAGTTCAATAACAATAGATTGTGATAATGAATCATTTACACTTCAAATACAAGATATAAAAACTAAATATAAATGGAAAAAAGATTTATTTAATATAAATTCACATATAAATGCTAAAATAACTGATTATGAATGTAAATATGATTTAAATGATATAGATTCTTTAAAGAAGCTTGAAAAATTAAGTACAAACCATATCAACAATGAAATAAATAATTTAATAGATAAAATAAAGAAAGATAATAATGATGTTCTTGGTATAGAAAATTATATTTATAAACACGATAAAAATTATAATAAAAACAATTTTAAACTTAACAATATCAAAAATAAAAATAATATAGAATTTAACATTATATCAACAGGAGAAATAAGAAAATGAGAGATAAAAATGAAAAAATAAATAGTTTAGGATTATCTTCACTTATAATATCTTTAAGTGGTGCTTCATTTTGGGGCATTCTTACTTCTTTTATGTTATCTAAATCAAAAACATCAACAATTATTTCAATGCCTATAGGATTTATCTTAGGACTCATTATATCAAAAATATTATTATCTTTTTATGGTAAATTTCCAAATTTATCTTACACTAATAAATTCAAAAAAGTATATAAAAAACTATCAATAATATTAAATTTTATCATATTAATAATATCTATATTCTTATATATCTTTTTATCATATAGACTATCTAATTTTTTATCAAGTCAATATCTAACTGAAACACCTACTTTATATTTTTATGTTATTATATTATTGTTAACAAGTTATACTGCCTCACTTGGTATTGAAACTGTAACTAGAGTATCTCTTATCACACTATATACTTCTCTTATCATATTTATATTTGATTTAATAAATCTAATTCCATATATAAAACTAGATAACTATTTACCAATTATATCAGTAGATTTTAAAAGTATATTAATTTCTAGTGTTATATATGCTTTATATTCTACAATACCATTATTCTTTATAATGACATCAAAAAAAGATAATCTTGTTGATAAAGAAAAGTTTAACAAATATTTTATAGGTATGTATACATTATCATTTATATTAGTATTTACAGCTATAATGGTAACGCTTGGTATATTTGGTACTAATCTTGTTAATATGTTTGATTATCCTCTTTACTCAGTACTTAAAAAGATACAAATATTTTCATTTATAGATTCAATAGAAAACGTAAGTGCTTCATTATGGATATTCTTTACAATAACAGGCTGTTCAATAATAAACTTATCAATATTTAACAATATAAAAGAAACACTAAATCTAACTAACAATAACAAGTTATATAAAATAATAATATTTATAGTTATATTATTGATACCTAAATTATTATTCACAGATAATAGTTACACTGAAACATTTAATTATGTTAAAGTACCTATTATATTAACAATTGTTTTATTAATTATTATAACGATTACAACTATCATATTGAAATTTAAAAAGGAATGAAACTAATCATTCCAATTTTTATGTATTTTTGATAATTTATATTCTTCCATTTTTTCTTGTTCAAATGGTTCAAGTATTGCTTCATAATATTCTCCATTTGAATAACAAGTACGTCTTTCTACTTCATCTCTTTTAAATTTAAATACTTCAACTGCATTATATTCTCTATTAGGTATATCTCCAAGTAATCTTTCAACACTTATATCAACAAATGTTTTATTTAAACGACTTATCATTGTACCTGTAATATATCTATTTTCCATTCCATTTGTAATTGATCCATTAAATCTAATACCATTTTCAGTACTCATAAGTGACATTTCAACTATATCATATTGTGGTTTATATCCATATGCACTATCAGTGATCTCTTTAGAATGTCTAAGAACATCTAAATAAAAATCTCCATCTTCTTTACTCATATTTTTATATCTAAAATACATCTCATATATTAATTCATCTTCATAATTCATAATATCACCTATCATTCCTTTGGTGTTATATTATACCATGAAATAGAAGAAAATGCTAGTATATATTTTTTCAAAATAAAAAGTACTATTTCTAGTACTCTATATTAAAATGAATCTATGTTTACTCTTACTCTTTTAATACCATCGTTATAAGCTTTAGCTTGAATTAATGTTTTAACACTAGTAGCAATCTTACCACCTTTACCAATAATTCTTCCCATATCAGCTTCAGCAACAAGTATTTCTATAGTTTTATTATCTTCACTATCAAATTCTTGTACTTTAACTAAATCTGGTTCTTTAACAAGTTTTTTAACGATTAATTCAGAAAAATCTACTAAACTCATTTATTTTCTTTTTGAATTATGGAATTCTTCCATAACACCTACTTCACTTAAAATATTCTTAGCTGTATCTGTAGGTTGAGCTCCTTCCTTTAACCATTTTAAAGCAGATTCTTTATTAACATTATATTTTTCTGCTTCTAAAGGCATATAAGTTCCTATAGATTCAATAACATTACCATCTCTTCTAGCTCTTGAATCAGCTACTACTAAACGATAATAAGGTCTTTTTTTAGCACCCATTCTTTTAAGTCTAATCTTAACTGCCATTTTAATTCCTCCTTTGTGCTTATTAATATACTACAATATAAAAAAGAAGTCAACCTTTTTTGGTTAACTAATTATTATTCTTAAATTTATATCCCTTAGTATAAGTAATTAATTTATCTCCTTCTACTACATAAGCTGTTCTTGCTGCTTCTAATATTGGAATATCACAAGATGAATCACTATATGCACTAACTATAACTGCATTTGGGATGACACTAGCAAGTCTTTTTAGTTTTTCTGTTCCTTTACAATTCTTACCTATTATTTTACCATCACTATCAGTTTTAGTAGCTATAACATATCTAATACCAAGCCTTTTACAAAATTGCATTATCCACAGTTCATAAGAAGCACTAATAATAATATCATTTTGAGTTCTTCTATTTAAATACCATGGCTTAATATTTTTCATATGTGAATCTACAAAATCATTTATGAATTTAGGATAATTTTTTATTTCAAATATAAATGATAGCATTGCTTCTTTTACTCTTTCAAATTCTATTACTCCTCTTTTATAATCATTCTGTAACTTCTTTGCTTTCTTAAGTGCTTTTAAAACAAGAAAAGGATGCTTTTTAAATCCATACATCAATATATCTCTATTAGTATCTCCATTATAAATTGTATCATCAAAATCATATATATTCATATTTTATTATCACCTATAATAAATTATACAATATAAAAAGTACTATTTCTAGTACTTAATAAATTATCCTTCATTTCTCATGAATTGTTCGTATTCATTCATTATAGTTTCAGGATCACCTTCGTCTTTAATAAGACCTTCATGTAACCAAATTACTTTATCACATAATTCTATTATTGTTTTACTATTATGTGAAACTATAACAACTGTTCTTTTATCATCACTAATAAGTTCTTTCATTTTATTATAACTTTTTTCTTTAAAGTGAATATCTCCTACACTTAAAACTTCATCTATAAGCATTATATCTGTTTCAAGTATTGCTGTTATTGAGAAAGCAAGTTTAGAGTACATTCCACTTGAATAACTTCTAACTGGTTTATATATAAAATCACCAAGTTCACTAAATTCTATAATATCTTTTACTTTTTCTTCTATTTGTTCTTTAGAATATCCAAGTAACATACCTGATAAGAATATGTTTTCGTATCCAGTTAATTGTTTTTGAAATCCTACTCCAATTGATAGTAATGATATTGAATTACCATGTAAATTAATGCTACCTTTATCAGCACTAAATATACCTGATATTGCTCTTAAAAGAGTGCTTTTTCCACTACCATTTTTACCACATATACCAAGTATTTGTCCTTTTGGTACTTCAAATGTAACACCTTTTACTGCTTTAAATATTTTTCCTGATCCACGTGATTTTAGTCCACCTTTTTTTAGTGAAAATCTATTCATATCTCTATAATACACATGTAAATCATTAACACTAATTGCTATTTCTTGTTTCTTCATTATTTCATCACCTTAACATATGTATTTTCATATTTATATATAGTATGTACTCCTAATATTGAAAGTAATACACCTATAAAGAACCATATAAGAGTCCACATTCCTATTGGAGCACTCTTATATATTAATACATTTCTCATGTTATATATAAAGTTAGCTAGTGGATTTAAATCAAGCAATATTGTTCTATAAACAGTATTATGTATTCTAGAACTTATATCATAGAATATACCAGTCAAATAGAATAACATACGAAGTCCTATATTAACTAAATTAGTTAAGTCTTCAGCAAATACTCCAAAGTGCATAACAAGTGTACATACACCAAATGTAAATATCATTACAGTTATAATTATTGGTATGAACCATAATACATTCCATGTTACAGGTACCTTGTATATGAACATAAATATTACAACAAGTAAGAATGATACTGCCATCTTAAATGCATTAACACCCATCTTTATAAGAAGTAATACAAATTTAGGTAAATATACTTTAGTAACAGTATCTCTATTAGAAGCAACTAATTTTACTGATGTAGTTACCATCTTATTAAAGAAATTCCATATAGAAAGACCTATAAATACAAATACTGGAAAATATTCAACTTTAGATTTGAAAACTATTGTTGCTATAAAAGTATATATAAGCATAAATGCTAGTGGTTCTAAAATCATCCATAAAAATCCTAAATATGAATTTATTACTTCAGTTTTAAGTTCAGCCCATGTTGCATACATAATATAATTTTTATACTTCTTTAAATCATTAAAAAATCTTTTCATTATCTCTCCTCAAGTACTTAATTATTTTATCATATATTTATGATAAACACAAATTATTATATATTTTTTAGTATAATGACTTATAATGTGATAATCATTTATATCATAATTATTTATATTTTTAAATACATCTCCATTTAATTTAAGTATTGCTTCTTTTATTGAAAAGTTAGTTATTGTATTACTACTTACATTTAATAATTTATTCATATTGTTTAACGTATCAATATCTAGTTTTCTATAATATTGTATATCTATTCCAACTCTCACATTTGATAAAGCAACTACTACTATATCTTTATCATGAGAAATACTTAAATAGACATCATTATCTAAGAATGGTTTACCATTCTTTGTATACATTATTTTAAATTTATCAATATTAAAGTACTTGTGTAATCCTCTTTTAATAAGATAATATTCTGCATTATAATATTTATTTTCACTATTAAAAGAAACATTAATCTTTTTAGAATTAATGTTTATCTTTAATATTTTTAGTTGTAGTTTTTTTCTTTTTAACATCATATATTTTATTCTCTATTTTATAATCTAATTCTTTTAATCTTGTTTCTTTTAATTTATTATATTTTATTAAGTCTTCATTCCATTTTTGATATTCACTATCATTTCTATGATCTTTAAAGTTATAATTATTTCTTAAATATTTAGTTACTTCATTTGTTACTTTTATTGCACCTTTAAGGTTTAAGTGTATTCCTTTATCTTCTGTATCAGTAGTAAAATCGAGTCCATATGAATCGTTATTTAAATCTAAATATTTAACATTATATTCATTAACTAATTTCTTTAATTCTTCATTTTGTTCGTATCCCCAGGCTCTAGTATCAGGAATACCAAGAAATACTAAATCTATATCATTATCTTTGCAGAATTTAACAAACATATCTAAATATTTTTTAGTATAATCTTTCATTACAACTTTTTTATTACTAGGATTCATATAATTAAATCCAGTGTATCTAGGATTTATTTTAGTTGACATTATATATCCTTTAGTAATTGAATGATAACTGCCAAATGTTCTTTTTACATTAGACATATTTATTTCATTCCATCTTGAATGGTATCTAAATAATGGGAAATAATAAGATAGTTTTTCTTTAAAGTCAAATTCAAAGAAATCATCATTTATCATTTCATATTTAGTTTTACCAAATTTCATATAATCAAATGATTTTCTACGTTCGCCCTCTACTTCTTTTTCTGTATAAAATAATGTAAGTGGATCTATCATTATTACTTTTGGTTTTTGATATTTATATGCATCTTCAAGGATATAATAAAGTAAATATATTCTAGCTGAACTAACACTATAATTATATGAAGTTATACCTGTTTGTTCATATATTTCCATAGGTGAAACGCCTTTAAAGATACTACTATCGCCTAAAAACAATACATCTATTGAATTTTTAGGTAACTCATAATAACCATTTATTGTATAATCTTGGCCATCCATTTCAGACAATGTACCATTTTTCCATTTAGGAGTAAATACTTTTCCAAGAACTATTATTAATGCAAACATTATAGTAAAGAATATAACTAATCTTATAAATATAAATAATTTTTTCATATTAGAACCCTCCATATATGAAGCTAGCTGCATCATATCCTTTACCATATATACCAAATATAATAACTGAGAATATTATTATATAATATATAAACCATTTAAATAATAGATTTTGTTTTTGTAGTTCTTTTCTAATGTTGATATTAAATTCTTGCATTACTCCTACTACTAACATAACAAGAATGCCAACCATTAATAAAGCAAAATCTAGTTTCTTAAGACCTAAACTAAATAATGAAGCTGAAGCATTACTATGGATCATTAATCCCATTTGTTTAAAACTATCTACTCTAAATAAGAACATACCAAAGCATACTATTAAAATAGTTCTAATCGCTTGAAAGAATTTATAACTCCATACTTCTGTATTTATTTTAAATATACTTATTATCTTTTTAAATACTGGTTCTAATAATATACCTATCATCATAAGAACGTAATAATAAAGTCCATAAACTACATATTTAAAACTAGCGCCATGCCACATACCATTAAAGAACCATACGAAGAATAATGGAAATGCTGTTATTATGAATCTTGATATATATTTTGATTTCATTTTTCTAAGTTTTAAATTAAGTTTCATATTTAATTTAGATAAGCTAATTGGATAAAATATATATTCTTTTAACCAAGTACCAAGTGTAATATGCCAACGTCTCCAAAATTCTTGTATTGATTTTGAAAAAAATGGACGCTTGAAGTTTTCATCAAGTTTAACACCAAATAATTCTGAAACACCACTTACTATATCAATACATCCACTAAAGTCAGCATATATTTGTAGTGTATATAAAAGTATTCCAACTATAAGTAATATTCCACCATAATTATTTTCAAATACTTTACTTACAAATATACCTGCTCTATCAGCAATAACAAGTTTCTTAATAAATCCCCAACCTATAAGTACAAAAGATGATACAAAATTATCATAATTAAACTTTTCTGTATTAAATAATGTTTTAGATAACCTACTATAATTTGCAATAGGTCCTTCTACTATTTGTGGAAAATATACTAAAAATAGTAATACTTTTAAATAATTAGTTTCTGCTTTCATTCTCTTTCTATATATATCAGTAAGATAACTAATTGTTTCTAAAGTATAATATGATATACCTATTGGTAATATAAATTTCTTATATGGAATATTTATTCCTACTACTCTAAATATATCACCAAAGAAATTATTATATTTAAGTACAAGCAAAAAAGATAAATTTAAAAGAATAGACAAAGTCAATATTAACTTTCTTTTGTCATTATACTTCTCTATCAATTTACCACTAAAATAAGTAATCACTGATGATAATAATATAAATATTATATATTTACCACTGAATAAATAATAGAATATTAAGCTTCCAATAAGTAATACTATATATCTATGTTTTTTTGGAAATATATAATATATTAATACAAGCACAAGTACGAATAATAAAAATTCTATACTAGCATAACTCATGTAAAACACCCCTCATTCACATACACTATTTCATTATTTTAAGTTATTTATTAATGTTTCAATTGTATTAACTGATTCAAAATTCTCTGGTACTAGATCCATAACACCTATTTCTACGCCAAATTTATTATTAAGTAGTGATACTAACATAATAATATCAAATGATGTAAGAATACCATCTGTTATTAGTTTGTCCTCTTTTTCATAATCAACACCAGCTTTTACTTCATTAAGTACTTCAATAATATCATTTTTCATTTTTATTTCTCCATTTCTTCATACATTGTTTTTAATTTAGCTCTATCAATTTTACCATTTGCGTTATGTGGCATCTTTGGTAATTTGATAATCTTGTTTGGTTGCATATATTTTACTAGTTTTTTACTACTAAATTCAAGTATTTCTGCATCATTTAGTTTAAAAGATTCATAAAATAGTACAATTAAGTTATTTTTAGTATCATAAATACAACAAGAAGATATAATTCCATCAATAGAATTTATATTAGTTTCTATTTCTCCAAGTTCAATTCTATATCCCATATGTTTAATTTGAAAGTCTTTACGACCTAAATATTCTATTTCACCATATTTATTATATTTACCTAAATCTCCTGTCTTATATAATATTTCTGGATAAGACTCATTAAGTGGATTAACTACGAATATTGAGTTTGTTTTTTCAGGATTATTATAGTAACCACTTCCAACTATACTACCTCTTACATATAGTTCTCCTACTTCACCAGGAGTTGCAAGTGTATTATCATCTTTTATAATTAATATATCTGTATTTTCACATGGCTTACCTATTGGTAATGTTTCATTATCTTTAAAATCTCTATTTACAACATAATAAGTACATATATCAGTTGTTTCAGTTGGGCCAAATAGATTAGCATACATTAATTTTGGTAAATGACGACGCCATATATTAAGTTGTGGCATAGGCATTACTTCACCTGCGAATAATACTTTCTTTAAATATTTTGGTTTAACATAATCAAATGTTTTCATATTAGCAACAATACATAAAGCACTAGGTACCCAGTATATAGTATTTATCTTATTAACATTCATGTATTCAATTAATTTTACTGGAAAACTAAAACATACTTTAGGTATTATATATAATGTAGAACCAACCATTATATTAGTAAATACATCACTTATAGACATACTAAAATAAAATGGTGTTTGATTTCCAAATATAGTTTTACTATTTATATTAAATGCATTTTTGAACCATGAAGTATATTCTATAACAGATTTATGACTTATTACTGAACCTTTTGGTACTCCAGTTGAACCACTTGTGAATAATACATATGCTGCATCAGTATCAATAACTCTATTCTTTACTTCATTTAATAATTTTTCATTAGTTTTATATTTTAACTCTTCTATATTTAATATAGGTAAATCATACTGAAGTTCTTTTACTTTATCTATATTCTTATTATCTGTAATTATTAGTTTAGGTTCTAATGTATTAACTATAGAATCTATTCTATTTTTATGTGATGTTACATCAACAACTGTATAAAAGTTACCACTATATAAAACACCAAACATAGATAAAAGTGTATTTATACTCTTATCAATAAATACCATGATAGGCATTTTAAATAAATTATATTCTTCTACTATATTACTACCAATAACTTTAGATTTTAAAACAAAATCTTTATATGTAATAAATACATTTTCATTTTCAGCAAATGATATCTTTTCCGGATATTTATTACATGTTATATCTAAATAATCAGTTATACTTTTTATCATTTTATTCTCCTTTAGCATATTCAAATATTTTTTTAAATTTATCCATTTTCATAAATGCATCTATCTCTATTCTGGCAATCTCATATTTATTGTCAAGTCTAGTTGCATATTTATTATCTCTTATTTTAAAAGCAAGTTTAATATCACTATTAGATGTTACTTTTAACATATCTTTAGTATATATTCCATATGGATAAGCTAAATATTTAAAATTGTATTTTTTATTATTTTCAAAATCTTCTACTAATTCATTATAAGACAATGTTTCAACTGCTTTCTTTTTACCACATTTATGATGCATATTATATGTATGGCTTTCTACTTGAAGTAAAGATTTATTCTTTCTTAGTTCTAATATTTTATCATATCCAAGTTTTAATCTTTTAGGTTCATTTAATTCTTCTGTAACTTCAGGTATCTCTTTTCCTATTGAAAACATTGTTGCTTTAAAATTATATTTTTCAAATAATGGAAGTAAATTATAATATGCTTCACTATCTCCATCATCTATTGTTATAACAAATGTTTTTTCTTCATAATCACATTCTTTATTATACCAGCAATAGAATTCATCTAAATCAATTGTTTTCCATCCATTATTATATAAATATTCTAACTCTTTACTTACTTCTTCTAAATCATTAACCCAAGCATTATCTTTAAAATATTTATTTCTAATATCACTAGTAACAGTTCTATGATAAGAAAGTACTGGTATTTTAGTAGCTTTATTTTTGATAATTACTTCTTCTTTTATAGGTTCTTTTTCATTATCTTTTTTGATAATAGATTTCTTTAAATCATTAATATTTTCATTTAAATCATTAATTTTATTATTATTTTTTATATATAAGACAATAAGTATCAAAGAAAGTATTATCAATAGCAAATTAAGTAATGAAGAAAACATAAAAAGTGTTTTAAAATATTTATTACATTCTTTATTCTTAATTACTTTTTTATTATTTTTATTTTTTATACTTTTAGAAGTGTTCTTTTTATTATTACTTTTCTTACTATTTTTATTATTCATTCTAACCTCTTAAGTATATTTTATCACAAAATAACTATAAAGTCTTTTTTATTTCATTCACCATATTTTTAGTATAGTTTTTTATATTTAAATCAACATATTTACTTATTAAGTTTCTATCTTTATATTTAGTGTAATCACTATTTTTTAAAAATGAAATAACTTCAGAAGCACTATAGCATATTGGACCTGGTACTTCATTCTTATAATCAATAAAGAAATCACGCTTACCACTATAGTCATTCAAGTCAAAAGCATAAAATATCATTTTTTTATTCATAATACCTGCTTCATATATTATAGAACTATAATCACTTATAACATAATCAGATATATATATCATTTCACTTGTACTAAAGTCTTTACATGTAAATACATTATCATTATCAATTTTAATATTACAAAGTGGATGTAATTTAATAATTAAGTTATACTTTTTATAATCAAAATTATTTATTAATTCATGAATATTCTTTTCAAATAAATCATTATCTTTTCTAAATGTAGGTGCATATAAAACATTAATCTTATTTTTTAAACTAGGATATTTTTTATATATTTTATTTTTAACACTATTAATATATTTTTTATCTTTTAATAAGTCTATTCTTGGAAGTGGTACACTACGTATTATAGATTTATCACAGTTAAATACTTGTGCCATAAATGGTATACATTCTTTTGAGGTGGTATAAACATAAGTATAATTTTTATGCATATTAGCACTTTTACTTACTTTTTCACTTCTTCCTTCATCTTTACCAACTATAGCATAGCCAGCTTTTTTACATATACCTATCGCATGCCATATTTGTATTACTACTAAATCTTTTTTATGTTTTAAATTACTTATTAGATAACAATATGTATCAAGTATAACGACTTTACTTCTTGATATATGATACATTTGTTTTAACATATGAAATGCATATAATAATTTATTATCCATCTTTTTACATAAAACAACTATTTTATAGTCAGGTAATTCTTTTTTTAGTTCTTCACTTAATAATTTAAAATCTGTAGTTATATTGTTAGATTCACGACTTATTAATGTAATTTGTTTTCTTCTTCTAAAACATTTAAAAAGAAGATAAATTGCATTTAAAATAAAATTAATAATCTTAATAATAAATGTCATAATATCTTCTCCTTAACTATTTTTTTCTTTGTAGAATAAATGAATCAACAGTTCTCTTCATACCTTCTTCTAGTTCTACTTTAGGACTCCATCCTAGAGATTCAAGTTTAGATGTATCAAGTTTAACTATTTTATATGAAACATATCCTTTTTTAACTTCATCGCTTGGATTACTAAATACTACTTTAAGACCTTTTTCAGGATATAAATCAACTAATTTTTGAGCAACATCTCTTATCATATATGGTTCTGTTTCATTAGCTAAATTATATGCTTCAGTATTTTCTCCATTAACCATTACTTCAACAATACCAGTTACTGTATCTGCAACATAACAGAATGCTCTTATTGCTGTACCATCACTATTTAAAACGATATCTCTATCATTAACAACATCTCCAATAAAGTCTGACATTACTCTTCCATCATTATTAATTTCCATTGTTGGACCATATGTATGAGCAATTCTAAGTACATTAAATGGAACTCCATATTGTTCATAATAACTTCTAAATAATGCTTCAGCAAGTCTTTTACTTTCAGGATAACAATTTCTTCCATTAAGTGGATCAATAATTCCCATATCACTTTCAGTTATCTTTTCTACTCCATCAACTTTACCATATATTTCTCTTGTAGATGGGAATATTACTTTAGAACCTTTTTCTCTTGCGAGTTCAAGAACATTCATAGTTCCAATAGTATTTGCTTTAATAATACCAACTGGATTTTTCTTTATAGCTGTAGCACTAGCACTACCAGCAGCATGGAATATATAATCAACATTACCAGCATATTCTAGTTTTTCGCATACATCTTGATTCATAAATTCAAGTGATGAATCTTCTAAATAATCACTAAACGCATCACGTGCTTTATCCATATTTCTAACAAGCGCTACTACTTTAGTATTAGTATGTTTTTGCTTATTTAGTTCTAAAAAGAAATATGTTAAGTTACGAGCTATTAAACCAGTTGCTCCTGTTATAAGTATTGTTTTATCTTTAAATTCTTCTTCATATGGACAACTATTTACTAAATTATCCATATCTTCTTTAATTATTTTGTTCATGCTTAGTTAACCTCATTGTTATTCCTGCTTCTTTTTTTTTACTTTCTTCGTATTCATAATATTCAATTAAATCAGGTATTCCTTTAGCTTTACCACCATTATTTTTAAATTCTAACCATGCTTCAAATATATATAAATCAACTGGGTTAGTAATTTTAGTATTACCTCTAACACCTTCTGTTATATATGTTTTCTTTCCTAGCATATTAAACAATGTACAGCTATCAATAACATCAATATAATCTGGATTTTTAGCTCTCATAGTTTCATGTGCTTCAATAATTTCACCTAATCTAAATGCCTGAGGTGCTTGAGCATTGTAAGATTCTCTTCTTACTGGTACTGAATCTACATTAACTGTATCTTTACTTATAATAAATGTTTCATTACAACCAGTACATGTAATAGAGTTTCCATTGCGTCTTGTATCTGCGATATTTCTTGATATTAGTTCAGGACTAATAAATGGTCTTACGCCATCATGAATTAATACAACATCATCAGGACTACAATTCTTTTCTGCTTCTTTTAATCCAATATAAATTGAATCTTGACCTGTTTTACCACCAGGTACTACTGAAACTACTTTTGACATACCATACTTTTCAAGTTGAAATTTCAAATAATCAATCCATGGTTCTATACATACAACATATATTTCATCAATTTCTGGATGATTTTGAAAATATTCAAGTGTGTAAATGATAATTGGCTTTCCTCCTACTTCTAAAAATTGCTTTGGAACGTCTTTAACTCCCATACGAGTTCCTGTTCCACCTGCGAATATAACCGCTACGTTTTTCATATAAAAAAACCTCCTAACCTTATAATAGCATATATAATATTAAAAATCTACTTAATTAATTTATTCATCTTATCTACAACTTTTTTAGATGCATCACCTTTTTCATAACAATTTACTTTTCTTAAAAAACTGTTTACATCTTTTAAATACTTTTTATCATCAAAATTAATAATCTTATTATATAATTCATCATTGTTTTTACATATTGGAAATGGATAATAATCTAATGTATGATAAAATCCTCTTTCAGTATCAATATACTTTTCAATATCAGTTGTATATAAGAATCCAGGCCTTTTTGTGATAACATAATCACATATCCAACTTGAGTAATCTGTTATACCAAAGTCAGTTACGCATAATAATTCTTGCATATCAGGATAATTTGTTACATTAATAACAGTATTTTCATATTTTTTAGGTATTTTAGTATTCTTAAGTCTAAAATGATATCTTACAAGTATTACCCAATCTCCACTAAATCTTTTAACTAGTGCTTCATGTAATCTATTATAATCTAAATCATAACAACTAATACTATCACTATTTCTAAATGTAGGTGCATATAAACATATTTTAGTATCTTTTTTGATATTATACATCTTTCTTATTTTTTTAGCATAATTTAAAAATTCATTATTTTTGTTAAATAAAATATCATTTCTAGGATGTCCTACTTTTAAAAATTCAGTTTTAGGCCAGTAACTTCCTCTAAAAACATTTTCTTCGAACTTACTATTAGTTATAATGTAATCATCAGCATTCGCAGAAGAAATTGCTTTTTCTAACCAGTCTTTATCACTAACTGAGCTTGGATCTATTCTTTTGAATCCCATTGAACCATGCCATGTTTGAATAACAATTTGACCTTCTCTTTTGAATAAATTCATATATGCAAAATTAGTAGAATTGTCAAATATAAATTTACTTCTTTCATATTCATAATAAAATTCATTTGAGTCTCTACTTACTACTTTAATTCCATGTGGAAATTGTTTTATATCATTTTCTTTTTCACTACGAATAACCCATATAATTTTATAATCAAGTTTATTTTTTAATATATAATCACATATTGCTTTAGAATTACAAGTATAATCTCCTTGAAATGTAATAAACATAACTTGATTATTAACTAATTTGATATTACTTTTTTTAGTGAGTCTTTTATAGTGTATTGATCTTATTTTCTTATTTACTTTTTTAAAAAAAGTACCATCTTTAATAGATTTGATTACTTTTTTAAGCATATTTCTCACTCTCTTTCATACTTCTTAATAGCTTCATAAATTCTTTTACAATTATTGTAATCTAAATATTTAAAGAATTCATTAACTCTTTTATCATACTTTTTATTTAATCTACAATTAGAATTTATTATATCTATAAGTAAACTAACAACATCTTCTTCACACTTAGCTATACCACCAAATCCTATATTTTGATAATCCATTTCACCATTACCATATGAAGGTGGTAAATCATCATTATGATAATAAATGATTGGCTTTTTCATATAAGCAAAATCATATTGAACTCCTGAATAATCTGTTATCATAATATTAGATTCAACTAATATATCTTCATAATCTACTGTATTTGATGGTATTATTTCAACATAATCATTCTTATCATAATCTTTAATATTAGATATTAATGTTGGATGTATTAAAAATTTAATCTTATAATTATTTTTACGAGCCATTTCTATAATATGTTTATTATTTATTAAACTGTTATATACTTTAAAATAATTAGTGTATTTAAAGTTATTATTATATGGTCTTACTTTACCACTTGATGTACTACTAGCGACATCTACTCTCCATGTTGGTATTATAAGAATTACACCTTTTGGATTACTTTTAAGTCCATCATAACGAGCAAGACCACTAAATATTAAATTTTCTTTATTATATCCATATTCTTTTTTAAGTAAGTTCTTTTGTTCATAAATAGATGATATAAAATATAATTTATTGTTATCAAATATTCTATTTTGTCTATGATACATATTTTGCATAGTAACACCATGTTGTATACAATGTATTTCAGCATTAAATAGATTCTTATTATAATCTCTCATATAACCATTAAAACTACAAAATGAAGCAGCGAGTGAATCACTTGCTAAAATATGTTTAGCATTTAAACAAATAATCTTACATTTTAAACTACCATAT
>FR880111.1:66442-66692 GCA_000434555.1 Clostridium sp. CAG:524 | reverse complement strand
AAGTTCTTTATTAGTTTATTATAAGTGTTAGTATTTTTATTAACAATATAATATGCTTTAGAACTTGTGTTATCACTTATATATTTAAATATATATTCTCCACAATCTCCACCTTTATAAAGCTTATCATAACTTACCATTATATCTTTATTCTTATAAAATAAATGTGTTAAAAAATAACAAGTACGTACTATAAAAGGTTTAATAGTTTTAAGTTTCTTATGTCTAAACTCACTTATAATGAATTTAA
>FR880111.1:0-66405 GCA_000434555.1 Clostridium sp. CAG:524 | reverse complement strand
AATTTAACTTCATTTACGAAAGTATTCTTTTTACCTATTGTAATTACATTATCATTACATTTTAAACATTTATTTTCTATATTCCAATAAGAATTCTTTCTATTAGTGATAAGTCTACTAGAAACATTATTTCCAAAAGAAACATGTATCTTTTCATTATCTTTATTTTTAAATACTATATTTTTATCTTCTAATTTTACTTTAAAAGTGAAAACAACATCATTATAATATTCACGACCAAATATCTTATTTCCCATATAAATATCTGTCTTATCGTAATCTATTTTTTTATCATTTCCATAAATATTAACATTTGATAATTCAAAGCATGTTTTATCATAAGAGCAATCAAAATATAAATAACCTTTCTTATAATTAATACAATGTACCACTATTGAATTAGATTTAACATTATCTACATTATATTTACATTTTATATAACCATCACTTAACTTATACTTTACACTTTCATATTTAATATTAAGTATGTAATATACTATATTTTTATTTATATTTATATTAAGTTTTACATTATTAGTATTAATATATTTATCATCTATATTATTTAAAAATTCATGAGATAACTTAATAAATTCATTATATTCACTTTCATTAATAATACTATTCTCTACTTGTCTAATATTATAAGATAATTTAAGTAAATACATATTAAATAAGTAATTCTTACCACTATTTTTACACTCTTTTGATAATTTACATAATGTTTTCATATCTTCTAAATACCATGATTTATCAATATAAAAACTATTCTTATTTTTATCAGTATAAACAATATCTATATCTATTCTCTCATTAGATTGATAATAAGATTTAACATTATCATAAAGATACATAAGAATACCATATTCACTATTATAATTACATTTATCAAGTAAACTTTTTTTAATAATAAAACTTTCTAAATAAAAATTAAAGTAACCACTCTCAGTATTAACTATATCATATTTTTTTATTAAACTTTTATTATCACTATAAGGACATAAAGCATATAATTCATAATTGTTTTCTTCCATAAAACTAATTATTTTATCATAATCAACATCATATTTTTTATCACTTATAATTACATATTCACTCTTAATTGATTTAATCTTATCAATATTTTTTAAAGAAATTACGCTACATTTATCCATAAATAATTCTATCTCCTATAAAAAGTATAACATAAAATAATAAATAAATAAAAGTACTTGATTTACTTTTGATAATATATATCTTATAATATATAAAGAAATTGTTAAAAAGGAGTTATTATGTCAAAATATAAAGTAAGTGTAGTTATACCAATATATAACGTAGAAAAATATATTGAAGATACAATAAAAAGTATAATAAATCAAACAATAGGGTTTGAGAATATAGAATTAATATTAATAAATGATGGTAGTCCATATAATGAAGAAAAAATATGTTTAAAATATAAAAATAAATATGATAATATAAAATATATCAAAAAAGAAAACGGTGGTGTTTCTTCAGCAAGAAATGAAGGAATAAAGATAGCTACTGGAGAATATATTAATTTTATTGATTCAGATGATAAGTTTGAGAAAGATGCATTTAGAAAAGGATGTGAAATGTTAGATAATCATCCTGAAATAGATGTAGTTGGATTTAGGCAGAAATTTTTTGAAGCTGCTCATGGATATCATGTAACAGATTTTAGATTTGATGCAGGAGATAGAATAATTGATATAACAAAGGAACATGAATTACTTCAATTAAGTGCTGCTGCTTCATTAATTAGAAGAGAAGCTATAAAAGATATAACATTCGATGAAAAACTTAAGTATTCAGAAGATGCTAAATTCATGACTGAAGTTTTATTTAAAAGAAAAAAGATGAAATATGGAGCAATTGCTTCATCTAATTATTTATATAGAAAAAGAAAAACAAGAAATTCTTCCATACAAACACAAACATTAAATAAGAACTGGTATACTCTTACATTAAAAGAAGTTTATGTATTTGTAATGGAATTATCTAAGAAAATGTTTGGTAAGGCAATACCTTATGCAGAATATTTTGTAATGTATCACTTACAGTCAAGAATAAATAAATCATTTGATGCTAACATGACTAAAGATGAAAAAGAAGAAAATAATAATATAATAAAATCATTATTAGATGAAATTGATGATTATATTATTTTAGAACAAAAAATAATGTCACTTTATGATAAAATGCAAGCATTAAATATAAAATATAATAATAAAACAAATGAATATTATCAAATAAAAGATAATAAATTATTATTTAAAAATATAGAAGTATGTGATATAAGTGATATATATACTAATTTATATGAAATACAAGATAATAATAATGAATTTATTGTTAAAATAGAATTACCAGAAAATATATTAAATATAGCAAATGTTCAAATAAAAACAAATAATAGAAATTTGAACTATGATATCAAAGAATATAAAATTGAACAATTTGAAAATTTCATAGAATATTCCCCTATTATGAAATCATTAGAATTTAGAATATTGAAAGATGAAACTAATAAGATAAAAGTACTTATAAATAATGAAAAAATAATTATATGTGGTACTTTAGAATATAAAATAATAACTAAAAGTACATTAAGATATAAGTTATTCAATTATTATGTTTATATAACAAGAAATAATTTAGTTATAACTAAAAATATATTATTGAAAATATATAGATATATTATTCATACAATACATATGTTCATAAAACATCCAAAACAACAAGAATTAATAATTTTATCTACTCTATCAAGTATAAAATTTAAAAATACTAAAGTTGCTTATCTTGATAATGATGGTGTTGTTAAAAAATATTTAGAAAAGAATAATATTAAAAATGTATATAAAGTATCAGATAATAAACAAGATAGTAACTTATCAAAAAAATCATTAAAATATAAATTAATATTATTAAATTCAAAAGATATATATGCTTCAGTAGAAGAAAAAAATAAAAGTGATATAAAATTTCCATTTGGTAAATCTACTAAAATGTATGTTAATAAAATGAAAGCTAATTATCACTTTATTGATCAAAAAGGCAACTTAAAATAAATAACATTTTAAAAAGACTATTCACTAGTCTTTTTATTTATTAATTAAAAATTTTAACATTTCTTCTTTATCTTTTTTACCTTCTATAATATCATGTATTAAGTTTATTATAGGCATTTTTACTTTCTTACGTCTAACAAGTTTATGTATTGACTTTAATGTATACATTCCTTCAACTGTAGTAGTTTCTAAATATTTATTTACTTCTTCATTAGTAGCTCCACTACCTATTAAATATCCAAAACTAAAATTTCTTGAATTCTTACTAGTGCATGTCATTAAGATATCACCAAATCCAGCAAAGGATAATATTGATTTCTTTTTGCCACCTAAAGCATCAATTAATTCTTTAATATCATTCATACTTTCAGTTAAGAAAAGTGCTCTTGTTGAATCTGTTACACCCATACCTTCAAGCATACCAGAAGCAATAGCCATAACATTTTTAATACTACCACATATTTCGATACCTACTATATCTTTAGTTCTTCTAAACTTAGTTGTCGAATTTTGAAAACACTTTCGAACAACCATTTCAGTTTTATTATTTTTTGTTGCTAAACTGAATCCTACTGGTGAATCTTTAATTATATCCACTGCAAAAGTAGGACCACTTATAACAGCTATACCATTCTTTAAATATTTAGCAAATACATCATTTAAAAACAAACATGTATTTTGTTGGATACCTTTAGTAGCAATTAATACTGGTTGTTTCTTCTTTATATATTTACTAAGTTTAATAGTTACATCTTCAAAAGCAAATGCTGGAATAGCCATAACGATTAAATCTTTGTCATTTACTGCTTCATTCAAATCACAAGTGAATTTTATTTCATTTGGTATTTTGTAATCATTTAATTTTTTTGATTTTCTTGTTTCATCAAGAGTTTTTCTTTCATTTTCGTCATGTGTCCACATAGTTACTTCAACTTTATTGTTTACTAAAATATGTGTAAGAGCAAGTCCATATGCCCCTGCTCCAAGTACACCTACTTTCATTTATTTTCCTCACCTCTATTATTCTTTTTATTTTTTTTACTTGTCCAGTCAAACACAATATCAGTTTTAAGTATTAAAAATAATACAATAAACATTAAAACTACATAACAACATATAACTGTTTTTTTATTTCCTAAAACATAGAATATTGTTGTTGCTGAAAATAATATATTAATCGCATATATAACAAGTAATGAACTCTTTTTAGAAAAATGTTTTAGTAATTGATGATGAAGATGTTCTTTATCAGCATGATCAATACTTTGTCCTTTTAGTTTTCTTCTTATTATTGCAAATAAAGTATCCATAATTGGAATTGCAAGTATTAGCATTGGTATAATTAATGAAGTTAATGTCGTTGTTTTAAATCCAAGTAAGAATATAACAGCTATCATAAATCCTAAGAATGTACTTCCAGCGTCTCCTTGATATATTCTTGCTGGTGGAAAATTATGAACTAAATATCCAAGTGTAGAGCCTAACATAATAAGTGATAATATTACATCAAGTCCTCCAAATTTGTTTAGAATAAATCCAATTATCGCAATAGTTAAAAAATATATAGAACTAATCCCAGCACATAATCCATCAAGTCCATCAATTAAGTTAATTGCATTAATAGTCGCAACTATAATAAGTATAGAAAGAAACTCACTTAAAAATGGAATGCTTGTAAACGTAATAGTCATACCAAACAAAGTAATTTTAGTAAGTTCAAGTCCACCATAAAATACAACTATTGCAGCAACTATTAATTGAACAAGAACTTTATATTTATTAGGCATTGGTGTCTCACTCTTAGTCATATCATCAAATAGACCTAAAAGCATAATTAAGAACGAACCTATTAAAACAGCAATCATAAGATTATTTTTAGGAGCAAATAACATATATCCAAGTAAAAATGCAAAGAATATACCAAGTCCTCCAAGTAAAGGCATAGGCTTCTTATGTATCTTTCTAGGATCATTTGGTACATCAAGTACTTTTAGAAATATTGCTACCTTCTTCATTATTTGTACAAATATAAGTGAAGACAAAAAACATACCGCTACTATTATAAATATATTATATCCATTAACTTCAAAATTCATCTTTTTCAACTCCCTATTAATTATTATAAACTAATAATTTTATTTTTTCCATTAAAATAGTATAAAAACACTATTATTGACTAATATTTAATTGAAAAAGTAAATATGAAATGATAAAATTAAGATAATAAGGAGGGGAAAATGCAAGAAAAAGAAAATTCTACAAAATCAATACTATTAATCATTGCATTAATAGTTATCATCATTTTACTAGGAGTAATAATATATATGTTAATTAACAATAAGAAAGCTAATAATGATATTAATAGTCAAAGTAAGACTACTACTACAACGACTACACAAAAAGTAAGTGATGAAGATGAAAAAGTCAAAAAAACTATTGAAAAGTTTCTTGAAGTAGATTGTGCACTTCATACTGATAACATCTTAGATTACTTAAATCTAGGTTTTGATGAAAGTAAACAAATATATGATGAAGCAACAGAAATGGTTATCACTAATGTTAAATATGATGACTTTAAAAATGCAATGCTTAATTATGTAACAGAAGAATACTTTAAAAAAGAAACTGATGGATACATTTTCAAAGATAAAAGTGGTTATGTAAGAAAAAGTCAAGGTGGCGGAGAATGTTACATATCTAAAATAAACAATATCACTAAAATAGGAAATCTATCATATAATGTTAACATTACAGAAACTAGTGATGTAGATGATAGTATTAACAATAACACTACACAAAAATTTACATTCAAAGAATACAATAATAAATTAGTAGTTGATACATATTCAGGTAGAGAGTAAACATATGAACTAAGTAAATTAAAATTTATTTAGTTTTTTCTTGTTTAAATAATGTAAATTTCCCTAAATATAATGAAAAATATGTAGAATTTTGGTATAATTATTTATTATATAGAATGATAAGGAGTAACTATGAATAAGAAGAAATATATATTTATACTTTTACTAGCCCTATTCTTATTTGTTCCATTAAATATAAAAGCTGCATTTGATGCGGAAATAAAAGGAAGTTCAGTAAGAATAAGAAAGGAACATAATACTAAAAGTGATTCATCAATAATTGCAACTGTTAATGCTGGAACACAAATAACAGTTGTTGATAAAACATTATATACTGGAAGTGGTTGTTCAAATAAATGGTATAAAATAATTTATAAAGAACAAGAAGCTTATGTATGTAGTGATTATGTTAGGTTCGTTGATAATACTTTTACTGGTATAAACGTTATAGATTATAGTGCTAGAGTCAATGGTAATAATGTAGGAGTTAGAAATAAGGCAGCTACATCAGGCAGTTTACTTGACACTTTATCGCTTGGAGTAAATGTAACAATTGTAAAAGAAGTAAACGGAAACTCAAGTGGATGTTCTGGAGGTAAATGGTATCAAATAAATTATTATGGTAATAAAGAAGGATATATATGTAAAAAATATGTTACTAGAAAAGAAGATATAACAAAAGAAGATAAAGAATATGCTGAAACACTTAAGAAAGCTAATTTTCCAGATTCATATATTCCATATCTAACCTATCTTCATAGTAAATATCCTAATTGGCAGTTTAAACCTGCATTTACAAATATAAAATTTTCTTCTGCTGTAAATGGTGAAGAAGGAAAAAATTATATGCAGACAACAAATGATAATTATAGAACATCAAATAGACCTGCTGAAGGTAGTTCATGGTTCAAAGTAAATACTGGAGTTATTGCTTTCTATCTTGACCCTAGAAACTGGCTTACAGAAGAAAGAATATTTATGTTTGAAGATTTAAAATATGATAGTACTCTTGAAAATGAATATCCAGCTCTTATAAAATCAGTTTTCGGTAGTGGTAAACTTGGTGATGATAAATATACTATTCCAATGTTTAAAGCTGGTAAAAGTCATAAGATTAGCCCACTTCATATTGCGACTAGAATTAGAATAGAAGTTGGCGCTAATGGAAGTGATTCAGTAAATGGGACAGAATTTACATGGAAAGGTAATACTTATAAAGGATATTATAATTTCTTCAATATTGGTGCTTATGAAACAACAGTTGGTGGAGTTAAATATTCAGCAATAACAAGAGGTCTTGCCTATGCTGCTAAACTTATTAGTAGAAGTGGTGAAGTTTGGGATAATGTTGAAACATCTATTTTAGAAGGAAGTAGCTTGCTTGCTAAAGGATATGTAAACGCAGGACAAGGTACTTTATACTATCAAAAGTTTAATGTTGGTCCTGATGCTCACTATAGTAAATATACTCATCAATATCAAACAAATATACAAGCACCAGCAACTGAAGGAAACAAAACATATGATGCTCTTAAAAAAGCAAATGTTCTAAATCAAAAATTTACATTTGAAATTCCTGTTTATAATGATATGCCAGAATACACTTCACTTCCTAAAAGCGGAGATATGAATAATGATTTAAAATCATTAGAAATTGAAGGATACAAAATAACACCAGAATTTGATGAAGATATACTTACATATCAATCATACATTCCAAATACAGTAAAAGAAGTAAATATAAAAGCTACTCAAAAAAGTAGTGCTTCCTCTATTTCAGGAACTGGTAAATACGAATTAAAAGATAATGAAACTGATATAACAATAACAGTACTTTCAGAAACAAAAGAAGAAAAGAAATACACTGTTACAATAATAAAAGTTGAGGATAACACAACAGTAAGCGATGCTCTTCAAAATGCAGGAATTGGTAGTGATGAAGGATACATAGTAAAAATTAAACATGATACTAAAGTAAATCTTATAAAAGATAAATTATATTCAGCAAAAGCATTAAATGTAATAATAACTAATGATAATAAAGAATTAAATAATAATTCATTAATTACTACAGGTACTAAAATTACAATAAAAACTGCTATGGAAGAAAAAAGCTTTACAATGATAGTTAATGGAGACTTATCAGGAGATGGAAAGATAACGATATTAGATTTATTACAAATACAAAAATATTTACTTGGAGATAAAAAGTTATCAACTGAAGCATTAATAGCCGCTGATACATCAAATGATGGAAAGGTTACAATATTAGATTTATTACAAGTACAAAAATATTTACTTGGAGATAAAGAATTATAAGGAGAGATAAATGAAAAAAAGAATTAACATATTATTAGCAAGTATATTTACACTACTTCTATTATTTACAAATATAGTTAAAGTAAATGCTGCATCAGCAAATATACAAGTTACATCAGGTACTAATAGAGTTGTAGTTGGAAATACTTTTACAGTTAATGTAAAAGTATCATCTTCAAATGTTTTAGGAGTTTGGGAATGGACTATTAGTTATGATACTAAAAAGCTTAAACTAATGTCAGGACCATCTACTGTAAAAGATTATGGAGATAGTAAGATAAAATCAAAAACATATACATATAAATTTAAAGCAATAGCTACTGGTAATACATCTGTAACAGTTAAATCAGCTGCTGTTTATGATTATGGAACTGAAAAAACAATGTCACTTTCTAAAGGTACTAAAAGTGTAAAGATAATAACACAAGCACAACTAGAATCTACATATTCAAAAAATAATAACTTAAAAAGTTTATCAATTGATGGATTAAAATTAAAACCAGAATTTAATAAAAATACAACTGAGTATAAAGTAGAAGCTACATCTAATACTGAAAAGGTTAAAGTAAATGCTTCTAAAGAAGATTCAAAAGCTAGTGTAAGTGGAACTGGAACGCATGATGTTACTGAAGGAGAAAATAAAATAAAAGTAACAGTTACTGCCGAAAATGGAAGTACTAAAACATATACAATAATTGTTAATGTAAGTGATCCAAATCCAATAAATGTAAAAATAAATGACAAAGATTATACCGTAGTAAAAAGAGAAAGTAAATTAGAAGCACCTAAGAATTATGAAAAAACTGAAGTAACAATTAATGATCAAAAAGTACCAGGATTTATTAATAAAACAAACAACTTTACATTAGTTGGTCTTAAAGATATAGATGGTAATATTAAATTATATACATATGATAGTAATACTAATCAATATAAAGAATATAGTGAAACAACACTTAATCAAAATAAGATATATCCCCTACCTCTTGATAAAGAATTTGATGGATATACAAAAACAACAGTAAAAATAAATGAAGTTGAATTTGAAGCATATACTGATGAAACTAATGAATTTTATATAATACACGCTAAAGACCTTGACACTGGAAAAGATAATTACTTTACATATGATAAAATTAATAATACAATAATAAGGTTCCATGAAAAAGAAGAAATAAAAGATGAAACACCTAATTGTGATTCTAAATTAAAACAATATAAAAAAATGTTAATCCTATTATTTAGTGAAACAATTATTATATTTTTAATATTAATATGTATACTAATATCAAAAATAAGTAAAACTAAAAAGAGAAAGAAACAAAGAAGATTAATGTTACTTGAAGAACAAAGAAAGCAAGAAGAACAAAAAGAATTAGAAAAGATAGAAACTGCTAAAAATGAAAAGGAAGATGTAAAAGAAGAAGATACATCAAAAGAAGAAACAAAAGGTAAACAAAATAAAAAGAAAAGTAAAAAGAAATAAGAAAGAAGTGTTACGATATGAAAAATAAAAAAATATTTAAAGCTATGTTATCTATAATAATTATATTGCTCTCATTGTTTTCAATAGGATACTTAGCTTACTCTCTTACATTCTATGAAGGTGTTGAAACATTCTATAGAATATATGCTATAGTGATACTTATTTATTTCTTCTTATTATTAAGTTATTTAGAACTTAGAAGTATTAAAAAGAAATCAATGAAATCATTTTTGATACCAGTATTCATAAGTATAGTATTTATATCAGCTGAATTATATGGTTCTTATTATTTAAAGAAGATATATAAGTCAATGAATTATACTGATAATACAAATATAAAATATACTTCACTTGTTACTTATGATAAATCATTAAATAGCGAAAAAGATTTAAAGAAAAAAGTTATTGGTATTGCTAGTGATGGTAAAGAAGAAGGATACGAGTTACCTCAAGAAAAAATAAAAGAACTAAAACTTGGTGATAATAATGAAATAAAAACTTATAATTCAACTATTGAATTATTATATGCTTTAAAAAATAAAGAAGTTGATGCTGCATTCTTTAGTGCAAACTATGCTGATATGTTCTATTCTCTTGAAGGATATGAAAATATTAGTGAAGAAACTAAAGTCATATATAAAGCTGAAAAAGAATATAAAAGTTCTAATGATGATGATATTAAGAGTAATGAAGCTTCTCTTACAAAACCATTTACAATGTTATTAATTGGTGTAGATTCTTCTAAAGATGGTGTTACATCAGGATATAATGGTGATGTATTATTGCTAGTAACATTTAATCCTGATACATTAAGGGCTACTATTACATCAGTTCCTAGAGATACTTATTTAAAGACAGCTTGTTCTAATGGAAGTTATAGAAGAATAAATACTACCACTTGGGGAAGTTCAGCGTCATGTGCTGTTAAAACAATGGAAAACTTATTTGGTGTTAATATTGACTATTATGCTAAAATAAACTTTAAAGGAGTTGTTCAATTAGTTGATGCTGTTGGTGGAATTGATGTAGATGTTCCATACTCATTCTGTGAACAAAATAGTTCAAGAGTTTGGGGAGATAAAACAGTATTTGTTGAAAAAGGTATGCAACATTTAAATGGTGAACAAGCCTTAGCTTTATCAAGAAATAGACATAGTGCTAAAGATAGCAAAGGAATGAAAAATCACTGCCCTACTTGGACAGAAGGAAAAAGAAATGATTTTACTAGAGGTAAAAATCAAATTAAAGTTATACTTGGTATAGTAAATGCAGCTACAAAGAAATTAACTAATCCTGATGAAGCAATAAATATACTAAATTCAATTAAATCAAATTTCCAAACTAATATTACAAATAAAGATATTTTATCATTATATAATTTAGGTAAATCATTAGTAATAAGTGATAGTACTAACTTAGTAAATGTTGAGAGAATGCAACTTAAGACATATGGTGTATGGAGAAAAGTATATGAACCAGCATCTAAGAGTTATCCAGCTGTAGAAATACCTTATACAGGAAGTATAAATGATATTAAGAAAGCAATTAATATTAATTTAGGTAAAACTAAACCTACTCTTATAAAGACAGCCTCATTCGACTTAAATAAGCCATATGAAGCAACTTTAATAGGAAATGGTAAATATAAGCAAAATACAATAGCTACTCTTGCTGATGTATCTAAATATACAGTAAGTGAACTTAAGAGTTATGCATCAAGAAATTCATTAAAATTATCATTTATAGATGTTGATACAAATAAAACAGTTGATATAAGTGATTATTCAAATTATAGATTCTATAGTCAAAAAGAGCATACTAAAATAATACTTGATCAATTAAGTACACTTACAATATACGTAAAAAAGAAAGCAGTAACACCAGTTACTACTCCACCTATATCAAAAGATAGTACTAATGATACAAATAATTAAGATTCAATAGAATCTTTTTTTTAGGATTTAAAAACATTCAATATTTAATTGAATGTTTATTTTTCTTCCGTTAAACTACATCTTTCATTAATAAGTAATATTAAATCATTATATCTTTCATATTTAGAATCAAATATAATATTGTTAATAGCATTTTCATACATTGCCATGTAAGTATTATTATTTGTTAAACTAATATCTTCTATTTTATCTATTTTAAACTTTTTAGAATTAATTATTTTATCTAAATTGTTTATGTTCTTTTCTATATATTTGATATTTAAGCTTCTAAAAATAAATTTACTTTCAACTATAACTATCGCTGTTATAAATAAGATATCAATTAAGAATATATATATACTTGATAAAGATAAATACTTAACAATTGTATCAAAAAGATTAAACGATTTAATAAATATAGACATTACTACAACTGAAAGTAACAATATAACAAGTATAGCAGCTACTATATTAATAAAGTTAAAATTATCATGAAGAATGTATATATCTTTATCATTTATTATAATTGGATGTCTTATTGTATTAATATATCCATCATTCTTATTCTCTTTAAAATATAGATATACTTTTAACATACATAGTAAAAAACATATTAGTGTTGATATACTAAAAAATATTTCATTAAATCCTTTTAAGTGTAAAAATAAATTTACTATAAGTATTACTATAATAGCAAAATCTAATAATGTAAATTCATCTAAATCTTTTATATAAAATAATTCCCTTTTCATTATTCACTCCTATTATATATAATGATAACATAAATAATAAATAAAAGCCATAGAATTAAAAGAAAAAGACGAATTACTCGCCTTTAACAATATACAATATGTTATTATCTTTAATAATAGTTAATTTCATACTTTTAGGGTATCCTAAATCTTTTTCATATGTAATGTCAGTACTAACTATATATGCATCATATTCAGTTTTATTATATGTGTATTTTGTTTCAAATACATCGCTTACATTTACATCTTTTACAATAGGTAGTTCTTGTGTTCTTTTTCCATCTATATTACTTTCAACAAAGTTATATAATGTACTTCCCATATTTTCTTTAAAATTATCTTTTAAATCTTTATGTAAGAATTCAAGACCTCCTATATCAGTACTAGCTAATTTATTATCAAGAGTATACAAGTCAATTACAAAAAGTTTTGAGATTAATTTAGCATATTCAGTATAATCTATAGTTTTTTCATTTAATACCTTACTAAGCTCTTTAAAATATGTTTTATAAATCTCTGTATCATTCTTAGATAAAGTATATCCATATAATTCTATAGAATCAAGTTTCTTTCTTTCTGAGCCTTTAAAGAAATCATTTTTAACTCTATATCCAAGGTATCCAAATAATATAATACCTACTATTATAAATATAACAATTACTCCTCTACCCTTATTTTTTTTCATTTTTGCATTCTCCTATTTTATCTTCTTCATTTTTTATTAAATCATGTGTTACAATTCCATTAGATACTTCAAGTATATTAGAAGCATAAGTCTTTAGACTATCAATATAATCAACACTAATAGGTTCATCTGTAAGTGCTACGTATTCATCATTAAGACTGCTATAGTATACTTTATTAGTAAGAACATTACCATTAGGGAATACTACTATTTTTTCATTATCACTGAATATATCATGACCAAGAGCATATTTTTCTTTAAATCCAAACATATTGGCCATAGTTGGAAGAACATCATACATTCCCATAACATTACTTATAGTCTTTTTATATTTTTCTTTATTATTCCATATTATAAATGGTGTATTTTTAAGTAAATCATAATTATAGTTTTCCATACTTACATATGTAGGATCATTTTCGTCTTTAATATCTTGTGTTACTGGATCATAATTATATAATAGATTAAATTGGTTCTTAGAAAGTCTTGCTTCGTGATCACCATATAACATGATCATTGTATTATCAAGTAGTCCATTATCTCTAAGTAAATTTATAAATTCGCCTAAAGCTGCATCAGCATAATGTGCACTTCTTATATAATTTCCCATAGATGTTTTTTCTAAATATGGAGCTACTCCCTCTTGTTTCTTACCTTTTTCATCTGTGTAAGTGTATTTCATTGTTACTTCAAATGGATCATATTTAGTTAAATCATTAAATGGTGAGTGATTTGATAATGTAATAACTGTACCATAGAATGGTGATTTAGTTTCTTTTATATTTTTTAAGATAGGTATTAGTTGATTAAAGAATGATTTATCACTAAGTCCAAGTCCTACCCAATCTTTAGATTTTGTATCAGTTGGAACATCAAATGTATCTTTAGCATAGAAATCTTTGTAGCCAAGTGTCTTATGCATAGTTTTTCTATTCCAATAATCAGCTGCATTAGCATGTGCACTAAATGTGTAATAGCCCATCTCATTAAAGTAATTAGGTAATGCATAATATTTTCTATTGTAATAGTTTACAAAAACTGTACCACTTGATGATGGCATAAGACCAGTATTTAATGTAAATTCTGTATCACTAGAAGTACCTATACTTATTTGAGGATAAAATCTATCAAAATACATTCCCTCACTAGCAAGTTTATTTAAATTAGGTGTAACTTCTTCGCCATTTATTTTTAAATTAACTAAGAAATTCTGCATGCTTTCAGCATGAATAAATATAACATTTCTGCCTTTAAATTTATTAGTATATTTATTTACTTTAGTTTCTTTTTCAAATTTACAAGCGTAAAATTCTCTAAAATTTAATGCTGCTTCATCATAACCAAATAAAGTATTTATTTTAGGTTGCACACTTTGTACTAAATCATTTACTGTATAAGAATATATACCAAATTGACGTACTAAATATTCTCTATTCCATTGCTTAATAAGTCTACTAGTATCTGTACCAGTAAGTCCACATGCAATAATGACTATAAATATTACAGATGCTCCTAGTGTATATATAAAATTCTTTCTATCTTTATTAGTCTTTTCTATTTCAAAATAATAGTTCTTTTTACTAAGCCTTGTATGTATAAATATAAATATACAAGGAAATATCAAATATAAAAATTGATATACATTTAGTTTATCGAATACTGAATCGTTTACTTCACCAAGCATTGATGCAGTACTTATAAGATTTACTGATAAGAATGATTGATAAAATTGGTAATATATTGTATTACCTATACATAAGAATGTATAAAATAATATCCATATCAAAAAATACCTAAATTGATACCTAGGCCTTATTAAATAGCCAAATGCTCCAACAAATAGAACAAACATTAAATCAGCTATTGTTGCTCTAAAATATATAGGTGCTCCTATAGTAAATAATCTAATTGCAAATCCTAATAATAAACTTATTATTACATAACTTAAAAATAAAATATTAGTACTTGCATACTTTGTAATAAACTTTTTAATACTTTTTAATATCTTTTTAAAATCAAATTTCCTTTTCATACTAATTCCTCAAATAAATTATACCATTTTATTAATAATATTTCAATTTATACTCGCACTTTACATTTTAATGGTCAAAAAAAAAGTTCTTTTGAACTTTTAATTATTGTCCTGTTTGTCCAGTACTACATGACCATGGATCATTAATACATGTCATACATTTTTCATAATCTTTATTACCTATTAAATTCATTAGTAAAGCAACAATAGTAACTATTAAGAATACGATAACAGCAGCAATAGCCTTTTTAATTAATGCTTGTTGTGCTTTCTTAATATTATCTTCATTCTTTTCAGTAACTGCTTTAGCTAGGTCTAACATACCTACAACAATTAATATAATAGGTACAACAACCTTAATAGCAAATACAACAATACCAACTAAACGAAGAATAGGTTCCATTTGTTTACACAAATCATTTGCTGAATTAATAGTTAACGTATAAATTAAATCTAACATATTTATTTCATTCTCCTTCTCTATATCAATTTTAATATAAATTATACTATTTTGTCAATATTATAGACTATTATAAAATCATTTTTTCAATAAATTTATTGATTGGTTCTATATTTTCTTGTCTATCATCAACTGGTGGTATAGTCGCAAACACTTTAAGTTTTGTTTCATATTCAAATGTAGCAACATCTTCACTATTTAAAACACATTTATTAAGTACTACTTTTTCATTCTTAAGTGTTTCAAGAACAGATTTATTCTTACGTAACATCTTATTTATCATAATAGTTGATGGTTCTATTAGATAATATACTTGTGAACATATAGATACATCATCATAATCATTTAAATCTACTAAAACTATGTCACATAATTGTTTTTTCATAAGTTCTTTAGGTAACTCAGATGTAGTTGTACTAACTAATTCTTTATCATTAAAATACAAGAAATCTACTTTGTTTACTTCAATTGCTCCAACTGTTTTATTACCTGATAAAGCTTTTCTAAGTAAATATATAAGTGTTGTAGCTCCAGCGTGTTGAGTCATATTTTTAAATCCAATAATTCTCATTTTACCACTATAATTATTAGTTATAGTAGTATCTCCACCTTCACCATATCCACCATCTAAATCTTGTAAATTATGAATATTTACTACATCTCTATATGTATGTGGGTGAACAAGCAAATAATTAATACCTTCAGCATTACGAGTAAAATTGTAAATACCAAGTGATATTAATTTAGATAAATATGATTTAGTTTCAGTTTCAGGACTATCATCAAGTAATAATATTACATTTTCCATATTGATATTCATAGCTAGTTTTTGTAAATTATCTGTATTTTGATAATCACGAATAGCTGTAATATCTAAAATCATTTTATCATAATAGAAATTAGTGAAAGTATCAATAATTTCATCTACATTAAATACACCTTCCATGGACTTCATAACTTCAATGTTAAGTCCCATTAGAAGTTCTTTGTATTTATTAACAACCATTACATTCATTTTTTTATAACCTCCTTAGTTTTGATAACCATAACGCATTTCATCACATTCTATTGCAGACGTTTGATCATAATATAATGCTTTTGTTTCTCCAGTGATTGGAATTTTAAATATAAAATTTAATATTGGAATTTTAAATGCTATAAATGTAGTTACTTTGTAATATATTTTAGCACCATTTTCATTATTAGGGCAAAATCTTTTAAGGCAATAACCTCCAACTTGATTATGTCCATATCCATATTGACTACAATCAACTTGATCTGCTATAGAATAATTGTAACCAATATTTTGTATTTGTACATATGCTTGAATATCTACTGTTGGATTATCCATAGCTGATAATTCTTCATATGTAATAGAACGGATATCCCTATCAGACTTAGTAAATCCTTCCGCTCTTTCAATATAATTAATTATTTCATTTTTAACCTTAAATGCTCTAGTATAACTAATTGAATATGCAAGGAAACTTACAAATAAAACAATAAATGTTATTACTATACTAAATAGCCATAATCCTCCAATAGATTCTCTCATTTTACACTTCCCTCTTTATTAAAAACAGCTACAAGTGACATGACATCACCTATAGCCACTTTATTTAATATTAATTTTTGATATACAAATATTTACTATTTATTTTCAATACTGATACATTTTGTAGTATCTTCTACAACATTGCCACTTGAATCTTTTGGACAACACATATACTCATTAACCTTAGCATCAGTTCCTGTTGCTCCTGAAATTTCTTTAACATATTTAGCTGTCCAACCATTACCATATGTACTACATGTTTGATTAGCAACCATTTTTTGAATCATTGGCCATAAAAAGAAATAGAATAATGCAGCAACTGCAGCAACCGCTACTAATGTTACAACTGTCATATTTAATTCTCCTGTAGCTTCCTTCATTTATATCTTCCTCCTTTATTATCTAAGTTAATTATACAATACAATATTTTTATATTCAAGTATAATTTACATTATTATCCCATAATTTGCATGATTGATAGTAGTAATATAATCATAACACCTGCTCCTGTTGCAGTAAGCATTGTCATTGTTTTCTTTTCCATCTTATCAAGTCTTTCTTTATATTTAGTTTCTCTTGATTTAGCTTGTAATGCTGATATAGTTCTTGAGAAGGTTTCAAGTTGTTCTTGCTTTCTTTCTTGACTACCTAAACTAAGTCTATAAAGAAGTCTCATCATTCTCATTGAATCTCTAACTGGATATCGTTTTGCAAATGCCATATATGGTTCAACTGAAGAATCTCCAGCATCAATAGACGCAATTAATTCACGTAGACCAGGTTTAAACATTTCTGGAGCTTGTTCTAAACTTCTGGTTAATGCAACTGGTACAGTGTAATGTTGAATTAATATTTCTAAACTTTTTAAATAATATGGTAATTTTAAGTTTATATCATGTAAATGCACTTTATAAAATGATTTAAGCCTATTATATTCATCTTTAAACATAAGATAAGTAATTACAAATGCTATAACTAACTTTAATGCAAAATTAATATCATTTGCAAGTGTCATAGCTGCTATTGTTCCTATTAACATTGTAACGATAGCTGTTTTAACTCTTTTTTGATATCTTAAAATAGGATCAACTTTATCGCCATACTTTGCAACTAATAAGAACTCGTAATCGTCTTCTTTTAATTTATTAAATACAGATTTATTATCGCTGACAAACTTATTAAAATTAAACAAATTTAAATAATTAAATAAGAATATCATTATAATACCAACAATTAATATTTCCATTATTCAGCCCCCACATCCTCATGATAATACTTAATACCTGATAGTAAGAAATATGAGTTTATAAGTATTACTCCATGTAATAATATAACAACTAAAGGATTATTTAATAGTTTTATATATGAGTTGTTACCAAGAAGTAATTGAACTAATAATACTAATAGATATAGTGCTAATCCGAAGGTTACAAATTGTTTATAGAATGATGTTCTATCTATTCTATCACGATATACATTTTCAACTAGCATATCTATGTCTTGAAGCATACCTTCAAGTGCAACACCTGAATCTTTAGAACCTTCTTTTGTAATTTGAATGAATAATTGATGCATATTCTTTATTACATAGTAATCATATTTTTCATTCATGAATCTAATGGCTTCATCTATCGTACCATTTTCATATGACATGTTAATCATTTCTTTTACATCTCCAAGAAGTGGTTCTTCAAGAACTCCAGAATCTCTTACTCCTTCAAGCGCTTTAACAAATGATTGTGTTGTATTAAATTCCATAATTACGTTAGTTGAATATACTTGTATTTGCTCAAATATAAATTCACTATAGGCTTTTTTGCACCTCATAAACGTTAAATATGGAATAATAAGTATTGCACATGTAGCATAAATTATACTCCATATAATACTATAGAAATATAAATATGATATAAATGCAGCACCTACTCCAAATAATGCTATTTGAATTACATACTGACGTGTTGTATATTCTTGTCCGAGTTCTTTTGCTTTCTCACGAACAACTTTAAATGAATATGGAGCATATTTTTCATATGTGCCAGCTACTTGATTTGCTAAAAATTTATATGAATTATCGCCAGTATTTTTACGATAGAAATATATGAATGCAATTATAGCAGCAATAACAAATATCTCAATATACATTTTTCCACCTCCTATATCTCAACAATTTCAAGATTGGAATTGTTATTTACATTGTTTACACCTGTATTTACAGGATTTACGTTTTGATTGATATTACTAATTTCTTGTGTTTTGTTTACTGGAGTGATTCCTGGTTGAACTGGAACCTCAGATACTATATTGCTAGCAGTAGCAGTGGTTTTAGTTTCTTTTACATTATTTGTTTGTGCAGGTTTATTATTTAAATCAGTATTTGTTGTTTCAGTATTTTCACTAGTTGTTTTTTCTTCACTTGATTTAAGCTCACTACCTTTTGGTATAAATGGGTCTTCAGGCATCATAACACCTTGGCTTGCTAGATAATCAATTAAATGCTGAGTTGGGTTGTTATACACTTCATTATCCATTAAATCTCTTGAATAAAGTACATTTACTTTAGCTTCATTATCCTCATCATCAACGTAAAATTCAACCACTTGTGTAATTTCTCTTTGAAATCTATTATACTTTTTAGAAAAAAATCCTTTTATATGTATACCAAGCTGAATATATCTATGCATTGATGCAACAAATTGATTTATATCTTGACTAGATTCAAGAAGTGAATATAAACGCATTGGAATACTTGATGCTTTGTCTGAGTGTATTGTTGACAAGATATTATGTCCTGAAGAAATTGAGTTACGAACAGCAAGAACAGCTTCTGCTGAACGAACCTCTGATAGTAAAATCCATCTTGGGTTTTGACGCATACAAGCAACAAGAACATCAGAATATGAAGCAATATTATTTGTTTTCATCGCTACAATATCACGATCTGGATATATTTTATCTAAGTGAAGTTCTAATGTATCTTCTATTGTTATTATTTTTTCATCTTCTTTTATTTTACTAGCAAGATATTTGATAAACTCAGTTTTACCTGAACCAGTTTCTCCACTAACAAGTATGTTACAGTGACCAGTAACACATGTAATTAAGAAGTCATGTAATTTAACTGATACATAATCTTCTTTAACAAGTTTATCTTTATTAAGTCTTATCATTGCTGGTGTTTTTCTTATTAGAAGAGCTATGCCATTAGTAGCAATAGATTCATGAACAAAGTTAAGACGAAGTTCAGCACTTTCAGCATCTAAGAGTGGATGAGCCATGTTAAATGTCTTACCCATAACGTTAGAACATTGAAATGCTAATTTCTCTACAACTTCATTATTTATACCATCAATGTGTACTGGATAAACACCTTTACTTAATGTTTTTACCCATAATTGTTTACCACCATTAGAATATGAAATATCTGTTATATCGTCATTTTCTAAAAGAGGCATAAATAATCCAAAATCTATTTGTGAAAAAACAACATTATCCATTAGAATCCCTTTCTATATTTTTTCTTTAAATCATTATTTTACTTTTATATTTTCATCACCAGCATCTGGTGTATCAACAACATCTGGATTGATGATTCTACATTTATTTTCGATTAAATGTCTTAGATACTCACTTGTTATATTAGTTTTTTTATTATAATTTTTATTTCTAGGTACTGGAACTAAAGAACCATCTAAGTATGTAGCTTGTCTTAAAAGAATATGATATTCTTCAGAAACACTAAATATTAATGCACTAGCATTTTTTTGGTTTGATCCTTTTTTAAATATGTGTTCACCATCTTCATCTTTAACAGCAAGTATTGTAATTCCTTCGATTAGTTTACCAAACACATACATTCCAGAACCATCTTTAGTTTCATAATACAAATCTATTTTATCACCTGGAAATATTGAGTTACCATATGTTGTAGTTGTATTCACTGGTAATGAGAAAACTGTATTTCCTGTAGGTATGCTTGACCAAGCTGAATCAGGCATTTGTTTCCATTCAATTATGGCTGATGCATAAAATGGACTTCCAGCTGGAATATATGTATTATAATTTACATATTTTCCTTTTATACTATTAACATCACGAATTACATCTTTACTTAACATTGAAGATGCAACTTCTACTTCTTCAATTAAATTATCAGTTATTTCTGTTCTTGCAGGAATATTTTCTTTTGCAACATATATTTTAACTTTATTTATTTCTTTACCAACCCTATATGTGTATGCAACATATAAAATGATTAAGCAAGCTGCTCCTAATGCAATTGTTACGAATGTTTTATTAGTTACGAACTTTTTTAATGCATTCATTATTGATTACCTCCTTGTATTGGATTTAATTCTAAATCTTTCTCACTTACATCAATAGTTTGTTGTTCAATTAATTTTCTAATATATGTACTACTAACTTTAGTTGGGTTTGGTTTTAAAGAATATTCTGCATTTCTAGGTACTGGGAATAAATTAACTTTTTTATATATTGCTTTTCTAAGTAGTAAGTGTAAATCCTCTGGTATTGAGAACATTAAGTATGATGGAGGCTCAACATTTGAACTCTTTTCAAATATATTATTTCCATGTCCATCAATTACAGCAAGTACTCTAATGCTTTCAATGAACTTAGCTACAATTAATTTATCATCATAGTCATATCCAGCAAAATATAAATCTATATAGTTACCTGTAAATATTGAATTACCATATGTAGTTTCTAATGATACTGGCATTGTTATAACTGTGTAATCATTAGGAATATCTTCAAATAAACTTGATGGTAGTTGTTCCCAAGTAACAACTGTTTCATTATAAAATAAACTTCCAAGTGGTATTTCAACTTTTTCTGATACATATTTTCCAACTATTAATGATGAACTAGCAATTACATCACGTCCATTTACCATTCCACCTGGTACTTGTTTAATACCAACATCTTTATTTTCAATTAAAGTTCTTGGCTCTAGTCTTCTTACTGCATATGGAACACTAATTGGTTCAGTAGCTTTCTTAATTCTTAAATTATATGCATAGTATAGAATCGCAAGTGAAGTTAGTAATGCAATAATAGTAACTGTATTTTTATTTTTTAAAAATCTTTTAAGTGCAACTTTTATATTTTCCATTCTTTTTCCCTCCATAGACTTCATGTACTATCTATTCTAATTAATTATAACACATTAGATAATTTCTTTTCAATATATTATTTATTATAAAATTAAAAATAGGTATAATTTACTTTATTAATTTGATAAAATATTTTATGTGATGTGATATGAAAAAGAATTTTAAAAAACATTTACCTGAAATTTTAGCTTTTATAGTACCAATATTAATAATGTTAATATGCTGTCTAGTTTGTAAGATATATCCTTTTGGTGGACAAGTTCTATCAAAATATGATGGGTATTATCAATATGCTGGATTTACTAGTTATTATAAAAATGTTCTTCTTGGTAATGAAAGTCTATTCTATTCATTTAAAGGATTACTTGGATATAATTTTTATGCGACTAGTATATATTATATGTTTAATCCAACTAACCTACTTTGTATATTTAGTACTAGTGAAAATATATTAGAATATTATACATTTATTATTCTTTTAAGAATTGGTCTTTCTGGATTTACAATGTGTAAATACTTAAAATATAAATTTAAAAATCAATCTAATTTAAGATATATTATATTTAGTATAAGTTATGCGTTAATGGCTTATAATGTATGCTATTTCTTTAATTACATGTATTTTGATACAGTTGTTTTATTTCCTATAGTAATCTTAGGTCTTGATAAATTAATTTATGAAAGAAAAAATAGACTTTATATAATATCACTTACATTATCAATAATATCTAATTTTTATATTGGTTATATGGTATGTATATTCTCATTGTTATATTTTATATATAATATTGTTATTTATAAATTAGATAAAAATATTATTAAAGACTTTATTATATCAAGTTTACTTTCAGGATTTATGTGTATGATAATAATTATTCCTGAAGCAAGTGAACTATTAAAAGGAAAAGCATTACTCTATGCATCTAGTAAAACAGAATATTTCAAATTTAATATGAACTTCTTAAATATATTTTATAAATTCTTACCAGGTTCTACATCTAATTATGATTTAGAATATGGTATGGTTAATATATATGTTTCATTATTTGTAATAATATTAGTAATAAAATATTTCTTTAATAAAAAAATATCTAAAAAAGAAAGAATTACTACATTAATTTTCATATTATTCTTTTTACTTAGTATAAGTTTTAATTTATTAGATTTTGCCTGGCAATTATTTCAAAGACCTATTTGGTATCCTAATAGATATATATTTACATTTTCTTTCTTTTTAATAACTGTTGCTATGAAGGAAATAACTAATATTACTTATAAAACTAATATAAAAGAGAATTTAATTATTATAATATCTTTTATATTATTAACATTATACCCTATATCAAAAATTGATTGTAATAATGGCTTTAAGATTTTTTCTCTAATATTTAGTTTTCTTCTACTTATATTGTATGTATTCTTAATTGAGAATAAAAAAACTAAAACATTATTGTTAATTTTATTCTTTACTGAAATAACTTTTAATATAATTTTAACTTTTACAATACTTCAAATTCATCCTGAAATACAAGACTATAAATTATATTTAAATAAATATAAAGATGCAATAAACAAGATAAAGGAAATTGAAAATAAAGATAATAATTTTTATAGAATTGAAGTAGATTTCGAACTTGTATATAATTCACCTTCCCTATTGAATTATAATGGCATAAATCATTTTAATTCAGTTAGAAATGCTAAAATATTAAATTTTTTAAGAAAATTTGGATATAGTGTTAAACATGAAACAAATGTAAAATTTAATAATTATAATCCATATTTAACATCATTACTTGGTATAAAATATATAAATGGTAGTAAAGATGAAATGTATTATGAAAATGTTTATAATGAAAATCCTTACATGTATTTAAATAAAGATGCATTAAGTTTAGGATATATGATTTATAATAAGAAATTTAAAGAAAGTAATAGTTCTTATCAGAATACTGAAAATTTAATTAATTCAATGTTAAATACTGATATTAAAACATATAAAATAGATAATAATATTAAAATATATAATGCAAATATTAAAATTGATAATAATAAAAAATACATTATACCAGATAAAAATTTCTATGCGGTAATTAGTGGTAAAGCTAGTAATGATGCATTTCTTATTCCGAATATTGAACTAACTGAAAAAAATAATCCTGATTCAATAATGTTTAATAATAACATTTTTGATGGTTCTTATACTGTTTATATTAACAATAAAGAAATAAAGAATGTATATAATAAACAAATACCATTATTTATTAAGAAGAATGATGAATATAAAATTGTTATTAAATCAAATGCTACTAAAATAAAATATGATTCATTAATATGGTATCAAATAGATTATGATAATTATATTGAAACAATTAATGAACTTAAGAAAAATGAATTTAATATAACTAAGTATAATAAAGATAATCATATAGAAGGAAATATAGATGTTAATAATGATAAAAATGTATTATTATTAACTATTCCATATGATAAAGGATGGAATATCTATGTTGATGATAATAAAGTAAATTATGATATATGTTTTGATTCATTTATATGTTTAGATTTAGATAAAGGTAAACATAATATAAAAATGAACTATGTTCCAAGTGGATTTATTGTTGGACTTATTATTTCTAGTTTAGCGTTTATAGTAACAATTATTTACATAAGAAAAAAGCGTTGAATTAACAACACTTTTTTAATTGCTCTTTATTTAGTTGAATATGAAGCACCATACCATATACCACATTCATTAGTACTACCACATTTACCATGCCAGTTAGTAATAGCACTATTACTAAATAGACTGTCCACTGTATAAGTACCATTTTGTTCTCTATCCCAAGGATTACATAATTGAATGTTATCTGGTGAACCGGAAATTGCTATATAGTGATTAGGTATTCTAAGGATAATTGCTTCTCCACGATTCAATGCATCTGTTATTGCTTTCTTTCTATCTGCTTCACTTGTATTTTGATTAAATAGTACATTGCCACTTAATCCATATTTTCCAAGCAATTTATCATTTGTTAGTGTACCAGTAGTAACTCTACCACAAGTACTTGTACTAGCACCATTTTTTCCACAAACTTCAGAATCTTGACCAGCAAGTGTACTTGAATTATGATTTGGTCCATCCCAAATATCATTAGCAACTTGTTCTGGTGATACATTTTTACCAAATGCTCTAGCTACCATAGATATTGATGTATAACCGCATCCATAATCACGTAAGTTAGCTCCATTAGCAAATTTAGTATTATAATTTGTATTTTTAGTTTGTACATCGCAAGATAGTGGTGGTGCCTCTTTTGTTTCTTCTTCCTCTTCAACTTCTTCTTCTTCTGCTTCATCATATGGAGTAAGTGCACCCATTCCAGCTGTTCCACTACCTTTACCTGGTGTAGTTGGAGTACTATTAGTACCAGGTTCAGTACCATAAACGCTTTCTAATATACCATGCATATAAGTATCAAGCTTAATATCAAATGTATCAGAATTTAATGTTGTATCACCACTTACTGTTCTTACACGAACAGTTGCTTTAGGTGGTTCTTCATATATATCATAAAAATCTAGTTGATAATCTTTATTATTTGTGATACTTTCAGCAAATCTACGTATAAATACTTCAACAAACTTTTCTTTTGACATTACTATTTTACCGGTTGTTCTAAAAGTACCATAGTCTACTGCGTCAAGCATTGATGCTTCCATTACTTCACGTCCTAAATAGAAATCTTCTTCTGTTGTCGTTGTAATTCTTTGGATTAGAAGAAGAATAACGATTACAACTATTCCAAGAACTAGTATTAAATATCCCCAAACTGATTCCTTCATTTAATCATTACTCTCCTTTCTTAATATCCTTGTCTATATCTTGATATTCCATCAGATTTATTAACTTTTATTCCAAAACTATTTGAATCATCTCTAATTAAGTCTAAGAATGAACTTGAACAATTATAGAATCCATCAGTTATAGTACATCCCCTAAGAGTATTGTCAATGTAACCTCCGGCGCCATTTCTATCTTTGTTATATTTTCTAAGTTTCTTGATAGAATCACTGTTTAATATGAAACTATATTCTAAATATTTTTCACTGTCTGTATACATATCACTTGCTGTTGCCTCTATGGCTTTTCGTTCACTATCGTGAGTATACCAGTTATTTCCAACTTTTCTTGGCGCTGGGAATAATTTACTTAGCTCAACATTTCTATAAACAAATCCATATCCTTTAGAATCATTAGTTCTATTATTCCAACTTGCACAATCACGAATGATTGGTACTCCATCTTTTATTTCATAACACTTATTATTACATGTTTCTAAGTCAGCATTTTTATTTGCATCAGTACCAACCTTACAATCATATAAGTTAGTAATATTGTATACTTCATATTGACAAGTAAATTCATAATAGTTTTCATTTAATAATTGTGCTTTACTTAAAGCAGAACCAACGTAACTATATTTATGTTTTACATCATATGCTCCTGTTTTACCACCGCTTTCTTTATCCATGCTTACTGGGAAAACATATGGTGGTAAGCTTGTTGTTGAAGCTCCGTATGATGAACCGCTTTCAAATACATTACCTGTATAAACTTCTGTTGAATATCTCTTAGGTTGCCAGAAATCAGCTTCACTTACTACTGTGAATATTGCAAAGTCATTGATTGGAAGTTCAATTTTTTCACCTGTAACTTGATTTACTTTACATTGTGCGTTAGTATCATATCCTTTGCAAGATACTAAATCATGTTCTCCTTTTACATTTTTTCCTGTTAAATCAACATCCGTATTGCCAGGTCCTGGATAACAACTTGCATTATATGAGTTACCAGTTTTCTTTTCACCAGCGTTACTATTAATGCACCATGCGTCTTGTGTTAAATCTTGTTCTTTTATATTTTTATCTTGCGCTACAATTTCTACTTCTTTACCAAATGTTGTTTCAGCACCATATTTTTTATCTGCATATTCAAGGTCTAAAGATATACATCCTTTTTCGCTCTTACAGTTAGCAAGTTTAAGAATATAATCTTTTGTTGTACCTCCATCAATTGCTGATGTATAAGTACCTTGATACTTTGGTCTATGAGGAGTATATCCGCTAAAATCTACATAACTTGCACTATCATAATATAATTTTAAATCTTCAGTTTTATATAAGTTACAGTTTTCTAATTCATATACTAACTGCGTAATATTATTAACAGCTGCTTTAAATGCGCTCCATAATGCTGCCTCTTGATTTTTAACTTTACATTTATCTTTTCCTGGTTCACCTTTCTTACATCCTGATGCTGCTCCTGCTGTACAACTATATTTATAGCATGTATCCTTTTTACCTTTGGAATCAGTACATGTATATGAGCCACACACATTTGATGTTGAACCATTGCTTTGATTATATTTTCCATCTTGGTCGCTAGGCCTGTTATTTCGATTATTTACATTAAATGTTACTTTATTATTAGTGTCTTCACTCTTATTATTATAACTATATCCTGGATTTCCAGTATCAGATTTGGTGTTATTTACTGTTGAACCTTTAGGAGGCCATAAATATACATAGTCAAATCCTGGTAATGTTTGTGATACAGGACATGAACTTGGACATCCACTACCACTACTATAACAATTAACATCAGGTGCATGATCTAAATATGGATTGCATGTTCCCCATCCTTCTTTTTTATGCAATGTTTCATATGCTTTCCAACTACTCCATGCATCAACCATATCTTTTACAGCCTTACCATACATTTTTTGCCATGTATCATATCCTGCCTTAATATAACTATCATATTTTGAATCTTTAGTTGAATAATTATACCATGGATTTCTATGATCATAATATATTTCAGAAGCACATTGTCTCTTTTGAAGTACCATTGATGTTAGCGAGTTACCATTTGTTAATTTTCTCTTCTTAGCAACTCCTGGAACTTCATCAATTTTATATTTAAATTGCATTCCTGCATAAACTCTAGTTTTATTTGCCAAATAAAATTCTACTTCTTCACGACAGAATATTCTACAAATTCCAACGTCAACTCCATATTCTTTACTAAAATCATATTGATTACGTTGGCTAACATTACATGCATTCATGATACAGTTCATGTAAGGTTCTTCTAGTTTACCTTCATCATATGTATCATAAAGTCCTTGATTAAAATTATCATAATCAGTACATTTACTTGGTAGTGTATTTACAACTTTAAAATCATCACACCTTTTTTTGTTATCGCATGGACATACGATTGACTTCTTAGCAGTATAAACAGGTCCTTTTGAAAGTTCAGTAGTTGTTTCAGTTCCACCTGTACTTCCACCACTGCTAGGATTTCCATTTAATAAATCTTGTACGCCTTTTACATCAAATGATACAAATTGTTGAGAAACTTCTCCGCTTGCTTTAGCGTAATTTTTTATTAAAGCTCCTGCTTTATTATCTCCCTTTGCTCCACTTGTTGTATAAACAGTTACTTTAGCTGTAATATAATTATCTTGTGCTGTTTGAGTTTTTTCTTCGCACATTTGTTTATATTTGTATTTAACTTCACAATAATTTTTTGCACATTTTCCCATTTGGCCGTCAGCTATTTTATTTCCTTTAGCGTCAAATGCTTCAATAATAACAGTACATCCTGAGCTACCTTCAGTACAATACTTAACAGGTACTTCTACGTTAGTTGTACTTTCTGATATTATTGTTGTACCAACTTTCATCTTACTAAATGTTACTTTTACATTTGCAGTTTGCGAATTTTTATCTAAATCAATATCGATGCCTGGCTTTCCATAACTTAATTCACCTTCAGTTGCATCGTTTCCGTCTTCACCGCTATTTCCATTTAATGTTTTATTAAGTTTATCTAAACAAGATGTTCCACTCCTTGTATTTTGTAATAAGTCAACTACACCTTGTATATTTTTTTGTTCATTTGTATCGCCATAACATAATACTCCATAGTTTTCAGAACCTTCTGGACATGAATTACCACATTTTTTAACTTCTCCGCCTTTATTTAAAAAATAATTAGCACTATTTGAGTATACATCTGTGTTTGAATAATAATCAAATCCATCATCACCAGAACCGCCTGTATTTACTCCTCCTCCATCATGTATTGATGAGTTATCATAAGCTACCCATGTTCTAAGCGCAGTTGATACTGTTGAATATGAATATTTTCCGTTGTTTTTTACAGTAAACTTTCCATTTTCATCTACACTTATATCCATTGTTTGGCACATTATTTCAGCTAGACCACATTGATAATTATCTCCACTAGTCTTACAAGATGAAATATCAAAATTATCAAGTGCTGTATATGACCATGATGAACTATCTGGTCCTGGACGACCTTTTTGTAAGCAATAAGCATCTTCACTTATATTAGCAAAATTTGGGTCTGTCGCATCATATTTATATGTTGGTAATTGAGCTCTTCCATTATTAACTTTTCCGGCTGGAGTATATGTATAACTTGCTTTACAAACGTATCCTTTTATTGCTACATTTTGTCCAGTACATTCAGCATATGTTTTAGATTGTGCTGCACAGCCTCCTATTGGGTCACCTTTTTTCTTCCATACATATTTACATCCCTGTGAGGAAGCACCACAGCAATAGCATCCATTAGCTGGTACTGTTGCTCCAGGTTTTTTAGTAGTCTTATTATTTTTTGCTCTACAACTTGCTTCATTAGCAACTCCTGATTGTCTTTGACAAGTTCTATATTTATTTGGATTTCCCCATTTATAACTACAATTTTTTCCTGAACAGCATCTCATACATGAATTCGATGACATTTTTTCAACTGTATATATGTCATCTTCTATATAATTCATATCTTCCATAATAATACCGCCGCCTATGCTGCTACCATTTCCACTTCCACCTTTATTTCCGCCATTAGAAATAGGAGACACATGACATGTAACAGCTGATGAACTATCTATTACTGTTGAGCCACTTGGTAAGGAGTTAATAGCACTTTTTCTAGCTTTAATAGCATTTGCCATTGCTGTACCTTTATCTTTTCCTTGACCTGTAACTGTTTTGGTTTTAGCATCACTCTTTATAACTGTATTACCACAAAAACTTATATCCGTAAATTTTTTTCCTGAACCAGTGATAGTAATGCTTCCTCCACCATCACCTTTAATATACATAATGCTTGAAAAACTAAATAAAAGTAATACTAAAAATTTATAATATTTACTATTTTTTATTTTCATTCTTCATCCACCTTCTTCTTTAATATATAAATTCTAATCGCATAGAAAGCAGAAACTAATACTATAGGTATTACTATAAAGTACCAATTTTTCTTTAAATAATATAATGCTTTTTCAAAAAAGTTCATTTTAGCAATTTTTTGTTCTTCTTCTTTTTTATTAATAATCTCAATAAATTCTTTGTCACTTACATCTTTCATTTCATTACTATTAGTTTTACAAATATCTTCTGTTGGATTTTCTAAACAATATTTTGATCTTGAATATACATTATATGCAGGTACTTTATATTCTATCGTTCTAAGCTTTTCATTAGGACATGCAGAGTTCTCTGCCCCATATAATGTAAATGTATATGTTTTTTCATTCATATGCAAATATGAACCTACTACATATCCATAAAATATTTCATCATCATATTTTATTTCATATTCATTTTCATCTTCTGAATCTTTTACCATTATTTTTCCTTTTTCATTTTGAGTAGAAATAAATAATAGATACAAGTATTCCTTACTATGTATAAGATTATCTTCTGGATCTCTTATATCAACATCCTCCATATATTCAATTGTAGCATTTGTAGCCCATTCATTTAACGCCTTATCATTACATACTGCATCTACTTTAAAAGTAAAAATAAATAAGCATAAAATACTAAATAAAATTAAATTAACCTTTCTCATATTTCACCTACTTTATTCTAGAAAAATTATAACATAACTGCATTAAAATGTCATTAAAATATTTAAAAACATGATAATTTTTATATACCATGTTTTATCTTTCTATATATTTTTTCTCCTATTACTGCTGTAACTATTCCAAAGAATAAGAATAAGCCAATGTTAATTCCCCAGTCAGTAAGAAATGTTTTTACTGTTTCATATGCTTTTTCAAAAAATGTTTTTTTTACGACAGGTTCAGGGATAACAGGTTTAATTTCTGTATCTATTGATTTTATTGCTCCGTCTAATATATCTTCTGTTAATTCGTATGATAGAAACTTATATGTACATTGTGTTAGCTTTCCAACATATTTTTCACATTTTTGTGTTCCATAAAAATTATTGTAATATGGTAATGTTATAAATAATGTATTTAATTTTTCATTACAACCTATACTATCGTATATGTCGGCTGTTAAATGTTCACCTTCTTTAATATTATCAATTGTAACACTATAACTGTCATTATTATCTCCACCTTTAATTGTACCATCATTAATTCCTATTATTAATCCTGGAAATACGTTATAAAATTTAATTGTAAATGTTTTAGTACTTATGCTGTAAGAAGTTTCGTAAGTTATATCTTTTGATAAACTTTTAAGTCTATTTCTTTCATTATCATCACATGTTGCATTTACTGAGCTAATCATTACAAATATACTAATAAGTATTACAAATATTTTCTTTTTCATTATTCACCATCCTTTATAAGTACTGCATGTACTACCATTCTTCTATTACCGCCACCAGCACAAGTTGATAGTGTAAGTATTTTATCTCCATATTCTACTTTATCTTTTGCTTTAAATGAACTTCTTCCTTTTATTAATTTAACAAAAGAATCAAATTCTTCTTTACTATTAAAGTTATTAACTAAGTAGTCAGTAGTATAATCTACTCTATATGCTGAGAATATTTTGAATTTATATGATTTAGTTGGTGTATCTAATGATATAATCATGTTTTCATTATTTTTTCTAAAACTACTATTTATGACTCTATATAATGTACCAAACATTGTACCATTTAACATACTATGTCCATATATAATACTATTATCATTAAGATTTTCTATATCATTTCTATAATCTAAATATATCCATCCCATACTAGTTTTTTTCTTATAGAAATCTCTTTTTAAGTAATAACTATTATCACTATGTTGTACTAAAGGATAATTTATATTGGTACCATTTACTACTAAATAACCTACTGTTTCTTTATTGATTTTTTTAAGTTTAGGAAATACTTTATCAAATGAATATTTATCTTTTACTTGTTTATCATTTAATTTTTGATCAAGTTCTACTCCACCATTAGTAAGTTCTTCTTTTGAATCATTATTAGGTAGTGCAAATGAACTATTTATTATTTCTTGATTTACTTCATCAATAGCCATCTTTTCTATGTATTCATATGATTTAAATATAAGTAAACATACTACACTTACATATACTGCCATTATAGACATAAGTTTTAAATTATTAAATGTAAGTTGCTTAAATAAATTATTACGTATAAAATCATTAGAATATAATATTCTAAATTCACATGTATAATCTTTTTTACATTTTTTATTTAATTCTTTTAACCAAGCAAAGTTATTAACAATAAAATTACCTTTATCTTTTCCTTGATGTAAGAATACTATTATATTTCTTGATTCATCATTTTTAACAAGATTAATTATATTATTTATTAAATCTTTAGAGAATACATATATATGTATAGATTTTAAATTATAATTTATTCTTAGGAATTCTTTTATATCATCTAAAATACCTGGATATTCTTCTTTTATTTCAAGTGTCTTTCTATAATATAAAGTTTCATAGTCAAGTGAATCTTGTGATATCATAAATCTATCACTTATTTTATTATGATTATATAGATTAACTACTACATTTTTATTATTAAATTTTTCTTTAATAAATATTGGCATAAAATAACAATCTATTTGTTTTAATGTATTAACTGTTAAAAATAATTCATAATCAGATAAACTTATAGTAGATGGTATATCTAATTTTAAATAAGACATTTTAAGTCTTATCATCATAATAACAACATATTTAAATGTTACTAGGTGTCTTACATTCATAGTGTCAATTCCACTATAGTTTCTTTTTATTAAATCAATAACTTTTTCATAATTATTACTATAATATTTCATAGAAAAATATAGAGTATTATTAATAAACTCATTCTTATTAATATATTTATTTAATGATTCATCAATATTTCTATAATCATATGTAAGAACATTATCTTTTATAGAAATAATTAAATACTCTTTCATATCTTATTCTCCTATTAAAATAATTTTATCATAAATCAAAATAAAAATGAATATTTATTTGATAGTAAATATTCATTAGTTTTTTATGATCAATATATCAGATTTTCACCACTTTTTATCGTTTTATAATAATTTCAGGTGAAAATCAAGCAATTTTAGTAAAAAAGAAGCTAAAAGCTTCTATTCAATATTGTACTTACTCACCAATTTATTAAATACTTTATAGTCAACTTTTTTTAGTTCACTGCTCATGGCTTCAACGCCTTTTCCATCTTTAATATATATAAATAATGGTGCTGTATTAATTTGATCTTTTATTTCAGGAAATCTTTTTCTTAAAGTGTTTATATATTCACTATTTTTACTATTAGTTACATTCCAATAAATTATTTTATCAGTAAGATTTTTCTTTTCTATTTCTTTATATAATCTATCTTCTATATTTCTTATTTCACTTGATCCTGTGTAACTTACATATAATATCATTTCACTACTAGTTTCACTTAATGCATAATCAAAGTCATCACTATTAATTTGATTAATTTTTTGATCATCAAATATACTTATATTTACTTTATTATTTTTATAATTTAAATAAAATGTTCTAGCATATAACACAACTACCATTATAAGTATAGATACAACTATAACTATAAAATAGTTACGACCAGTTACTTTTTTATCACTTTTTTTCATTTTTCTTCTCCTTATCATTAATATAATTTTAACACAATATTATTACTTTTTCAAATGATTTAAATAAATATTTATATTTCTATCAAGAACTTTTTTGCCTCTCCAGTAGCAAGATTTATTAGAATATTTTTTATCATATTCGTTATTATCCATATTTAAAAATTCATATGGATTTATTCCTTCATTATTAAGAACTTCTATATTTTTATTATAAGGACATATACTTATACATTTATCACATCCATAAATACAATTATCAAAGTATTCGCTTTCTTCTTCTGTTATATTTTTCTTTTGGTTTAAATAACTTATACATTTAGTAGAATCAAGTATATTATTATCATTTATTGCTCCTAAAGGACATACTTTTTTACATAGTCCACAATTTATACATTTACTATCTATTATTTTATTGCTAGAAATAGATGCATTTGTTAGTAGTACTCCAATATAAAAATATGAACCTAGTTTTTCATTTATTAATAAATTATTTATACCAAAGAATCCAAGACCAGCATTATATGCTAAAAGTCTTTCATCAAGAGGATTATTATCAACAAATATTTTGCCAATATAACCCTTTGCTTCAAGATATTCTTTTATTACTTCAAGTTTATTTTTAAGTACAATATGATAGTCTTCACCTATACTACAACTACTTAAATATACTTTAGATTTATCGCTCATATCTACTTTTTTATATGATACACCTATCACTATAGCAGTATTATATATATTATATTTTTCATTTGATAAATCTTTATCAGCAATATTACCTACTTGAAAAGTACTTTTGTAACTAAGTTCGTCTTGTAATTTATATTTATCATATGGAACTATTAAGTTCTTTGTATCACAAAATCCAATTATATCAATATCTATATTTTTACTTATATTAATAATTTCTTCTTTCATATTTAGATCATAACACATTTATATAGAAAAAAATATAATTTTATATTATAATTTAATAGAGGTTTTAATTATGCACATAGAATTTAATAAAGAAATAAGTTATATAAAAAATGAAAGAATAAGAAATAGTCTTATAACAATATTAGATTTATTACCAGATTATTTCTATCATATACCTGCATCATCTACTGGTAAATATCATCCAGAATTTACTTTGGGTGATAAAGGTCTTGTTAGACATACTAAGGCAGCAGTAAGAATTGCTTATGAATTATTACAAGATTCAGCTATTAATAATTTTACAAGTGATGAAAAAGACTTATTATTGTTTGCTCTTACTATACATGATGGACTTAAAAATGGTATTAATCATGATAAGTATACTGCATTTGATCATCCACTTCAAATAAGTAAATTTGTAAGAGATAATAAAGATAAATTAGAACTTACTGATGATGAATTAAATTTAGTTTGTAGTTGTGTTGAAACACACATGGGACCATGGACAACTGATTATAATGGTAATGAAGTATTACAAAGACCTAAAACTAAGTATCAATGTTTTGTACATATGGCAGACTATTTAGCTAGTAGAAAATTTTTAAATATTAAATTTGAAAATAATGATATTGCTGATTAATTTATATTATATGAAATTAAAAAGATAATCTAAGTGTGATTATCTTTTTTGTTTAGTCTATTCTAAATGCAGGTGAAACGCCTATTGATAAACTAGCCATGCTGTGAGCAACTCTTCCTGTTCTTAGTACGCTATATACATGTTGATTATTTGTTTTATAAAATGAACGTAACCACCAGTCCGTTGCGGTAGTTCCACTTTTTTTTATTGCTCCAGAATAACTATTTATAGTAACACCAATTGATTTATAATAGTCAAGTTGCCTAGTCAAATTTTTAGCTGTGTCAATGTCTTCACCATTTTCATATAATTCAGCTGTAGCAAGTAAATATAGTTTATCAGTAGATAAAAAGTTAGCTGAATCACTACTTCCATGACTAGATATTGTTGTTGTATTTATTATTCCATTTCTTAAATCAGCTGGTAATGCATTATATATATCATTATTTACAAATGTTCTCATACTGCTTGCAGGCCAGCCATTTTTATTTGAACTTGTTGTATTAATCACATGCGTTGTAATTATATCTTCAAACTCAAGTACAAATCCACATGCACTTTGTGAAAAATTTGTATTTGAACATTCACTTGGTGTTGTAGTATTTGATACACGTATTGTATGAGTACCATATGTTCCTAAATTTACTATCTTAGTATCACCTACTTTATAATGATTAGTATTACCTGCTTTTACTGAGTTAACTATTGTTGCCCAATCATCAGTTCCAAAAGTAGAAGGCTTGTTAGCAATGTCAGTAAAATACCCAGGCCTACTTGTTCCTCCATCTATTCTAGCATATGTTTTATCAACATAACTTGAATTATAAGTTGTGCCTGAACCTCCAACTAATAAAGTAGAATTATAAAACATATTACTACTTGATGTAACTAAATCAGTTTTAAATTTGTTGCTAGCATATATAGTTTTCAATTTGATAGAGTTATTAAACATAAAACTCATATCAGTTACATTACTTGTATCAAAACTACTTAAATCTAATGTTGTTATTTGGCTTCTATAAAACATGGCATACATATTAGTTACTTTGCTTGTATTAAATTTGCTTACATCTATCGTTATTGCTGGAATATTACCAAACATATACTTCATGTTAGTTACATTACTTGTATTAAAACTGCTTACATCTAATGTTGTTGCTTGACTTTTATAAAACATTTCTTCCATATTTGTTACATTGCTAGTATTAAAATTACTTAAATCTAATGTTGTTGCTTGACTGTTAGAAAACATCCAACGCATATTTGTTACATTACTAGTATTAAAATTACTTAAATCTAATGCTGTTGCTTCACTTTTATTAAACATTCCTTCCATATTTGTTACATTACTAGTATTAAAATTACTTAAATCTAATGCTGTTGCTTGACTACCAGAAAACATCCAACCCATATCTTTTACATTACTTGTATTAAATTTGCTTACATCTAATGTTGTTATCTGAGTATTACTAAACATCCCATTCATATTTATTATATTACTTGTATTTAAGCCATCTAAATTCAATATTGTTGCTTTACTTTTATTAAATGTACCAGCAGCCGATACTAATGGTTTATTATTTATATATGAGCATATTTTACTAGTTATAGCGTCTGTACTTGCTTTATCAGTTAGTTGTACGCCCCATCCATCATTTGAAATATTACTCCAAGCAAGACCAGATGAAGAATTGTGTCCTTCTTTCATATAACCATAAGTATATTGCCCATTAACATACTCAAGTCCTTGTGTAAGGGTATCACTAGTCTTACAAAAATATGTATTATTACTACTATTATCAATAGTTATTTCACTATAACCACTAGGTACGCTTATATCACTAAGTGTATTATTTATATAACCACCTTTTAATGAAAAGCTAACATCTTGATTAGTATCACTATTATTTCTAATAAATAATTTTAAATTATTAGTATTACTACTTGTAACACTATCATTAGGACTTTTATAACTTGTTTTAACTTCATCAGTATCTTTTGTTTCACTAAAATATTTTATTTCTAAATTAGAATTATTTAAATAAAGTAATTTATAATAAGTATCAACAGGATTTAAATTGTTTACATCAACATCAATAACAGTAACACCAGGTTTTAGTGATAAAGTATTTGTTTCATTAGAATCTATCTTCATAGAATACTTAAGACTTCCTATATACATTTCAGCTGCTCTATGATTACTTGATTCTACAAAATAATTAGAATATGTTATACTTAAAACAATGCTAATTACTACTAGCATTTCAATTATTAATAAATATTTATTACTACCATTTATTATCTTATTCATAAATATATTGTAGCATATTTCATATTAAAAATAAATATCTTCATAAAGTAGAATAAGAGAGATTATTCATCTCTCCTAATCATAAATTTCTTCTTTTTTCTTATCATTTATTTTTTTAAAAGAAGGATTATTCTCATTTAATTCTTGTACTTTCTTTATAGAAACATAATTATTAATTAATTTTTTACAGGTAGTGGTATCCATTTTTAAAATATTTATTTTATCTTTGATCTTATCTATCATTATTACCACCTACCTTCTACATAAATAATCTTTAAATTATTAGTTTTAGCAATATTAATTAAATCATCAGTAAGTTTACCTACAACTATTATAGATTCTGCTTTCATATTTATTTTTTCTTTATTATCTTTATTTACTTTAATGATGTATCCATCTTTATCTTCACTAAATCTAACACTATAATCATTTACTAATTTACCATAACCATATGAATTTAATCCTAAAGATGATACATTTACATATCTATAATTAATACCATCATCATTAGCTGAACAAAGTACTTTGAAATCTTGACCTACTACTGTATAAATATCAACGCCATTTTTATTTTCATATTTTACTACATCAGGACTTTCATTATATAGTTCTATAATATCATTAATAGTAACAATATTATCATTAATGATATTTCTTTTATATTTTTTTATTTTATTAAAGAAATTGATACTAAACATTATATTTCTTTTATAATTATCATTCATTAAATTATTTACATATTCAAATACTATATCAAGAGATATATTTTTAAACATTACTATTAATAATGTATAGAAATCTATTTCTTCTTTATTAAATACTTTAGAACCATCTATTTCAAAGTTTTCTAATGATTCTATATCAAATATATTAATTAGTTGTTTTATAGTTGATATTTCTAAATAGCCATGATTTCCTTGTATATCATATGCTTTACCAAATAAGTAATTACTAAGTAAATTACTATAAATACTTGTATCTGTATCTTTAAGCATTGATAATTCACTTACAAAGTTTTTTACTGTTGTTAAATCATAACTAGATAGTTCACTCTTTTTAGTAATATTATTAAAGTTACCAAATGTTGCGATTAAATCTATAAGATTTTTAGTTTCTTCATCATTTAAATCTTTATCTATAATATCTCTTATTATTTCTTTATAATATGTAAAGTTTTCTATTGCTCTATAAAGTGATTCTTTGTTTTCTCCATATATACTAAAAACTATATCTAAATAATATTTAAATAATCTTACATTAGTTTCATTTTTAGCAATATATAATAATGTACTAAAATTAGTAAAATTATAGTCATTAAAATCACTAAGTAAGTTATATGGTATAAATGATAATCTTTCATCAAATATTTCTAATGATGATATATCATATAATGGTTTACTTATATTTACATTTCTTTTATATGCATTAGTTAGTAGTTCATTTAATACTTTTGTTGTTACTTTACGAGTTCTATCAGTTTCTTTGCCTTTATAAAATATTGACATACCTATATATACACTTATTTTATCAAATGAATTATTTAATATTATATTTTTATTGAATAGTATTTTAAAGAGATCAAATATTGAATCGTGATCTTTTGTATAATCATAACTATTTAAATTAGCTAAGAAATCATTATATATTTTATTAACTACTTTATAATATTTATTGTATATTTCTTCTCCATAATATGCTTTAAGTAAATTTAAACATCTAAAGTCAGCGTCAACGACTATTTTTTCTTTATCTCGCAAGTCAGTATTGTCATTATACACTGGTACTACATATGGAAGAACATAATTAGAATCTATTTGTATTAGTGGTATTATTTGCTCTATACTTAGATTTTGTAAAATTCTAATTAGTCTTTTTGTATATTGATATGTAACATCATTACTTTTAGGATCATATCTAAATACTTTACCTTTGGCATTAAATAGCCCTTTATCTATCATTATATCTACTATATCTTTTACACTTTTATTTTCTATATTAGAAAGTATTTCATATATTATTTCTATGCTTTTATCTTCTTCTCTTTTAAATGATGTTATATTGATGTATCTAATAAAGTTTATATCATATTTTAATAATTCTATAAGTGAATTACTACTTATATAGTTAATCATAAATGGATATCTATTTATATATTCGCATTTTATATCTATAGGTGCTTCATTTAATAATTCATTATTATCTTTTATTTTCTTTATTTGTTCATCTATATATTTATGCTTTGCATCTCCACTTATGTATTTTATATATTTTTCATCTAGTGAATATTTATCTTGTACATCACTAGGGGCATATTTGATTAATGATGGTTCTGCTTTTACAATAAAATCCCATTGTCTAGTTGTGAATTTACTTGCTTCTTCACTTATCATTTTTTCTGTTTCACGAGCATCTTCACGATATAATATTTCAACTACACGTCTTAAATCATCCATATATAGTTTTACTATATCTTCTTTTTGATTAAAATATATTTTTAAATAGTTATTGTATTCTTCATCATCCATACCAATACTAGTAGCATTCATAAAGAATTTATTATCTTTTATCCAGTCACTTACAAGTGACTTACGTGCTTCATTACTACCACTTCTAAACATTGAAAGATTACTATTGATACGTGATTTTTGAAAATCAAGTGGTAATATTCTTATTAATGATGGATGTTTAAAAAATAAAAAACTAAGTACAATTTCATTATTAGTAAATTCTTTATTATCTAAGTATGCTTGTTCTACTTCTTTATCACTTTTACCTTCTAAAGAATTAACAAATGCATTAGCTCGTTTTTGAAGTTGTCTCATTTTCATTTCTTTAAACATATTTTAACCTCTTTATTCTAATTATGATTATAACATATATTTTAAATAGTTTACATACAAACATTGACTTTTTGTTAAATTATTTATATATTTTATATAGAGGTAAGATATGACAAATAATAAATTTAAAAGTTATGATGATGGTATTGATATGAGTGACATTAATGCTATGTTCAAAGAAAGAGATGCTATGAAAATAGTTAATAATTATGAATCAAGTACAATGACAAGTGTAACTAGAAGAAGACCTAGAAGAAAAAAGAAAAATCCTAATGGATATATAGTTGCTCTTGCTGCTATTGTTGCTGCTGGTGGTATTACTCTAGCTGCTAGAACTATTGATATTACGCCAAAAGGTTCATTACATGATTTTGGTAAAGATGTAGGTTCTATTGTATACGTTAAAGGTGATGATTTTAATCCAAGATATGACAGTACAAATATCGGTATTGTTTCACAAAATACTAAAAGAAATGCTAATACATATTATTATGATCAAGATGGTATTGCTAAAGATTTAGTATCACTTGATGATAGACTACTTGATATAACATTTGTTTCAGTATGTGAAGATATGGGAGAACATTTAAATAATAAAGTTGGTCAAAATGGTGAAACAAATATTGATTTAGTTATATCTGGTATTAAAAAATATGCTGAAGAAGGAAGTTATGCTGAAAAGGATTTTAAAGATATAAATACTTTAAATGAATGGTTAGTAAAACGTGGATATGTGGATAAAAAAGGTAATCCTGATTTACAATCAGCTATAAATCATTATGCACATGAACAAAGTGTATTCGATCAAATTGTTAGTGAAGAAATACAAGAAAAAGAAGAAGGTGTTGGATTAAAATGATAATTAATACAGTGGAAATAGATGGTAAAGAGTATGATGAAGTAGATATTATTACTATTGGTGATGTTAAATATGCTTACTTAGTAGATTCAAATGATGATGGAAATTTATTAATACAAAAGATAGTTTTAAAAGATAATGAAGAATATTATGAACCTTTAAAGTCAAAAGATGAATATGATAATGCTCTTATAGAGTTCTATCATAAACATAAGGATTTGGTTGATAAAGCCAATTAAAAAACAAGGATAGTTTAATACCTATCCTTTTATTTTTTCGTAAAATATCCTTTGTTAATACTGCTATCTATTCTTGCATATGTTTTATCTATATTATTCCATGCTAAGTCAGAACCTGTACTATATCTTACTGCTTCATATATCTATAAGTATAGTCTCCATTAACATATTCTAATCCTTGAACTAATGTGTTGTCTATCTTACAGTAAACTTCTTCTATTGTATCTTTATATTCTTCTAAAGATATTTTTTTATATTTAAAATAGTTAAGTAATATAACTTAACTATTTTAGTCGTAACTCAGTTAATGATTCTCATCGTTATTTAATATATTTTTATAGTTGTTAATATTTTGTCAATATACACTGTATTTACTTTTTAGATAAATATTTATGATTAGCAGCTATACTCTTAATGCCAACTCCATATTTAAATGCTATAGTAGCAATATCACCACTTATCTTTATAATTACGCCTTCTCCAAAGATTGTATGAATAACTGTATCACCTGCTTTAAGTCCATCTACAGTTTTATTACTATACATATTACTTACTTTTTTATTTTCATCTTTCTTTACACTTTCATTCTTAATATTTATAAGTGTTGGATCTATTTCTTTTATAAATCTACTTTCAATAGTGCCACTTGTTCTACCATATAAAGTTCTTGTACGAGCACTTAATAAATATAATTTCTTTTTAGCACGAGTTATACCAACATAGCAAAGTCTTCTTTCTTCTTCAAGTTCTTTTGCTGATTCAAAACTTCTACTATGAGGGAAAATACCTTCTTCCATACCAAGTATAAATACAATATTAAATTCAAGTCCTTTTGCTGAATGAAGTGTCATAATATTAACATTATTATCATCTTCAGCATATTGACCTTTATCACTAACAAGCATAATATTTTCTAAAAATGTTGATAAATCATAAATACCATTATCTTCAAAATTAACTGCTAAACTCTTAAATTCATTTAAGTTTTCTACTTTAGTATCACTTTCAATAGATTTATCAAGTTCGTATTCACGCCTAAGTCCTGTCTTAACAAGTACATCTTCAATTAAATCAGATAGATTCATAGTCTTAGAGTCTTCAATAAGTTCAAGAATAAGTTTCTTAAACTCAAGTTCTTTACCACTATCTATCGCATCAAATAATGAAATATCATTCATATTAGCTTTCTCACGTATATTATCAATAGTTTTAGTACCAATACCTCTTTTAGGTGTATTAATTACTCTTTCTAAACTAACTGAATCATTAGTATTATATATTAAATTTAAATATGCGATTAAATCTTTAATTTCTTTTCTATTATAGAAGTAATAACTACCAATTATATTATATGGAATATTATTTCTAACAAATGCTTCTTCAACTGTTCTACTTTGAGCATTAGTTCTATAAAGAACAGCAAAATCACTATAACTATAACCTTCACTCACAAGTTCTTTTATCTTATTTATAACAAAACTACTTTCTTTGATTTCGTCTTCAACTCTTATATATTCTACTTTTTCTCCATCACCTATAGAAGTCCATAGATTTAATTTAGTTCCTTCATTATTATTCTTAATAACAGAATTAGCTGCCTTTAATATAGTGTTTGTACTTCTATAATTTTCTTCAAGTAATACTACATGTGCATTCTTATAATCTTTTTCAAAATTAAGTATATTTCTATAGTCAGCATTTCTCCACGAATATATTGATTGATTAGCATCGCCTACTACAAAGATATTATTATACTTTTTAGCAAGCATCTTACATAATTCATATTGAATACTATTAGTATCTTGATATTCATCTACTAAAATATATCTAAATCTTTCTTGATATTTTTCTAATATATCTTTTCTTTTCTTAAATATTTCAACTGGTTTTAATAATAAGTCATCAAAATCAACTGAATTATTTTCTTTTAATAATTTTAAATATTTTTCATAAACAAGACCTATAACTTTATCGTGTTCATTTAAAAATAATTTAGAAAATTCAAGTGGACTTATTCCATCATTTTTAGCACTACTTATCTTACTTATAATATGTTTTATATCATAATCAGCTGGATCAAAACTATTCTCTTTTAATATTCTTTTTATTAATGATTTAGTATCATCTGTATCAAGTATAGTTATATTTGATGAATAACCTATCGCATCATAGTTTTCTCTTAATATTCTAAGTCCAAAAGAATGAAATGTACCAATAAATATTGAATTTGCTACATCACCTATTTTATTTTGAACTCTTACTCTCATTTCTTTAGCTGCTTTATTAGTAAATGTTATAGCTAGTATATTATAAGGACTTACTCCATCATCTATTAATTTAATTATTCTTTCAGTTAGTACTCTTGTTTTACCACTACCAGCCCCTGCAAGTACTAAGCAAGGTCCTTCAGTGTGATTTACTGCTTCTAATTGTTTATCATTTAATGTCATATTTCTTTACCTCTTAATCATTATAACATTTAAGATATATTATTAAAAGCGAACAAATGAAAATATTTTAAAACATTTTTTCAATGAAAAAGAAGTATTTCTACTTCTAATTCTCTACTAAGTAACTATTATATCGTTTGAAATATACATCTGTATTATAGTTGTTATAGTAGTTTGTTGGTACATATATATTTAAATTATATACTTTTTCAAATGTTGCATAAGCTGTTAATTTAGGTACATCTGTATAGAATGTATAAGTAGCTAAATTAGTACATCCTGTAAATGCATAAGCACCTATACTTTCTAAACTATTACCCATTCTTATAGTATATAAATTTGTTTGATTAGCAAATGCTCTATAAGCAATTGTTTTAACAGTATTTGGTACAGTATAATTTTGACTTCCTTTTCCATTAGGATATCTTATTAATGTTGTTTCATCTTTATCAAATAATACTCCATTAACTGATGTAAATGATGTATTATTAGCACTTACATATATATTAGTTATTTCTGTATTACCATCTAAGAATCCACCAGGTATTTCACTTAAGTAAGCTGGAAGTGTTAAGTTTCTAACATAGTTGTTACCATCAAAAGCATCTGGTGCTATATTAGTAACTCTTCTACTTACTCCATTTACATCTAGTGTATCTGGTATTGTAACAGTATTATTATTTCCTGTGTATGATGTTATTCTTATTTGATTATTATTATCAAGTATATATAAGAAGTCAGAAGAGTATTGAGCACTTGATGAATTATGATATCTCCATGGTGTAGTACTTTCGAAATCGCTTAATACTGATGATGGAACTGAATATGTAAAATGTGATCTATAGAATATACCAAAAAGTACAGTTTCATATTCTGGTAGTGCAGTTGACGCTGTTGTAGGAACTGAACTTACTTGCATACTAAGTGTTGTATTTGGTCCACCTTGATATGGGTTATATAATGCATAATCATTGATAGAAGTAGTACCTGTACCAAATTGAATATATGATATAGCTCCACAACTATATAAACAATAATCATCGGCTATTACAACACTATTAAATATTGCATTAGTAAGTTTTTCACAATCAGCGAATGAATATTTACCAAGTCTTGTTATTTGATTTCCAGATACTCTTGTAACATCTGTTTTATAGAATGCATAATCACCTATTAATACGACACTATTAGGTAGATTTACTATCCATCTTTCTCCAGTTTGTACATCTACTCCATAATAAGCATAAGTACCAATTGATACAACATCTAAGTTTTGACCACCTGCGGTAATTGTATTTGGTATTTCAAATGTTGAAGTTATATCCGGTCCATGATATTCTATTATTTCCCAACCTGTTACGTCTGCATTATACATATTTTTTAGTGTTACTTCACGTACACTATATTCACCTATATCGTATGGTAGTGCTCCATATTTATAACTACCAATAATATATCCAGTTGGATAAATATAATCTTTTACATTTGATGGGAATGTCTTTTTATATGCTTCTTGATATGTAACATCAGAAGTACCTATTGTTCCATCTGGAACATAAATTCTAAATCTTTTTCCAAGAGTAGTACCTACATTATAGAATGAGTTAACTCCTACTCCTATTTTCATTCCACTTGCGCCACTATCAGCTTCAGTTGATGTGAAGAACATTTGCTCCATGCCTATACATCCATAGAATGCACCTTCACCTATACTTGTAACTGGTCCCGCATTTACATAATTAAGACTTGTGTTGTTAGCGTAAGCATAGGCACCAAGTTCAATTAAACTAGTTGTTGTTGCTTTATATAATTTATTATTAAAGAATGCATAATTTCCAATAAAGTCAGTGTTAGGTAAATTAATTTCATGAACACCATTTAAATTATAAAATGCATATTCATAAACATATCTAATAGATGTAGTAACAATATCAAATTGTCCTCCTGAATCCATTGTAGCCCATCTATATGCTCTATCACCTATTCCAATAACATCATAAGTTTTGTCATCTACTGTAAGCGATGTTGGTATTATATACCTTGAATTTAAGTTAGCACCATGATATTCAACTATTTCCCATCCTGTAACTGTTTCGCCAGATTTAGTAGTGTGGTCTCTTAATATAACGCTATATTCACCTATATTATATGGCATTGATGAACTACTATAATCACCAAGTATTGTTCCATAATCATAGAAATAATCTTTATATTCTGTCCTAAATGAATTAGCATATATATCAGTTAAATAATCATTTTTAGTTGTTGTATTAGTTGTATAGTATGTACCAGTTGAATCAAATAAATGGTTGTTTAAGTAAGTCCAAGCTGAATAGTTATTATTAGATCTAACTACAAATGTAAATGTTGTACTTTCTCCGTTTGCTAAATTACCATTTGCGCTTGTATTGGTAAATTTAACACTTGATGATGAATTTTCATATGAAACATCTGTTGCAGATTGGAAAGAAACATTACCTAGATGTATTGATGTTGTCCAGTTAGATAATTCATGTCCTGTATTATTTCTAACAGTAACTGTACATGTATAAGTATATCTTCTGTTTGTTAATGTTCTATTACATGTATCTGTAACATTGATAGCTGTTGTAGTTGGAATTTGTGTTTCACTACTTATTACTGATTCAGCAACATAAAATCTTATTCTATTACTTGTAAGAGTTCCTACATCAGTAAATGCATACTGATCAAATACTTTAGTTTCTTCTGGAGGTGTAAAGAATATTTGAACTAAGTTTGGTAAGTTATATACTGAATTTGCTTCCATATTATATACTTTACCAAGATTTATTTTATATAAACCATTCATATTAGCAAGAGCATATGATCCAATACTTCTTAAATTAGGTGTATTTACAGATATAAGGCTTCCATTATTAAATGCATAGCTTTTTAAATCAAGTAAGCTATTTGAAGTAAATGAATTTATGGCTTTAATATTTTCGAATGCATGATCATTAATAACTAACAATTTATTGTTAATAATATCACTACCAGTACCATTTACTTTTGTATGTTTAAATGCATAAGAACCTATAGATATAATATCTTTTTGTTCTCCATTTATTGTAACTGTTTCTGGTATCATGAATGTATTTGATATATCCGGTCCATGATATTCTATTATTTCATAACCTGTTACATCATTATTATTTCTATCTTTAACAGTAATTTCACGTACACTATATTCTCCTATGTCAAATGGAATTGGTGTATTAACGAAACTTCCTACTATTGTACCAGTTGGATAAATATAATCAGAATATGTACTAAATAATGTTTTATAGAAATCTAATTTTGTATCAGGTACATATATTCTAAGTCTATTATTAGTGTTAGCACCTATATTACTCATTGCAGTACTATGAACTGACATATTATCTGTATCAGTTGTACCTATGAATACTTGTTCTAAGTTAGGATTATTACTAATAGCATTCTCTCCCATAACTCTTATATTACCTAAGTTAACGCTATATAGTGTATCCATTCCTGACATAGCATAATTACCTAGTGAATTTAGATTAGGAAGTGTTACTATTTGAAGTGCTGTATTATAAAGTCCATAATCACCTATGGATACTAAACTACTTGATGTAAGCGATTTAACACTAATGTTTTCTAAACCATGGGCATCAATGTTAAGTAAGTTATTTGCGACTAAATCTATTGTTTGATTTTCTTTTGAAATTGTATGTCTATAAGCATATTTTCCTATTGATATTATATTCATGATTGGTGTACTAGAGGAATAAGTACTAAGTATTGATGCACTTAGGCTTTGACTAATTGTATCATAATAGAACGATATATTTATACTACTATTTGGATTTATTGTTCCATTATACGTTGCATTAGATAATGTTACTATATTTCCATCTATATTTTCTACTGCATTTGTGTATGTACTTCCCCATGTAACGCCATCTGGGAGTGCTAATCTAACTGTCCAATCTGTAACAGCTGTATCCATATTATTTGTTATAGTAAGTGTTCCACCATATCTATATCCAGTACCTTGTTGCCATGAATTACCACTTATTGAAGCACTAAGTCCATCACCTACAGTTATTATATCTGGAAGTTGATAACTACTTGTTAAATCAGCTCCATGATATTCTATTATTTCATAAGCTGTAACATCATTTCCAGCACCATTTTTCTTAGTAACAGTTTTAACACTATATTCTCCCCAATCATAAGGTATAGCTACATGTTTATAGTTACCAATAATAGTTCCCATTGGATAAATAAATGCACTACTTCCTTGGAATAATTTTTTATATCCTTCAAGATAATTAAATCCTTCACTATCATTACCATCTGGAACATATACCCTAAGTCTTCCATCAAGATACATTCCCCAATTAGTAAATACAGCATTTTCACCAACTGTTAGGTCTATACTTTTACCATTGTTAACAACAACAGTAGTCATATTTCTAAACCATACTCTACCGAGTTGAGGACAATTATAAAATGCATAATCACCTATACTCTTAACTGGACCTAAATCCATTTCATATAATGTTGTATTATTAGTAAATGCATATTTACCTATTTTTTCTATTTTACCAAGTGATATATATGTAATAGGATTTTCATAGAAAGTATAGTCTCCAATAGTAGTTATTGTATTAGATTCTAGTTTAGTAAGTTTTGTTTTGTAGAATGCATAGGAATTAATTATTTCAACATTAGATAAATTTATATCTATTATATTATCTTCATAGAATGCATAACTATCTATTAATTTAACTGTATTTGGAATAACTACACTAGTACCTGTTGCTGGTGTAATTAAATTTCTATATGAATTATATCCAAGAGCGGTTATGTCTTTAGTAATAGAATTCATAGTTATTGTATTTGGTATTGTTAAATTAGATCCAACAGATACACTATTTATAAAGTATGATATTCCATATCCATCTTTATAATCATATAAGAAATATCTTTTATTGTCTGATAGTGTTGCTGCATAATATATATATGCTTCATTAATGTTATTAGCATCTCTATATGCTGTTATTGCTCCTTCTGGAACAAAGAATTTTGTACCATTAGATACATTGTTAAATGCTCCACTTGCAACTGATGGAGGTATTTGTCCTTCAAAGTTAACATATTTTGCATTTTTGAAGGCTCCTGAACCTATACTTGTAACTGAACTTGGTATTGATAAAAATCTAAATGTTCTATTAGTACTTATTCTACCTAAGTTAACATTTGCAAATGCATTATCACCAATAGTAGTAAGTGTTTTTGATAATATTAATGTTTTTATTGATGTTTTATCTTTTAATGTATTACTAGCTATTTTATTAATTGTTTTATTATCACTTATTGTTGCATTTTGAAGTCCTAAATATTCTATATTAGGCATTGCATCACTTGCTATATAATTGAAGTCATCATTTTCAAAATATGCTTGATTTAATGTATAAATTACTAACTTTTTAATAGCGGTTATTTTATCAGTTGTAGTAGCCGCATCTATTTCATCAAAATATGCTTTTAAAAGTCCTTCTAAAGTTTCTTTATTATCTCTTATATAAACATAATATGAATCTACTTCTCCTTGTATTGGTACGACTGAATCTTCTGGAGCTCCTTGATTGATATCATCTCCAGTATAGTGATCACTACCTGAAACAGTTATATCATTTGAACTAACTCCTCTTATAATTAATGTATTACCTGTATTAGGTCCTGTATATGGAGTTGAGTTTGATGGTAAGATTATTGATGAACCTCCAAGTACTCCAAGTATTGTATTTAAGTTGTAAATATATATTTGATATTTTGAGAATGAATCAATAAGATTCATATCTTGTAATTGTATTTGAGTAATTGTACCATTGTTTAATATTTCTATGTTTGTACTTCCAGGAGCACCAATTACATAATTAAGTTCTACATTAGGTGCAATAGTAAGTCTTGTATTTGATAGTACTATTATATCTGCTGGAATATTACCTATCTTATTTTTAACAATTCTTACTGCTTCTAAAAGGACTCCATCTTCTTCTTCATTTTGTATACCATTTACAGTAAATTCTCCTCCTACAAAAATATCATAGTCTTTATTAAGACCTGTAAAATGTATTTGTGATTTAGGAGCATTTACATATAGTCTACTATCTACATCTATTTTACCGCCTTTAGATGTATCAATCTTTAGTTTACCAAGTTCTACAAAATCATAAACAAGATCTCCAGTAACATGTAAATTATATGTATCTACATCTATACCAACTCTTCTTTGTAAATCTACACTTCCATTTATAGTAATGTCATCTGCTAGTTTAATTGTATCTCCACTTAAAGCATTAAGTACTGCATCTCTAAATTGTTCTTCATTTTCAACTAACCATATTTGTCCTTCATTTATAAGGCTTGCGTCTATTCCTCTTTGAGTACAATACACCTTTGCATGAACAGCAACTGAAGCACCAGAATAAAGTGCAGAATTAACACTTTGATACATACCATAATCTATTCTAAAATATCTATAATTATTTTCAAGGTTATCTTCATCTTTATCAATTTCACCTTTTATTAATACTTGTGGTATTGTTGTCATATTTGAAACTGGATTAACTGCATCTGTTTCAAGATTATTAGGTGTTGGATTATTTTTAGCATAAGCTTCAAGTTTAGTATTAGAACCACTTGTAATAGTAGTATTAATTACATCTTCAGTAATATCAATTACTCTATAATAAAGTACACCAGCATTAGACATAGTACCATCTAATGTAAATGTTAAATTATAATCTAAGTTAAGAGAACCAGTATTTTTTATTTCAACATATCTTGTATTCTTAAAAGTATTTGCTAAGTTATCTTCTTCAACAACAGTAACAATATCTCCTTCTATTCCAATTAAATTACCATTCTTATCATATTGATTAACTATATGTTCTACTGTACCCAAACTAATCTTAGTACCCTTACTTACATATTCATTATAGAACCATGAATATGTATCATATATCAAAAATACAGATAAAGCTATTAATACAAAACTTTTCGCAAGAATTCTTTTAGTACAATATTTAGAATATTTATTCTTTACATTATCCATTTTATCTTTAGTATCATATCTTATCTCAAGTAAATATGTTTCATAATCATATTTAGCTTTTTCAAGTTTAACAAGAGATTTCTTATATAAAAGTTTACTTTTATTTCTAAACTTTTTAAATATAGGCTTTTTATATATCTTACATAAGAATCTATAGAAGTAAACTGATACAGCTATAACACCAAGTATTTCATAATAATATAGTTTTCTAAGTTTACGTTTAGTTTTTCTTTTAAATTTATTAAATCTTTTTTTAAACACATGAAAGAAATCAATTATATAATTGATAATCGCATTATAAATTTTATTAATGCTATCTTTCATGTATATGTTACTCCTTATTCTTAATATTTTTTATATCTTTAATTATATCTCTAATTTCATAAAAATAAATATATCCTAGTGGAATTATTATAATTAATATAAATCCTATTTTAGTATCCATTATTCTTTCTATTAAACTAAAGAATTTAAATTTATATATATATTTTCCTAATATTTCATCTTCATAAACAGCTGGGTCTTCACTTATATTTTGTATACCTTTAGTATAGAATATATTTTTTCCATTTTCTAGTTTAATTCCAACTATTTCATGTGTAACTATCTTTCCTTTTAAGTCTCCGCTCGTTCCCTTAAATGTAATTATATCTCCTACTTTATATGAACTTGTATTTCTTTCTTGAACGAGTATTACATCTCCTTTTTTTAGAACTGGTTCCATACTTTTAGTAATAATAGAATAAGTTCTAAATCCAAAAGCACTAGGATTATTAGGAAATACTTTTTGATATACTGTGAATAGTGCAAATAGTATTAGTAATATTAATATAATTATTTTGAGTATGTTTAATATTTTCTTTATTACTTTTTTCATATGAATCCTTTCTAAATTATGATGGTTTTATAAACATAATTTTGTTAATCTTTAAATTTGTATTTTGTAATGAATTTGGAGCATCTATGTCTATTTCTAGATTCCAATAATAATTAAGTGTTGATTCTGCTGGGATAGTAACACTATTTGCAAAATCAAAGAAGTATCTATCATCCTCTTCATTATGTTCTAATCTGTCTGATAATTTAAAGTTATCAATTATTGGATTAGTAATACCTATCTTTAAATAATTTTTAAGTAAATTTATATTTCCAGTTATTTCTGTAAATACTATCTTTACTCTTGCTGGTGTTGGATTAATATTAGTAAGTTCAAATCTATATCTTTGTGTTTTACCTGGATACATTAAGTCTAAATTTAATAATTCATCGTCTGAATATTGTCCTTGTAAAACATATTTATTATCAATAAGTGCATATAGTTTAACTTGTATATCACTATCAGTTACATAGAAATCTCTATTATATTCTATATTTTCTCCTAGTGATGGTTCTGTTTGCATCCATGCATATGCGCTTACTGTAAGTAAGATTATAACTAATATACTTAATAATATTGATATCTTTTTCATATGCTACCTCACTGGAATGTTACAAGAGTAGCATAACTTTCTGGTGAAACACCTACTACTTCTTTAATTCTAACATATACTGATTGATAACCGGTAAATTGCATATTACTATTTGTTACAGGTGTCCATACTGTTGTTGTTGTATTTGTTGTGGCCCATTCCATTGTAGTATCAAGGCCAGTTATTGTATAGTTAGAATTTCCTGTTAATGTTGGAGCTGCTAGTAATTCATTAGCACTACCAAATTTAAATAATACATTTAGAAATGTTGATGCAAGTGCATTGGTGCAATCTATATCTCCGCCTTCTAACCATATTTTCAAATTTATAGCCATTCTACTATTAGCTGGTATTGTAAATAATACTTTATTAGTATCAATCGTATCACTATCGCTATTACTTCTTCCACCATCTTTATAACTAAAATTACGAACAAGTTGTGTTGTATAGAAACTACTAGGTATATTACCAAATTTAAACTTACCTGCTGTTATAATTGCATTTGTAGTATATTCATCTGTAATACCATTTTCAGGTGTTTTTCCAAATATAATTGTTGATGTTGTATTATCTGTGGTTGGATAAGTAAGTGCTATTCTAAGGGCATCATAAGCAGGACCTGTAACAGATGTATCTCTATGTACATATACATGTTTTGGATAATCTTCAGTTTGTAAATAGAAAGTAAAATCAATATAACCATTTTCAATCATTTGAGATACACTACCATTTACTTCAGGAAGTTTTATAAATTCTGGGTCAGTTAAAGTTAAACCTTCGTTAAAGTCTATCGTATAGAAATTAACTGCATCAACACTTGACACTTGTTTAAGTTCAAATTCATTAAAATTTTCAAGAACACTATTTAAACTAACAGTATTTCTTGCTGCACTATCCGGTTGTAATTTAATAACAAGACCTTCTGCTGCTGAAACTTGAATATTAGATAAGCTTATAGATGGATTAGATCTATCTTGAAACCATGCATAAGAACTTATTATAAGAATAACTGTAAATCCAATTAACAATATAATTTTAAAAAATGACTTATTACTCATAATACACCTCTTAAAAATCTAGTTCCACATAATTAGATACAAAGTAATCACTAGTTTCACTATATCTAACTAATACATGAGTACCACTTTTAAATGATAAATCATCACTGCCATTATATCTTATCCATTTATTTCCATTATCTATTGAATATTCCATGGTATTATTGATACCACTTATTGAATTACCATTTTTACTTACATTTGGAATATTAGTGTTATCTTTCTTTTGTAATCCTATGAATGATAAATCAAATTTAAATATGCCACCTTTTAAAGCACTATTAGCATCTCTATCATTTCCTTCTACCCATACTCTTATTTTTAATCCAGCTTTTTTTTCTACTCCATCTGTAGTTTCAATAGTAACAAGTGGCGTATCTCCATTAGCCATTTTACTACTATATTTAGCATGAATAGTATCTATTAAATTAGGAATATCACTTTCTACAAAATTACTTCCACTATTTACTTTTAAATATTTATAACTTTGTTTATTAGTTGATGTAATTGATGCTGTAAGTAAATCTTCTCCATTTGATATAATTTCATAATTAGGATTAGGTGCCCATACAAGACTAGGTGTATTGTCTAAAATATATTCATCATTTTCTTCATCATAATTATATTTTATAAATGCAACTCTAACTGCTCCTGCGATTAAATCTCTACTAAAGTTACCATAGGCACTAACTCTTGTTATAGAATCTAAACTACCAGTAACTTCATCCCATATCAAATCTGATTCATCAGTACCACATTCTGGATAAACTCTTGAATTATCGTCTAAAAATAATTTAACACTTGTATCATTTTTAAACCATAAATCAAAATCTAAATAATCTTTATTAACAGTAGCATTTATAAAATGAAGAGGATAGCCATCATCATTTTTAAGATTAGCTTTATAAAAATTAATACCATCACTTGTAACTTCATTATCAAATCTGAACCCTTCTCCAACATCTATACTAAGAGAAGTACCCCAATTATTACCACCATCCTCACTAACTTGAATATTGTTAGTTTTAGCAGTTCCAATCTCAATTGCATTAATGTGAGTATTTTCATTATGAACAAACCATGCATAAGAAAAAACAAAGATAGAAACAATTATAGCTATCATTTTAATAATTGTACTACTAATTTTCTTATTCATATCCTTATTCATCTTATTACCTCAAATATGCAAATGCATCTTGTTTATTTTTTCTATAATGTTTTAATAAATTTTTAAATCTCTTAATAATTTCTTTATCTGTTTTTTCTTCTTTTTCTAATGCGAGTTTAAATTCTTCTTGTAATATTTTCTTAAATTCTTTCATAGAATGATTTCTATTATTAGCGATAAAGTCTTCCATTAATTTCTTAAGAGCATATCTATTTATTTGATCTTTTTTATATGTTTTATTATTATCAAGTTCATTTAGAATAACATAATCTAAAAAGAATGCTCCATCCATTCTATTTTTAGTTTTTTCTTCATCAACACTTTCTTTAGAGTCATTTGTTTCTTTTTTATCTTTAACGTCATATTGTTCAATAAATTCCCATAATTCTAATGCTTTTTGAAAGTTAGGATTCTTAAGTATAGTGTTTGTTTTTCTTATTGGTGATTTAACAGGTGCTGCGTTAGCTAATTCTTTTACAAATGGTGTTTTTAAGAAATCTCCTACTACTAATTCTATTTTAGCAATTCTTTGTTCGATTGATTCACCACTGCTTGAAACACCACCTAAATCTTCAGAGAAGTTTGTTTGCATATTTAAACTTATATTTACTTCTTCATTACCAAGTTTAGTTTTACCTGTGTAAGTCATTACTTTTTTCTTTTTAGCATAACTGCCACTTGCTGTAACTTGTTTTCTTAAAGTAAAGAAGTAATTTAGATTATTTAAGAGTGAAATTATAAATCTATTCTCATAAATATCAAAACTTTCTTCTTTATGTACGTTAAGTACTTTACTTGGTGTAATAGTACCATCTTCGTCTACATCTTGTATTAAATCTGTATGTTGAGCTAAATGTTTAATTGTTTCTTGACTTATTTTTTTAGCTTTTTCAACAGGAACAACTTCTTCTTCCTGCATGATAAATCTTTTAGGATTTCTAATGATATTATCTAGATATACAAGTGTTTCTTCTATCTTATCTATCCATGAATAATCATATTCAACACTTTGAAAAGATGAATTAATAACAACATGTGAATCATTCGAACCACAAAATTGTTCTATAGCTTTACTATCAGTGTCATCTAATAAATTTAATAATTCATTCTTATTCATACAAATCCTTTCTTATTACATTGCTTTCTTAAGTCTTGCTAAATATTCTTTACATTCACTCATATTTTCTTTGCCAAATGTCTTATCTAAAAATTTAACATATCCATCTATTTCATCACGAATGAATGATAAGTTTAATTGTTCAAATTTTCTTAAGACTTTTTTACAAAGAATATAATCAAATCCATCAAGTTCAGTACCACCGCACGCTACATAAACTGGAACGAATTCTTTGATATGTTTAACGATACGATTACCAAAGGCAAGTCTAAAATGTTCAATAACATAATTATCCATGTCTTCAAGTTTATTTAATGTATCTTGTGATACTGGATGTTCTGCTTTTGCTTTATTAAATAAGCTTTCTAAGTAACTACTGTTAATTCTAATACCAGGTGTATCAGGAGCATCAAATGCTTGACCTTTATCATTTATGTCTATTGGCATAGCACGGTCGTAAACTTTATCAGTAACCATGAATGTTGAATCATCGTTATTGATTGTACCAATGTACCACATGTTATCTGGTATTTTAAGTTTTCCATCAGGTAAATGTTTTGGATCGTTTGGCCATACATTAGGTACTAAGTCAATTACCCATTCATCACGAGAAGGCATTTCTAATATTGATAGCATTTCCGCAAAATAGTATTCAACACGAGCGATATTCATTTCATCTAGTATTGTTAAATACATTTCATCATTATAGCTTGCTTCATACATTGCTTTTAAAACTTCTGTTTCATTAAACTTCTTAGTAAATTCGTTGAAGTATCCAAAAAGTTCAGTTCTATCTCTCCATGATGGTTGTACTGATGCGATAGTTGCATCTCTACTTATGAATTTACCCCACGCATATGGTAGTGATGTTTTACCTGTACCAGAGATACCTTGTAAAATTACAAGTCTTGTTGCTCCAAGAGCTGCTACAAATAATCTAATAATTTTAATTTTATAATATAGTTTCATTCTTGATGCTGCAAAATTTCTAAATGTTTCACATAATTCTTCAAGTGTAAATGTATTGCCAAAGTTTTCAGGTGTCTTATTAGCATACTCCTCATCTATTTGAGTTAATTTAAAGAATCTGCTTCCATTAGCTGCTTCAGTTGGAACTTCTTCAGCTTTTTCACCTTCAGCACTTTCTTCACCATTTTCTTCTTTAATTTCTTTTGGCATATCCATTTTTATATTACTTCCACTGACTTGTGGAGTAAGTCCTATTTGAGAAACTTTTAAAGCATATAATTCTTCTTTTTCTTGATTAAGTCTTATAACATCTCTATCAAGTTTAGCTACTTCTTCAAGCAAACTTTCTTGTTCAACAAGTGTTTTTCTAAATCTTAAATATTTTCTTATAAGTAGATATATTAAGAAACATATTCCTGCTAAAAAAGCGAATACTAAAAGTACTGCTACTCCTACTAATATCCATTGACCAACTGAAAATTCTGAAGAATATTCTTTAAGTATTGATAAGTATGCTTTAAAGTTAAACATCTTTCCAAATCCTCTAACAACACCCATAAAAATATTTATAACTCCAGAAAAGAATTGTTCCATAAAGTCATATAAAAATCTCATATATGTTGACAATTCTCTTCACCTCTATTCTTAATTCTATATTCATATTAATTTTATCATATTTGAATATAGAATTACAAGAAAAATACAATATTTTACTACAATAAAAAAGACTACTTTCGTAGTCAATTTATATAACAAATCATTTAACTTTTTTATAATCAAGTAATAGCATTATAAATTTATATAATTGATATATAAAGAATGCTGCAAGTGGTAATATTATACATACAAAGAATCCAACTTTAGTCTTTAAGAATGTAAGAACAGCTCCTAATTTAGGAATTCTTGTTCCATTCCATACAGAAATAATATCACCAGGAGCTACTTGTTGAGGATCTTCACCGGTATTATTATCACCTTGAGTAACATATGAAGTCATACCATTAACAGTTAAAACAGACTTAATACGGTGTGTTTTAATGATATAAGTATCTTGTTCTGTTGCTCTAAATGAGATAACATCTCCCTCTTTAAGTTCACTCTTACCATCATATTGTTTTGTGATGATTAAATCATCAGTCATAATTGTAGGTTCCATTGATCCTGTTTGAATATTTAATGGCACATATCCAAATACTTGAGAAACTCCTTTTTCACGAGAAGTTAGTGTAATCAAAGTAACACTAGCAGCAAGGATAATAATTATCCACACTAACACATCTAAAATAACCTTAAATATTTTTTTCCCTTTCATTCTACACCTCTTTCTCTATTATGGATTAGCATTCTTAGATATTTGAATATTAAATTTGATATTAGTACCAGATGCGTTGTTTTCACAGTCGTAATCTTGTCCTTCTACCCATCCATATATTCTTACTTTATTAATACCAGCTGCTAAATTAAATAGTGTTTTATATTCTCCATTAGCATTATTATCTTCTGGAGTTGTTATATCAGGTGTAACAGTATCAAAATATGTAGCACTATTAGATTGATAATCAAGTGCTGTTTCTGCAGTAATATCAGCCTTAATACCTAAATAATTTGGAACTACTGTATTAGTTGTAAAACTAGTTTGTCCGTAGTTTTGCGCTTGAGCAACTCCTCCTGGTTTATGTATATTGTTATTTGGTTCCCAGAATATATTTGTATTTCCATTTCCATGAGATGTAGCACCTTTAAGTGCGATAGCATCAGCACTAGCACCAGTAGCTGCACTACCTTCATATAGGAATGCAACTCTAGCTGCATTTTTTAGTCCAGTGTCAGCTCCACTAGCAATAACATCTGAAGTTGTTGTTAAATATACAGTTGTTGGTTGTGTAGCAAGTAAGAATAAGTCAAATGCTATAAAGTCTCCAAGTGTGCCTGCTTGTTCAGTTGAACGTGAAGCAACTATTTTATAACCATGAGCAGTACCAGCATCAGCTTCAATACTTCCTTTAAACATTTTCATAAATCCTGTAGTTGTATCAACTTCTCCGATTGTTGAAACTGGTACAATTTGACTAGGTAATTGATTAGTATTACCTTGATATGCAGAACCAGTTATTTCTGCAGTAGTAATATTAGCTTTCCAGTTAACAGCATCAACAGAAACTTGGATACCATTTGCTGCACTAACATTAACATCAATACTATCAACAGTTACAGTTGTATTTTCTGTGAACCATGCATATGATGCTGTTGTTAATGAAATAGCTGTTACTATTAACATTAAGAAAGCTGTAAGAATCTTTTTTCTACCATCATTAGATTCTTCTTTTTTTTCTTTTTTAGTTTCTTCTACAACTTTATTTTCAACAGGAGTAACTACTTCTGCTTGTTGAAAAGTATTATTTGTAGAATTATCATTTTGATTTTCCATATACATTTCCTTTCTCTAAATTATTCACTTTTTTCAGTGATTACCATTGACATTTTCATTTCTCCGCCAATAATGTCATCGATGCATTCCGGGTCTTTTCCTTCTAACCAAACAAGAATTGTATACCTGTCCATTTGTCCAGGTTCTAACCCATTTCTTTCTTGTTCCATAATTAAATGATTTGATAAAAACGCAATTGTATTTGGCTCCTCTTTACCATTTTTTGCCTTTTTAGCATAAACTTTTTTTTCGCCATTAGTAAATACCGCAACCCTAACAGCATCATCTACATTCTTTATAACTGATTCGACAACAATCTTACTTTTATAATCGGCTTTTTGTTCTCCATCATTTTTTATAAAGTATGTATAAGCAATATAGTTATCACCACTATTATCGCCCTCTTTTTTTATTACTTCATCCATTGGTATCCATGATTCAGTAATATTATCCATATACTCTAATCCTTTTACTTTAATTTCCACAGTTTCAGTAGAAAATTCTGAGTCAGAAGATAAAAGTATATGTCTTTCAGCTTTCAAATTCTTGTCTAATTTAATAGTAAAATATCCATTACTATTGACAACATATAGTACTAAATATAATAATGAAAAAAATAGTAATAAAATAAGTAATCCCATCTTAATAACTCTTGATAAAAGTTTTCCTCTATATATTTTTTCTGCTTTAACTTTTATTACATTATTATTCATGATTCACCTATTTGTACACTTTATAAGTATTACCATCATTTTCTATTATTGTTGCTCCTATATTGTGTGAAAATTCAACAATACTATTATAATTAGATACCTTATTATGCTTAAAATAAACATAATCAATTACGTTCTTTAATTTAAGACTTTTACTTTCAACTGTATTAAAATCATATACACCTAATTTAAATCCATAATTTTTTAGTTCTTTTACTTTAACATCTCTATTCATAAATTCCTTATATGGAACTAAGAATACAAAATTACGTATTGTTTTAGGTTCTACAATATTATACATTTTAGTAATATTAGTTTTAAGCTTAAAGAAATCATTTGGAAGCTTTACGAAATATAATGTATTAGGTTTATTATCAAAAACATTTTTAATAACTTCAAAAGATATATGTTCTGCTTCAATATACTTAAAATCAAGAGCAAATCCATATTTAACAAAAGCATCAAAAGCATGAGATTCATCTATTCCTTCAAAGTATTTTTTATCAAAATTAACTTTAGAAATAAATAAATTATACCCATCTATATTACCCATGTAATCGTAATATACTTTTAATGGACTTTTTGATAGCATGTTTAAACATTTCTTACTAGAACTAACACTTTTAGTGATATTCTTAATTATCTTTAAATAATTATCATTAAATAGTTTTTTAGATTCATCATCAAATAAATAACTATTCTTTTTTTCTAATAATTTAATCGCAGTATAATAGTCTACCTTAGGAACTGTAAGCGAATTAGTTAGTTCTTCTAACATAATACATAAAAGCATCATTTTAGCAACTAAATAATACCATTCAAATTCCACTGGATTATTGATAATATCTAAATAATCAACAACATTTTCAAATATAAGTAAAAGCATTCTTTTTATTACAATATTATCAACATCATACTTATTAAAAATATCTTCATACTCATTTAAAGTATTAGTAATATCTCTTCTCCCAAATATAAAATATTCATAAAACTTATCGACACAAATTTCAAAACATTCTATATCTTTAGGATAAGGTTTTAGTTCTTTAGAAACAAGTATATCAACATTTCTAAGAATGCATTTAGCTTTTTGTTTTAAAAAAACATTTGCTAAGCACCTCATTACATCCTCCTTACCTTCACATTATACAAACTAATTATATAATGATAAATAAAAAAATTCAATATATAAATAACAAATTTATTATATTTGAATATATTAAATATGAAAGTGAGGATATATGAAAAAAATATTTTTAACTATCTTTTCATTAATCGCAATAATAGTTTTAACTATAATAATTGGTATAAGAGAAAAAGAATCTAAAAATAAAAAGTTAGTTGTTGCAGAAGTAACACATTCTGTATTTTATACTCCATGGTATGTATCTATAGAAAATGGATACTTTAAAGATGAGAATATTGATATTGAAGTAGTACTTACTCCTGGTGCTGATAAAGTTGGAACAGCTGTATTAAGTAAAGATGTTAATATTGGATTTTCTGGACCTGAGGCAACTGTTTACATTTATAATAATTCTAAAGAAAAACTACTTACATTCGCATCTTTAACTAAAAGAGATGGACAATTTATAGTTGGAGACTGTAAACTAAAAGACAATTTTACACTTAATGATTTAAAAGGTAAAAAGATACTTGCTGGTAGAAATGGTGGTATGCCATTATTAATGTTTAAATATGCTCTTCATGAAAATGGTATTAATGAAAGTGATATTAATATTGATACAAGTATAGAGTTTAGTGCTCTTACAGGTTCTTATATAAGTGGTCAAGGAGACTTTGTAAATCTATTTGAACCAAATGCTTTAAATATAGAAAAGCAAGGATATGGTTGCCCTCTTACATCACTTGGTAACTTATCAGGAATAGTTCCATATACAGCATTTTATGCTCGTGAAGAATTTATAAATAACAATAAAGGATTGATACAAAGATTTAATAATGCTCTTAATAAAGGTATAAAATTCACTAGAGAAAATGACAGTGAAACTATCGCAAAAGTAATAATAAATCAATTTCCTGATACAAGTTTAAAAGATTTAGCAATACTAATAGATAGATATAAAAATGCAGACTCATGGTATGATAATACATATGTTAATAGTAAAGATTATGACAAATTAATAGATATACTTTACTATGGTAAATTTATAAATAATAAACTAGATTCTAATATATTAATAACAAATGAATTCAACAAATAAATTACTATCACTTAATAATATAAGTAAAACTTATCACTCAATACATGGTGAAACTAAAGCACTTGATAATATATCCTTTGACTTATATAAAAATGAATTTATAGGTATAATTGGTCCATCCGGATGTGGTAAAAGTTCAATATTAAATATTATTTCATCACTTGAAACTGAATACTCTGGAAATATATCTATAAAAGATAATATTACTATTGGATATATGCTTCAAGATGCATGCTTATTTCCATGGTTAACAATATATGATAATGCAATATTAGGTCTTAAAATATCTAAAAAGTTAAATGATAATACAAAAGATTTTACAATAAATTTACTTATAAAATATGGACTTTATAGTTTTAAAGATAAATATCCAAATGAACTATCTGGTGGTATGAAACAAAGACTAGCTCTTATTAGAACTCTTGCTTGTAATCCTGATATATTACTTTTAGATGAGCCATTTGGTGCATTAGATTATCAAACAAGATTAAAAGTTAGTAATGATGTTTACAATATAATAAAAGAAGAACAAAAAACAGTATTAATCGTAACACATGATATTAGTGAAGCAATTTCTATGTGTGATAAAATAATAGTTCTTTCAAATAGACCTGCTGTTATTAAAAATATACATACAATTACTTTACAAGATAAAAAAGGTCCAATTGAAAATAGAAAAGACCCATTATTTAGAGAATATTATGACCTAATATGGAAGGAAATTGATAATAATGAGTAAAGAACAAAAAGACTTTTTAAAAAAGATTAAAAGAAATAAAATAATTATTCTTATGACTCAAATATCAATATTCATACTATTTATACTTATATGGCAAATATTATCAAATAAAAACATAATTAATACATTTATAACTAGCTCACCTAAAAAAATACTTATTACTATTAAGAATTTATATATTCAAAATAATTTATTTACTCACATATTTGTTACTGTAAAAGAAACATTAATATCATTTGTAATAACAAGTATACTATCATTATTAATATCAATTATACTTTATAATCATAGTTTTATTGCTAAAGTATTAGATCCATATCTTACAATATTAAATAGTCTTCCAAAAGTAGCACTTGGCCCTATTATAATAATATGGATAGGTGCTAATATAAAAAGTATTATATTAATGGCTATACTTATCTCATTAATAGTAAGTATACAAACAATATATAATGGATTTGTAAGTACAGATAAATTAAAAATAAAATTATTAAAAACATTTGGTGCATCTAAAAAAGATATATTATTAAATGTGGTGTTACAAGAAAATAAAAAGACAATACTAAATACATTTAAGATAAATATATCAATGTGTTTAATTGGCGTAATTATGGGAGAATTCTTAACTTCTAAAGCAGGAATTGGTTATTTAATATTATATGGTTCACAAGTATTTAATTTAGACTTAGTAATGACAGGTGTATTCTTATTAACAATAATTTCAATAATAATGTATAAAGTCATATCAAAAAATACAGATAAATGATTCTGTATTTTGTTTTTAATTATATTAGTTTTTATTTGTATCTCTAACTGGACTTCTTTCCATTGCAAGTAAATAGTCTTCTTTATTTATTTTACTTCAATCAATAATTTTATTTAATTCTTTTTTTAATATCATATCTAACCAAATTCTAGTACTTCTCCCATTACCTTCACAAAAAGGATGAGCAACATTCATTTCAACATAAGTATTTTGAGGCATTTCATTTATTTTGTTGGAATAAATAATTCTAATGCTTTTAATTTCGTAATTCATTCTTCTTTAGACGCTTCAACTTCATTAGTAATACCAAGTTTATTTTTAAGCATTATATCACCTTTTTAACTATAAATATTGTACCATAATATAAGATATTTCTATTGTTTATGAATAACTTATGTTTTAATAATTTATTTTTTATTTTTTAATAAAGAACAAAAATGTAATGAAATATTAGAAAAACAAAAAGTAATGTTTGAATTTCTAATTAAATATGCAAATGAAAAAAATATTCAATATAAATTATTAACTAAAGATGATGTAAAAGATTATGATGATTTAGATAATATAATGATTTATATGCATAATATTGAAGAATTAATTGGAATATTATTAAATATCTAACCATTTAAAAACTCTATAATTAGAGTTTTTTTATTGCAAAATTAGATTATAATTTAATGTTATTTTCTAAATCAAATTTAACTTTTTCAATAATACCAGAAGCATTAATAACATTATTAACAGAAGTTTCACGAGCTATTTGTGCGAAATCTTCAAAAGTTAATTTAGGATTTACTTCAAGTGCTAAAGCAAACATTCCTGATACTTTAGGAATAGACCAACTAAAAGAAGTGTTACCATGATACATGTAATCTTTATCACTTCCCCAGAGTGGAACCATCTCACTACTTGGAACCATTACTTTTGATTCATGTAAAGCATGATTATCTTGTTGCCAATCACTTAGGTAATATGTTTCATTATTTAAATCAGTATTTACAGTTGTAAAATATTTAGAAAATTCATCGCTATCTATGACATAGCATCCTGTCTCTTTAAGCTTCTCTTTGATAAAAGCAAATTCTTTTTCAAGATTAGACGCTTTAGCATATCCACTTGAGATATTTACGATTTGTGTATTTTCACCACTTAAATTTTTATTATATATTTCTACTAATCTATCATAAATGAGTTTTCCATAAAGTGTTCTTGGATTATCACCTACTAATTCTGGATGACTTTCAAAATAATCAGGATTAATGTCGTAAAAACTAACATTAGCATCAGGAGCAACTCCTATATTTTTACCAACTAAATATGATAAAACTATTTCTCCATGATAATGATCTCCACGAGAACCATAACTTTCATAATAATTTTTAATTTTACCATCAATTTCAGTAGGAGTATTAATAAATCCATTATCAATGACTGCAATATTTATTCCTTCTCCAGTTATTCCATTTTTATGCACTGAATCTATATCAGGTGTCGTTTTATAATAATTAGTATTAAATTTAAATGGATTCTTTTCCGGAAATCTAGTAAGTGTAGAATAATTAACTTGTCTTACTACTTCATCACTAAAGTCTCCAGCAAATCTTTTGTTACTTAAATTACTGAAAGAAAATCCCCATCTTCTAAATATTTCGTTTTTTAAAGCATACTTAAGCCATTCTTCATTAATGATATCTGGAATCATATCATCTGTTAAGTTTCCCATGGCTAATTTTTTATATTTATCAATATTGTACATAACTTTACCTCTATTTAATTACATTATAATATACTAAATGGACTAAATCAATTATCTTATCATACACTAATTAATATAATAATATAGGAGGAAAAATAAAGAATGAGAAATAATTGTAATTTAATGCCACCAACATATACTTGCTACGGACCTACTGGGCCAACAGGGCCTACCGGACCAAGCGGTGGAGCAACTGGGCCTACTGGACCTACTGGTGCAACAGGACCTCAAGGACTTCAAGGTATAACTGGACCTACTGGACCTACTGGCGCAACTGGGCCTCAAGGACTTCAAGGTATAACTGGGCCTACTGGACCTACTGGTGCAACAGGACCTCAAGGAC